>NZ_CAMPPS010000005.1:0-8661 GCF_946902005.1 Listeria sp. Marseille-Q6474 | reverse complement strand
TTAGCCCGAACAGTTGAGCGTTTAATGGTCTTTAATTATGAATTTACAGATGTACAAGAGTTAAAACAGATCATATATGAATTGATGCAAGATCTGAATGGCTCCGTCTCACAAGCCATCCACAACAAACCGACGGTTTTACTAAAGGAAGAGCTTCCCATACTAGCTCCCATCCATCGTTTAGAATTGCTCAGCTATGTTTCTAGAAATAAACGTCTACTGAGAAAGGTATCGATGGAGTCCATGGTTCAATATCAAAATGCTAAATATTCTGTTCCTGTTAAATATATTGGGAAAGAAGTTACGTTAGATATTCGTAGGGACAATCTATTTGTTTGGTATGGGGATAAATGTATTCGAACCCATCCTATAAGTGAAAAAGCGCTTAATTATCAACGCGAAGACTCGCTTGAAATTTTGCGTTCCGATGTATTTAAATATTTAGAAGATGAAGAATTAGAGCGATTTGTCGATGATAATTTACATGCATATGACGATCTATAAGGAGGAAATGATGTCCCATTACCATCAATTGTTAAATCAACTAAACGAATTGAATTTATCTTGCATGAAAGAAAATCTACCTGCCCATTTAGATGAGGTTGCCAAAAGTGATAAATCGCTTGTAGACTCTTTATTCGAGCTCACCCAACAAGAAATTAGTTATCGTAAAAAAGAAAGTCAAAAAAAGGTATTAAAGCGTGCAATGTTCCCCTACCACAAACGACTCCATGATTTCAATTTTGATTTTCAACCAAGGATAAAAAAGAAGGAAATGCAGGATTTATTAACATTACGCTTTTTAGACACATATGACAATATTCTCTTTATTGGAAATAGTGGTGTTGGAAAGACCCATTTAGCCGTTTCAATTGGATTAGAATGTATCGATCGTGGTTTAAGTTGTTTGTTCATTACGAGCACTGAATTAGTGAATCGTTTGATCCGCGCTCACAAGCGCGGAACTAGCGAAACGATGCTAAAAAAATATTCGGGTTATTCGGTGTTGA
The DNA here is from genome assembly GCF_946902005.1 of Listeria sp. Marseille-Q6474. Taxonomy (NCBI): domain Bacteria; kingdom Bacillati; phylum Bacillota; class Bacilli; order Caryophanales; family Listeriaceae; genus Listeria; species Listeria sp. Marseille-Q6474. The sequence goes on along the minus strand of NZ_CAMPPS010000005.1, from coordinate 7,651 downwards.
TTATCGACGAAGTCGGCTATTTACCTTTCTCCAAAGAAGGTTCCAACTTACTTTTTCAGCTGATTAATATGCGGTATGAAAGAAAATCTACGATTGTTACAACCAATATCCCACTATCCCAGTGGTCCGAAATATTTGGAAACAAGAAGCTTACCAACGCGCTACTGGACCGGTTGGTCCATCACTCTAAATTGATCCAAATTACGGGGCCCTCTTATAGAATGAAGAGTTATAGCGAAAACAAAGAGGTGAAATCGTAAAAACGTTTAAACGATTTTCACCTACATTTTCAGTGGCCTAAAACCAACATTTTAATATGGCCCTTGACAAAAAACCATGGATCTTCCTAAAATGTCTACCGTAAAACCAAGATTCCGTTATCAAAAACCGACGGTTTCTTCTACTTGTCCAAATCTGTTGGAACAGCAATTTCATTCCAAGCAACCCAATCGTATTTGGGTCAGCGACATTTCGTATATTCCTGTAAAAAAAGGATTTGTTTATCTTTGTGTAATTCTTGACATCTTCTCTCGAAAAGTGATTGCTTGGAATGTCTATGCCTCTATGACTGCAAAATTAGTTTGTGATACGGTAGAGCGAGCCGTTCATTCTAGAAATCCTGTGCAGTCGGTTATTTTTCACTCTGATCGTGGTTCCCAATATTTGTCTCAAGAATTACGGCAGGTCCAAGAAAAATACAACCTTATCCCTTCCTATTCTAAACTTGCTTACCCGTGGGATAATGCCGTCACAGAATCTTTCTTTAAATACATGAAGAAAGAAGAACTTAATCGTCGAAATTTTTCCTCTTTGGAAGAAGTAAAATTAGCTTGTTTTGAGTATATTGAAGGATTCTATAATTCAAAAAGACCACATTCTGCAAACAACTTCTTATCACCTAATTTAAAAGAACTTGCTTTTCTAAATGATTCTTCATAAAATATTCCTTTTTTCTGTCTACTTTATTGACATCTATCCATTCGGGCGGTACTTCGTATCCTGCAACAAGTCAAACAGCATAAAAAATTCCTTAGATGTATAACACATCACTTCTTTCAAGCTATTTTTGACAACATACATACCTGGCTTGATCGCTGTTTGTATACGCCCCTTGACCAATAATTGCACAGGTTTGCCTTTCTTCCCTTTTTGAGCTCGATGAGGCTGAACAAAATTCACGATCTGTCCCCCATTATTGCCACCATACCGAATAACCTTATATGTCCCAACTGGGACACAAACTTCCGCAGCTTGTGTTTCTAAAACCGGTTCTAAATGCGCTAATAACCCAAGGACTACTTCCTGCTCCAATAACCCCAGCGTTGTATAGCTATCAGCTCCATCCAGTGACACATAAAATGATTCCCATTCATCGCCAGGAATTTCAGTGATCGAACGTGCTTGGATTCCTGCTTGTCTTAAAAGATGCCGCAAATCCCTCTGCTTGAGCGCCTTATAATAATACTTCTCTTGCTCTTTAGTCGTTACCTCAAAAATACTTGCTGGATAACTCGCTAAACCATGTAACATCTTCCAATGTCTTAAAATAGCAACTGGAATATCTAACAAATCTACAAGATCGCTATCTTTCATTCCCGAATCTTTTAAATGCACGTACTGATCCACCGTAAAACCTTGAAACCAATCTTCCATACGTTCAAACTTCACCGCATCCGGTTCGGCCTGATGACTACCCTTTAGCTGTTTTTTCTCCGTTTTTTTTACCACTGGTGGTTCTTATAACCGTTTGATCGCAGCTGTCACCTCTATAATTCTCATACACGTAGCACATTGTAAATAAGTACCAGCCTCATGTTTCACATGTAACGCATCATGCTTTTCATAACAATCTGACAGCTGGAGTAACAGCTGTTGTTTTTGCTTTTTCTCTGCTCGATTCATGTTTAAAAACCATCCTCACATCAGTAAATTAATTTAACCAGGGGGTCGAGAGCAAACTAGTAACTAGAAATAAGTACTTGGCAATTGAGCTCATTAAAAGTTAACTACTTCGCGATCGCTCTAAATCGTTGCTAGGACTTGTCTGGTACACTTTATTGATTTGTTCTAACACTAATTGGGCAGTTCTATCCCCTCTGACGTTGGAACGCACAAAAAGGCTCTCTGCGTTGCTGGTTGAGTAGACTTTTCCCTTCACATATTCCACTGCTGACGCAAACGTTTCAACAAATGCACGGTATTTTTCTTGCTTCACTTTTTTTTGATCGAGTGCATGACGGATCGCTTGTTCGGTCACAATCGCGATCGTGGTCAGCAACGTTTTCGCGTATCGACCTTTGCCTTGTACTTTGCTAATAATTTTGCTCGATTGCTTCAGGACTTTTTTCAAGGATGCGTATGGTATTTTTGTTTCTTCAGCCAACTCGCGCTGCGACTTTTCTAAGTAAAGTTTTCCAGCTGTGATCTGTTTTTCTAGGTAGCTTTCCAAATCACTTTCCCACTCTGCAATATGTGAATATTCTCGCACTTCTCGCGCTTTTTTATGCTTCCGTAACACACGATTCCCTGGCTTCGCAAAGATAAATGGCGTAGAATGCTCCATTTCGCTTCCTGAATCGTACGTTTCCAAGATCGATTCAATATACTCCAGATTCGCACCTTTATATCTTTTGGAATAAGCGCTATGTACGACTTTTTCGATCTCTTTATAATTTTTCAGTTCAGCCTGCAGGCGACTATTAAATTGATCAAGCAGATCTAAAGCCTCTTGTTTGGATCTGCCGGAGCTATAACAAGCAAGTGCCAGTGTAAACATAACATTGTTCCGGCCAAGTTGCCCTTTGCGCCCCTGGACATTCGTCAAATGCACGATTTTATCGAACCAAGGTTGCTGCGTCGCATCAAAAGTTGCTGCTTGCTTCGACACAAGTTGCAGACCTGGGCGATTATTTTTAGCCGTATATTCCTTAGACCAGTTCATCAATTCCTGAAATTGAAATTTACTCTCCAGATTTAAGAAGGCAACATTTTTAGTATTTGGAGCTCGGAAGAAACCAAAATCATTGCATCCGCAATCGACGTTTGGCAGTTCGTTCGCAAACGCATGTTTGATGTTTTTAGCAATACGTTTCGCCACGCGTAACCCTTTAAACTGGTTGGCATTGCTGATAAACGTTGGTGCATCTAGGACAAAGTACAGTTGAAAACCAGCTGTAGTATGTAAAATAAAAGTCGGCGTTTGATCCAGCACTTTCATCGATGCCGTCAGCATCTTCGCAACATCGACTTGTTGTGTATCGACATCGACCACGAATGTATTGATTTGTTGCAAGTTTTGTTCGTCAAAACCTTTTATGTATTGCCGTTTATCGTCCGTATATGTTCCCCATCTAAAAACGTTTGGTGTCCAATGCGTGATTTTATCTGCTTCTGTCAGCAGCGCTTCTTGGCTCGTAACAATAAACCCTTTGACGCCATGCTCCATCTGCAGATGACCTTTATCGCGAACGACAAATTGCACGCCTTTACGATTTTCGCTTGCTGCTTCGACAGCTGCATAGTGATCTCGAATAGCCAAAACGCCTTTACTTCCCTTTTTCCGAAAAGCAGTGATTCCTTCATGCACGACCGCATCGATCACGCTGCTATATTGATACATCGCTTCGTTGTCAAACATCTGATCCTCTCTCCTCTCTTCGTTGATTCTCACTTTTAGCAAACAAAAAAGGACAAGATCCCTCCCTGCAGAGAAATCTTGTCCTTTTAAACAAAAATCTCGCGCAGGAAAAGGAAACTTTTTCACATGCACGAAACGTTCAAAAACCTTATAAAAATGCTTGAAAACTTGCTTTTAAGCATTGTCAAATAAGCCTACTTATGCTATAATTTTTTTATCAATTTTAAATTAATAGCTTGTAGGGTTTCGTCTTTTTAATGTGTTTTTGGTCGAACACATTAAAGTGCATTTTGGTCAATGCATGGGCGATTCCTTTTTTATTTACTTGTTGTTTACACAATACAACAAGTTTTTTTTTTTGTAAACTATCAATTTTTCTCACAATAAGCTTACTCCTATATAATATTTGATAAAAAGATATAAATATCTTTTTATCTTTTTATCTATATATACTTTTATCTTTTTATCTCTTTATCTTTTTATCTATATATCTCATTATCTTTTTATTTTTTTATCTATATATCTTTTTATCTCCTGTAAAGTATTGCTGTTATGCAATTTACAATTAATTTTATAAGTTACTATGTTACTTTATACTACAAATAATTTATATAACCTCCGAATATTTATCTTTTTTCGCTTTACATAAAATTCAAGGAATGTTATTATGAGTTTATCAGATAAATTTATCTTTTTATCCTTTTATCTTTATTACAAATATATTACAGGAGGCGAGAGAATGTTTAATAGTCCGGCTTATATAGAAGAATATAAAAAAGTGCAGAAAGTACTAAGTGATAATCGATGCAGAGTTATTATTAATGCAAATCAAAAAGGTGGAGTAGGGAAAACTACCAACACCACTATGGAGGCAATTATTCTTGCGCATGTCTTTAATAAAAAAGTTTTATTGATTGATGAAGATATGCAAGGTAATGAAACTAGTTTCATGAGTAAAACTTATGATGTTATAGAGTTCCCCATGTCACTAATGAAAGCAATTGAAGAAGGAGACTTAACAAAAGCGATTGTTAATTTAGACGAAAATATTGATATTATCCCTGGTAGTTACGATATGAGAAAAATGGTTAATTTTTTAATTGGTAAATTCAAAACTGAAGAAGCACAAACTTTTTATCTCTCTTCACTTATAGACAAAATTCGTGATGACTATGATTTTATTTTTATTGATGTTCCACCTTCTACAGATTTAAAAGTAGATAATGCTGTAGTTGCTGCTGATTACTTAGTTGTGGTTCAAGAAACTCAACAATTTGCATTAGAAGGCTCAAACACCTTTATTTCAACTTATCTTAATACCTTAGTAGATGATTTTGGCAGTCGCTTCAAAACAGAAATAATTGGTATTTTACCAGTTTTACTACAGAAAAAAAGAAAATTGCATGAAAAAATACTAGAAACTACAAAAGAAAAATTTGGTAAAGAAAATATATTTGGAACTACAATAAACAATCACGCAAGACTAGAGTTATATGGTAAATTTGGCGTTCAATTTGAAGATCATTGGGATCGAACAATGTTTGCACTCTATACTGATATAGTACAAGAGATGCTTGAACGTATGCAGCTTATTGAAAACGGCAGTGATTTAGATAACTATCAATATAAACCAATTTTTTACAATCCAAAAATTGGTAAAGTAACTGCTTTGGGAAAGGAGATTGTTGTTAATGGCTCGATTAATAGATCGTAAAGACAAGGAACAAGCACAAGTAAAAACTCAAGCAGATACATCGAGAAAAGTTAATACAAAGTCCAACTCCGAAAAAAAAGTTAATGCAAAAGACAGGAAAAATATTAAGGTTAACCCTGACGATATGTTATTAATTGATACAATAGCTAATAATTTCTTTGAAACAAAATTAAAACATTATGAATTGGTAAATCTCTTATTAGAAAACTGGGTGGATACTAAGCTAGAACCAAGACAACAAAAGATACTTAAGGATTTATTGAAAAACAGATAGTTTTATCTAAAGATAATTAGATAAAAAGATAGTTTTATCTAATTATCTTTTTATCCTTTATGCCCACCGACCAAATCAGATCGTTTCAATCCTGTAGCCCCGGCTACTAAGCTATTGGCATGCATAAGTGCTTTAAATCCATAACGATCACGAATCTTATCAATCGTACGCTCTAGCTGTTCTTGCTGGAGCGTTTTTGTATAGTCTTCAAATACGCTCAGCTGCATCGATGTTTTTCTTTTGATGCCACCACAACTAACCGCAACTGATCGCACCGCATCATTTTCCTGATACTTCCAAAACATTTCTAAGAAGTAGGGGACAAGCTCCTTGCTACTGTCGGTTGCCATTATCTTTTTTTGGTGGCTAAAACCGTTCCGAGTGGAATATCGGCTGTAGCCGGCGCTTAGATGAATGACGCTGGTATCAACATGATGATTGCGTAGGCGCATCGCTACTTCTTCCACCATTTCTTGAATAATCACGGCGATCTGTTCCGGATCATGGTAATCCTTTTCTAGGATTTGGCTCTTTCCATACGACTTCTCAAGTGGCTTATACTTTTCTGACAGACGGCTATAATCGATCCCATGCGCATGATAATACAATTGTTCCCCAATCACACCTAAACGTCTTTTTAAGTAGGAGGGGAGCATCTGGCTCAATCCATGGATGCTATAGATCCCCATTCGCTCCAGCTGAAAAGCAGTCCTTTTTCCAATTCCCCAAAAATCAGTGATCGGTCGGATCTTCCACACTGTTTCCGGTACATCTTTATATCGCCATTCCGCAATACCAGATTTTTGATGTTTGGCTTCATTATCCAATGCTAATTTTGCAAGAAGGGGATTGTCTCCAATACCAACCGTGACATACAGCTTTAACTCCTTTAAAATATCTGCTTGTATCTTTTTTGCGATGACTTCAGCGGATCCAAAAAGCTTTTTACTGTGCGTGACATCCAAAAAGGCTTCGTCGATAGAATAGACATGAAAATCTTCCCTGGATACATATCGAAGGAAGATTTTCTGGATGAGCTCATTCACTTTTAAGTATAGTTGCATTCTAGGTGGAGCAATAATGATGCGAGGATCGTCCTCTGGCACTTCAAATTTTCTAGATCCTGTCTTAATTCGGAAAACTTTTTTCATTTGAGGACTTGCTGCAAGCACCAATCCTCCAGCGCGATCTGCATTACTCATGACAACAAGAAAAGCCTGGAGTGGATCTAACCCACGCTTAACGCATTCCACACTGGCGAAAAACGACTTCACATCGACACAAAGAATATCGCGAGAGGGTACGTGGGTGTAATCTTCTATCTGTACCATTTTTCTATTGTCCCTTCTGAAATATGATTAATATCGTCAAATGTCAACACGGTGATATCTCCGGCCATATCTCTAATATAAATTCGATCATCTTCCACACCAGCTATTCTTCCCATGACAAAGGGGAGGGGATAGCCGTTTTCATCCTTTGTTAGTCGTTGAATCGTTATAGCATGCTGCTTTGTAACAGCGTAGCTTAAAATTTCTACCAGGCATTCTTCACTTTGCTGCGGTAGCCAAGATAACTTTCTTTTTGCTTGTTCTAGTTGTTCTGTATGCTCGGATAGAATCATGCCTTGCCACTTTTGCATGCCTCGATCTCGATAAGCCATTGAAATGACCTCCTCCAACAAGAACAAATGTTCTATTTATGTATTAAATTATACAAACAAATGTTCTGTTTGGCAAGTTTAAATTTTATTAAATAATAAAAAAGCTCCAGCCAAAAACTGAAGCTTGCGAATGAACACATAATAAAAAATTTATTTACTAATTAATTTAAACGATAACTAAAATATTGTTTATTCTTTTTGTCATCAACTGAATTTCCTGCAAGGATATAATACTTTCGTACTTTTTTAGTATGAGTATCATAGACAAATAGATAAGATATTTCACATTTATCTATTTTATCCCACCCCTTCTTCTTATGCCATGAACTTCCATCTAAGTATTTTTTTCTCTTGCTCACAAGT
>NZ_CAMPPS010000004.1:0-36382 GCF_946902005.1 Listeria sp. Marseille-Q6474 | reverse complement strand
TGTAGTAACACTCCTTCTAAGACATCTTTTCTCATGATTCACTCTCCTTGGATAGTTTCACGAAAAAGAATATCAGATTTGTCATGTACCTACATTTTCGATGGCCCTTTTCCTACATTTTAATATGGCCCTTTACAATATGATCATACAAAACGGGTTGAAGAAAGTGAATTACGTCCAGGAGATCTTGTCTTTTACACAAAGACCTATAATGCAGGAAGGCCAGTAACACATGTTGCTTTTTACTTGGGAGATGGCAATGTTTTTCAAGCAAGTGGAAACAAAATTAATTACAGTTCGATAAATAATAGCTACTGGAGAGCGCATTTATATGGGTTTGGTAGAGTGGCAGAATTTAATTGAAAAGGAGTTTATTAAATGACAACAAGTAAGAGAATGTTAACCATATTTATCTTAACTATTTTACTTTTATCGATTATTTCATTTTGTTTTTTGTACGTGCAAGCTAATAGTAAGGTCGTTACTCAGAGAGAGATAATTAAAAAAATGAATATAAATTTACGAAATAGAAACGAAGAAAATATCACTTTAAAAGAAAGAAGTTTACAAAATAGTGATGATTCCGATCAAAAAAAAATCCATCTTTTTTTAGATAAATTTTTTGGTGAAATACAAAATTATACGGAAAAAGATTATGGAAAAAGATTTGATGGAATAGAAAATATGGCAAATGAATCTATTCTTCAAGAAATGAAAGGTGCTGGATCTGAAGTCGAAACGGCTTCCCACAATATTGAATTTGAAAATAAACTAACAGGTCTGACGGTTTATCAAGACCGTGAAAAGCCACTCCACTTTTTTATCAAAATGGAGCTAGAATATCATACAAAAACATTTGAAAACAAGTCCTATTTTTTAGCGGAAGTAACGTTACAAAAACAAAAAGAGGATTACTTCATGACGAATTACACCGCTTTAGGATCGATTCAACAAACAACGGAGGCCTAGTTATGGAAGAAGGAAGTTGGATAGAAAAAATTCAAAATTTGAATAAGAAAGATAAAAAAATATTTCAAACAAACAAAATTCTTCGGTTTAAAATCGGGATTATCTTATCGGCTTGTTTAGCTGTATTTTTCTTATCATCTAATTATTGGTGGGGAGATTATTCCCCGATTCAGCAAAGTCAGATTGGAGAGAAAGTGGACATTAACGGCACAAAATTTATTCTGCAAGATTGGAAATACAATCCAAATAAAAAGTCCATGCGCATCAAAATGTTTATTGATCCGAACGCAACTGACACTTATACCAACCAGTATAAAGTAAGTTTTGTGATGCGTGATTTAGAAAAAGAGGACGATGAAAATACACAAATTCACAGCAAAATATTGTATCAAGATGATCGATATTTGGTAGTAGAAGTCAGCGACTTACCGGAGAATTTTCAAAAAATGGTTGTCTATGTGGATGATGCTAATGAAGAAAATAACGAAGTTGCGCTTCAAACATTTTCAATCAGCAAGAGTGATGATAATGAAAAAATGGGTGGCTTCTCCGGAGATTATCGTAAGTTGAAAAAAGTGAAAAACTGGACCAGTGAAACAACGTTTGCCTACAAAAAAGAAGGACTCCGTTTTCAAATAATGTTCTTAGAAAACAACATAGCGAAGAAAGATATGCAAATCAAAAAGCTGGAAGAAAAAAACCAGATTATTCATGAAAAGCAACAAGATTTGGAGGCGAGCAAAACTCACAAAACACCGGAAGAACAGACTAATATCACTTATGAAATCCATAGCTTGGATGACACTATCAATGATAATAAATCTTCGATATCGAGTAAAGAAGCGAATATCGCTGCTTTGGAAGAACAAATAAAAGCGATGAAGAACCAGATCCAATCACTTATCGAGATAGGTAAATAAAGCTACGGTAAAACCACCGGGAGCATGTCTTAGGATATACGGTAAAACCACCGGTTGTAGGCTAAATATATACGGTGGAACCACCGTAAGTAAGGAAATAAGACCTACGGTAAAACCACCGTAAAAAGCTTACAGCATGACCCCACCGTTTCCTCGCCTCTGGCGAGCCTCCAAACACTGTTTGGGGGCAAAAACACATTATGCTCTTATCCATTTACTTCGTAAAATTGGATAACCCTTTTTAGACAGTGGATAATCATAATTGATTATTCATTGTTTAAAAGGCTCATAACTCTTGTTTTTTAAAAATAAAAGAAACCGGGGATCCGGGTTCTTCCGGGTACGATTTCGCTGTAGGCGATGTCGTACGGTCTTCAAATGAAAGGGGTGGAATTATTTGGCAGAAGTAAAAATTCGTGATCTAGATGCAGCTGTCGTTAAGCAATTAGATCAATTAGCTCGTGAAAAAAAGATGTCGCGCGAAAGTTTTCTGCGGCAATTTCTGACGAGCATTGCTGCATTGGAGGAAAGCAATCATCTTATTGGAAAACAAGAAGAGGCGTTCCAAAAAATGACAATAGGAATCATCGAATTAACGAAAGATGTTCGACAATTATTAACAGAAATTCGTGAATAGGGGGATATAACATGGCGAGAAAAGAATTTCACATCACCGATCAAAATGCAACTTATATCAAAGAGATTAAGAAAGAACTAGGATTTAAAAGTGAAGGGAAAACAATCAATTATATTATTCAAACATTCGCCGAAAAACAACGTGATTTTTCGCTTGCTAAATTTATGGAAGACCACTATGAAGAAAATAGAAAATTAACTACACGCATACGATTAGGTGTCAACTCCGCAGAAAAAACAACACAAGAAATCAAGGAAATGTTAAATAACTATTTCCTATTCAATCGAGAACCAGAGGAAGCATTTTTCCCAATTGAAAAAGACAAACACTTCATCACACAAAAAGCAGAAGAAGAAGTGCAACGACGATTTAAAATTATGCGTGATAAAACGAAAGAAGCTAGCAGGAAAAAACAAAAAGACCCTGTAATTCCGGAGCCGGTTCATGAGTAAAATAACAGCAGGTATTGTATTAAAGACAAAATTTATTGTTCCGAATAGTCCATTAAACAAGTCGAAACAATATTGGCCAAATTATATCAAATATATTGATCGTGATGAAGCCGTTCGTAATGCGCATTATAAAGAATTTAGTTTGATTGGTAATGAAGAAGAACGTGCAGAAGAAGATAAGGAACGGAATAAAAAATATATTGATTATATGGGCAATCCGCAAAAAACATCTGGCTTATTTACAGAGGGAAAAACAAGACTGACAGCAGCTGAAAAGAAAAAATATAAATCGGCTTTTCAAACTGCCCAAGATAATAATAGTGTTATGTTTCAGCATGTTATCAGTTTTGATAATGATTGGTTAGCGAAACAAGGTATTTATGATCCGAGCATTGGCATGCTTGACGAAAAAAGATTGCAACAAGTAACCAGCGCTACGATGAAAAGCTTTTTGCGTAAAGAAGAAATGGACGGGAGTGCCATTTGGTTAGCAGCAATCCATAAAAACACTAAACACTTTCATGTCCATATTTCTGTGACGGAACCAACCCCAACTCGTAAATTCTATTCCAATAAAAAACGACCAGAGTTGGAAAAAGGAACTGATGGAAAGCCAGTAAGAGATGGACGTATGGCACCCGCAACAAGGAGAGCTGTAAGGAGTACGGTTTATAGTGAAATTGCGCAGCCTGGTGTTTTTTACCAGCGAATTGATGACTATGCGAAAGCACAACTTCTTACGCCACTTCGTGAATCAAAAGAAGCCCTTCGATCAGAAGAAAACGTTGCTTTATTTTTTGAGCTACACCAAATGTATAAGGCACATTCAGGTCAATGGAATTATGGAAACTTAAATAAGCATCCAGCAAAAAAGGTGGTTGATCAAATCACAACGAATTATTTAATGCAGCATCATCCAGAAGAGATGCAAGTATTTCGTAAAGCGTGGGAACATGAAGGGAAATTGCAGCAAGAAGCTAATGGAGAGAAAACAGAATTTAATATACACACCTATTTAGAGAGTAAGGATGAAAAATTATATAAGCAATTAGGGAATCAAGTTCTTCAGGAAGTAAAAAAATATGATCGCTCGAATGGCGAGTCTAAAGCTAGTGGCCATTATTTAGATCAGCAGGGGAACTTAAAAGTGACCGGAAGGTTAACACCAAAAGATAAACTTGAGAGATATCGACGTCGCCGGGGATCTGTGATTTATCAATTGAAAAAGATGGATTATGAGTTAGATAATTCCTATAAAAAGTGGAAGAATGACCGGGCCTTTGAAGAACTTGAACAAGAAATGGAAAGGGAAAAATCAGTTCATAGAGGATAGGAGCTAAAGGATGCAAAAAAGAAATAGAACAAGAAAGAAAATACGGCCAAAACGGAAAACATGTTTGATAGAACCAGATGATATTTGTGTAACCACGGTCATGTATCAAGAAGAGACGAACAGGAAAGTGAGACCAGTAGTAGTTCTTGAGATTGATAAAGAAAAAGAAATTGCCTGGTGTCATAAAATGACGACAAAACCAAAAGGGATTCCTTTAAGGAGGTGGATCGAAGAAGGACTTTTCAAACCAACCTTTGTGGACAATCGGATGGTTATTCCAGTGAAAATGAAAGGGATGGTCCGTATAGGCGTGCTGCATCCAGAGGATAAAAGCAGCCTAAATTCATGTACAACGCTTGGGATTACGCTATAATGAAAAGGAGGTGAGAAGAATGCATACAAATCCACGGTTACCTAACGAATATTTACAAGATGTATTGGTACGCTTAGCTCATCATTCCAGTGCGATTGAAGGGAACACGATATCGCTCGCCGATACGGTGTCTATTATCTTGCATAATAAAGTGACGGGGAAAGAAAGTTACGATCTTCGGGAAATTTATGAAGTGAAAAACCATGAACAAGCCTTTGCTTATGTGATGGAAGAGATAGAAGCATTACGACCGATCAGTGTTCCAACAATCAAACAGATCCATGCGTATTTAACGGATCGACTGCAGTATGATCATGGCGAGTTCAAAGCGAGTGCCAATGCGATACTTGGTGCAGATTTCCAGACGGCGAGTCCACAAGAGACCCCCTTACTCGTGCAACAATGGGTAGATAATGTCAATTACCGTTTAGGAACGCATGAAGAAAGTTTGGAGAAAGAACCATCGAAAGATGATAAGTTAGAAACTATTCTGGAAAGCCATATTGACTTTGAACGTATCCATCCATTCAGTGATGGAAACGGACGAACAGGACGTATGGTGATGAATTATTTATTGATGGAAAATGATTTTCCACCATTGATTATCAAGGCAGAAGAAAAGGCGGTCTACATGACGTATCTAGCCAATCAAGATGTTTCGGGCTTCCATACATTTGCGCAACTGAAGCTGGCTCAAGAAAAAGAACGGGTAGATCAGTTTAGATCTACGGAAAAAGAACAAATCCAGTTGCCAAAAAAGCAAAAGGATGATTTAGAACGATAAAAGGTTCCTTACGTCAGTGAGGAGTTTTTTTCAAAAATAATTAGATAGCTAGGAACTTCCTACAAAGGAAGTTCTTTTTTTGTGCCAAATTATAAAAGGAGTGGTAAATACAATGAAATATGAAGAAGAAAAACATCCATTATTTAACCAAGAAGCATTAGATCAATATGTGGAAGATACTTCCCAATATTATACCGAAAACATGAAAAATGCGATGCACTTATGGCCCAATGGTAAAATGACAAGTTCCACCTATGAGGGAGTGAGGGGGGACGACCATCAAGTGATTTCCAATTACTTTGATAATATCGACATGCCAGAACTGACAAAACTAAAACGAAGTGAGGTAATGAAAGTTGCGGCTGAAGGTGTGGAGTTTTGATTGTAGTTCCAGAGACAGAAAAAATATTGAAAGCGAAAAATCAAGTCCTTACAGATAAACAAATTCAAGTTGTGTGTAAAAATAACTTCGAGTTGGACTACTTCAGTGAAGGTATCGTGCTTACAAAAGAAAAATTGGAGGCTTATGGTGTGACGGAAGCACAGATACAAAACCTTGCAGCTAAAAATCAAGCAGCTAAGGAGAATAAAGCCTTGCAATTAGGAGAGGTAGAAAAAAGTGTAGAGGATCTAGAAAGGTAAGAAAAAGAACCTCCCTGGTACTGGGGGGGTTCTTTTTTAATTTGGATACAAAGTTTCAACGGTATCAACCAATATTTTAATTTTCGCGATTTCTTCTTCGCTTCTCAAATTTAGGGATAGTAACCATTGCTTTAAGGACAAATCGTTCCATACTTTGTCTTCCTGAACATAACCGACTAATTCATCTATCGATAGATGGAAGTAAGTGGCAAGACGGATCAGCTTTTCAATATCTGGTTTTGTTTCACCACTCATGTAGTAAGCGACGGTTCGTGTTTGAACGTTTAATAATTCAGCAATTTGATGATTTTTGAGACCATGTTCTTTTTTTAATCTCGAAAGATTTTCAGCAAATTGGTGTTGAATAGTCATGGTGCTCCCTCCTTTATTTAACGTTTTAAGTATAACAAAAATTTCTAAAAAGAAAAGATATTTCCTTATTCTATAAAAAAGAATGTAATTATCACTTGAAAATGAAATTAAATAAGTATATTATGAATTTAAGAAATATAATTTCCTTTTTATAGGAAAAGGAGTGAAGACAAATGTCTATCATACAAGGATTTTTAGATATATGTGATCGGATCGCTTACTTCTTTGGAGAATTAGTTAGTATCATTGTTACAAGCATTTTACTTGTGATTGAAAACGTATTTACTGCTTTATATTATGCGTATCAAGCAAGCGGTCAGATGAAATGGGCATGGTGGACGGTTATGACTATATTAGCTTGTATGATTGTCGTATTTATCATTCGCTATTTTATTATTGTCGCAGTAGCTACGCTGTTTTTGGTCCCTTTAATGGCTTTTTTTGTCAAAGCCTTTTTGACAATCGTTGTAGCTACCTTTCTACTTACGATTGTTTTTATTATCATTTATAAAGGCAAAACGAGCATTTCAAAATGGATGAGAGCAAGAAGGAGTCAGCAAGAAGGAGCATAAGACATGAACGAAGAAACTAGAAAAAAGAAAAAAAGACCTTCACTTACCACACTTTACGAAGGAACGATGAAGGAAATTACGAGCAATGAGAACCGTTACATCGAATTTTTGAATTTCGCCAGCAGGGTGCATAAATATAGCTTTGATGAACAGCTGCTTTTATATGCACAAAAACAAGATGTCCACATGGTAGCGACATTTGATATTTGGAAAAAGCTTGGTCGGTTTGTGAAACGCGGATCTACTGCAGCGCTTCTATTTGATTACACGACACAACAAAGAAAGTATGTCTTTGATATATCCGAAACAGGCGGAGAACCCCTTCAGGTATTTGATTGGCAGTTACTTGATAATGACAAAAATGATTTACTTCGATATTGGAACACATATGAAAAACAGAGTGGTATGCTTGTCAATTGGGAAGATGGCATTCACGCAAAAATAGCTTCCTATCAAAAACCAATAGGTGATCAGATTCATCCGTTTTTTGTAAAAGATATTGAAGTGGTTGCAGCGTATATCATCTATCAACGAACAAATACACTAATACCAGAGGATTTACTACTAGATGTACAGAGCGTTTTACAGATTGGGAAAAGAGATAATACGTTACTGGAGATACAACATTTTGCCAATTTAACCGCAAAGGAATTTTTACAAGATGTGGAACGCATTTTAAATAATGAACTGAAAAAAGAGAGGGTGCTTTACCATGACAGAATCAAATTTGAAGATGAGTTATCGCGAAGAGAATGGCAACCTGCTTCCAGAGATAGAAACGTCAGAAGAAATGATGCCGATTGGAAAGATCGGGAAGCTGATCCAATTGAAATGGGAGAAAGAAAAATCGCTTCAAGTGATGAAATGGAAGTTAAACGGAAATTATCTTCAGGAAGTGAAACGAATGGAAATTCAAGTGCAAGACAAGATCAACCAGTATTACGAGAAACTCGTGACGAAAGAAAGCTTACCGACCGAGATGGAACCATTAGCGAGAGCGAAGCGTCTGAAATCGCTTCGGATGCAAGCAGAGGAGATCATTCTGAACCAACTATAGTAGAAGAAGTAAAAGAATCTGAGCGATCAGGTTCTTTTTTTATGCCTGTCAGTGAGCGAGGAGAACAAGTCGATTTATTTGCAGAAGAAACAAACTACATGGAAGATCCAGGAATTTCTTATTTAGAAGATAATGAGGAAGAATCGGTAGAGAACTTTCGCTTTGCGGATACATTCACCTTTCCAAGTGGTCCAAAAGCTAAATTTCAAGCGAATATTGCAGCCATTCGCTTGCTGCATCGATTAGAAACGGAGAATCGGTTCGCTAATAGCGAAGAACGCAATATATTAGCGCAATACTCCGGTTGGGGTGGACTTGCGGATGCTTTTGATGAAAACAAGCTAGCGTTTCAAAAAGAATATCTCGAACTGAAGGAGTTACTAACACCTGAAGAATATCAAGCAGCATTTGAAGGAACTTTAACGACCTACTATACAGAACCTGCTTTGATCGATCGCATGTACCAAGTTCTTCAAGGCCTAAATGTAGAACCCGAAAAAATTTTGGAACCATCGATGGGGATAGGTCACTTCTTTGGTCGGTTGCCTAAGGCCTATCAAACTGCTTCTTTAACTGGTGTGGAAATTGATAAGTTATCCGGTAGAATAGCAAAAAAATTATACCCGAAAGCAGCTATTCAATTAAAAGGCTTTGAAGAAATGAATAGCCAATCTAATACCTTTGATATTGCGATTGGGAATATTCCTTTTAATGACTTTAATGTGACCGATAAATCCAAACGATATCCGCATAAATTGATCCATGATTATTTCTTTGAGAAAAGTTTAGATCTCGTCAAGCCAGGAGGATATATTCTTTTTGTTACCAGCAAAGGAACAATGGATAAGAAAGATAGTCGAGCGCGCCATTATTTAGCGCAACGAGCTGATTTAATAAGTGCAGTAAGGTTACCAAATACAGCATTTTCCGGATTGGGTGGGACAAAAGCAACCACTGATATCCTGCTTCTTCAAAAGCTAGAAAAAGAACGATCTGTGGTGGAAGATATTCCAGAATGGGTGCAAACAACAGGATTTCAAGATAGTCAAGGAAGAATTAACACGTATTTTTACAATCATCCAGAAAAAGTCTTAGGGGAATTGAAGCTATCTGGCATGTATGGTGGACAAAAGGTCATTGAATGTGTGCCAAAAGCGAACCAAGATTGGTTGGTCGAATTAGATAAATGGGCAGTAAGCATGAAGACAGGAAGCAGCAACACAAGAACAATACCTAAAAAATTGGAAACTGTAGAAGCATCAGAAGAAATTATTGAGGAATTGACAGAAATGGATTTGCAAGAAGGTGATGAAATACCTGGACATATTCGGAATGATACGTTTTTCGTGCATCAGGATAAGGTCTATTATCATCATAATGGGCGAGGAGAAACCGTTGAGGTTTCAAAAGGGATGCAAGATCGCATTAAAAAGATGTGTCAAGTGCGACAAGCCTTGATAAACATTATTGATTTGCAACTTCGTCCTTCCTACCAAGCAGCTGAACTGGAGAAACGTCTTTCTGTGCTGAATCAAGTATACGATACCTTTACCGAAAAATATGGTTTTTTTCACGATACATCGAACCAACGTGCTTTCTTTGATGATGATCAGCTGGCACTTTTGGAATCTATTGAGATCCAAGAAAAGCCCGGCGTTTATGCGAAAGGGAGAATTTTCAGAGAAGCAACGATTCGTCCAATCGTAGAGGTGGAGCGTGTACAATCAGCAGAAGAAGCATTGCAGCTGTCCCTTAGTGGGGTCCCAAGCGCCTACGGGAAATTTGTATCGATAAGGATTACAAATTCCCGTAATATCAACGTTTGACGACTCTCTATTTTTCTATGTTTAATTTTCTCAACCTCTTGGGAATAGATAACAAATCAAATTTGTATTCACCAAGAAACGTAATATGCTCCCAATTAATAGGAGAAATATGGTTCATATAGTTGGTTACTTCTGGATCTATTTTCACTAGATAATCATAGGCTTCTTGTAAATAGACGGCGTTCCATATACTAATAGCATTTATTAAAACATTTAGTGCACTTGCACTTTGAAGTTGCCGACGAATATCACGTTCCATGAATTTACCTCGGCGACCAAAAAATAGTTCTTTTGCCAAAGCATTTACGGCTTCCGTTTTATTCAAACCATGGGTAATCTTACGTCTTAAGCTATCATCTGTCACATAATCTATCATGAAAATACTCTTCTCAATCCGTCCCAATTCTCTTAAAGCGGTAGCTACCTTATTTTTTCGTGCGTAAGAACCTAGCTTTCCTAAAATTAGCGAACTTGAGACTTTACCAGTTTGAATGGAATAAGCGATTCGTTTAATTTCTTCGTAACTTTCATCAATGGTTTTTATATTGATCCTACCACTGATGAGCCCTAATAAATCAGGGTATTCTGAAGTTGGCTTTATAGAAAATAATTGAGACTTTTTTATATTCCTAATACGGGGTTCAAAATGAAACCCTAGTAAAGCCGTCATACCAAACACTTGATCTGTATAACCATTTGTGTCAGTGAAGTGTTCTTCAATATCTAAATCTGTTTCGTGGTAAAGCAAGCCATCTAATGTATGAGTCGCTTCTCTCGTGTTGGTCGAAACAACTTCAACATGATGTGAGGTATTTCTGTCATTGATTGACCGAATCATTGTGGCGCCTTTCTCTAAGCTTTTATAATGTGGATTCACGTCAGCCTTAATGGCGGATACACCTACTGGTACACGCATTCCATCGGAAGCACTCGTTTTACCTTCTCCCCAAAAATCAGCTATAGGAATTCCTAATTGAAAATTAACCAAAATAGATTGGGCACAGGTTAAGGCTTCTTTATAAAACCGCCATTGTTTAGTATTCGCCAATTGAGGATAAGTAATTCCGGGGGTGGATTGGGCCATTTTCTCAAGCCCAATATTCATTCCTAATCCTAATAAAGTGGCAAAAACAATTTTCTTTTCTCGTTCATTTGGCGGATTTCCAGTTGAATCATGGATAAATTCTTGCGAAAATTGAGTCCAGCTATCCACTTCTATTAATAGGTCACTTAATCTTATTTTGGGAATCATTGAATAAAGTTTTTTTCTATATTCCTCTGCTTCATCTGGTGTAACTTTCTCCAATTTTTTTAGCACCATTTTGGCTGAACTTTTGCCAGAATTCGAATAATATTGTAGTTGTGAGTCCAATATTGCGCCCCTAGAAGTCAAATAATCATCAAATGTATCTGGAATAGTGAGTGAGTTAACGCAAGCATCGGAACTGATTAAGTAATCATCAATGTTTCGATGGGCTAAGCTTCCTTCTACCGAAATATTTCCTGATCTAGGGGTAGCGTCAGGAAAATGCGGATTTACAACGCTAAGCCTATTTTCCTGACGAATCCCTCGTTTTTAACAACGTTAAGAAAGTTTTAGTGGTCTTAAAGAATCTAATGAGACTACTTTCTCTGAATTAAAATGGTATTCTCCTAGTAAATTAATATGTTCCCAACCTAAGGGCGACATATGGTGTAACAAATCTTCATTAAAGCTACCTGTCTGTTTTTTATATTCAACTGCTGTTGTTAGGTGGAGAGTATTCCAAATACTTATAGCATTGATAATTATGTTTAAAGCACTGGCTCTTTGCAATTGATGCTGTATGGTTCGTTCCCTAAGCTCTCCTTGTTTTCCGAAGAATATGGCTCTTGCCAGTCCATTCATGGCTTCTCCTTTATTCAATCCTCTTTGTATTTTTCTTCTTAGTGATTCATCCGAAATGTAATTTAGAATAAAGATTGTTTTTTCGATTCTTCCCATCTCACGTAAGGCTGTAGCTAAGCTATTTTGTCTTGAATAAGAACCTAACTTCCCCATAATTAGGGACGCTGAGACTGTTCCTTCTCTTATTGAATGGGCTAAACGCAAAACATCCTCATAATTTTCTCCAATGACCCTTGTATTTATCTGTCCACGTAAAATAGCTTCTAGCTTTGGATACTCACTTGCTTTATCTATTGTAAATAATTTCGAGTCCGATAAATCTCTTATTCTTGGGGCAAATTTAAATCCTAATAAATGAGTCAATCCGAAGATTTGATCTGTATAACCGGCTGTGTCTGTATAATGCTCTTCTATGTTTAGATCCGTTTCATGGTGCAATAAACCATCCAAAACATGAATCGCATCCCTTGAATTTGTATGAATAATCTTAGTGTAGTAAGAAGAGAATTGATCACTCGTAAATCGGTAGATGGTGGCTCCTTTTCCAGTCCCGTAATGTGGGTTTGCATCTGCATGAAGTGATGAAACACCTAGCTGCATTCTCATACCATCTGACGAGGATGTTGTACCGTCGCCCCAATAGGAGGACAATTGTAATTTATGATGGAAATTTACTAATATGGCTTGGGCTTTATTCATTGCATCTTCATACATGCGCCATTGAGATACATTGGCCAATTGCTTATATGTAAGTCCGGGTGTTGCTTCAGCCATCTTGCTTAAACCAATATTCATTCCCATTCCTAAAAGGGTAGCCATAATAATAATCGTTTCTTCTTTATCCGGTTTTCGATTATTGGAAGCATGAGTGAATTGCTCATGAAATCCTGTTATATGAGCAACATCCATGAGTAAATCAGTTAATTTTATTCTTGGTAGCATTTGATAAAGACTTGCACTAAACTTTTTTGCTTCTTCTGGAACATCTTTTTCTAAGCGTGCAAGTGACAGCTTTCCTTTTTCGAAAGAAACCCCGTCTAACTTGTTGGAATTGGCAGCTAACCACTGTAACCTATTGTTAAGGCTATTGGTTCTCTCCGTCATATAATCTTCGAATGATAAACTAACCGATAATCTAGTATTTTCCTTCGTTTGATTCCATGTATCTTCTGAAAACAAATATTCCTCAAAATCTCTGTATTGTTTGCTACCAACAATGGAAACATCTCCTGCCCGAACATGTTCCCGAAGTTCTGTTAAAACAGCCATTTCATAGTAATGACGATTGATTGTTGTACCATCATCCTCATATAAATGCTTTTTCCAACGTTTTGAAATAAAATCTACAGGTGAGTCATCAGGTACTTTTCGTTTCCCAGATTCATTCATTCCTCGGATAATCTCTACAGCTTTTAAAAGTGACTCATTTGCCTTTGTAGAATGAAATTCCAATACCTTTAATAGCGTTGGCGTATATTTTCTCAGTGAATAAAATCGTTTTTGCAGTAAATCTAAATAATCATAGTCTGCAGGACGTGCAAGCTCTTGAGCTTCTTCCACCGAAGAGACAAAAGAATTCCATTCAATAACAGATTCTAAAACCTCAAAAACGTCTAATTTTTCCTGCTTCGCCTTAATTAAGGCTTGTCCGATGTTCGTAAAGTGTATAACCTTCTCATTCAGCTTTTTACCGTTTTGTTTCTGAATTTCTTCTTGATCCTTACGGCCTTTTGATAACAGACTAAGTATTTGTCTGTCATGAATTTCAAAAGCTTTATCCGTTAATTCCTGAGTAAGATGTAATAAATAGACGGTTAATATCGAATATCGTTTATTTTCTTGAAAGTCACGGAATGCATAAGGCTCATATCTAGAACCTAAGCGAGATAGCTGCAGCAGGCGATTGCGATGCAAATGACTAATTTGTACCGTTTCTAATTCCATTCCCCGTATGTATTCAAGTCGTTCTATTACTTTTAGAAATGTTTCGGGTGAGGGGTGTTCGGGTGGTTCCTTTAACCAACCCAATATTGTTTTATTGGATTCTGATGGATGTTGTAACGTAATAACTTCCTCAAGCTTTTCCTTTTGCTCATTTGTAAGAGATTGACTCAACGTATAAAATAGCTTCTTTTCAGCCATTGCCCTTGCCTCCCACACCATTCTCTCAAGTGTAGTAAAAGCAGGCAGAATGATTTTGCTTTTTCTTAGAAAAGATATGCATTCATGTAGTAGATGCATGGCATCGCCATTTTCCAAAGCTAATTGATGAAGATGCTTAAATGTCATTCGATATTCTTTTAGAGTAAAATTTACAAAGGCGTATTCACTTCGAATTTCTTTCAAATGATCCCAAAGTGTATTTTCTCTTTGAGGATAAAGACTAAGCGAAGATGGAGTGGCACTGATTTGTTTCGATATATAATGTATGACCGAATCCGGAATGTTTTTGATATGGGTGTATGGCCAACCTGGATACCGGAGAACGGCTAATTGAACGGCGAACCCTAAACGGTTTTCTTCTCTCCTTCGTTTATTGATGATTTCTAAATCTCGTTTGGCAAAAGTATAGTAAGTTCCTAGTACCCACTCATCTTGAGGAATTTGCATTAGGGCTTGTCGCTGTTCCGGTGTAAGCAATTCTCTACCTCTTGCAATTTTCATTCAGTATCATCCCATTTCTGTAATTTTTCAATTTATTAGTTCAATTATATATCAATAGAGTGTACTCTATTGATACAAGTATAGTAGACTGATAAAATCATAGTTAAGAGTGTCTCATAAAACTTGTCTCAAAAACGAGGTGATATTTTGCGAAAAATTGGTTATATACGTGTCAGTTCGACTAGCCAAAATCCTTCAAGGCAATTTCAGCAATTAAACGAAATCGGTATGGATATTCTTTTTGAAGAAAAAGTTTCTGGTGCAACAAAGAATCGCGAGCAACTTCAAAAAATGCTGGAGAATTTACAGGAAGGAGACATTATTTATGTAACAGACTTAACTCGGATCACTCGGAGTACGCAGGGCTTATTTGAATTAATTGATTTAATACGAAGGAAAAAGGCAAGCTTAAAATCACTCAAGGATACATGGCTAGATTTATCAGAGAATAATCCATACAGCCAATTCTTAATTACAGTAATGGCTGGTGTGAATCAATTAGAGCGTGATCTTATCCGTATGCGTCAACGTGAAGGGATTGAGCTAGCTAAGAAAGAAGGAAAGTTTAAGGGTCGTTTAAAGAAGTATCATAAAAATCACGCAGGAATGAATTATGCAGTAAAACTATATAAAGAAGGTGGTATGACTGTAAATCAAATTTGTGAGATTACTAATGTATCTAGGGCTTCATTATATAGAAAGCTATCGGAAGGAAACAAATAGTTTGTCCCGATTCTATCAAAAGGTGTATTCTTTTTACCAACATTTTTAGGCATGAAATGTCGGCAATTATTATCTATTTTGTTTTAAAGTAAATATTGAAAGGGAGTAAACTTATGGATTGGCTAGAAAGAATGAACAATGCGTTAAACTACATTGAAAATAGCCTGGATGAAGAAATAGACTACAAAGAGATTGCCAAAGCAGCTAATTGTTCTGAGTTTCATTTTTCAAGAATGTTCTCTTCAATCTCAGGTGTATCGCTATCAGAATATATTAGACGTAGACGGTTAACACTCGCAGCATTTGAAATTCAAAAAAGTGACATTCGGATCATCGATGTGGCAATTAAATATGGTTATGTTTCTTCTGATACTTTCTCACGTGCTTTTCAAAAAATGCATGGAGTAACCCCCTCCAATGCTCGTAATCGAGGGGTACAGTTAAAAGCCTTTCCCAGAATTTCCTTTCAAATTTCTATTAAAGGAGATACCGAAATGGAATACAGAATTGAAAACCTTGATTTTGAGTTAAGAATTGTAGGAAAAAGTAAGCCAGTAAAAACAAGCAGAGCATTTAAAACAATCCCTACACTTTGGAACACTGCGAAAAAAGATGGATTTATGCAAGAACTAGTAGATATGTCATGGGAAAATCCCAAATGCACGCTTGAAAGCCTTCTGGGGGTTTGCGGAAAAGAAGCTGCCATAACAGATGAAGAGTTTTCCTATTTCATGGGCGTAAGATACGATGGGGAATCCCCAACAAATATGGAGACGCTTATTATTCCCGCAAGTACATGGGCGGTTTTTCCGAACATAGTAGATGCATGGAAACGTTTATATTCCGAGTGGGTCCCTACCTCCGAATATGAACTTGCAAATTTACCGTGTATAGAATGTTATTACGGTCCGAAGCATAAACCAAGACACGAACTCTGGGTCCCTGTTATCCCGAAGTAATTTACATATTCAGTGATACTGTTTATGGAGTATCGATAAAAAGCCCAATTTCTCAGTTTAGGTGACGGGAAATCAGGCTTTTTATATTGGAATTTCCTTATCGTTGTAAATCCGCATTTTCCTGACGCTACCCCATCTAATATTATTTTTTAACTCTGTGAACGCTACCAACTCGTAGAAGGATCGGTCTATTTTTCCTTCTTCAGGTTGAACAAGACGTTCCCATTTTTTACTCACAAATTCAATGGATGTGTTTGCTGGTATTTTCCGTTTACCATCGTTTTTTAACTCATTTATTTGAGTAAGCGCTGTAAGAATTGGTTGTGCAGATGAGGTTGCTTTAAACGAGAGTATTTTTAAAAGCATTGGGGTATATCTTCTAAGGTAAGTGGCTTTATTTCTCACCATTTCTAAATATCCGTGATTTTTCTTACCAGTAATTCGTTTAGCGTCTTCTCCATCTTGGATTAAGTCATGCCAGGGGATAACTCGTTCTATTTCGTCAAAAGGATTACTGTCGTTGTCTTTTGCAAAATGAAGTGCATCAATCAGAGACGCATAATGTTCTAATTTTTCAGTCGCCAACTTCCCTTTCTCTTTCAACAGTTCTTGCGAATCGTGCATCCCTTTTCGTTTAATCCCCGCTAAAATCCGGTCATTAATTTCAATGAGCAGATCGATCAGATACTGATGATGATCCACTAAAAAAGCAATGAGTAAGGAATACTTTTTTTCGAATTCAAAACGAGAAAAATCATAGGCATCGTAATTATCACCTAATCGTGCTAACTGAAGAAATCTATTTCGGTGAATATGCGACACATTGATTGTTCCTAGTTCAAGAACCGTAATCGTCTCAACTTTTTTGCAAATGGTCATAAAACTCTCTGGATTGGCTTTGCCAGGGATATCTTTTAACCAGGCGAGTTTAGTCATCTTCGTTTCTTTATATACTAGAAACAACTCATCTAATTTCTCGATTTGTGTTTCTGTTAGTGAATCCAGAAGAATTGAAAACAGTGTGCTTTCAGCCTTATCACGACAATGGCTGATAATGTCTTCTAGTGTCGCTATCGATGGAAAAATAATTCGATTTTGGGTGAGGAAGCCTAATGTTTTTTTCATGAGATAGGTAGAGTCATCATTTTCTAATGCCAGCTTAATAAGAAATGCTATTAATTGATTGCGTGTGTCGACACTTCCAAAACGCTGATACCTAAATGTTTCTAATATCTCATTAAAGTGATTGGCACGTGTGTTCCTATGGGCGTATAAGGCCAGTTCAATTGAGTCAAGATGTAACTGGCGCCTTACATAAGAGATTAAACGGTCTGATTGGATGGACCAGTTACTCAACGAACACCCAGGGTATCGTGCCAAGCAGAGCTGAATGGCAAACCCTAACTTATTGATATCCCCTCTGTGTTGGTTGATGATATCTAAATCAGAGTCAGAGAAACTGAAATAAGCTTGAAAATCCTCTTCAGATAAGTGATCGACAGAAAGAAGTTGCTCCCGCTGTGCTGCTGTTAAAATTTTCTTTAATGCCATAAGTTAGTTTTTCCTTCCATTAAGATAGCGGTATAGGGTTGTTTTGCTTAGTTTAGAGGCATCAAGAATCTGATTAATTGAATATTCCTTACTATCGTACATTTTCAAAGCCAACTCAATTGATTGACTGGCTTTACTTGGTCGCCCCCCTTTTTTTCCACGTGCTCTTGCTGCTTCAAGACCTGATTTGGTTCTTTCAATTGTAATATCACGTTCCAACTCTGCTAAACTAGCCATGACTCGGAAAAAGAATCTTCCCATAGAAGTAGAGGTATCAACGTTATCTTGAATAGAGATAAAATTAACCCCAAGCTCTTCAAACGTTTCTGAAAGCTCAATCAAATGTTTAGTTGAACGTGAAATTCGATCAAGTTTATAAATAACCACTGAGTCACCTTCACGTAACCCCTTTATCATGTCTTCCAATTGTGGACGGTCTCGTTTTGAACCCGTCACCTTTTCTTGGAATAGTTTATCGATACCGTGTTGGGTGAGTGCATCAATTTGCAAATTCAAATTTTGATCCTCTGTACTCACTCGAGCATAGCCAAAAATCATAAAAAGCCTCCTTACTATTAATGACTTAAATGTACCATAACTCATCAATAATTACCATATAGGCACTTTGAAAAAAGAACGAGTTTTGGTACCTGGTTTAGGGCTCAAACGGATGAAAAACAGATGAATTCAAAAAGTGCCATAAACGACCATTTAAGGTACTGGTTATAATAGTCAATTGTTATTCAAACGAACACTTGACTATCAGATTGGAACAGAGTATAATCACCCCTATAAACATTCAAGTGTCTCTTTGAGTGTTGGAAGGAGAAACTGAATATGACTGTAGATATTTGCGAAATTACTTGTATTGATGAAGAAAAAGTAAAACGGGTGAAGACTGGACTGGAAACCGTAGAAGTTACAACTATCAGTCAAATATTTAAAATTCTGTCTGATGAAACAAGGGTTAAAATTGTGTATGCATTACTGACAGAAAATGAACTTTGTGTATGCGATCTAGCTAATATTGTCGAAGCAACAGTTGCCGCTACGTCCCACCATTTACGCTTTTTAAAGAAGCAAGGGATTGCGAACTATCGAAAAGATGGAAAGCTTGTTTATTATTCTCTTGCGAATGAAAGGGTTAGAGATCGGATAAAACTTATATTACTTAATTTTGAAGGAGTGGGAGTCTAATGGCAGAAAAGACTGTTTATAGAGTTGATGGATTAAGCTGTACAAATTGTGCGGCCAAATTTGAACGGAATGTAAAAGAAATTGAGGGTGTAACAGAAGCTATTGTAAACTTTGGCGCATCAAAAATCACGGTAACAGGTGAAGCAAGTATTCAACAA
The DNA here is from genome assembly GCF_946902005.1 of Listeria sp. Marseille-Q6474. Classification (NCBI taxonomy): domain Bacteria; kingdom Bacillati; phylum Bacillota; class Bacilli; order Caryophanales; family Listeriaceae; genus Listeria; species Listeria sp. Marseille-Q6474. The sequence continues at coordinate 17,305 of NZ_CAMPPS010000004.1, read as the reverse complement.
GTTGAACAGGCTGGAGCATTTGAACACTTGAAAATCATTCCAGAGAAAGAATCTTTTACTGATCCAGAGCACTTTACTGACCATCAATCGTTTATTAGAAAAAATTGGCGATTATTGCTTTCTGGATTATTTATTGCAGTGGGGTATGCGTCACAGATCATGAATGGGGAGGACTTTTATCTTACTAATGCACTATTTATTTTTGCAATTTTCATAGGAGGCTATTCTCTCTTTAAGGAAGGATTCAAAAATTTATTGAAGTTTGAATTTACAATGGAGACACTGATGACAATAGCTATTATTGGAGCTGCTTTCATTGGTGAATGGGCAGAAGGATCCATTGTGGTGATTCTATTCGCAGTAAGCGAGGCGCTTGAGCGTTACTCGATGGATAAGGCACGACAATCTATTCGTTCCCTAATGGATATTGCGCCAAAAGAAGCACTTGTGAGACGCTCGGGCACCGACAGAATGGTTCATGTAGATGACATTCAAATTGGCGACATTATGATTATAAAACCTGGTCAAAAAATTGCGATGGATGGTCACGTTGTGAAAGGTTATTCAGCCGTCAATCAAGCAGCGATTACTGGTGAATCTATTCCTGTTGAAAAAAACATCGATGATTCCGTTTTTGCTGGAACGTTAAATGAAGAAGGATTGCTTGAAGTTGCGGTCACAAAACGAGTAGAAGATACCACGATTTCAAAAATTATTCACTTAGTTGAGGAGGCACAAGGTGAACGTGCTCCAGCTCAAGCATTTGTTGATACATTTGCTAAATATTATACGCCAGCCATTATTGTGATCGCCGCACTGATTGCAACAGTACCGCCATTGCTGTTTGGTGGAAACTGGGAAACGTGGGTGTATCAAGGGTTATCTGTATTAGTGGTTGGGTGTCCTTGCGCCTTAGTTGTTTCAACTCCTGTTGCCATCGTCACCGCCATTGGAAATGCAGCTAAAAATGGCGTATTGGTAAAAGGTGGTGTGTATTTAGAAGAAATTGGTGGGCTAAAAGCCATTGCGTTCGATAAAACTGGTACCTTGACAAAAGGTGTGCCGGTGGTCACTGATTATATTGAACTAACAGAAGCCACAAACATTCAACATAATAAAAACTATATCATCATGGCAGCACTGGAACAATTATCTCAACACCCCCTTGCTTCAGCCATTATTAAGTATGGAGAAACGAGAGAAATGGATTTAACTAGTATTAATGTGAACGATTTTACATCCATCACAGGAAAAGGGATTAGAGGAACTGTAGATGGTAACACCTATTATGTTGGAAGTCCCGTTCTATTTAAGGAATTACTAGCATCGCAATTTACTGACTCCATTCATCGACAAGTGAGTGACTTACAACTTAAAGGGAAGACTGCTATGCTTTTTGGAACAAATCAGAAACTGATTTCTATAGTGGCAGTTGCTGACGAGGTTAGGTCATCCAGTCAACATGTTATTAAACGACTTCATGAGCTGGGGATTGAAAAAACTATTATGTTGACTGGCGATAACCAAGCCACAGCGCAAGCAATTGGCCAACAGGTGGGTGTTTCTGAAATAGAAGGTGAGTTAATGCCCCAAGATAAACTAGATTACATTAAACAGTTGAAAATAAACTTTGGTAAAGTGGCCATGGTTGGAGACGGTATTAATGATGCGCCAGCCCTAGCAGCGGCCACGGTTGGAATTGCAATGGGCGGAGCTGGAACTGACACAGCCATTGAAACAGCTGATGTTGCCTTAATGGGAGACGACTTACAAAAATTACCTTTCACGGTAAAGTTGAGTAGAAAAACACTCCAAATTATTAAGCAAAATATCACATTTTCCTTGGTCATCAAACTGATTGCTCTTTTGCTAGTCATTCCAGGGTGGTTAACATTATGGATTGCAATTATGGCGGATATGGGTGCGACTCTTTTAGTCACGTTAAATGGCTTACGATTAATGAAAGTGAAAGATTAATTACCGCTATTGTCTAGTTGGTTTTTTGAATTATTCTGAAAGCATTCCTTATTGTACAAAATAACAGGTGAGATCAAAGGAAATCTCCTTATCGATACAAATTCCCCGTTGGCGCTCGGGACCCCTTGATGCTTTTTGTGAGCCTCATGAGGTTGTAGCATTAAAGAAGAAAAAGAAGTTACACTTTTCTACGAATTACGGCTCCGTAACACTGGGACCGGGTGAATTTTTAGTACGAGATATGACTAATCGGTTTTATCGGTATACAAAGGATGAATTTCATCAAATGTATGAACTGACAGAAAACAAGCATGATATGGGATTAATCAGTGAGGCAACTTATCATGGATAATAGGAAGTGTGATACTTTTCGCAACGGCGGTGGCGGTTGGAGTGTAGGGGAGGTTGATTGTTGAAGCAGGCAGTGCCAAACATGATCTTAGTTTGGCGTTGTCAGCTGAAAGAATCAAAAGTACTGGCTTGTATACGGTTTGGAGAAAGTTTGCTGAAGAGGAGTCACTATCGGTATTAGCCAAAGCAGGAGAATAAAACTAAAAGAGATCAACCAGCTTGTTTAGTTGGTTGATCTCTCGTTCTTTTGAAAAATAACTTTTACTGTATCTAATAGCTTTGTGAGCAATGGATCCGAAACAGTTTCCACGTATTGATGCTTACGAGCGTTGTAATCGATCGTAACTAGTTGATCCAGCAATACTTTTCCGGTTGTGGTTGTCCCTGTCAAAGGCACATATAACGGATAGGTGCGCGGTGTATTACTGATTGGGGCAAAGATCGCGATATTTGCATAATCACTTACCAGATGATGACTGAGGCAAATATAGGGCCGATAGCCTTGCTGCTCGTGTCCCTGTTTTGGATTTAGATTGATCTTGATAATATCGCCTTGCTTTACCATTTTTCATCTCCGATTGGTTCGAATGTTTGCAGCTCAGTTTGGAAGGGTTCGCCCTGGTAATTGGCAAACAGATCCTCGATTCGGAGATCGATAGCTGTTTTGGTAAGGATCATCTGATTATTGATCACTTCCACTTTCAAATCATCGTTCTCTTTGATGTCTAAGGCATTTAATAGATTATTGGGGAGACGAACAGCTTTGCTATTTCCCCACTTTTTAACGCTAACGGTGGTCATAAGCCTTACCTCCTTTAATACCTTTATTATAACACGAAGTATATACAATGTATATACTTTTTATTTTTTGCGTGCTGCTTGCCAGTCGGACATCTTTTCTTTATAGGCAATGACTTCATCTTGAAAATAAAGACGCAGTACCCGTGTATCAGATTCTTTTAACTCTAAAGCTGGTTTCAAATAACCATTTGTAACGGATTGATTAAACGCTGCTCTTGATTGGCCTGTGATATGTCTTGCTTGATGAGAAGAAAGTAAATTTTCTCTAGCAAAATCAATAAACTCTTTTTTATTCATAATAAAACACCTCACATTGACTATAGCATAAAAGTCTAAAACATATACATTATCATATGTAAATGTAATGAGTTTGTAATATCGCTGTTATAACATATACATGTGTATATGTTATAATTAATATATAAGTTAAGGAGGAGATCATATGAACGCTGCAAGACGAAAGAGAATTGATCAATCTATAGAATTTATAATTAAACAAACTGAAGAAGTTGAATCGATCATGGAAGAAGAGCAAGAAGCGATAGACAATATACCTGAGAACCTTCAGGGATCCGCAAGATATGGAGAAATGGAAGAAGCTATTTCTCATTTAGAAACTGTTATTAGGTCCTTAGATGATGCCCTTGATGTTCTCCAATACGAGTTATCGAGCCGAGCGACGGTACCATCTGTAAAATCTACCAAAAAAACTCTGGGGGAGATAATCAAAGAGCAAGGATTGTTGATTAAGATAGAGGAGGAATTTTGATGGCTAATGACGATTTGCTTAGAAAGGTAAAAAAACTACTTGCATTAGCAGCGGATGCTTCCGATGAAGAATCGAGATCCGCGCTTGCAAGGGCGCAAGCATTGATGACGGAGCATGCTATTTCGGAAGCAGACATATTTGACCACCGTAAGCAAAACTTATCAGAAGAAGTTATCCAGACTGCAGTCTACGATGGTAGACCACGCAGGTGGATGTATCGGTTAGCTTGGATTATTGCGAAAAACTTTCGCGTGGAAGATTTTTATATAACGAATGAATCTACGCAGCTTATATTTATGGGGCTACAGTCAGATGTCCAATTGGCAGAGATAACTTTTCAGTATGCAACTGGCAGTATCGGCTACTCGGCAAGAAAGTATATGCAGAGGCCGGAGATCAAACGAAAAAGAAAAAGAAAATGGCAAATGAAACAAGACTATATCGAAGGATATTTAAGCGCGCTCGAGTCTTTGTTTGATCAGCAAGTTGTGACGAATGGCTATGAATTAGCTTTACAGCTTCCGGATGTGGTTAAAGATGAAATTGCTAAAATAGAATTTGTTACAGGGAAAGATGTTTCTCATGAAGTGAAAGACTTTGAGGCTTATCATACTGGTTATCGTGAGGGAAAGAAATTTAAGCAACGTGATCAAATTAATTAAAGAAAATGGGGACTGAAGATGGCACGTATACATGATTTAAAAATTTTACCGATTTATTTTGCAGAAGTCGTGGCTAAAAGAAAGACTTTTGAGATTCGAAAGAACGATCGTGTTTTTTGTGTGGGAGATATGGTTCGATTAAAAGAATGGGAAAAAGGCGATTATACAGGAAGGGAAGTAACGGCACGAATTACCTATCTAACCGATTTTCAACAAAAACCAGGTTATCTCGTTTTTAGTTTTGACTTGCAGCGTTATCAACCATCGATGGAAAGCATAAAAGAGTTACATCAGCAAACAGATGTCGGTCTACTGACATGTAAGTTGGCGCTGATCGATGCTAATGGAAACCTGGAACTAGCGATTGAAAATATGCGCAACAAAGGGAATGCCTGACTAGTAAAAGAAGAATTTCTTGTTTTTAAAATGGCTATTGTGGTATACTAACAATGAAAAGAGGGCTATGCGTCAACATAGCCCTCATACAAGCCCATTTAAGATGGTGACTAGCCGTTATAGTTAAAAAGATAACCACGAAACCGGTCAAAGTTTATGTGTGGTTATTTTTTTTTGTCATTTTGACTACTTATGAGCAACACAAGGGTTGCAAAAGCGATTGCGAAAGACAATGCTTCATAAACGGTCATTGCATATCCTTTCCAGGAGAGCCTAACAAAAAAAACATAGGCATCACCTCTTTCTTTGAGAAGAGGCTAGCCACCACCATAAACTTGCTTGCAACGTTTATTATACCATACTTCAGTATGCGAAAAAAAGAGACAGGAGTGAGGGAAGTGGATGAAATCAGAGAGAGAATAAGAAAAAGATTTGGGGATATTTCTCCGGCAGAAATGGCAGAGATTTTAAAGATCGATGTAAAGAAAAACATACATATGGAAGGTGGATCCAAGCTAGCGTTTATTGATGGATCACCTGTAATTTTAATTGGCTACCGGGTCAGTCTATTACAATACCCGAAATGTATTGCAAAAGAGATCAGACAGTATTTATCTGATCATCCTTCTATCATGGAAAGCTGGTAATTGAAAAAGTGTAAAGTTTTTTTAAAATACATCTTTTTCTTAAATCTGTTGTATAAATACTAATAGTGATTTATATCGAATAGAAAATTTGTCTTAATAAATGTTAAATATGATTTATTTATTATATCAATGTTCTTTCGGTGGTATAATCTAATCATAATAGAATATACAAAATAATGGGAGGAAGAAAAATGTTTGAGCGTGGAACAGAATGGATAAGAGCCGATTTTCATCTTCACACAAAAGCGGATAAAGAGTTTAAATATTCTGGGGAAGATAATAGTTTTGTATCCGAATATGTACAAAAATTAAAAGAGGAAAAAATTGGACTTGGAGTTATAACTAATCATAATAAATTTGACTTGGGCGAATACAAAGCTCTTAAAAAAAAGGCTAATAAAGAAGATATTGCTCTTTTTCCCGGCGTTGAACTATCAGTTAAAGAAGGAGCTAATGGTATTCATTGCTTAATTGTGTTTAAAGAGACTGAATGGATAAATGGTGAAAATGAAAACATAAATCAATTTCTTGATGAAGTATTTAAAGGTATTTCTAACAGAGAAAATGAAAACACTAGGTGTAATCTTGATTTGGCTCATGTAATTGAAGAGTTGAATTCTTATGATAAAGGTTACTTCATTTTGATGGCACATATAGAACAAAGAAGTGGATTTTTAAAAGAGTGTGATGGTGGGTTGATAGAATCACTTGCTCAAAAAACGTATTTTAAAAATAGCGTTTTAGGATTTCAAAAGGGAAGAACACGAGATAAAATTAAGCAGCTTGAACAATGGATGGGTTATAAGCTTCCGTACATTGAAGGATCGGATTGCAAATCAATTGACGAAATTGGTAAGGGAGATAAAAAGTGTTATGTAAAAATCGGTGATAGTAATTTTGATTCTGTCGCACTTGCTTTTAAAGATTTTAAAAATCGAATTTCGTTAGAGAAGTCTACTAGCAGTCATGGATTTATTCGATCTGTTGAATTCTTAGGAGGAAAGTTAGATGGTAAAAAAATATATCTTTCCCCTGAATTAAATTGCCTAATAGGGATTCGGGGTAGCGGGAAGTCTAGTATTATAGAAGCGATTCGATACGCCTTAGATATACCACCTTCTAATTCTGATAATGATTACAAGCGTGAAGTTGTGAAGAACTTACTTGGATCTGGTGGACAGGTAATTTTAGAACTTCAAGATAATTACGGCAATCTTTACAGAATTAAGAGGATTTTGGGGGAAGACCCACATGTTACTGATATGGATGATAAAGGAGTTGGGGCTAAAATAGGTTCTATTTTGAGTGCCCCTCTCTATTTTGGACAAAAAGATCTATCAGCCATGGATAATGGGTTTGAATTAACATTATTAGATAAAATTGTTGGAGAAGTATCAGGAAATTTTGAAACGCAAATTAGTAATATTGAGGAAAGAATATCATCTAAAATGAAGGGATTTATTAATTTAGAAAATAAAATAAATAACGGTGGTGAACTTGAGAAGGATCTGTCAGATATAAAACATAAGATTAAGATTTTTGAAGAAAAGGGTTTGTCTGATAAGTTGTCAAAACAAGTGAATTTTCAACAAGATAAAGCTACCATTGACAATGTAAATACCTTAGTTGGAAAATATATACAAGCTCTTCAAAACATTATAAGTTCAGAAGAATTAAGTATGTTAATTAAACTAGAAAAAAGTAATTCACAAGAAGTTCCAGAGCTATTTGAGAAGCTGAGAATTGAAATAAAAAAGGTTACTAGTACTAAAAATAAAATTGAAGAAATCATCCAAGAGGTCAAAGATTCAAAAAGTAAATTAGTTGAATTTTCAAATGAAATGAATAATACAATCACTTCTCTAGAAGAGGAGTTTGCTGAAATAAAAAGAGAAATAGATATTCCAAATCTGAATCCGGATGATTTTTCTGCATTGAAATTGCGTGAAACTAAAATAGAAGAGGCTATAGAAAAAATCGATCAGCAAGAAAATGAAAAAAATAAATTAGTCGTTGAACTAAATGAGTTAGTACAGGAGAGAAACGACACGCTTCTTAAAGAGTTGGAAATTTATAAAAATGAAATAAACAGAATAAATCAAAGTCAAACTTCATTAAAGTTACATATTACTTTTAAAGGCGATAAGAAAGAATTTTTAACCCAACTTAAAGATTCATTTAAAGGTACTAGTGTTTCTACTAGTAGCTATGAACAAATAACTGGAAAATTTCCTGACTTTACCTCTTTAGTTATAGACATTCTGCTTAAAGACTCTGAAAAAATTTCTCAGATATTGCCAGACACACATCTTACTAAAGTTAAACAACGAGTGAGGGAAGAGTACAGTTCTTATCTTAAACACAAAACACCTAACAATATTACAATCAATTATCATGGAAAACCTATTACCAACCACTCCATTGGTCAAAGAGCTTCAGCGCTGGTGTTATTTATCCTTTCGCAAAAGAATAATAATTTAATTATGATTGATCAGCCGGAAGATGATTTGGATAATCAAGTAATTTATAACGAAATCATCAAAGAAATAAAGTCAAGAAAACCAGATGTTCAATTTATATTTGCTACACATAATGCTAACATCCCTGTTTTAGGTGACTCAGAACAAATAATTTCAGTATCTTATGATGATGAAGGAATTACTACTGACACTGGTAGTATCGACAGTAAACTCATTCAAAATAAGATTGTAGATATTATGGAAGGTGGGCATGAAGCTTTTAATAGAAGAACTGAAATTTATAACTTATGGAGAAATTGAAGCTCATTAATTGAGCAATTCTAATTTGAAGGGAGAAATAAATTTATTGCATTGCTATTAAGAATTGAAAAAAGTCTAGAAATTATGATTTCTAGACTTTTTTAGTGCCGATGAATATAACTGGCTCTGTTATGCACAAAAATCCTTGTTTTGGTATCTATTATAGTCTAAAAATAGAAGTCTAGAATATAACAAGAAAGAAACGATTATAGGTAGTAAACCAGAATCTTAAGTGGCTAATAGAATCACGTTCTCAGTGTCATTGACAATAAAATGTAGTAGCAGTAAAATTAATGTGAACTAATTTACTTTTAGTGGGTTGGTTTAGAAATGAATGATAAAATAAAAGGAAGAAAGAGAGGAAGAAACGTGAAAAAGTGGATGATGGGAGTACTAACGTTTCTATTTTTATGCAGCGGGCTATCTAGTCAAGTATTTGCTGCGGCACCGGTCAGAGATAATGATGACCCTTCAGGTGATACTTGGAATTCAGGAACATGGACCTACAAAAAAGCGAGTAGTGGTTTTCGCGGGGACTATCGCTATCGAACTAGCAATAGTACCTCAGCGGAGTATGGTTGGGTGTTACCGACTAACAATAGCCCTAAAGTAATCTATGTATATTTAAATGCGAATTTAGCTAGTAACACGCGGGCCGATTATTGGGTTGGGGGAAAACATTTTGCTTATGTAAATCAAAAAAAGCCCTTGGAGGATGGAATAAAGTACGTAAAGGAGCAACATCAGCTGCTGTAGCTACATTGGCGAAGAATAGTTTGGGAATGGATATTGCTGTGATGGCTACAGGAAATGGCCATACAGTAGCTGATGGTATCCGCTTAGATAACTAAAGGAGGAAGAGAGATGAAGAAAAAATGGATGGTCATTGGCTTAGTAGTTCTTGCTATCGTGATGTTGATCTCTATCAAGTCATTACCTGAAAAAACGAGTGTAAAGGCAGAACAAACAAAGGAAGAAGACCTGCAACTACCAAGTAAAGATGAGCTACAGAACAAAATGATAAATTCAATCGATTATTTCCAGACTGCTTCCGTATCTTTTGATATGTATTCCAAAAAAGACCAAGAGCGAACACATGTTGAAGGGGAAGTGGATCTAAAGAACCATCGTTCTAATGTCCAAATGACAACGAAAAAAAATGGGAAAGTAAATGATGAGCTGACAACAGAAGAAGATCCTAGTGCTTATTTAGAAACCTATCCGACAGAGAAAGCCTATCGCTTGGATCGTAATGAGGAGAAATTAACAGACGAAGATTACGCAGAAGCACAACGCGATTTTAAAGAAGATTGTCCCACTGTTTCCTCTAGATACAGTACTTATCAAGGACAACTGCAAGTCGATTATCGGCCAGCGCCGGCTAATCTAGCAGCTGCATCGGAAGTGCTTTTTGCGCAAGAAACTGCACTAGGGTTCTTAAAAGACTATAGTCAATGGCGTATCGATGGTCGGGAAAAATTATTAGACCGTGATGTTATCCGTGTATCAGGAAGTCTTTCCAAGGATTACCAAGATAAGCTAGGAGCAACAACCTTTACATTATGGATAGATGAAAAAACAGGAGCCATGCTGAAATATGAAGGCTATGATAATCAACAAGAAGTAGTAGATTATACGCATACAGAAGCGATTCAATTTGATCAAACAAAAACTAAAAAGATGTTGAAGAGCCAAACGATTACACCACCAAAAGGGTATCATGCCTTGGATCTTCCAACAAAATAAAAGCTGCTTCGGCGGTTTTTATTTTACTTGACAAACGGAACATATGTTCTATAACGAGGGGGTAAGACACGAACATATCGTTTGGCCAACGGGATGTAAAAAAATGAAGAGGTGAAGAAAAATGGCAGTAGATGAACAATTATTAGTTGTACAACAATGGCTTAACAAGACATACGGGAAAGTAAGCGGTTACCACCATGTAAAAGAAGATGGGAAACATACATGGGAAACGATCTATGCGTTGATTACGGGATTGCAACATGAATTAGGTATTACGGATTTAGCGACTAGCTTTGGACCGACCACAGCAAAATATTTTGATCAGCAAGGAGGCATTGAACCAGGAGATGATAACAACAAAGTTAAAATCCTGATGGGTGGCTTTTGGTGTAAAGGTGCTGGATTTAATCCGGGAGGATTTGATACGTATTATGAAGAAGAACTAGAAGCTTGTGTGATTAAGTTTAAAGCTGCAGCTGGCTTAACAGATACTAGTGGTCGAGTGGATTCGCAATTAATGAAAGCCGTCTTGAATATGGATGCTTATACATTACTTGGAGATGAAACTATTCGTACAATCCAACAAGCTTTAAATAAAAAATATAATGCTTATTTTGATTTGATTGCATGCGATGGAATTTATCAGCGTAATACTAATTCTGGGCTTATTTATGGCTTACAAGCAGAACTTGGAATTGATACTGAGACAGCTAATGGTTCTTTTGGTCCGTTAACAACTACAAAATATAAAGCTGCTGCAGCAAACGATGGAATTAATAATTATCCTGGTGCAATTAAAATATTGCAATATGCACTTTATATTAATACAGGAGAAAAAGTACCATTCACTGGTAAACTAGATGCCTCTACAATTGAAGTAATTAAAGATTTTGAAAATTTTATGGCGATTCGTTCTTCCAATTCAGGATATCCAACAATTACAATTGCAAAGGGGCTACTACAAAGTAGTGGCGATCCGGATCGTGATTCTGACGGGGTGGATACCTCCGCCCAATTAACATCCTCTCAAATTCAAACCTTGATAGATAATTCATATACATTTGTAGGACGTTATTTAACTGGCACAGTGGGTGGGAGCACTCCCAAAAATTTAACCGTAGATGAAATAGATGAATTAACTACAGCAAACATGCATATTTTTCCAATTTATCAAGATAACTCACCGACAGTGGGCTATTATACAGAAGCTCAAGGAGAAGCAGATGCTAAGAAAGCATGTCAAACAGCTTTTGAGCTAGGTTTTGAACCTAATAGTATTCTGTACTATGCAGTAGATGTAGACACAACAGATGATGAGATCACTTCTAATATTTTACCTTATTTTAAAGGAGTTCGAGCAGGAACATTCATTTGGCAACAAGATAATTATCGATATCCATTCAGGGTTGGTATTTATGCGAGTCGAAATGCATGCACTCGCGTGAACGAAGCTGGGTATAGTGTGGCAAGTTTCGTTGCGAATATGTCTACCGGTTATAGTGGAAACCTTGGCTTTCCGCAGCCAAAAGATTGGTCTTTTGATCAATTTGCAGAGCCAAGTGATGGGATTGGCACAGGAAGCGGTAATGTCCCAGTTGATAAAGTTGCGGTTTCTGGAAAAGATGCGGCAAGTAGCACATTTCGACTAGAAGAGAATTTGGCTCTTATCAAAATGCGAGAATGGGGTAGCGTCCTTTTTGGCCAGGCTATTCAAAGTTATACAGATTTTAAACTTGGTACGGAATACGTTCTATATGAAGAGTTAGCATACAAGTTTTCTTTAGCTATAGATGTTAAAACATCGGGGGGGACATTTGAGATTAGTGGTAGAATTGAAAATGGTAAGATTGATTCTCAACTGAATCAAAGAATTTTAGACCTTCTAGGCGGAGATGCTTCTATAACGGCAGAATTCACGGAGAATATGAGTAAATTAACAAGTACGGTGACTGAAGGATCTATCAGTTTATCCGCCAGCATTTCTGAAGAAGGAACTATTGCGATTACTGCAGAAATTGAAGATGAGCTTGTACCCGTTATTGGAGATAAGGCAGTGACACTGGTTTACACTTTTGAGTACACATTTAGAAATCAATTCCCCGATTTAGATTTAGCTGCATATAAAAAGTTATCTAATGAAAATCTTGAATTAGCAAGTTTAGCTATCTTTGTAGGATTAGTTTTCATTTTTGCCCCAGAGGTAGGAACAGTGGGTGCTGTTCTAGCTAGAATAGCAACTGCTATCGGAATTTAATTATGTGTTGATAAAAATGCGTTGAAAAAGGTATAATATCTTTCTCAACGCATTTCAACATTTATGTAATATCCTAATAAGATAAGGAGCAGTAATAAATGAATGGGAAAAAATTTTACTACACAATCACGGCTAAAGATGTATTTTTGCTTATTAAAGGAAGGTACTGGATCAATTTAGTTAGTAAAGGTATTTTTACTATTTTAATCGTACTAATCTTTTTCAGACACTTATCAGTGAGTAAATTTTTATTTGTAGTATTAATTATTTTTATTTTATCAAGTATATTTTACCTGTTTAATTGGATGTTACCATTTATAAATAGAATGAAACTACAAAGATATAAAAAATTTGAGAGTAAATATGAAGTGTTGCTAGAAGATGGATATATACATATAACTCCGTTAAATTCAGCTACTAAACAAATCTTAAATTTATCCTCTAACCGACCTTTGAAATCTGGGAAGTCTCCAATTTTCGTGTTATTTGATAGAAGTGAAATAGGTTTGATAAAAAATGGTTCTTTACCGATAAAAAAGCTCGTCTATGATGAAAATGATAATTTATTTGACATTCATGAGTATGCGATCAAAGTTAAAAAAAAAGAAAACAATAATTGATGTCTTAGTAATAATTATATACTTTGTTTATATAGAATTATGGATGGGAGCAGTAGGGATTACCTTAAAGTTGGTAAAACTCTATTGCTCTTTTACTGAACGAATATAAGTACATATTTTAATAGCTTATATGGGCACTAGGATATAGCCTATTGGCAAAAGTATAAAACATTGATATAATTAGTTTTATACGTGGGCAATAGACTTGTGCATAATAAATATAAATTTCTTTAGTTTCGAGGTGGAAATGAATGTCTAAAATTGGATATATTCGAGTAAGTACGTTTGAACAAAAAATTGATCGTCAGCTCGAGCAATTAGAAATCTGTGACAAAGTTTTTGTTGATAAAATAAGTGGAGGAACTATCAATCGACCGGAACTTGTAGCAATGTTGGACTACATTAGAGAAGGAGATATTGTGGTTTGCACGGAGTTAGATCGATTAGGAAGAAATAATAAAGATCTAACGAATATTATGAATCAAATTCAGCAAAAGGGGACAACTCTAGAAGTTCTAAATCTTCCACAATTAAATGGCATCCAGGATGAAAATTTGCGTCGATTATTGAATAATTTGATCATGGAACTTTATAAATATCAAGCAGAGTCTGAAAGAGCACGTATTAAAGAAAGGCAGCGACAAGGAATCCAGTTAGCCAAAGAAAAAGGGAAATATAAAGGAAGAAAAAAGAAGTTTACAAAAGATGATCCAAAATTAAAACTTGCAATCGATTTATATCTCCAACAAGATGGTTTTAATAAGTATAAATATACGTTAGTTGATATCGAAAAAAGTACGGGTATATCAAGGAGAACGCTGAGCCGATATTTGAAAGAACTTGAAATAGCAAGGACTCCTAAGTGAAAACAAGATCACAGGGAGACAAGGCATGAGGGAACAATTAATAATTTGAGGAAATGGGTTTTATATTCAATATTTATGTTCAATCCATTATATTAAAACTATGATATAATTAAGTGAAATTTGTAATTAATTAGGAGTGGTTTTGAGGGAAATATTGTTGAAGGTAATAAAGTACTTCAGATGTTAGATACTTTATATGAAAAATGTTTGAATGGTATCCCTAAAATATCTATACCAGTTTCAGAGTTAGCAGATGAGTATATAAAAAAATATGGTCGAACGGACAAAGCTATTGATAAATTAGTGAGAAATCAGATAAGTAAAAATAGCTTGAATGGTTTTGCGACAAGCTTTGGTGGGTTATCAACTATGCTAGTAACTCTACCGGCTAATATCACTTCTGTTCTTTATGTTCAAATGCGAATGATTGCATCTATTGCCTTGATTAGAGGATATGATTTAAAGGATGACGAGGTTCAAACCTTTGTGTATAGCTGTCTAGTGGGTCTTACTTTAGCGGATACATTTAAAAGTGCAGGCGTTCAGGTAGGCAATAAGATGGCTTTAAATGCTGTAAAAAAACTTCCGGGAAATATCATAACCAAAATAAATCAAGCAATAGGTTTTAGGTTTATAACTAAAGGAGGAACAAAAGGAACAATACAGTTGACAAAAGCAGTGCCAGTTGTAGGGGCTGGAGTGGGAGCTACTATTGATTTTTCTACAACATGGATAATTGCTAAAAGAGCAAAAAAAGTTTTTGAAGGGAACAACATTATTAATTTAGTATAAGTTAAAAAGCATAGTCGATTAAGATGGTGCTTTTCGTTTATCTTTCTTTAACTGATCAATATTTTCAACGCAAACTAGAACATCAATAAAGTGGACACCAAAAGAAGAAAATTAAACTAGTAAGATGAATATTTATGAAGATAAGAGGCTGGGACATAAATCAGTTCCTTGCTTGGAATAGAAGATAACGGAAAAAAACCGCTTAAAATAGACATTTCTAAAAATGGATTTTAAGCGGTTTTTTCGTTATTACGAGTTATGTCTGTCAGTTTTGGAGTTATATGGCACAAATTTTGTTCTTTAAATGGCAAAACACCTCTTATTAACTAAATAAGAGGTGTTTATGATTATCTCAATTTAAACTTTTCTATAGCTAATTTAATCTCGTCTCTAACACGTTGGAATTCTGACCATTCTTTACCTGCTGGATCATCAAAACCCCAATGCTCTTTTTTAACGTTTGGTGGTAAAATAGGACAATTATCGTCTGCATCACTACATAACGTTACGACCAAATCTGATTGTTTTAAAATATCATTATCAATCAAGTCTGACGTATGGTTTGATATATCAATATCTACTTCTTTCATAGCTTCTATTGCTTTAGGATTAACACCATGTGTTTCAATACCAGCAGAATAGACATTCCAACCTTCACCCAATATTTCCTTTCCCCAACCTTCAGCCATTTGGCTACGACAAGAGTTTCCTGTACATATAAAATAAATTGTTTTCTTATCCATAATTAAAGCCCCTTTTCTTAAAATATGATTAGTGTAAGGTATAAACCTAAGAGTGTTACAAATAGGACTGGAATAGTGATGATAATTCCAGTTTTAAAGTATGTTCCCCACGAAATCTTCACACCTTTTTGTGTTAAGACATGTAGCCACAATAATGTTGCTA
The DNA here is from genome assembly GCF_946902005.1 of Listeria sp. Marseille-Q6474. Classification (NCBI taxonomy): domain Bacteria; kingdom Bacillati; phylum Bacillota; class Bacilli; order Caryophanales; family Listeriaceae; genus Listeria; species Listeria sp. Marseille-Q6474. The sequence continues at coordinate 1,738 of NZ_CAMPPS010000004.1, read as the reverse complement.
AAGAACCAATTGGTGTAATTTTAGGTCCTAAATCAGAACCTATGACATTCGCATAAACCATGCCTTCTTTTAATATTCCTGTAGCACTGGATTGGCCAATCGCTATTGCATCTATTAAAACAGTTGGCATGTTGTTCATAATCGAAGATAAGAAAGCAGCTATAAAGCCCATACCCATGATGCTGCTAAATAACCCATAATTTGAAATGTTTGTTAAAACATCCCCAAGGATCGTTGTAATACCTACATTTTTTAGTCCAAACACAACAAGATACATACCAATAGAGAATACAACGATATTCCATGGTGCACCTTTAATCACTTGTTTTGTATGAACTGCTTTAGATTTACGAGCTAATATTACAAAGATAAAAGCAATAATACCAGCAATAATTGATACAGGAATTTGGATAAACTCGCTAACAAGATATCCAACGAGTAGTACTGCTAATACTATCCATGAAAGCTTAAATAACTTAGAATCTTTAATTGCACTTTTAGGATCTGATAGATTTTCTGTATCGAACGTTTTAGGTATGGATTTTCTGAAATATAACCATAAAACGAGAATACTAGCAATCAGAGAGAATATATTAGGAATGATCATTCGGCTAAAATATTCAATAAATCCAATATCGAAGTAATCTGCAGAAACGATATTAACTAAGTTACTTACAATTAAGGGAAGTGATGTAGTATCAGCAATAAAACCACTGGCAATAATAAAGGGGAAAATCACTTTTTGATTAAATCCTAGATTCCTTACCATCGCTAATACAATAGGCGTTAAGATTAAAGCTGCACCATCATTTGCGAAAAATGCTGCTACAATTGCCCCAAGTAACATAATAAAAACAAACATTTTTAAGCCATTACCGTTTGAAGCCTTGACCATATGTATCGCAGACCATTCAAAAAAACCAATTTCATCTAATATTAATGAAATAAGAATAACAGCCACAAAAGTTAAAGTTGCATTCCAAACAATACCTGTTACTTCTAATACATCAGAAAGACTTACGACTCCTGTAATGATAGCAACAACAGCTCCAATTAAAGCTGTAATACCAATATCTAAACCTTTTGGTTGCCAAATCACAAAGGTTAAAGTTAAAAGAAAAATTACAATTGCTAAAATAGTCATCAACAGTCACCTGATTTCACATTTTTACATACACATCTTTGATTAGATGTATTAATGATGTTCAAGTTTTGGATAATATCATCTAAAATAGCATGATTAAGTTGATACCAATGTTTATTGCCGTCTTTTCGTGTTGTAACTAATTCATTATCTACTAATGACTTCATATGATGACTTAGTGTAGGTTGTGAGAATTGAAAGTGTTCTAATAAGTCACAAGCGCATAGCTCACCACAAGAAAGTAAATCTAATATTTCTAACCTACTTGGATCTGATAAAATTTTTAATATTGTTGATAGTTCTTTATAAGACATGAATAAACCTCCTAGACATTAAATAGATTAACATCTATATAGATTATTGTCTATGTTATTTTATTTACTATTTTTTATTCTATATATAGTTTGACGTGTAATACCAACTTCTTTAGCTATAGTACTTATAGATTTACCCTGTTTGTAAAGGGCCATATTAAAATGTAGGAAAAGGGCCATCGAAAATGTAGGTACATGACAAATCTGATATTCTTTTTCATAAAACTATCCAAGGAGAGTGAATCATGAGAAAAGATGTCTTAGAAGGAGTGTTACTACG
>NZ_CAMPPS010000003.1:0-724 GCF_946902005.1 Listeria sp. Marseille-Q6474 | reverse complement strand
TGGCTTGGGACAGAATCGAACTGCCGACACCTTGAGCTTCAATCAAGTGCTCTACCAACTGAGCTACCAAGCCATAATGGCGGTCCCGACGGGATTTGAACCCGCGATCTCCTGCGTGACAGGCAGGCATGTTAACCCCTACACCACGGAACCACTATTGCGGGGGCAGGATTTGAACCTACGACCTTCGGGTTATGAGCCCGACGAGCTACCAGACTGCTCCACCCCGCGACAATAATATTTAATTTAGTCCACATATCACAAGTGAAAAAACGGAGGAAGAGGGATTCGAACCCCCGCGCGGTATTACCCGCCTGTCGGTTTTCAAGACCGATCCCTTCAGCCAGACTTGGGTATTCCTCCATGATAATAATAAAGTGACAAGTGGACCTTGCAGGACTCGAACCTGCGACCGGACGGTTATGAGCCGTCTGCTCTAACCAACTGAGCTAAAGGTCCAAGATTGAAAATAGCGGCGGAGGGAATCGAACCCACGACCTCTCGGGTATGAACCGAACGCTCTAGCCAGCTGAGCTACGCCGCCATAATAATAAGGCTACCATTTTCTTTCTAATTATGTGATTAAATGTGAAGTAAGTGGAGCCTAGCGGGATCGAACCGCTGACCTCCTGCGTGCAAAGCAGGCGCTCTCCCAGCTGAGCTAAGGCCCCATTATAAAAGATGAAACAATCGGGAAGACAGGATTCGAACCTGCGACCCCTTG
>NZ_CAMPPS010000002.1:0-766069 GCF_946902005.1 Listeria sp. Marseille-Q6474 | reverse complement strand
GTGGAGCCTAGCGGGATCGAACCGCTGACCTCCTGCGTGCAAAGCAGGCGCTCTCCCAGCTGAGCTAAGGCCCCATTATAAAAGATGAAACAATCGGGAAGACAGGATTCGAACCTGCGACCCCTTGGTCCCAAACCAAGTGCTCTACCAAGCTGAGCTACTTCCCGTTTAATAAAGTGCGCCCAAGAGGAGTCGAACCTCTAACCGCTTGATTCGTAGTCAAGTACTCTATCCAGTTGAGCTATGGGCGCATATGAAAATAATGCCGAGGACCGGAATCGAACCGGTACGGATATCACTATCCGCAGGATTTTAAGTCCTGTGCGTCTGCCAGTTCCGCCACCCCGGCATATTGGAACTTTTGAAAACAAGCGGAAGACGGGGTTCGAACCCGCGACCCCCACCTTGGCAAGGTGATGTTCTACCACTGAACTACTTCCGCATATTTATAAGTGCGGGTGAAGGGACTTGAACCCCCACGCCTCGCGGCGCCAGATCCTAAATCTGGTGCGTCTGCCAATTCCGCCACACCCGCAAAAGTGAGCCGTGCTGGGTTCGAACCAGCGACCCTCTGATTAAAAGTCAGATGCTCTACCAACTGAGCTAACGGCTCTCTACAATAAAAATATGTATTATTATAAAGATAATATTAATGGTGCCGGCTGCAAGAGTCGAACTCGCGACCTACTGATTACAAATCAGTTGCTCTACCAACTGAGCTAAGCCGGCATAAAAAATGGAGGTTAACGGGATCGAACCGCTGACCCTCTGCTTGTAAGGCAGATGCTCTCCCAGCTGAGCTAAACCTCCAGAAATAATATTGCCCGGCAGCGACCTACTCTCGCAGGGGGAAGCCCCCAACTACCATTGGCGCAGAGAAGCTTAACTACCGTGTTCGGGATGGGAACGGGTGTGACCTTCTCGCCATAACTACCAGACAATATGAAGTTGTTGAAAGATTGCTCTCTCAAAACTAGAGAAGAAAGGGTTCAGTTAGGTAACTTCGTTTCATTTTTTGGTTAAGTCCTCGATCGATTAGTATTTGTCCGCTCCATGTATCGCTACACTTCCACTCCAAACCTATCTACCTGATCATCTTTCAGGGATCTTACTTTCCGAAGAAATGGGAAATCTCATCTTGAGGGGGGCTTCACGCTTAGATGCTTTCAGCGTTTATCCCTGCCACACATAGCTACCCAGCGATGCTCCTGGCGGAACAACTGGTACACCAGCGGTGTGTCCATCCCGGTCCTCTCGTACTAAGGACAGCTCCTCTCAAATTTCCTGCGCCCGCGACGGATAGGGACCGAACTGTCTCACGACGTTCTGAACCCAGCTCGCGTGCCGCTTTAATGGGCGAACAGCCCAACCCTTGGGACCGACTACAGCCCCAGGATGCGACGAGCCGACATCGAGGTGCCAAACCTCCCCGTCGATGTGGACTCTTGGGGGAGATAAGCCTGTTATCCCCGGGGTAGCTTTTATCCGTTGAGCGATGGCCCTTCCATGCGGAACCACCGGATCACTAAGCCCGACTTTCGTCCCTGCTCGACTTGTCAGTCTCGCAGTCAAGCTCCCTTGTGCCTTTACACTCTGCGAATGATTTCCATCCATTCTGAGGGAACCTTTGGGCGCCTCCGTTACTCTTTAGGAGGCGACCGCCCCAGTCAAACTGCCCACCTGACACTGTCTCCCCACGCGCTTAGCGTGGCGGGTTAGAATGGTCATACAGCCAGGGTAGTATCCCACCATTGCCTCCTCGTATGCTAGCGCACACGTCTCTTCGGCTCCTACCTATCCTGTACAAGCGGTACAAACATTCCATATCAGGTTGCAGTAAAGCTCCACGGGGTCTTTCCGTCCTGTCGCGGGTAACCTGCATCTTCACAGGTACTATAATTTCACCGAGTCTCTCGTTGAGACAGTGCCCAGATCGTTGCGCCTTTCGTGCGGGTCGGAACTTACCCGACAAGGAATTTCGCTACCTTAGGACCGTTATAGTTACGGCCGCCGTTTACTGGGGCTTCAATTCGTACCTTCGCCGAAGCTAAGCACTCCTCTTAACCTTCCAGCACCGGGCAGGCGTCAGCCCCTATACGTCACCTTACGGTTTTGCAGAGACCTGTGTTTTTGCTAAACAGTCGCCTGGGCCTATTCACTGCGGCTCTCTCGGGCTTGCACCCTAATAGAGCACCCCTTCTCCCGAAGTTACGGGGTCATTTTGCCGAGTTCCTTAACGAGAGTTCTCTCGCTCACCTTAGGATTCTCTCCTCATCTACCTGTGTCGGTTTGCGGTACGGGCAGTACTACTCTTCCTAGAGGCTTTTCTTGACAGCGTGAAATCAGGAACTTCCGTACTTAATTTCCTTCCCCATCACAGCTCATGCTTCGCAAGAAGCGGATTTGCCTACTTCTCACACTCACTGCTTGGACGCACATTTCCATTCGTGCGATTCCCTATCCTTCTGTGTCACCCCATCGGTTAAACAATTAGCACTGGTACAGGAATCTCTACCTGTTGTCCATCGCCTACGCCTATCGGCCTCGGCTTAGGTCCCGACTAACCCTGAGCGGACGAGCCTTCCTCAGGAAACCTTAGATATTCGGTGGAAGGGATTCTCACCCTTCTTTCGCTACTCATACCGGCATTCTCACTTCTAAGCGCTCCACCAGTCCTTCCGGTCTGACTTCACCGCCCTTAGAACGCTCTCCTACCACGAACCTCCGAAGAGGTTCATCCACAGTTTCGGTAATATGTTTAGCCCCGGTACATTTTCGGCGCGGGGTCACTCGACCAGTGAGCTATTACGCACTCTTTCAATGGTGGCTGCTTCTAAGCCAACATCCTGGTTGTCTAAGCAACCCCACATCCTTTTCCACTTAACATATATTTGGGGACCTTAACTGGTGGTCTGGGCTGTTTCCCTTTCGACTACGGATCTTATCACTCGCAGTCTGACTCCCGAGTATAAGTACATGGCATTCGGAGTTTATCTGAATTCGGTAACCCGAGAAGGGCCCCTAGTCCAAACAGTGCTCTACCTCCATGACTCTTTACCTCGAGGCTAGCCCTAAAGCTATTTCGGAGAGAACCAGCTATCTCCAAGTTCGATTGGAATTTCTCCGCTACCCACACCTCATCCCCGCACTTTTCAACGTGCGTGGGTTCGGACCTCCAGTAAGTATTACCTTACCTTCATCCTGGACATGGGTAGATCACCTGGTTTCGGGTCTACGACCTGTTACTTATGCGCCCTATTCAGACTCGCTTTCGCTACGGCTCCGCTTTTTCCGCTTAACCTTGCAACAAATCGTAACTCGCCGGTTCATTCTACAAAAGGCACGCTATCACCCATTAACGGGCTCTAACTACTTGTAGGCACACGGTTTCAGGAACTGTTTCACTCCCCTTCCGGGGTGCTTTTCACCTTTCCCTCACGGTACTGGTTCACTATCGGTCACTAGGGAGTATTTAGCCTTGGGAGATGGTCCTCCCGGATTCCGACGGAATTTCACGTGTTCCGCCGTACTCAGGATCCACTCTGGAGGGAAAGCCATTTCAACTACCGGGCTGTTACCGTCTTTGGCGGGCCTTTCCAGACCGCTTCATTTATAACTTTCTTTTGTAACTCCGTATAGAGTGTCCTACAACCCCAAGAAGCAAGCTTCTTGGTTTGGGCTCTTTCCGTTTCGCTCGCCGCTACTCAGGAAATCGATTTTTCTTTCTCTTCCTCCAGGTACTTAGATGTTTCAGTTCCCTGGGTCTGCCTTCCTCACGCTATGTATTCACGTAAGGATACTATCCGACTAAAGATAGTGGGTTCCCCCATTCGGAAATCTCTGGATCAACGCTTACGTACAGCTCCCCAAAGCATATCGGTGTTAGTCCCGTCCTTCTTCGGCTCCTAGTGCCAAGGCATCCACCGTGCGCCCTTTCTAACTTAACCAATTTACTTCTACGAAGTAAAGGTTGTTTTTCTGATGTTCCGTATCAGCGATGATACTTCCTATCAGATGAAAGATTCACTTTCAGATGATTCTCGGTTACTTATGTCATAAATAATAAATTATCTATGCTAACTTTACTAACTTTCTTATCTAGTTTTCAAAGAACAAACATACTTGAGAAGTACTAACCTCTCAAAACTGAACAAATAGAGAAGAACGAAAACTCACAGGTTTCCTTTTCCTTAGAAAGGAGGTGATCCAGCCGCACCTTCCGATACGGCTACCTTGTTACGACTTCACCCCAATTATCTGTCCCACCTTCGGCGGCTGGCTCCATAAAGGTTACCCTACCGACTTCGGGTGTTACAAACTCTCGTGGTGTGACGGGCGGTGTGTACAAGGCCCGGGAACGTATTCACCGTGGCATGCTGATCCACGATTACTAGCGATTCCGGCTTCATGTAGGCGAGTTGCAGCCTACAATCCGAACTGAGAATGGTTTTATGGGATTGGCTCCACCTCGCGGCTTCGCGACCCTTTGTACCATCCATTGTAGCACGTGTGTAGCCCAGGTCATAAGGGGCATGATGATTTGACGTCATCCCCACCTTCCTCCGGCTTGCACCGGCAGTCACTTTAGAGTGCCCAACTAAATGCTGGCAACTAAAATCAAGGGTTGCGCTCGTTGCGGGACTTAACCCAACATCTCACGACACGAGCTGACGACAACCATGCACCACCTGTCACTTTGTCCCCGAAGGGAAAGCTCTGTCTCCAGAGTGGTCAAAGGATGTCAAGACCTGGTAAGGTTCTTCGCGTTGCTTCGAATTAAACCACATGCTCCACCGCTTGTGCGGGCCCCCGTCAATTCCTTTGAGTTTCAACCTTGCGGTCGTACTCCCCAGGCGGAGTGCTTAATGCGTTAGCTGCAGCACTAAGGGGCGGAAACCCCCTAACACTTAGCACTCATCGTTTACGGCGTGGACTACCAGGGTATCTAATCCTGTTTGCTCCCCACGCTTTCGCGCCTCAGCGTCAGTTACAGACCAGAGAGTCGCCTTCGCCACTGGTGTTCCTCCACATATCTACGCATTTCACCGCTACACGTGGAATTCCACTCTCCTCTTCTGCACTCCAGTCTTCCAGTTTCCAATGACCCTCCCCGGTTAAGCCGGGGGCTTTCACATCAGACTTAAAAGACCGCCTGCGCGCGCTTTACGCCCAATAAATCCGGACAACGCTTGCCACCTACGTATTACCGCGGCTGCTGGCACGTAGTTAGCCGTGGCTTTCTGGTTAGATACCGTCAAGGGACAAGCAGTTACTCTTATCCTTGTTCTTCTCTAACAACAGTACTTTACGATCCGAAAACCTTCTTCATACACGCGGCGTTGCTCCGTCAGACTTTCGTCCATTGCGGAAGATTCCCTACTGCTGCCTCCCGTAGGAGTCTGGGCCGTGTCTCAGTCCCAGTGTGGCCGATCACCCTCTCAGGTCGGCTATGCATCGTTGCCTTGGTAGGCCATTACCCTACCAACTAGCTAATGCACCGCGGGCCCATCTGTAAGCGATAGCCGAAACCATCTTTCAAGAGCGTGGCATGCGCCACACTCTATCATTCGGTATTAGCCCCGGTTTCCCGGAGTTATCCCCAACTTACAGGCAGGTTGCCCACGTGTTACTCACCCGTCCGCCACTAACTTTGGAAGAGCAAGCTCTTCCTCCGTTCGTTCGACTTGCATGTATTAGGCACGCCGCCAGCGTTCGTCCTGAGCCAGGATCAAACTCTCTTTAAAATATAAATTGAATTTGAATACTTATTCAACACCGTGAATAAGATTCCTTGCGTCAAATTGACTTCGCTAGCAATTAAATTACTAGTTTGTTTTTGTTGAAAACAGCTTTCTGTTTTCTGCCCTGCGATTACCCGTGAGACTTTACGTCTCATTGCTTTTCGTCTTCTTCTTTGTTCAGTTTTCAAAGGTCAGTTAGTCGCTTTCATCCTTGATGTGCGAATGTTTTCGTTTGTTTTTTGCGACTTTTAAATCATATCATTTAAGCAACTATCTGTCAACAACTTTTTAAATTTATTTTATGAATAAAATTCTTTTAAATCACTGCTATTGTAGCGCCGAAAACTAATATATCAAGTTTTGAGATATATGTCAACCGAATTATGCATAAAATTAAATAAAAATGAAAAAAAGTACTAAAAACATAAAAAACACCTAGCTAGGCTAAGTGTTTTTGTTTAATTATTTGATTGTTTTTCTTTACATTCTGGACATGTTCCATATACTTCCAGCCTGTGATTATCAATTTCATAGCCAGTTACGTGGGCTGCGAAATGTTCTACTTCATCTAAGCCTGGATAATGAAAGTCTACTATTTTTCCACATACGTTACAAATTGCGTGGTAGTGGTTAGAAGTTGAGAAATCGAATCGACTAGATGCATCGCCATAGGATAATTCTTTAATTAGACCGGCATCTCGAAAAACGCGCAAATTATTATATACCGTTGCTACACTCATGTTTGGGAAGTTTCCTTCTAAAGACCGATAAATATCATCTGCGGTTGGGTGTGTATGTGAGTTAATTAAGAATTCAAGTATAGCATGACGCTGAGGAGTGATTCTTACTCCTGTTTTCTTTAAGACATCTACTGCCTCTTTTAGAGTTGCATTAGACACCGCCATGCACTCCCTTCCAAAAATAATTATTATATTCATAATACCGGAAATAACGCTTAACTGTCAATAGAATGGCATAATTTGTAGCTTAATAGCCTTTATTTAAATCAATTTCATTCCGCAATTTTGTATTTTCTTTCAAATGATTTATATTTTCAAACCAAATCTCAAAACTACGATCCAAATATTTATCAGAATGACCAGATACATGCGGGGTAATTGTTACGTTGCTCGCTTGCCATAGATAGCTTTCTGCAGGCAGTGGTTCTTCTGGTAAAACATCTAGATAAAAATGAGCGATTTGTTCTTCTTTTGAAGCTCGTTCTAAAGTTTCTAATTCTACTGCGCTTCCTCTTCCAATATTAATAAATACGGCGTTAGTTTTCATTTTCTCAAAAAAGGATAACTGATAAATGCCTGAGGTTTCTTCTGTTTGTGGCAAAACACTTACGAAAAAATCGGCTAAGGGAGCTACTTTTTCCAAGTCAGTCATGGCATAGGTTTTACTAAAAGGTTTTACTGGATGGCCAGTAGTATTAATCCCTATAACTTCCATATCAAAAGCTTGAGCGAATTCTGCTACTTTTGCTCCGATTGCTCCAGTACCTGCCACCACTAATGTTTTTCCTGCTAATTCAGTTATAGGTTCTTCGCTTGCCCATTCTTCTTCTTTTTGCATTTGATAGAAGAAAGCTGCTTTTTTTACGTGAGATAACATAAATGATAAGGCATATTCTCCCATTGGTATTGCATGAATCCCTCTTACATTAGCAACTTTTATTTTTTGTTCTTGGATAATTTTTGTTGGTAGGCTATCTACTCCGGCAGAAAATACCATTATTAGTTTCAAATTAGTAGCTTTTTTTATTTTTTCTTCAGTAATGTTAGATCCGTATGTGATGATGACATCCACTTCGCCTAAATTGGTAAAATGATCAATACTTTCAAAATAGAAGGTATCGTTCGGAAATTTTTCCGCTTGTAAATTTTTAAGGCGTTCGGGTACATCTAGTGTAAACAAAACTTTCATTCTGCCTCACTTCCTCTCTTTAGCTATACTTTAATTTTATGCTTTTTTTCATTTATCAGCAATAATATTGTTTTTTCGATTGCGGCATCCCACTTTTTCGCATAGAATATAGAAGGTATTAAAATTTTGAGGAGATGACGAAATGGATCATTCAATGTCAAAAAAACTGCATGATGAAGCACTTTTACATATAGTTGGCGGGGTTAATAGCCCATCTAGGTCAAATAAAGGAGTTGGCGGTGGTATTCCTGTAACAATGGAACGGGCTAACGGAGCTTATTTTTATGATGTAGATGGTAATAAGTATATTGATTACTTAGCTGCATTTGGACCAATTATTACTGGGCATGCGCATCCTCATATTACAGAAGCGATTACAAAAGCTGCGCAAAATGGCGTTTTGTATGGTACTCCTACGAAACACGAGATAACTTTTGCAAAAATGTTAAAAGAGGCCATTCCTTCTCTTGAAAAAGTTCGGTTTACAAACTCTGGAACGGAAGCGGTTATGACTACTATTCGTGTGGCTCGTGCTTATACTGGACGAGATAAAATTATCAAATTCGCCGGTTGCTATCACGGGCATTTTGATTTAGTGCTGGTGGAAGCTGGTTCTGGCCCTTCTACTCTTGGTATTCCAGATTCAGCTGGAGTAACAAGATCAACAGCGGAGGAAGTTATTACGGTTCCGTTTAACGATCTGACATCTTTCAAAGAAGCATTAGCTGTTTGGGGAGATCAAGTTGCTGCTGTTTTAGTAGAACCAATCGTTGGGAATTTTGGAATGGTTGCTCCTGTGGAAGGCTTTTTAGAGGCTGTGAATGAACTTGCACATGAAAATGGCTCTTTAGTTATTTATGATGAAGTTATTACGGCGTTCCGTTTTATGTATGGTGGTGCTCAAAATTATTTAGGTGTTATTCCAGATTTGACTGCGATGGGCAAAATTATTGGTGGCGGTCTTCCGATTGGCGCTTACGGTGGTCGAGTAGATATTATGGAAAAAGTCGCTCCACTTGGTCCGGCATATCAAGCTGGAACTCATGCAGGTAATCCGGCCTCTATTCTGTCTGGTATTGCTTGTTTAGAAGTTTTACAAGAAGAAGGCCTTTATGATCGTTTTGAAAAATATGGTTCGATGTTAAAAGAAGGCATTGAAAAAGCAGCTATTAAACATGGTATCGCAGTTACAGTCAACCAAATTGTCGGAGCACTTACAGTTTACTTTACAGATGAGCCTGTGACTAATTATGCAGAAGCTGGGGCTACAAATGGAGATTTATTCGGTCGCTTCTTTAAGGGTATGTTAGAAGAAGGAATTAACTTGGCACCCTCAAAATATGAAGCTTGGTTCATTACTTCCGCGCATTCCGAGGCAGATATTTTAGAAACGATTCAAGCAGTTGATACTGTTTTTGGCAAATTGGTTCAAGGTAAATAGGTAATATTACTGTATAAACTTGAGAGAAACGTTATAATAGAAGAAGAATGAGCGGGAAAACTTAAAAATCCCGCTCAAATAGTCTATAGAAAGGAATAACCTTCCATGAAATTCGGAGCTAGAATTTTGAAAACAGGTATTGCAATCACATTGGCGCTTTTTATCGCCCAGCTTTGCAATTCACCATCTCCATCTCTGGCAGGCATTTCCGCCGTTTTTGCTATCCAGCCTTCTATTTATAGATCATATCGAACTATTTTAGAACGGGCACAAGGGAACGTTATTGGAGCCATCATTGCAATTATTTTCGGACTTTATATTGGTAATGATTTTATTTTAATTGGTGTTGCTTCGATAATCTGTGTGGCTTTATTAATGCAATTTCGTTTGGAGAATACGATTGGACTTGCTGTAGTTACCTTAATAATTGTCATGGACTCTCCTGGTAATGACTTTTTAGAAATTGCCCTCATTCGTTTTGGGACAATTATGTTAGGTTTACTTGCTGCATTTATCGTTAATCTGTTCTTTTTACCACCGAAATATGAAGTTTCTCTTTTCCAGTTGATTTACAATACTAATAGCGAGATTGTACGCTGGATTAAACTAAATCTTCGCCACGCCGCAGACTTCCCTCTTCTAAAAAAAGATATGGAATGGATGCAAAAACAGTTAAATCAAACGCGTAACTTATACGGATTATACCGAGAAGAGCGTACTTTCCTGAAGAAAAATGCTATTTCAAAAGGTCGGAAAATTGCTGTTTATAGGCAGATGTTGCTTTGCTCTCAAAAAGGTTTTGAACTGTTAAAAATCCAACACCGTTATGAAAATGATTATTTGCAACTACCGCCAGATAAACAAGAATTAATTAGACAACATATTGATTACTTAACAGATAAACATGAACAACTTTTACTAACCTATATTGACAAAGTTTCTATCGATCTTGAATATGTAGAGTCACATTTAGCACAAGATCCACAAGATTTAATGCAACTTTTCCTGCGTGAGATGGAAGAAACAGAAAAAGATGAATATGAAGACATGATGGATAAATATCATCTAATGCGTATTATCGCTTCTGTTTTTGCTTATCAAGAAACAATCGATTATTTAGAAAAATTAATTCACAGTTTTAAACTTCGACATACAGAAGAAAATCAAATCGATATTAACGTTAATGAAGAATAAACAAAAAACGAGCTTGGAGATAAACTCCAAGCTCGTTTTTTTAACGATATTCTTTATACTTTTCATACCAAATGTCAATGTAATCAGGAGAAAATGGACCTTTTTTGTCCAAAATCCAGTGGCTTAGCACATCTACATTAGTTTTTAGTATCCGGTCAATTGAGTCTGGATACTTCATTTGGCGACGGTGTTGTTCATATTCGCCCTCATCAAGCAAATGAAACCTTCCATCTGGGAAAACCTTAATATCGAGGTCATAGTCAATGTACTTCAGCGCTTGTTCATCTACCGCAAAAGGTGTACCTAAATTACAGTAATGATAAATGCCATCTTCTCTAATCATCGAAATTACATTAAACCAGTAATCACTATGAAAATAACAAATTGATGGTTCGCGCGTTACCCATTTACGTCCGTCTGCTTCCACAACTAATGTGTGGTCGTTTCCACCGATAATAATATTCTCCGTAGATTTAAGCACCACTGTCTTTTTCCAAGTACGATGAAGTTTACCGTTATGTTTGTAGCTCTTGATCTGTATTATTTCTTTCTCTTTGGGTAAGTACATCCTTTATCCTACTTTCCTCATGTACTATCAAAATCATTATTATTATAACATAAGGCAAGACTGCAAAAAAACAATATTGTGCTGAAACGGAATAATTTCCTCAAAAAAGAACAATTTTTACGAAAAATAGCTAATTTTTATCCTTTTTACTTTACTATACTAAAAGTGTTCTACCACCATCTACTAAAATAGTTTGCCCGCGGATCATGTCTGCTTTTTCACTAGCAAGGAATAGTACAGCATTGACTAAATCATTTGGTTCAATCATTCGACCTGCTGGAGTTTTACTTACGGCATCTTTTAATAACTCTTCACGGTTTGGAAAATGATTCAGTGCTTCCGTTTCGATTAAGCCACCTGAAACAGCATTTACGGCAATTCCAAAAGGCGCAAGTTCAACTGCTAAATAACGAGTAAGTGACTCTACCGCTGCTTTTGATACGCCAACAGTTGTATAGTTTTCCAAATACCGAATCGAACCAATAGAGCTTAAACTAATGATTTTACCACTTTTTTGACGTTGCATTAATTTAGCTGCTTCTTGACCTGCAAATAATAACGCCTTCGCATTGATATTCATTGTCCAGTCCCAGTGTGATTCTTCTAGTTCCATAATTGGTCTAAGCACACCACTTGCTGCATTATTAATAAAAACATCTAATCGACCAAATTCTTCGTCTACCGCTTTAAATAAAGCTCTCACTTTTTCTACGTCGCCAACATTTGCTTTAAAAATAGTGCATTTTCTTCCTAATTGTTCAATTTCTTGTTGTACTTCTTCTGCTTTTTTTCGATTTCTTGAAAAGTTTACTGCAATGTCATAACCTTCTTTTGCAAGCGCAATGGCTATTTCTCTTCCAAGTCCTCTACTACTTCCTGTTACTAATGCTACTTTGTTCATTTATTACTCCCCCTTAAATTCTTTCCAAGCTTGCCACATTTTTTGATATGGTACTGGAAAAGCAAGCCGTTTCATTTCTTCTTCTGTTGCGAAATGCCAGTTTTCATTTGGAACTGCTGACCGAAGTCTCGCCACACGAATGTCCATTTTCCAGACTAAATGAGAAAAGATGTGTTTGATATGCGCAATCGGCTCCTCTTCTAGCGATACTTCTAAGCCATAATTATGTAAAAATTGTAGTTTTGCTACTTCATCATTTTCTTTTTTGGCGATTTCAATGGTTGGAAATTGCCACATATTCGCTAGTAAACCATTTTCTGGTCGTTTCTCTATCGCTATTTTTCCATCGTCTGAAATTACAATAATACTTAGTAATTCTTTGGTTTTCGTTTTTGTTTTTTTGATTTTCACTGGGTAATTGGTTTCGACACCATTTTTATGCGCCTCGCAAAAAGGTTGCAAGGGGCAAAGCAGACACATTGGTTTTGTAGGTGTACAAACGAGCGCGCCAATTTCCATTAAGCCTTGGTTAAATGCTGCCGGATTTCCTTGGTCAATTAGTTGATACAGCACTTCTTCAAAAATTTTCCGTGTGGATGCTTTCATAATATCTTCGCTAATTTCCAAAACTCGTGCAATAACACGCATCACATTTCCATCGACAGCTGGTTCTGCTTGATTATATGCAATACTTAGAATAGCTCCTGCCGTATATGGACCGACACCTTTAAGTGATAAAATAGTCGTTAAATCACTTGGTACTTCTCCAGAAAAATCAGTCATTACTTGTTTCATCGCGGTTTGAAGATTTCTAACACGCGAGTAATAACCTAATCCTTCCCATGCTTTTAATATGTCTGCCTCATCTGCATTAACAAAACTTTCCATTGTCGGAAATTGAGTCATAAAGCGATTAAAATAAGGAATCACAGTATCGACTTTTGTTTGTTGAAGCATGATTTCTGAGACCCAAATTCTATAAGGCTCAGTATTTTCGCGCCAAGGTAAAATGCGTTTATTCGCTTCATACCAGGAAACGAGTGCTTCTTGAAAAGCAGTTATTTTTGTTTCATCCCATGTTAGTCTCTTCATTTTTCTCATTTTCCCCTCGTAATTCTAATAGATTTCTAATGTGTGATACTCCGGATGTGTAGTATAATGTAAACAGGGAATAAAATAGTATACCCATTCTTAAGCCGTTTTCTATTATACCGAAAGCGGGCTTAATTGAATAGTGTTGTGCTTTCTCAGGCAGCACCACTTGTATTTTTAAAGACCGATTTTAGAGGAGGCAAAGTCATTGGATACTGGCACACATGTAGTAATGGGAATTGCACTCGGAGCGTTAGCAACCGTAGACCCGGTAGTTGCCGGAAGTTCTCAAGCTGCCATTGGTATTATGACAGCAACAATTATTGGTTCACAAATTCCAGACATTGACACTGTATTAAAACTTAAAAATAACGCTGATTATATTAGAAATCATCGAGGAATCACGCATTCCTTGCCGATGCTTGCCATTTGGCCATTACTTATTTCATCCATTTTGTATTTAATTTTCCCAGCAGCCACGTTTATTCATTTATTATTATGGACGTTTATAGCGGTTGGGTTACACATTTTTGTTGATATTTTCAACGCATACGGGACGCAAGCTATTAGACCGTTTAAAGAGACATGGGTTGCTTTTGGATTTATCAATACTTTTGATTGGTTCATTTTCGGCTCTCATGTCGTTGCTATTGCGGTTTGGCTATTAGGTTCACCAGCAGTTCCTACGTTTGTCACGCTCTACATTATTTTGGCACTTTATTACGTGGCAAGATTTGTGACGCAGCGGATGATCAAACATGCGGTTCAAAACTTAATTCCCGATTCAGAAGAAATCATTATCGCTTCCACTATCCATTTCTTTCAGTGGCGTGTGGCGGTTACAACCAAGGATCATTACTACGTAGGTCGAGCTTTCAAACGAAATATCTCCATTTATGAAAAATTTGATCGACTACCTGTTCCTGATAATGAAATCATTCGTTCTGCGAAAAAAGATAAAAACCTAGCTGCTTTCATCTCATTCTCCAAAGTGTACAATTGGCGCATTGAAGAAAAACTAGATGGCACCTATGTTACTTTTACTGATTTGCGTTATCGAAGTAATGGGCATTACCCATTCGTAGCAGTAGTTAAATTAGATGATGACTTAAATATCATTTCATCTTACACTGGTTGGATTTTCTCAACTGAAAAATTATACAAAAAACTAGCACCTGTTAGTATTTAAAAAAAGACCCGGAATCCCGGGTCTTTTTTATTTATCTACCAGTACTGCCTACCCCACCAACGCGGGATTCGTTTGCAACGATGTCAGTATCTGCAACTAAGTATTTTTGGAAAACACCTTGTGCAACACGTTCACCGGATTCAATTTCTACTGGGTCTGAAGAGAAATTTTTAATTGCAATTCCGATATTCCCGTCATTACCTGGGTTACTATAATAAGAAGAATCGATTATGCCAGTACCGTTACATAGCAATAAACCTTTTTTAATGCCGATAGAAGAACGCACGTGGATATTTAAAACTTCATCTTCTTGCATATAACTTTTAATGTCTGTCCAAAAAATATGTTTTTCTCCTGGTGCAATAGTTATTGTTTCATTGGAGAAGAAATCATAGCCAGCTGAACCTTTGTCGCCGCGTATTGGTAGCGATATGGTTTGTTCTGGAAACTTTCTACTTGCTTCATTAACTACTTCAAATCCTCTTACTTTCACTTTGCTCACTCCTATTTGTTTGGGTCTTTTCGTTCTACTTGATGTAAAAAGCTACCATGACGCTCGATTTGTTGGCGAACATAATCCGCTGCGTACTCAGGGCCACGGTACGGGTAGCCTGCTTTTGCATAGGAACTTTCGAAATCTGACCACAGCATTTCAATCCACCACAAGGCTTGCTCTTTATCTAAATGCGGATTTTTAGCCATCAATTCCGCCGTTAGTTCATCTAAATACGTATACAATTCACTCTTCCTCCTCGAAACTGATTTCATTTTCAGTTAGGTATGATTGAATTGTATCATAAGAAAAACCTTTCTGCATTAGCGATGTGATTGTTTTTTGCTTGGCGATGCTTGGTTTATAGCGTTTGTTTTTACGAATTGTTTTTTCAACTTGTTTTTGTAAAATGTCTGCTTCATCCGCCACATCTAACTCACTTGTAGCTTCAATTGCAGCCATTTTCGCTACTTCGCTAGAATAGCCTTTCTGAATTAAATCAGTGATAATTTTTTGTTGTAGCATTTTCTTTGCGCTTTTGTTGTTCCGTTTCATGATTTTCATCGCTTGTTTGGTGGCATTTTCGAGCTGAGTATCACTTGCATATTCTTCCATTACTTGGCTAATAATTTCTCTTGTTAAACCTTTTTCAACTAACTCACGCTCAATTGTTCGAGGTCCTTTTAGCGTTGTTTTGATTTGTGTTTTTGTGTATAATTCGGCAAATTCGACGTCGTTAATATAATCCATATCAGCTAATTTTTTTAAAATCTCATCTACTGCGAAAGGTTCCATTTCTTGTTTTCTTAAATAATCGCGAATTTCTTTTTCCGAACGGACGCGATGTGATAAGAAATTAATTGCTTTATTAAGACCTTTCCGAACCATATCTGCTTGTTTTATTTCTTCTATATCAGCCTCGGTTAACGTTTTTCCCTTCATTAGTTGGTAACGGGCTAAAACTTCTTCATCCACACTAAAATTATATTTTTCATCAATAAAAATGTTATAGCGTTCTTTATTTTTTTGTTGGACACTTATGGACGTGATTTTCATAATCCGCCTCCTTCTCTTATCTATCATACCGCAAAAATTGGTTTTAATACTACTAAAAAGGGAATAAACTAGTTAGGACTATAAAGAGGTGATAAAATTGCATATCTTACTTACAGGCGCAACAGGTTTTATTGGTGATCATTTAGTACATGAATTAGAAAAATCAGATCACGAGCTTTTCATTTTAACGAGACAAAAGCTAAAAAACCGCGCAAATGTACATTATATTGAATGGTTAAATGACGATAAGTTACCTAATTTAGAAGATTTACCAGTAGATGTTTGTATTAATTTGGCAGGTGCTGGTTTGATGGATGAAAAATGGACATATGATAGGAAGAAAGTGATTGTAAATAGCCGCATCGAAGCTACTTCAGCACTCTTATCGATTGTTTCAAAAATGAAATCCAAACCTAAATTGTGGATTAATGCAAGTGCAATTGGAGCTTATACTTCCTCAAAATCAACTATTTATCTAGACACGGAAGAAAATGCTTATGCAGATAACTTCTTAGGAAAAACAGTTTATGAATGGGAAAAGACAGCTAGTGCAGCAAGTGATTTAGGTATTCGAGTAGTTTACGCTCGTTTTGGGCTTGTACTTGGGACTGGCGGCGGTTCATTTCCTGTTTTTGAAAAGTTATTCCAAACATATACGGGCGGGAAATTCGGCAGTGGTCGACAATGGTATTCTTGGATTCATGTCGATGATGTTGTAGCGGCAATGTTGTTTATTTTTAATCATGAACAGATTAATGGGGTAGTTAATTTTACCGCGCCTCACCCTGTTCAAGAAAAGAAATTTGCCGAGCGACTCGGTAAAGCAATGCATAAACCTTATAAAACTCCAGTACCGAAGAAAATCATTAAATTCATTCTCGGTGAACGAGCAATGACCATTTTGGATAGTCAGAGAGCTTATCCAGAAAAATTGATGAGTAATCATTTTGAATTTCGGTTCGAAACGTTGCAAGAAGCTTTAGATGACTTAATTGATTAAAAAAACCAGATTCTGTTTTACTCAGAATCTGGTTTTTCTATTTCTTCATTTAGCGGGAAGTCGAGCACTACTTGATTATTAGCAAGTGGTCGTTTTTTCCCTACGAGAATCATTAGCTGTAACATTGTAAACGCAATGGAGCTTCGTTTTCTAAATGCTACAAATTTTTGTTCCCATTCTGTTACATATTTGGATTTGAAATTTCGTAAACCTTTAAATCCATAGAAACCTTGACTATAACGGTATACAAGCCCTGCCAATCGTTCACCTAGAAACGCATACTTACTTTCACCAACGTTTGCTAGTGGCGCCATGCCTGCATTGAATGTTTGGAATCCGTCTTCTTTCGCTTTTTCAAATAAATTGATGAAGAGAAAATCCATAATGCCTGGCGGAGCTTCTTTTGAGTATCGCATTAAATCAATCGAAGTCATTTCATCCGTATACGACGGCATCATAGAAGCAAAGCCAACTACGGTTCCGTCTGCATTTTTGGCAAGAGCTATATCTGCTTGTTCTAAATAATACGTATCAAAGAAACCAAGAGAAAAGCCTTTTTCTTCCCTGCCATCAAGCCATTCATCTGAAACAGCTCGCAAGGTCTTCCACATCTCATTGTTAAAAGGTGGCTGGATGATTTCAAACGTGTAACCTTCGCGATCTAATTTGTTCATTAGCGCTCGTTCACCTTTTTTCTTCTTACCGCTCATTGTAAAGTTTTGAACGTCGACAAAACCTTCCTCGCCAAGCTTAATGAAGTCAAAGCCGTGGTCATGCAGATAAGGAATCATTGTGCCGCGGACTTCATAGAACACGGGACGATAACCAAATCGATCCGCATTTGTCATGACTTCTTCAATGGCGTCTTCCATTTTGTCCATATTTCCAGTTGGTTCTCCCATAATTACCATCTTATCAGCAATAATTCGGTAAGAGAAAAGTACTTCCCCGTTTGCCGCCCAAAATAGTAGTTTATCGCGTAAGAACATGGTATGGCTGACTTCATTTCCGCCCCATTTCGCTAAATGTTCACGTACTTTGACTGCTTCAAATGGCGAGCCGAGTTTTTCTTTAGTAGTAGATAAGTAAATGTAAATAATAACTAAACTAACGACAGCAATAAAGACACCGACAAATCCGACTAACCATAAATGTTCAGAGGCAATGCGTAGATAGTCAGGTATTTCTTTGGAATGCTTGATGTTTGGTGAATTATAAATACCGATTACAATATAACCAGCTAAACATACGATAAAGATGATGCTATCAATGATTACTTTACTCCAGGTATATACAAGTTTTTCCCGGTAAAATTCATTTCTAGCAAGGAATAAACATAGTAAAACAATTCCTAGGAAAATCGCTTGTTTCATCGAAAATACGCGAGCAAGTGTGTTGAAAATAGCGCAACCTAGTACGATGACCGTTATAATGTAAGCTTTCTTTGTCTTACATTCAATCCCTCTTGCAAGCCCGAGTAATAAGAAGCCAAAAGCAACGATTGTAATTTGCGATGTAAACAAGAAGTTAAACGGCATGATTTTGTATAAGAATGGTACATGGTAAATCGCATTTGGAACTGCGGAAGATAAAATCAGTAATAGCCCCGATCCATATACGAAAAACACTAAAAATCGATGTGCCACTTTTTGTAAAAATAGTAGTGGTAATCCTTCTAAAAAATCGTTTAGTCGTTTTCCTGCTTTTTGAACAAAGAAAAGTAGACCGACAATGAACGGGATAATATAGTAGAAAATCCGATAAAATAGCATCCAAGCAAGTGCCAATTCCTGAGAAACACCGAGTTGGCTAAGTCCAAGAATCATTACTACATCAAAAGTTCCTACGCCCCCTGGAACCATCGAAGCAATACCGATGACAGAAGCGATAACAAATAATGGAAATACCTTGAAAATATCAACTGGTTCTCCCATTAAAACACCAATAATTGCAAAACAGCCAAATGCAAAGCCCCACTCTAAAAGGGAAGCAACAATTAACGTTAATTCTCTCTTAATTGGCAAGTCCACGAATAACGATTTACTTTTCCATTTTGTAATCGTGAATAAAATCGGAAAGTATAGACCGCCAGCTAGAAGCCATGGCCAGTAATTAACGAAATGATCAGCAAAACCTGGAATAAGTAATGTTGTTAATGATACTAAACAGTAAATCGATAATCCCGATACTAGGAATAAAGCAATTTTTGAGATTGCTAGTAAAATTTCTTTATGGGAGGCATTTTTTCCGTAGAAACTTGCTCTTAAACTTGCGCCTAATACCCCGCCAAATCCACCAATATTGGTGAATGTATTCGTAATCCAACCAGATGCAACCACATGAATTGGCGAAAACTTTCCTGGTAAAAGTTTTACAATAACATAATCATACAAAAGCATTGGTGTCACAGCAATTAAGCCGACAATGAACATAATAAATATCTGTTCTGGGCTTTGAGAAGTGATATTTGCCTTTAATGATGGGTAATCAATCCCTGTCGCAATATTGACAATCTCAAATATGACGAACCCCATTACAAAGGTAATAAAAACTATTTTTACGATCATACTATTTCTTTGGAACCAAGCATAGGCTTGCATTAACTTTTCTTTCATAACTAAGTCTCCTTAACGATTACATTCATCTTCTTTTATTTATACGTTTTCTAACTGGTGGGATTGCATATGCAAGTAAGACACCAATTAAACCGCTTAACGTATTTAAAATAATATCATCTACATCTGTAGAGCGGTTTGGTGGAAGTGAGATACTTTCAAATCCTGTAATCATCGTTGTTTGAGCAAATTGTAGCAATTCAATACCACAAGAAGTAAGGAAAATAACAAGTATAGTTTTTCCTGCTGTACTAGTGATTTTAAAGTAAAGTAGAAAGAAAGACAGCGGACATAATAATAAAACATTCCCGATTATTTGAATAATTGTTGGCATCGTTGGTAATGTTTGTTGGAATGTGTTTTCTATTGTTGTAAAAGGTATTAAATTAATCATTTCTTTTTGAATGTGGAAATTACCTGTATACGTGCTGTTTACAAAGTCACCAATTGAAATATAGGCTACTAGATGTAAGAGCACAAATATATATAAAATAAATACACAAAACCAGATGAAATCAATCCAGTTTTTTAATTTAGCCAGTTTTGTTAAAATTAATGTTGTTAATAAAAGTATACAACTATTAGTAATCGTATTAATTAAATCAGCGTTATTCCCAAATTGTAGTGCAAGTGAAACCCCATATAAGAGATATAATACTGGCAGTAACAATACAAAAAAACGGCATTTTTGGACTTGCATTCTCGTATCCCAACGCCTTCCGTTTCAAAATCAGCTTTCAGACTCTCTGAATAAGCACCTAGTACCAGTTTAGCAGATATAAATTTGAAAAGAAAGCTTGTTTATACTTACATTTTTGCAAGCTTCTAGAAAGCTTCTTAGTTCCTATTTTCTTTTTGAGTGAAAAAATGCTACAATTTCTTAATGATATTCGTGGAGGAGACTAGGATGAAAGAATTATTAGGGTTATTAAAAGAAGGCAATAAATCAGCTTTAACAGCAGCTCTTGTTAATACGATTGTTTCAATTATAAAAGGTGTCACTTATTTTTTCACAGGGAACATTGCGATGTTTGCTGAAACGCTACATAGCCTTGGTGACGCAGCTAACCAGTTTTTCGTATTTATAGGTTCTGCTTTAAGTAAGAAACGGCCGACGAAACGTTTCCCGCATGGTTTTGGCCGGATGGTTAACTTAGTACTTCTTGGCGCGGTAATTGTTGTTGGTATTATGGCATTTGAGACAATTCGAGAAGGTTTCGCGCACATCATCGATCCGACAAGTTCAACCGGTTTTCTTATTAATCTCGTGGTACTTTTACTTTGTACTATTTTAGAGTTTTCCGTTCTTGTAAAAGCGATGCACGAAATTGCTCATGATGTTGGTTTAGAATCAAAAGGTCTTAGCTTATTTAAAGATAGTATTTTAAATCTTGGTAAGGCAAAAGCGGCGACTAAACTAGTATTCTTAGAGGATTCGGTTGCAACTGGCGGTGGCTTACTTGCAATGATTGCAGTCATTATTTCCCACTACACTCCATTTCATCAAGCGGAAGGTATTGCCTCGATGTTAATTGGGGTTATGATGTTTATTGTTGTCGGAAAAGTATTTTTAGATAATGCTGCTGGGGTGATTGGAGAATCGGATCAAAGCATGCATTTAACTGTTGGACAATTAGTAATGAGCGATCCAGATGTACGTGATATACAAGTACTTACCGTGTTAAAAGAAGGCGATGTGTTTCACGTTGATGTCGAGGTCGAACTTGATCCGATGCTTACACTTGCGGAAGTAGATGATATTAAAGACCGTTTAGAAGAAAATATCGGTAAACTTCGCGAAGTTGCTGATGTGTTAATTTCTTTTGATGAAGACGATGCTATTCGTAACTGGGAATACGGCGACGGACGTTAAAAGAAGAAAAAGCCAAGTGCGCAAATTGCGCCACTTGGCTTTTTTTAGTCTCCAGGATTTATAATGGCTAGTACTTGATGATCTTCCCACGTTCCATTAATGCGCACATTTTGAACCGCTAGTCCTTCTAAATGAAATCCAGCATTTAAAAGAACTTGCTTAGATCGCTCGTTTTTTGGCATAACACCCGCTTCAATACGATGAAGTCCAAGAATATCAAATCCAAAATCTACTATTAACTGTACTGCCTCGGTAGCATACCCATTTCCGTTATGAGCCTTATCCAAAAAGTAACCGATAAATGCGGATTGTAACGATTCACGCAAAATACTAAATAAATTAATTGTGCCAATAAGTTCATCTGTATCTTTCAAGAAAATTCCATAATAATACTCTACATCACTTGCAGCAAAATCTTCTAATCGTAAAATAAGCGCTTGTTGCTCTTCTATCGTATAAAAGCGCTCATCCCGCTCCATCGAATAGCCCGCAAAAAAAGACTTATTCGCTAAATGAAAAGCTAGTTTTTGATTCGCATCAGTTATTTGAAAAGGTCTTAAGTAAATCCGTTCCCCCGTAATTCGCATCCCTATCCCTCCCGTATTTTTCTAAATTATAAGATTGTTCTAACAGGATTGCAAGTAACTCTACTGAGCTAAATTTTTCTATTATACCCATTTTATAAAAAAATAAACCTTCTAATACGAATATAAGTGTGTTATTATGTTGATGTTGGTTATTTTCATATTATTTTTCTAAAAAATGGAGGTTTTTTTAATGAATGTTAATGCGGAAACAGAAGACGCAACTCTCCTTCTCGATGGTTTACTTCAAAACGTAGCAATAATTCGTTTTGATACTAATAAAAAAGTAACTTACGCTAATGCACTTTTCGCGGAAGCTATGGGGTATACAGAAGAAGAAATGTTGCAATTATCACACCCTGACTTATGCTTTCCAGACTTTGTACAAACTGCGAGTTACAAAGAAATGTGGACAAATCTACTAGCTGGACAAAAATTTCAAAATAAAATTGAACGAAAAAACGCTCGTGGCGAACGTGTTTGGTTCGAAGCGACTTATATCCCTATTATTCGCGAAGAAACAGTAGTCGGAGTTGCAAAAATAGCAACTGATATTACGAGAAGAGAAGAAACTGTCCATGATTTTGCATCTGGTTTAAAAAGCATGGCAACAAATTTAAAAGAACATTCCAGTGTTGGAAAAACGCGCAGTGAAGCTCTCCTTGAACTCGTGAAATCAATCACGAAAGAATCAAATGAAAATACCGATACCCTTCACGATTTGCAAACAGAAGCACAAAATATTCACGGCATTATTAATACAATTAACGGAATTGCTTCTCAGACCAATTTACTTGCCTTAAATGCAGCAATTGAAGCAGCACGTGCTGGTGATGCTGGGCGTGGATTTAGTGTTGTAGCTGAAGAAGTTCGTAAACTTTCAAGTCGTGTAGAAGAAGCAATTAAAGAAGTCGAAAAAAGTGTCAACGGTATCACGCAAGAAATTAATACTATCTCAAGTGGTACAGAACGTGTCGAAGCAAAAGTCGAGGAAAGCCAAGAAGTCCTTATTTTATCTTTAGAAGATTTTAGCCAAATTGAATCTGCCTCTACTGCCTTGGATCAAAATGCCGGTGCTTTCACAAAAATGATTTAACCGACTGAAAAAAGGAGCGAAGAAGTCTTGAAACTAATTGGAAAACATCCTTCTGGTCGTGCGATTATTATTCGCTTGAACAATCAAGAGTACCACTACGAAACTGCAAATAGTTTTGGAAGTGCGACTTCATTAACACGAGCAAAAACAGAAGCAAGAGCTGATAGTTTTACATCAAATGAAATGGATCAAGGTTTACATATCGGTAATTGGCACTGGAAAGAACTTGGATGAAAGAGAATCCCACCTAACAATAGGTGGGATGTTTTTATTTATTCAAATCTTGTTCAAGTTGATTTTTAAAGTTGGTTGCTACGTCAAACACGGTAACAAATTGAAAATCGCTCATGTTGTAATGGACGTCAAACTTGTTATCACGATGGCGGACCATTATGGATGAGCGGACTTTATCACCGATTGCATCGCCAGCTTGTGCTCCACTATAGAAAACCCAGTGTGTTGCTTCGATTGGATTCACTGTTTTTTCTGCAAGATCACTTTGAATTAGCTGTTTTATCGTGGTACTTAATTCAGGTTCAAACTCATTTTCGATATAACCGTACCAAATAGTTCGGTAGTATTTGTTTTCAAATTCATTCGTTTCATCAAATAGTTTTTTCATAGTAGTTCCTCCTGTGTTTGCTATTTATGATACCTTTTTAAGCGTTCTTCTAATGTCCCGGCGTGTAATTCAAACAGGTGATTATCATAGTCATAAAAATAAACGGATCGTCCTTCGCCTTTTACTCTAGAGCGCTCTGGTTTTATTTCCATGCCGAGTGATTTAATTCGCTCGATATATTCATCCATTTCCTCTGCTTGAATTTGAAAAGCAATATGGTTGTAAGTGCGCTCTTGTAAAGATTCACCTTCCATAATGCAAATCCACAGTCCAGCGATTAGAAAAAACTTTTCTTTGGAGAGCGAAAATGTGTCATCGCCACTAGAATAGATTTCTTCTGCGTCAAAAATTTCTTCTAAGAATGTGGTTGTTTTATTCAAATCTTTCACAATTAAAGTGATATGACTTAATCCTGAAATCATGTACTCACCCGCCCTCTTGTTTTCTTTGCAGTACTTTTCCTACCTATCGACCTATTTCTCCTTTCACTGGCTATAGTATTGATAGTATCTTATCAATTAATTCTTGTCTATCTGCAGGTTTCGAAATGATAGTTGAAGCAATTGCAATTACTATCCGTTTATTTTTATTTATATAAATAATATTTCCACCTGAACCCACTGCCATATATTCGTCTTTATTATCTCTAACCCACCACAGGTATCCATAATATCCGTAACTATTTTTTACTTGGCGGGTAGACTCTTCTAGCCATTCTTTACTAATAATTTGCTTTCCATTGAAATATCCTTCCTGGAGGCATAGTTGTCCAAGTTTTGACATTTCATTTAAAGTTAGTGTTAGCCCCCAACCACCCGCATTATTTCCTAAAGGGTCAGAAACCCAACCTTTCATTTTCCTCCCAAAGACATGATCTATATCAAATTTCATCGGGAAATTAGGAACTGTTTCAATCGATAATGGTTCAAAAAGGTGTTTATTTGCAAATTCGCGCGCACTCATTTTTGTTGCTTTTGTAAGAATTGCTGATAACAAATGGGCACCGCTTGTAGAATATTTAAATGTTCCAAGTCTCCCGCCTGTCCCCATTATTTGAAGCGCATACTCCACCCAATCATTCTGCCGACATAGTCTTGTTAAAGGTTCTCGCATATTTGGAAAAGGAAATGGAGCCGTCATTGTTAAAAGGTTTTTAATAGTTATCTGATTCCTTAAAACATTGTTATCAGTAAATTTATATTCAGGAAAAAAATCTATCACTTTTTCGTTTACACTTCGAATATAACCTTTATCGATCGCAATTCCAATTAATAAGGATATGACGCTTTTAGTTATGGAAGCAACGTTAAATTTATCATTTTTAGTTTTACGACCATAATAGGTTTCTAGTACGTGATTTTCATTTTGAAAAATAGATAGTCCTCTAATATTTGAGTACTTCTTCTTTACTAATTCATCAATTATTAAAATTTTTTCTGGAGGCAACATAGGCGTGTTATTCACTTATAAATACCTCCCTGTAATAGATGCACTATTTTCGCTTAAGTCGGTTGGAGTTCCTTGTGCAATAACTTCTCCGCCCTTGTCTCCACTACCTTCGCCAAGCTCTATAATCCAGTCACAGCATTTTAATATATCGAGATCATGTTCAATAACAATTACTGAATTACCACTTGTAACTAACTCATTTAGTAAATAAAGCAATTTTGAAATGTCATATTGACTTAATCCCGCTGACGGTTCATCTAACACATAAAGGGTATCTTTTTTTCTTGTTTTTCCAATTTCTTTTGCTAATTTGATTCTCTGAGCCTCACCACCACTAAGAGTTGAGGTAGGTTGACCTAATTTCACATAATCCATCCCTATTTTTTTAAGGATATTTAATACGGATAGGTCAATCGTTGAACTTTCCAAAAATGAGATAGCCTCATCTACGCTCATTTCTAGAACATCATTAATATTTTTTTGCTTGTACAAAACTTGCAGGGTTTTAGAATTAAATCGTGTCCCATTACATTCTGGACAAGTTTTACTAAATTGAATGTCGTAGCCAATCGAAATATCTTCAACCCCACTACCTTTACAAGATGGACATGCGCCATTTGAGTTAAAAGAAAAATCGCCTGCTTTTAATCCTTCCTTAACTGCTTGAGGTTGTTTTGCAAATAATTCTCTTATCTTATCCCATAAACCTATATAAGTGACCGGGTTTGAATTTGCTTTGCGTCCAATTGGAGCTTGTGATATTTCAATTATCTTTTGTATTTTATCCATTCCTTTGATATTTGGATTACTGAAATCGCTGTTCTTTAATTGTTCTTTGCAGAGTGGTACTAATGTTTTAGATATTAAAGTACTTTTTCCACTCCCAGAAACTCCAGCAATTCCAACAAGCCTGTTAATCGGAATTTCAATTGAAATGTTTTTTAAATTGTTTCGATTTGCATTACTAATGCTTAGTGTATCTTTTGTTTTCTGCTTATTTTTTTTGAAACTTTTTGTCATATCATAATCTAGAAATTTTGAAGTAAGCGAATGGTGATTATTCAGAAACTCTGAATAGGATCCTTGATAAACTATTTCACCGCCTAAATCTCCAGCATTTGTTCCAACATCAATAATATGATCAGCAGCTTTTATTATTTTTTTATCATGAGAAACAATAAGTACAGTGTTTCCATGGGCTTTGATTGATTGAAGTGACTCGATAATCTCTTGTTTTTCTGATTCGTGTAGTCCGCTAGTAGGTTCATCAAACACGTAGATGAGTGAATCTAGTTTTGATTCTAAGTGGTCATATAAAAAAATTCGTTGTAGTTCGCCTCCACTTAAGGTCGGAATCTCTCGGTACATCGTTAAATGTCCTAATCTAATATGGATAAGTGAATTTAAAGTTGTAATAAGCGAACGAGATAACTCTGTCCCAAAAGCTGACAATTTTTTCATTTCTATATAATTATCAAGGAACTCTTTTACTTTTATTAAGGACATGCTGGCAATTTCACCCAAGTGTAGATTAGCAATTTTCATCATTCTAGCTTCATCACAAATGCGGTAGCCATTACAGGATTCACAGATTTCTTGTGAATAAAATCTCTGAACATCTTCATTACGTAAATACCGATTGTGTATTACTCGTTCAATGCAATAACTTGTTTTCCCAGAGTAATTATCTACTACACCATAAATTAATTCATTTTGAATCTCGATGGGACAATTCGAAAAAGGTTCATGAAAATAAGCAGTATATTTTCTCTGTAGTAAATTAAGATAACCTTTTGTTGAACCAATTTGTTGAAATACTTGTTCGACCGTCACTGTTTTAGATGAAATAATATTTTCCATATGAATATGAAATTGTTTACCAGTTCCAGCGCAGTCAAAACACATCCCATTTGGCGAAAGATAGGAAAAAATATCAGGATTTATATCATCATTAGCTAACGAAAAACTTTCACTATCTTGGTAAGAACCTTCATTTGCGAATAATAGACTAAATTTGTTTAAAAGTCCTGTTTTAGATCCAACAGTAGAGCGCGGATTACTTTGTCTGATAAGGTTTTGCTTTACTGCAACAGTGGGACTTAACCCGGTAATATTTGTATAATAGTCTGTTCCAAAATCTAAAGCCATTCCTATTGATTGAAGATACTTTTTTCTACCTTCTTCAAAAATCAAATCGAATGCTAGACTTGATTTTCCTGAACCACTGATTCCAGTAATTACAATAAATTTGTTTTTAGGGATTTCTATACTTATATTTTTCAGGTTATTAATATATGCGTTTTCAATTTGAATATAGTCCATGCTTTCCCCCTACTAATTAGTTTATTGGTTCAATAGGAATATAGATATCCACAATATGTTTTTGAAGTGGGTCTTCCAGTGGATTGTTTA
The DNA here is from genome assembly GCF_946902005.1 of Listeria sp. Marseille-Q6474. Lineage (NCBI taxonomy): Bacteria > Bacillati > Bacillota > Bacilli > Caryophanales > Listeriaceae > Listeria > Listeria sp. Marseille-Q6474. Next base: position 738,814 of record NZ_CAMPPS010000002.1, on the reverse strand, counting down.
AATATACTTCAAATGGAAATGAGTTTGCTGGCAAATAACCACTAGAAGGAAGCCACTTTCCGTAAACAAAATCCCAAGCATCTGGATACTCTTTTTGACGTATTTCAAAATGAATGACGCCGTATAACCCAGATGGTATCTCCATAAGCCCGATTTTCTCACTATCTAACTTTTTAACATTATGTTTAATAATAATACAACTACTAGCTCTCTGATTATCAGCTGTTGTTATATCGGGATGGCTATGGTAAATTGTCAACGGAAACGATGAATCTTTATCAAGTAAATCATGCTCCATTCCATATTGAAAGAGTTCACTCAAAGGGTTGGTGAGTTCTAATTCCTTGTAAGAACCTACTATTCTCTTATAGATGACAGGTATATTCTGTAGCGTAGTAATGGTTACTTTGCCTTGAATATTATATTGTTTTTCATCTACAGGCTTATTATAGCGGGAAGTAAGAAAATTCTCTTTGCAATTGTTGCTATTTTGTTTTCTAATTTCTATAGGAGACACATCAAAATATTTCTTGAATGCCCTAGAAAAAACAGAAGAATCGCTGAAGCCAAGTTCATATGCTACATCTGTTATTGTTAAATCCTTTCGATTCATTAGTAAGCCAAGCGCCCATTCCATTTTTATTCTTGTTGTATATTGAAATATCGACTCATTTGTTAACGCTTTAAAAATTCTATGAAAGTGGTATTTGGATAATCCAGCAATTTTTGCTAATTGTTCGGATGTGAAATTCTCTGCTGGATGAGCTTCAATATAATCTTGTAAGGCGAAAATATATTTCCAATATTCGTTTTCATATTTGCTCGTTGTCACAACATAACACTCCTTTTTATGAAGCCATAACTTCATTATAGGGTATTTTAAAAACATATGAAACAACAATTATTGCGGCTTTCTGTAGTTAGATTTAATGCTCGCTTTCTTTTATAAATTAGGTGTAAAAAAAAGACGCTCCTTTTACAGAAGCGTCTTTATCATGTAAATTAATAGTTACATTAATTGAGGTCACGGTCATTTTAAATTGAATTTTATTTTCAACGATTGTTAATTGGATAAACTAAAAATTTAAGTTATCCGGTTTAGCGTCGTTGTAGTAATGTTACTGTCTCGACATGAGCTGTTTGCGGGAACATATCAACGGGTTGCATATAGCGAATTTGATATTTCTTCGCTAGCAAGGCTAAATCACGAGCAAGCGTAGACGGGTTACATGATACGTAAACAAGTTGTTTTGCTTCTACTTGTAACAGCGATTTAATTAAACCTTGGTCACAGCCACTTCTTGGTGGGTCAACGATGACTGCATCTGGGCGGAAACCTTCTTTCACCCATTTAGGCAATACGTCTTCTGCTTTCCCTACTTCATAATAAACATTATCGATACCATTTTTCTCCGCATTTCGTTTGGCATCTTCAATGGATTCTGGAATAATATCCATACCGCGAACTTCTTTTACTTTGCCGGCAAATGCTTGGCCGATTGTTCCAACACCGCAATAAGCATCTACTAGAGTTTCGCTGCCTGTGAGTACGAGCGCTTTTTCAACTTCTTGGTAGAGCCGCTCTGTTTGGAACGGATTTAATTGGAAAAAGGCACGGGCTGATAAATCGAATTCGAGTTCCATTAATTTTTCTTCAATGCTTTCTTTTCCTGCTAAAAGGAACGTTTCGTCACCAAAAATAAGTGAGGATTTTGCTTGGTTGACGTTTTGCATAATCGAAGTGACTTCTGGAAGAGCTGCTTCGATTTCTGCTAGCATTTCGCGTTTTTTAGGTAACTTTTTACTATTTGTAATGAAGACGAGTTGTGTTTCTCCGGTTTTTACGCCTGTACGGACGACAATTGTACGGACGATACCACTGCCTGCTTTTTCATCATAAATCGGCACGCCGTATTTTTCGAGTAAATCACGGACAAAATTCGTTACTTTGATGGTAACTGGTTGTTGTACGATGCAATCTTCAATCGGAACTAGTTGGTGCGAATTGGCTCCGAAAAGTCCTGTTTCAACTTGGCCACTGCCTACCATTCTTGTTTGGAATTGGCTTTTATTGCGGTAACGCCATGGGTCTTCCATTCCGATTGTTGGGCGGATTTTTAATTTTGTTGGATCGATTTTTGTATGTTTTTCGATTGATTGAATAACAATATCTCTTTTTAGTTCAAGCTGGGCGCTATAAGCCACATGTTGCAACTGGCAACCACCACACGCCTCGTATACTGGGCAAGGTGCGGTAACTCGGTTTGGAGATTTTTTACGAATTTTATTTAATTTTGCTTCGGTAAAGCGATCGCGAACCTTAACTGCTTCAACAACCACCTCTTCACCGGTAATTGCGCCAGGTACAAATACAACTGCTTTTTTAAAGTAGCCGATTCCTTCCCCGTTGATTCCCATGCGTCTAATAGTTAGCGGGAACTTTTGGCCTTCTTCTACTGGATTTTGATTCATTATTTTCCTCCATCATTCCAAGTCTTCATTAATACTAACAAAAAAACTGCCACTTGTCAGTAGTTTATGGCATGATTTCAAGACTTTCATCGACAATAATACTTTTTTCGACAGAACGAACCATCGAACAGTATTTTGGGGTTAATTTTAGCGCTTTTTCAAGTGGATTAGGATCCAAATCAGCACCAGTTATTTTAAAATGAAGATGAATCGCGCTAATCCGGTTTTCTTCTTCAGGAATACGCTCCATTGTTGCATCTACCCATAAATCAGTAAAATCCACTCGTTTTTTCCTTAAAATGTTACGAAAAACAATGGCGCTACAACTGGCAATAGACATCAACATCAAATCCGCTGGTGAATAATCGGTCATTTTATCATCAATTAAAAAATCTCCTGTGTCAAACCCATTTTCGGTATAAACTAGCTTTAATGGTTTTGTCATCATTATCCCTCATTTCTTCTCTTTTATCGTACAAAAAATCTCCTTATTAAGCAAATTAGTAGTATAATGAACAGATAGTCGACCAAAAAGGAGGCTACTCGTGTTATGGAAGGAGTAGGAAATAAAGTGATTGTTTTAGCAGGAATGATTGGCGCTGGGAAAAGTAGTTATACAGAGCTAATTGCAAATGAACTTGGAACAAAGGCATTTTATGAAAGCATTAAGGATAATCGCATCCTTGAAATGTTTTATGATGACCCAAAAAGATGGGCTTTTGCCTTACAAATATATTTTTTAAATACCCGTTTTCGCAGTATTAAAGCTGCATTAACGGATCAAAATAATGTGCTTGATCGAAGCATTTATGAAGATGCGCTTTTTACGCAAATTAATTTTGAAGAAGGTAATATTTCGGAACCTGAGATGGATACATATCTTGATTTGCTTGATAATATGATGGAAGAACTCGCGTATATGCCAAAAAAAGCGCCGGATTTGTTAATTTATTTGCGTGGAAGTTTGGACACCGTGTTAAGTAGAATTTCCTTGCGTGGCCGTCCTTATGAGCAAATCGATGATAATCCTGGCTTACTTGATTACTATAAGCATCTCCACAGTCGCTACGATAGCTGGTTTGAGTCTTATGATAAAAGTGATACACTCGTTATTAATATTGATGAAGTTGATATTAATAAACCAAGCGACGCGAAATACGTCATGCAACTCATTCATGAAAAATTAAAACGCTAAAACTGCTCACTGCAGTTTTAGCGTTTTTTAATTGATTTCGCCTAGTTCTTTTTTCTTTTTACGGATTGCAAGTGTTGCATTTAGCTCTCCGCCGATCATTAAAATAATACCAGTTAAGTAAAACCACAACATTAAAATAATAATCACACCGATACTACCATATGTTGCGGAATAATTGCCGAAGTTATTTACGTAATACGCAAATCCAACTGAAGCTATTGTCCAGCCAATGGTTGAAAAAAGCGCTCCAGGGAGAACACTAATTAACGTACTACGTCTATTTGGCGCCACCCAATATAAAAAGGTAAAGACGACAAAAATAACGACGAGCGTAACAGTCCAACGAAGATTATTCCAAAAACTAAGAAAGTCTTCCGAGAAATTCAAATGGTTAATTAAAAACATTCCAATTTGTTGTCCAAATACGAGTAGTAGCAAAGTTGCCCCCACCGTTGCAAGCATTGCTAAAGTGAAAAACATCGATAATAATCGTTGTACGACATAATTCCGTTTATTCGTAACTCCATATGCTTTATTGAGCGATTTCATTACGGCATTCATACCATTAGATGCCGACCATAAAGTCGCGATAATCCCGATAGAAAGTAATCCGCCATTTTTCTGCGTTAGTAAGGTATTTAAATTTTCTTCTAAAAAGTCCATAATCTGATCTGGTGCAAATTCTTTTATCATATTAAAAACCGAATCTTTATCAATATGAAGATAAGCGAGCAAAGTGGCTGCGATTAGAAGCATTGGGAAAATCGAAAACAGCATGTAATAAGCTAACTGTGCTGCATTCCCAGAAACATCATTTCGCCCTACTCGTGCGCTTACTGTTTGGCCCACTTGGACAATTCCGTTATGTTTAATATATTTTACTACTTTTTTCCACACTGATAAGGCCCCCTTTTTATAGTCATTCATCTGGAAGTTTTTCTTCTATTATGGTAAAATTTTGTCTATTAGCTTGAAAGGAGCAAAAAGATGAATCTTGAAACCCCTTCACAGGAAAACTTAGATTTTATGTTAGCAGAAATTACTACTAAACTAAAAATGGTGAATGTTGGCGTTTTTGAAAATCTCGAGCTTGACTCTGTTGATTATAACGCACTTACTGATATTTATCAGCTAATTAAACGTAAATCAAATTTTAGCCCACGCGAAATGCAATTATTTGCAGAAGAGTTGCGTCGGATTAGAAAATAAAACAAATTCCAGCCACTATTTAGTGGTTTTTTGTTTGGAAATAATCGGTCCCAAAATCTACTAAATCACGCATATCATAGATTTTAGTTGGCGCTCCTATAATCGTCGTTGGGTGAAAATCACGTTCTTTCTCATATGTACGACCTAACGCGATAAACGCTTCACTGTTATAATCAATTTCCTGATACTTCTTCCAAACAATCTCACCTTGTTTCAAAAATGCAGCTTGATTTTCGATAAGCGGAAACACATTTGACCGTTCTTCTGCTAAATGAAGAGAGGTATTATTATTGTTATCCACTCCAAACAAAATGATTTTAGCCGAAAGTTGATATAACTTTCCGAGCGGTGAATCATCCCCTAAACTTTTCGAAAGAGGCTGGTGAGCAAGTATTTCTTCTTTATCTTTCCCCCAAGCGCAAAACGAATGATATGGATGAAAACTGCGCGCCACATCCGGCATAGCTCGAAATGTTTCCGCAATGACGCCCATACTGCGAGTTGGTGTTACTAATGGATCAAAGGGTGGCGTTTCTGCTCGGATTATTTTCCACCAGCTTTCTGGAACAGGAGGATTTTCCCACTTTGCCGGGTCGCTCAATTGTCCAGTTTGCGCTGGCATGACGATATTTCCATTAATGCCAACTGTCTCTTGAAGTGCATAAATCACCGCCACAGGTCCCCCGCAAATCCAGTGTGCTTTCGACATGGAGGCATGAAAAATAACCGTATCACCTTCTTTAATACCCGCTTTTTTCAGGTCTGACACGATTTTTTGTTTTGTTGCTGGTTTTTTCGTTCGCCAGATGGCCATTTTTTCTCCCAATTGCCCTGTCACCACCTCTAAAAAATAAAGCCAGATGCCTAGAAAAAAACGTCAAAGTAAAACAGTGTAATAACTACAAGTGTTTTTACTCGAATTCTGTTCTAAATGCATCTGGCTAACTAGTTTAATTAATCGTTTTCGCCTTGATACGTTAAAATTTCTGGGCCATCTTTTGTAATAGCGAAAGTGTGTTCATATTGAGCTGATAAAGATCCATCAACGGTTCTTGCAGTCCAGCCGTTATCGTCCATTTTTGCTTTCCATGCACCCATGTTTACCATTGGTTCAACGGTAATAACCATACCTTCTTTTAAACGTAATCCTTTTCCAGCTTTACCATAATGCGGAATATCTGGTTTTTCATGTAAAGTAGGTCCGACACCGTGGCCGATAAACTCACGTACAACAGCAAGATTTTCAGATTCTACGTATGTTTGGATAGCATGACCAATGTCGCCTACTCGAGCTCCTACTTGTGCTTGTTCAATCCCAAGGTAAAGAGCTTTATGCGTTACATCCATTAAATGCTTCACTTCATCAGAAACTTCACCTACTGCATAAGTCCAAGCTGAATCAGCAAGCGCACCATGATAGTTCACGACCATATCTACTGTAATAATATCGCCTTGATTTAACTTCTGTTTACGCGGAAAACCATGACAAATTTCATCATTGATACTTGCACAAATGGCATATTCGTAGCCTTCAAACCCTTTTTGTTCTGGAGTTGCGCCATTTTTGCGTAAAAATTCATCTGTAAATACTTCTAAATCCCAGCTAGTAATACCAGGTTTAATGATTTTTTTTAGTTCTTTATGCGTATCGGCAAGGATTTTCCCCGCTGCTTTCATCTCATCAATTTCACGTCTTGATTTGAGTGTAATCATTCTTTTCATTCCCTTCTAAAATTTCCACTATTTACTATTATAGCTCGAAAACCGTTAGAAATAAAGTAATCTGGAAAAAAGGTTGCAGTTTTTCTGAAGACATTTATAATAGAAAGTATCAGTTGAAAAAATGGTAGACTGGTTTGTGCCATTTTAAACAATAAAAAATTCAGAAAATGGGGATGCAAAATGACAAAAGTTATGATCGTTTATGCCAGCATGACTGGTAATACACAAGAAATTGCCGACATTTTAGGTGAAGAATTAGAAAAATACGATATTGAAGTTGAAATTGAAGAGTGTATTTCAGTAGATCCAGAAGATTTGTTAGAATATGACGGTGCATTAATCGGTGGCTACACTTATGATGATGGTCAACTACCTGATGAATTTGTTGATTTTTACGAAGATATGGCCGACGTTGATTTTAGCGGCAAGGTTTGCGCTTCTTTCGGTTCTGGCGATACTTTTTATGATGAATATTGCTTAACAGTTGATTTAGTTGAAACTCGTCTGAAAGAACAAGGCGCTACAGTTCCAGTTGCTGGGCTAAAAGTAGACCTTGATCCTGACGAAGAAGATGTTGTTCGCGCAGAAAGTTATGCAAAAACTTTCGTCGAAGCATTAAAAGGATAATTCCAAAGCAAGTCCTCTTTTTCGGACTTGCTTTTTTATTTATTTAAAAATAGCAAAAACAGTTGCCTCGTGGTTGCTTTACCTCATTAATTGAGATACAATTCTCGTATTGAATAAAAAGATTGGAGTGATTAATTATGACAGTATTTAGTGAAAAATTAGAAAAGTATGCAGAATTGATCGTAAAAGTTGGTGTAAACGTCCAACCTGAACAGAAAGTAGTAATTATGGCTCCAGTTGACGCGGCTCCCCTAGTGCGCCTTATCTCTAAATATGCATTTGAAGTTGGCGCAGAGGATGTCATTATGGATTGGCGCGATGAAGAATTAGGCGCATTACGTTACAAAAATGCTCCACTACGCATTTTTGAAAGCGCTCCGGTACACCGTGTTGCAGAAAAAACAGAACTTGCCAAAGAAGGCGCTTGTTTTATTTCAATCACATCTGAAGATCCAGATTTACTAAATGGCGTAGATAGCAACAAAATTGCCACTTTCCAAAAAACAATGGGTGGCGCAATGAGCGAGTTTCGTGAGTTAATGCAAGCAAATGTTGTAAGCTGGACAGTTGTTGCAGCAGCTTCACAAGGTTGGGCAGCAAAAGTATTCCCAGATTTAACACCAGCAGAACAAATGGAAACACTTTGGGAAGCTATTTTTGAAACAACTCGTATTAACACTGAAAACCCGGTAGAAACTTGGAAAAATCATGATCAAACACTTGCTGCCAAAGCAGAAAGTTTAAATGAAAAACAATTTACTTCTTTACATTATACGGCTCCTGGAACTGACCTTACAATTGGTCTTCCAAAAAACCATCTTTGGGTTGGCGCTGGTAGTAAGAACAAAAAAGGACATGAATTTATGGCCAATATGCCAACAGAAGAAGTTTTCTGTTGTGCGGATAAACTAAAAGTGGAAGGTTATGTTTCAAGCACGAAACCACTTAGTTATGCAGGAAATATTATTGATGACTTCAAAATCACTTTCGAAAAAGGTCGTATTGTTGGCGTTGAAGCTGCATCTGGCGAAGAAATTTTAAAAGATTTAATCGCAACGGATGAAGGTTCTCATTATTTAGGCGAAGTGGCTCTAGTTCCAGATCCATCCCCTATTTCCCAATCCGGCATTTTATTCTACAACACGCTATTTGACGAAAATGCATCTAACCACCTAGCAATCGGTAGTGCGTATGCGTTTAATGTTAAAGGTGGCGAAGAAATGTCTCGCGAAGAATTAGAAGCTGCTGGTGTAAACAATAGTTTGACACACGTTGACTTCATGATTGGTTCTTCTGAAATGGACATTGATGGTGTAACCGAATCTGGTGAAGTTGTTCCTGTTTTCCGTAAAGGTGATTGGGCATTCTAATCCTTTTTTAAACCTTATACCTTTTGCGTAAAACCCTTGTAGCTCTTTGCTTTCAAGGGTTTTCGTTTGTTATTTTTCATAGAAGAGAGCGAGGTGCATTTGATGAAATTTAGAACTTGGGACATCAATTTAAAAGTAAGGCTTTTTGGGGAAGCACTACTCGATATTTCTTTTTGGATGGTCTTCCCCTTTTTAACAATTTATTTTTCTGAAAGTATTGGACGAGAGCTTACAAGTTTACTACTGATTATTTCGCAAGTGTTAGCTGTTTTTACGGCATTACTTGGAGGTTACTTCGCTGATAACTTTGGTAGAAAACGGATGATGAGTATTTCTGTCATTGGAGAAGGCTTCGGTTTTCTTGTTTTTGCAATAGGTGCACTCCATGTAGTTGACTCTCCTTACTTAAGTTTTGCTGGGTTTGCCATTGCCAGTGTTTTCATGGCTTTTTATCAGCCTGCGAGTCAAGCGATGATTGCTGATGTCGTGCCTCCTGAACACCGGACACATATTTATTCTGTTTTCTACATGATGATTAATATCGCGGTGGTTATCGGACCGATTCTTGGCTCTGTACTATTTTATAATTTTACGACTGAAACATTACTTGCGATTGTTTGTGCGGATTTATTATTACTCTTTTTACTACAAAAATTTGGTCATGAAACAGCACCACTTTTAGTTAATCCTGATTTGCAAAAAGAAGTTGTTCGGAAAAGTATTGGAGCTGTTTTATTGGAGCAACTTAAAAATTATAAAGTTATTTTTAAGGATAAGATTTTCTTCTTATACATTATTGCTGGCATTATTGTTTCTCAGTCGTTTATGCAACTGGATTTACTATTCCCGCTATATATTAAAGAAGTCATCGGTGCATCTAACTTGTTCGCGTTTCATTTTACTGGGGAGCAGCTGTTTGGTGTAATTGTTTCTATCAACGGGTTCTTTGTGGCAGCTTTAACAGTTGTTGTTACTCGCTGGATGAGTCATTTTAGAGAAAAATTTGTCTTTATGAATTCTTCTTTCCTTTATGCAGTTGCCATATTCTTGTTTGGTATTTCCACTGGTCCGTGGGGTGCGATTTGCGCAATTATTCTCTTTAGCTTTGCGGAACTGATGACAGTTGGTTTACAACAAACCTTTGTATCCCAATTAGCTCCGGAAGATAAGCGAGCAATGTATTTTTCTGCTGCTGGTCTCCGTTATACGCTTGGTAAAGTTATTGCCCCACTTGCGATTACACTTTCTACTTTAATTGGCTACACTGGAACTTTTACAATTATTGGTGTTTTGGCGCTCGTTAGTGGATTAATTTATTATTATATGTATTCGGAATTTGAAAAACAACGTAAAGTTTCCTAATGAAAAACGACTATCTATGGATGGATAGTCGTTTTTTGATTGGATTACTTTTTTTACGATTTTTTTACGAAATGGCTAAAACACCAGCTTTATTCCGCGTTTAAATTACCTTTTGATGTCAAGCATGTTTAAATAATGCTTATAAGGTGAAAAGAGTCTATACTGTTATTTATACACCTAGAATTGACTCGTTATTTTTAATAGAAAGTTAGGTGTGAGAATGTTTGGAACAACAACTATTGGGATTGATTTAGGTACTGCGAATATTTTAGTTTACAGTAAAGAAAAAGGAATTATCTTGAATGAGCCTTCTGTGGTCGCGCTAAATACGAATGATGGTACGGTACTTGCGATTGGTCATGAAGCAAAAGAAATGATTGGTAAAACGCCAACTTCTATTTCCGCTGTGAGACCGATGAAAGATGGTGTAATTGCTGATTTTGATTTAACAAGCGGATTGTTACGCGAAATTATGCGAAGAATTTCAACTAGCGGCGTTAGAAAACCAAATGTCGTAGTTTGTACACCTACTGGAGCAACTTCTGTGGAACGTCGCGCTATTTCTGACGCGGTAAGATCCACTGGTGCTCGTTCAGTTGCTCTAATTGAAGAACCTGTTGCTGCTGCTATCGGGGCTGATTTACCGGTTGCTGAGCCTGTTGCGAATGTTATTGTGGATATTGGCGGCGGCACAAGCGAAATTGCCATTATTTCATATGGTGGTGTTGTTTCTAGCACTTCCGTTCGGACTGGTGGGGATCATATGGATGAAGAAATTATTCAATACATCCGTAAAAACTATAACCTTTTAATCGGCCAAGCAACTGCAGAACGTATTAAAATGGAATTAGGGTTTGCACCAATTGAACATGTAGCTCAAACAGCAGATATTCGTGGGCGTGATTTACTTACTGGTTTACCAAAAACAATTCAAGTAAGTTCTACGGAAATACAAAGCGCTCTTGAAGAGACATTGCAACGTATTCTTGAAGCAATTCGAAATACCCTTGAAATGTGCCCTCCTGAGTTAAGTGGCGATATTGTTGATCGTGGTATTATTTTAAGTGGCGGCGGATCTCTTCTCCAAGGTTTCCGCGACTGGCTGGTGCAAGAAATTGATGTTCCTGTACATATGGCTCCAAGTCCGCTTGAATCTGTCGCAATTGGTACTGGCAGATCCCTTGCTTTTGTAGATAAATTAGCTAAAATTTGATACTTTATAAGCATTTGAAAAGGCATTCTATACGCTTTTTCAAATGCTTATTTATCTTGCTCTTCATGTTTATTTCTGGTAAACTTATTTCTGTTGTTTGCATTTCAAAGCCCATATAGTTAAACGGATATAACAAGCCCCTCCTAAGGGCTAGTTCGTGGTTCGATTCCGCGTATGGGCGTCCTAAAAAGCCGAAAGCTCTTGAGAAATCAAGGCTTTCGGCTTTTTACAGTCTTTACTTCGAAACTAATCTTGAAACTATTATTTTTTGACCGTATACAAAACCCAATTTCCTTTCTCTTTCTCCACGACTTCCCTAAAACCAATTTCTTTTAAGAGTGCTGTTAGTGAGGTGGTTGTTTTATATTCGTCCATATGATAATCAATTTTATCTTTTTCGGACGACAGTATTAAAACACCATCTTGTGACATTACCCGATAGATTTCTTCAAAGCCTTTTTGGGGATTATCCCAGTACATATGCGTTTGGATAGCGTAAACTAAATCGAAAAAATCCGCTTGATAATTCATCAAAGCAACATCTTGAATAGATAGCTTCACTTTGCCATTATTGATTGCTTTTTTATTCAAATTTGTAGCTGTTTTATAAGATTCTTCAGAAATATCCACTCCGTAAATAGTCCAATTTTTATTTAGTTCAGCTAGATTTTTAACATTGGAGCCCCCACCATAACCAATATCTAATACATGATTAACATTGCTTAGTTCAGTATTACTAATGGTCCACTCACTCAAATCTTCAAAATAGGATGACCATATTTTCGTAGTGATTTCACCTATGATTCCACGTGGATTAGCCGCTTGTTCGCTTAGATAGTTAATTAACGGTTTATATAAAATAAAACTCAAACCGATGACACCTCCCAAAATAATGAGCGTTATTTTCTTTCTTTTTGTTATTTTCATCATAATTAAAGTCCTTTCACGGCTCTTTAGTTTTGAAATAATTGTATCTATATTTCAAAACCATTGTATAATAATCCCACCTTACAAGTCAATAACTTTTGAAATTTACTGTTTCATATTTCAAATTAAATGCTTTTGTGTTATATTATTACTAATGATAAGATTAGCTTAGGGAAGTGTTTAGGACATGAATAATTATGAAAAAAGAACACTAAAAAAGAAGACTGCAATTATTCAGGCAGCCCTTTCTTTATTTGGAAAACAAGGTTTTTCTGATGTAAGTATTAAAGATATTGCAAGTCTCGCAGATGTTTCGCAAGTGTCTATTTATAATTACTTTGGAAGTAAAGAAGCGCTTGTTGGTGAATGTGCTCGCATTATTATGCAAGATACCATTACTTTAGCGGAAGAGATTTTAGCGTCAGAAGGAACATTCACGCAAAAATTAGAGCGGGCTCTCCAGCTCTGTAATGCAGAAATAAATCTGTCTTTAAGTAAATTTATATCGCAAGAAGCGAGTAAAGACACGCAATTTATTACACTGTTAGTGAATAATATTAATGTACTTAAAAACGAGATTTATATGAAATATATCGCTATCGGCAAGCAAGAAAAAATTATTGATAGCCGTCTTTCGGATCAATCTATTCAACTTTTTATTGAAGCAATTAATGGTTTAGGTTTCACAGTCCCCGAGGAAGAACTTGAGGAGAAACAGGCGGAGATATTGCAGTTGTTTTTGTATGGGTTGATTGGGAAATAATATTAAAAAAGAAAGGACCAATAAGATTGACAAAGAATATGCCAATCTTATTGGTCCTTTTTTAAGTAGACTTTTGTATTATAAGTATCTCTCGACTACAGGAATGATTTTATCCGCATGATTGAAAATATCAATCACATCAACAATTTCTATCGTAGTTTTCTCTTCGTCATTTATTACAAAATAGGTTCTTGCATTATTAATGTATAATCTTAAAACCCATTTTCTTATACTGTTATCTATAATTATATTGAAGTACGATTTATTATCTCTATAAAAAATTCTAGATGTATCAATGGTATCTTTCAATAATAATTTAGTTGTCGTGAATGCTTCAATTTCTGCTTCTGTTGTAATAATATCTTCTTCCTCTTCAGCATTTGCTTCTACTTGAGGAACTTCTAACTCTTCTACTGAAACAGATGTATTAAGTGCAGCATTTAGTTTACTATTCACTTGATCTGCAATAAATTGTCGAAATCCCCTTTTTACAACAGGTGTGAATTTATCGATAATTACTTTTGTTTTTATTCCGTCATAAATTTCGCCAAGAATAAATTTAACAAATTCTTCGCTTGGATCATTAACTTCTTTAGTTAAAAATTCTTTGACAAAATTAAGATATTTTAAATCAGAAGCAGCTTTAGAAATATTCTCTACATCAAAATTTTCTTTTTGGAATTTAAAAATTTCAGAAATTTGAACATCTTTTATTTCTGTAAGTACAAAGGAAAAGAATGGCGTTTTATCCATCTTGTTTGGTTCTTCCAAATCAGTATAGAATCGATATTCATTACCGTTAGTTAAAATTCCGAATTTTGCTGTTGTAGTTCCAAAATATCTAAACAATTGCGAATCATGGTTTTTTAAATCTGATTTAATAGATTTCGCTTCAATTAGGATAATGGGATTGTTATTATTTAAAATAGCATAATCTACTTTCTCTCCTTTTTTTATCCCTACATCCGCAATATACTCTGGTGAAAATTCGAGTGGATTAAAAACATCATATCCTAACAGTTGAAAAAAGGGCATAATTAATGATGTTTTCGTCGCTTCTTCTGTAGCTATCGAATCCTTAAGCGCAGATACTCTTTCCCCTAATTTCTTTACATCTAATAATAGTGTTTCACTATCCATTTTCATCGTCTCCTATTTTATGTATTATTATTCACATTTATTTTTAAATGGAACAACCTTTCCATTTAGTTAAGTGTAATATATATTTCTTTATACGTCTATTTATTTTAAAATATTACAAAAAAATAGTTTTAAAATACGCTTTTAAAGATGCCGGAATAGGTATTGTTTACAAAAAGAAGATAGTAAAAAAAGCAGAAATTCTCTAGTATAAAAGAAAATTTCTGCTTTTAAAAATTATTATTTCTTCTTCTCAACCAATCTAAAATGTTGCCAAGGTAAAATTGTATCAAGTAAATAACGCTCTTCTGGAACGATTCGTGCGACAATGTTAGTGTTGCCGGAGTTTTCCATTTCTTGAAGGGCTACTTGCATTTCGCCTTTGTAGCGTTCGTAGCCGTCGTTGTCGATTGTTACATCGCCTTTTGCAATGGTATTTGTGTCATGTGCTGGGAAATCGTATTGTTTGAAATTAACACGCGTCATTGTCGAGCGTAAAACGTACTCGGAAGCATCGCCACGGTTGAAATGTTTTTGTGTTAAAACGATTTCTTTTTCGACATCTGTTGCACCATCTAAAAATTCAACAGCGAGTTGTAATTCATTGCGGTTTAATTCGCTTAAAGCGCGTAATTCGTCTTCTGAAGCAAACATATTACCTACAATAACATCATCAATCAGGCCAGTGTTCCAAAGATCTTTTGCTTGAACAGTAATGTCCACACCGCGATGTTCTTCCATTGTTGGAAGTCCGCCGTCCACAACAAACCATGGGCCGAATTCGCCGCTGTTAGAAGAAACGAATGCTGCTGTACGTAAGTTTAAGTCTTTGAATTGTTTACTTGTACGTAAGAAATGTTCTCTGGAAAGACCAGTATATTTTCTTGGGTAGAAGTTGTGACACCCAATGATATTTCCTACGTTTGCTTGGTAAGATAAGATATTTTCAACGTAACGAGTACCATTACTAATGTTTAGCTCAATTTTTAGGTCTGTATCGTCAAAGGACATTGCTGCCTCTTCGGAACCAGAGAAGCCTAAATCAAGACGAAGGCCTGCTAAACCAAGTTCTTTGAAACGATCTAATTCTTTGTAAGTGATATTTAACGATTCAAATACAGTCGGATCAACATCAGCAATAACATCAAATCCTAGTTCTTTAGCGCGTTTGCAAATTGTTTCTAATTTAGCAAACTCCGCTTCGTCATTAGCAGAAATTAAACACGTGAAAATACGGCTAAAACCATATTTTGCAGCTGTTTCAATATATTCTAATGATTCTTCAAGCGCTACGTGTTGTGGAAATACGGATATTCCTAATTTTCTCATTTAAATCATCCCTTCAAAAGCTTATTTAGAACGGTATAAATCAACAATTTCTTTTGCTAAATCTTTAAAAGTAATAGCATTCATTAAGTGATCTTGTGCGTGTACTAACAGTAAAGAAACTTCTGCTTTTTCGCCGCGCGCTTCCCCTTGAATTAATGAAGTTTGTGAATGATGCGCTTCAAGTAGTGCCGCTTCTGCATTTTTGATTTGCTCATCTGCAACGTCAAAATCCCCTTTTTTTGCCGCTTCGATAGCTAACATTGCGTCACTCTTGGCGTTTCCCCCGTGTACGATTAATTGCATAATTGTTTGTTCTAATTCCATTGTTTACACATCCTTTTCATTTATCAAACTGTGTCTTTTTCCTCTTCAAGCAGTATCGAACTCGAGGTTATTTGTTAATCATTGCTAGTGCATCATTTAGCACTTTTTCGCCGTCCATTGTTCCGTAGTCAATACCATTAATGATTGAAACTGGAATACCCAGCGGATCCAGTACCCGCTTCAAATTCTTCTCTAAAAAACGAACTTGTGGAGCAAGTAAAACTACATCTACATTGCCCTTATACTTATCAAAATCAGCTTCTGCAACTGCAATTACAGTGGCATCTACATGGTTATTTTCGATAGCTTCTGTCATTTTTTTTACGAGAAGACTTGTGGACATACCGGCCGAACAAACTAACATGATGTTTTTCATTTAATAAACCTCCTAGTTTGAAAAGCTGCACGTATATATAATATGCAAGATATGTGCCAACTTTTCTTCTTATAAGTTGCTACTGTACGAACTTTCCACTTACACAAGTAAAAAAGCCAAGTGTGTAAGACAATACACACTTGGCAGGTTGTTTTTTCTAGTTAACTTCCACCTGATTAGAGAGCATCATCTGAGTTAAATAAGCAATTTCTGATTGCGGGATGACGATATCATACTCAATTTCAACGTTTTCCATCATTTGTTGCGTAATCTGCATTTCAACCATATGATTTTTAGCAAATTCATTTAAATCCGGGAACTCTCTATCCACCGCGCCCAGTTTGACACGCTCGATAAGGAAAGCCAAGTGGAGAATCATGCCGATGTCTACACCAGATTCAAGAATCACATTAAGTTGCAGCTGTAGTTCTGAAATCACTTTTCTTAGGAAATAAACAAGTTGCTCAGCAGAACTCACGGCTTGTAAATTTCCTTCTAATGAGGCGATTAATTTTTCATAAGGTACTTCATCGTTTAAAATTCTGGAAACAATTCCTAAACCGCCTTCTGATAGTACTTCAAGCGCGCTAAAGAATGGAATGTCGCGATATTCAAAAGCAACTGAACCCATAATTGCTAAAATATTATACTCTTCCATCAGTTGATCGATCCGTTCTCTGAAAGCTTCTTTATGCAAGAATTGTAACACGATAATTTCGATTTTCGTTTCGTCAATAATCGGTGCTACGACTTTACGCAGTTGTTCTGCTACCCCTTCACCAGTAAAACAAGTAAAGATTACAGCATTTTTGACTGGCTTAGCTCGTAAAACATGGGCCTTATATTTATTTTCAAATAATTGCTCACAACTTTGGTAAATATCTTCTAAACCTCGACCTAAAGATGCTTTTCGCATTGCTTCAAGTACAACAGGTGTACTTACCATCGTTACCGTTTTCGTGCGGATACCGAGCTCTTCTGTAAGCATATTCCCAAATGAAGTGAGTGAACCCATATCAGAAAGTATCAACACACCTTTGACAGGATTTAATTTAACGACGGTTTGTTTTAGTTTTTCATACATCGCTTTCACTTCAACTGTTAGAGGCATATCGAGGGCAATTCCGCTTTCAATGCTTAGTAACTCTTGCACGGTTTCAACCATACTTGTTGCAGTGGATCTGCCATGCATCATGACTATTACTTCGACTTGATTTTCCTGAGAAAGTGCTGTATCTACTACTTCCTCTGTCAAAAACATTGTCAAAAATCCGATTTCATCAAAAGGAATTTCAATGCTAAGCTCTTGCTCAATCAAAGCGGATAAGTCAATTGCGACTTGGAATTCTTTTGGATATTTTTTACGAATATTATTTAAATCAGGGTGAATAATATGTTTTTGTTCACGAACTCGCTCAATCGTACTTTGTAAATGTAAGGAAAAAGCGAATTTCATTTTTTCATTATATTTACGATTTAATTTTTCTTCTGCCATTGCGTAAACTTTTTCTGTTAATTCCCAAACTGCTGGCGCGATAATTTCTTTGGCTGTTTGGTGGGTTGGTAATTGGACCATATAGTCGTGGAAATATTGATCCACATCGACATAAAGCGCTTCTTCCAACTCACTTTGGTCTTTACCTTCTTTCATTAACTGGTCTGCTTTTTCTTGGATGGCATGATAAACATCGTGCACATCTTCCACTTCCGCAGAGGCATCGCTCGTATCAACAAATTTAAAAATCGCTTTATTAACATCAATTAAGCGGTTTAATTTCTCTGGTTCGTCTTTTAAATGTAGTAATCCTTTTTGGACGTGAATAGGTAAATCATCTTGTTCGATTAGAATATAATTGGCTGTTTTTGTTTTATAATGTAAAAAGGCTTTGGCACACGCTAGTTTTAAATCTCTTTGCAATTGACCAACGTTGGCACTTGCATGATAAAGTAAAAAGGCAATGAGTGCTTTTCGGTGCACGCGAATGGATTGATGTAGCCTGATTGCTTCTTGGTTTAAGAAAAACTCGACTAATTGATAACGTTCTTCTAAGTTTCTTTCAGCAAGTGATGGCAAGGTGATTGTCATCGGAATACGTCTAGTGAACGTTTCTAGTAAAAAGTTATCTGGTGATTCTGTTGTTGCACCAATGATTTGCACTTGCGCATGATGAACGTTAGCGCTTTCCCCAAGTGGCCGAAATTCACCTTTATCAATGAAAGTGAAGAGCATTTCTTGTCCTTCTGGGGGTAAACGGTGAATTTCATCTAGAAATAAAATCCCGCCGTCTGCTTTTTTTAGTAAACCTTCACGAGTTTCTTCTGCTCCCGTATATGCTCCTTTTATAACACCAAAAATATGACCGAATAAAAGTTGCGGGTTTTGCGCATAATCGGCACAGTTAAAGGATATAAATGGCGCATCAGCTGGAATAGTTTGAGATTCTTTCGCAAATTGGTACATACATTCCGCAAAAAGGGATTTCCCTGTCCCAGTTCGACCTAAAATCAAACTATGAAGTCCATTTGGTGGATAAAGTATTGCTGCTTTTGCTTGTTGTATACTTACTTTCAAACTATCTTCCGACCCAATTAATCTTCCAAATGCGGACTCTTGGAAGCTCCCTGCTACTTCTTCTACTTTAGAAGCAGTTTTTAAAGCCTGATAAAATACTGGTTTCCCAGGAAGTTTGTCTATTCTTTTTTCTTTAAAAAGATCATTTAGATAACGACTAGCGTTTGCTCGGTCCATTTGAAGCAATTCTGCGACATCTGCAGCAGATACTTTTTCTTCTTTTCCATTTAGAAGTTGGAGGACTTCTTCTTTTCTACTAGACATCTACTCTACTCCTTTTTAAAACTCTATGTTTCCATTATACCTTTTTAAATAGCATACTCGCAACGATAAAAATTAAGTAAAAAAAAGTGCGAATGCTTTTCAATCTATGAAGAGAGAAAAACATTCGCGACAGCTTATGATTTTTTAAAATTATTTGGCTTTTTATTAAATTTATTTGGTTTATTATTCCGTGTTGTTTTAGAGGAGTTAGTAGGTTTTTCTTTACGACTTCCCGCTCCTCCACTTGGTTTTTCGCTTCGGAAAGGTTTTTTCGTTTCATCTTTTTTGCCTTTTTGAACTTGTTTTGGAGGTCTGCTTGCTTTTTTAGCAATTTTATTTTCTGGAACCGCTCCATCGAGAAGTTTTCCTTGATAAAAACGAACTTGTTTCCCTTTTAGATGATGGATAGTTAAATATTGTTTTAACGTTCTGATTTCACGAGGATTGGCAAAAGTAATTACTGTACCAGTTTTCCCCATCCGTCCTGTACGACCAGAGCGGTGTGTATACTCTTTTTCGCTTGCTGCTAAGTCATAATGGATGACATATGGTAAGTCTTCTATATCTAGCCCACGCGCCGCAACATCTGTCACGATTAAATAAGTTAACGTGCCTTTTTTAAAGTCGTCCAAATATTTTTTGCGTTTTTCTTTACGAATTTCGCCGTGAATTCCGGCTGCTTTTACTTTATCATAATGTAGTTTTTCTAATAAAATTTCCATACGTGGTTTATCTTTCACAAAAACCAAGCCGCGCATGTCTTTAATATGAGAAATTCGGCGTAAAAGAGTTGCTTTGTCGCGTGACTCCACATCCATGTATAAATGCTCTACGTTTGTTAATTCTTCTGGTTTCGCTGTTACTTCAAGCATCACTGGCGTTTTTTCTGTTTGTAAGAAAAAGGCTTCAGGATTTTCGAGTTTTGTTGCAGATACTAATGTCAATTGACGATCGCGTACAGCACTTTCAACTATTTCTAGAGTACTTTTGAAGTTCTCTTGGCGAAGTAATTGGTCACATTCATCCAAAGTAATCGTTTTAATTTCGTGCATTTTTATTTTCTTTTGTTTGATTAGTTCAAGTGCACGACCTGGAGAGGCTACAATAATTTGTGGTTTTTTCTTTAATTTTTCGATTTGCCGTTTTACATTGGCTCCTCCGATTAAAGAGATTACTGTCAGTTCATCACTTGGTAACCACGAACGGATTACTTCCGTGATTTGCATAACTAATTCATGAGATGGCGCTAAAACAAGCCATTGTGTTTTTGGAATTGCTTCTATTTTTTCAAGAGTTGGCAGTGCATAAGCGACTGTTTTCCCCGTTCCAGTTGGTGATACTGCGAGTACATCCGCGCCGTCTTTGATTGGTTGGTACATCGCACTTTGAATCTCAGTTGGCGTTTCATAACCATGTTCTTTCCATTTTTCCGCCCAAAAGCTTGGGATATTTGATTCTGTCATGACCCGACTCCTTTATTAGTTCTTCTCTGTATCATACCATGCTTACTGCAAGTCTGCACTTTTATTTAGAATTTTTGTTGCTAGAAAAATGTAAATAAGAGCCATCAAAAGATTAAAACCCATCTGGATAAAATTAAAATGAACACTTGAAAAAAGAGAATAATAAAAATGGATTTCTGAGCTACTTTTAGGTAAAAAATCTGTGCCGATAGATATTTGAATTGCATTAATTAGGACAAAGTAGATTAATGCGCCAATAAAACCAACGCGGAAACCATTGACTGGCACCATACTCAAAGCTGTTGCTAAAAAAAGGGCACAGACGAAAGAAAAAGTATTGAGTCCTATCGCTAAAAAAGTATCAAAAATGATATTTAGTATTACTGAAAAAGACAGCTCCGCGCCGCCAATTATCGCCAAGCTAATTATAATCACAATAACCCCCGCCGTTAGAATAGCTGTTTCTATTAAGACGATGATTAATTTATTCAATAGTATTTTCCAAATAGGTGTTTCTGTTTGAAAAAACAAATAACGGTTTTCGTCGTAAATTCCAGATCGAGCTGCTGCCAAAAATAAAAGTAACCAAATGAGTAACCAACTAGCACCAACAATGCCTATTAAAGCTATGAAAACACCATCGCCGGACCCAAATATAGCTCCTTCTATATCTGACTCCATTACAAGCGGCTCTGATAAGCCATTTCCTAATTTAGAAAACAGACCAATAAGTAAACAAATCAGCCAACCAACAAAAGTTGCAAAAAATATGTAACGATGCGCATTCCATTCTAATTTCCAGTGTGCTTTAAGCATGTCCAAATACCTCCCGATAGTAATCCACCACTGATTTCCCGTATTCTTCCCGAAGTGTTTCTGTGTCTATTTGCTCGATTATTTTGCCTCGTTTTAAAAAGATAATTTCATCAAACATCATTTCCATATCTTGGATTAAGTGTGTTGTGACAACAAGTGTGGCATCTTCTTTAAGAAACGTCGCGATGCTTTTAATTAGGTCATCACGCGAAATCAAATCAATTTCTGAAAATGGTTCATCCAGCAAATAAAGGTCTACATCTCGGCATAAAATAAGGGCTAACATTACTTTTGCAGCATTGCCTTTGGATAAGTATTTGGTATTTTCTTTTACGTTGATTCCAAGCGAATGGATCATTTGTTTTGCTTTTTCTTGGTCAAAATCCGGAAAAAAACTGCGATAAATTTGAAAATAATCGCGGATAACCATATTGGGTAGAAAATCTTCACTTGGCAGATAGGCGATTCTGCTGTGTTCAGCTAGATTTATTGTCCCAGATGTTGGTTTAAGTAGACCTGACATTGCATTTAACAAAGTTGTTTTTCCCGCGCCATTAGGTCCAAGAAGGCCGATGATTTTCCCTTTTTGAAGAGAAAGGTTAATGTCATTTAATGGTTTTCTTTTTCGATATTTTTTCGTTAATCCCGTAATTGTAATTAGGTTTTCATTCATGGTTTCGGCTCCTTTTTATTAGTAATTCTATTGCTGTTTGGTCATCTAAACCGATGCTCTTCGCTTCTTCCAAAAAGCGTTCAGTAATTTCATCTGCTAACTCTTTTTTTAATTGGTCAAAAAGTGCTTTATCGGAAGTGACGAATGATCCCATCCCTCGTTTTGCATAAATATAGCCCGCTCGTTCTAATTCTTGATAGGCGCGGCTAACGGTATTAGGATTTACTGCAAGCTTTACGCCCATTTCCCGAACAGAAGGCAACTTATCCTCACCCTTCCATTCACCTGTAATCATTTGTTTTTTCATCCAGTCAGAGATTTGACTATAGATTGGTTTATCTGCATGAAAAGTCGGATTCATTGTTACCTCCTTTTTAAACGAAACTAGTGTATTAAGTAAATAGTACACTTGAATTTCATTTATTGTCAAGCACAAAAAAACTAGGAATCAGCATGGTAGCTTTTTCCTAGTTCTTCAAAATTATTTTTCTGTGTCAAACCAAATATCGTTTTGGTGCCGTAGTTCGTTTGAAACACGTAATACTTTTAAGCTTAAATCGGCTAAGTATTCGTATGTATCTCGGTCACCTTGTTCGATAATTCTTGCAAACTCAGCAGCTTCAAATTGCATATCATTAGCGACAACTGGACCAGCCAGCTCTGTTTCTTCTTTTGTCGCATTATCATAAAAAGTAATTTTTTCAATTCCTGTCAGTGGATCGACAATTAGTGTTCCTTTTTGACCGTAGATTTCACTTGGTAAGAAGGATTGTGAATTTTTTCCTTGAATGATAGTGATATTGAAGGATGGATATTCAAGAATGATTGGTCCAAGTCCGTCTACACCAGTTGGTAATTTCGTTGCAAAATAAGTTGCTTTAATGGGTTCACCGAATAGTGTAATCGCTGAATATAATGGATAGACACCTAAGTCAACTATTGATCCGCCAGAGAATTTCAACGAGAAAATATTTGGTTCTTCTCCGTTTAAAACTTGATCGTATCTGGAAGAATATTTCATATAAGCAAGTGTTGCGCCGTGAATTGTGCCAACTTTTTCGATGTTTTCTTGTAATCGTTTGAAGTTTGGTTCTTGAATGTGGCGTGCTGCTTCAAATAAAAAGACATTATTTTCACGAGCAATTTGGTGCGCATGCTCTAATTCTGCTACGGTAGAAAAAATCGGTTTTTCTACAATAACATGCTTTTTATTTTTCAGTAAGCTCACTGCATGCTGATAATGAAGCGCATTGGGAGAAGCGATGTAGACAGCATCAAGCGCATCTGATTTTCCCATTTCTTCAATATCTGTGAAATAAGTCAACTCGCCGTATTTTTCTCCAAATGCGCGTGCTTTTTCTTCTGTTCTTGAATAAACAGCAGTTAAATTCCATTCGCCTGAATTAATCGCGCCTTCAATAAAAGAATCAGTAATCCAGTTCGTTCCCATAATTCCTAGTTTCATTAGCCAACAGCTCCTTTAATTTTATCTTAAGTATACCTTAAAATAAGGAAAAAAGCGTACTAACTGTTTGAAACAGATGGACCACTGATTCTAGTTGTATAGATTATTTCATTTTCAGCTTTTTCACCCTCGAGAAGTTCGACAAGTTTATCCGCAGCCACTGCTCCCCATTTGTACTTCGAGTATTCGATAGTAGCTAGGCGCGGCACTAAATATTCGCTAATATCCGTATTATCAAAGCCAATAATTCGGACGTCTTTGCCAATTTCTAAATTCGTTCCAGCAAAATATCGATACATCCCAATCGCCATATTATCATTTAAAGCAAAGACGGAAACAGGTGCTTTCCAGTTTTCGGCAATAATTGCGGCTGCTTTTTCGCCACTCTCTTCGGAAAAATCGCCTTCAATAATATGCACTTTTTTATCATTCGAACGAGCCAGTTCTTGCTTTGCTGTTTCTAGGCGAACCCTTGCATCATAAGAATCTTCTGGACCGGTAATTACATAAAAGTCTCCTTTGAAATTAGTAGACAAATAATCAATCGCAAGTGTTGCACCACCCTTATTATCTAGCAAGACTTGGCACACATTCTCATGAGTAAGTTCGCGGTCAAGCACAACTAATTTATGACCACGATTTGCATAATTAATGATTTCACTCGACGGGAAATTCGCATCTAAAATAATAGCGCCATCAATCATTTTCTCGGGTAAAAATCGGTGTGTTTTCGTACCACTGCATGCAATGAGTTCATATCCATGTTTGTATAGCGTTTTCGTTAAACCTTCAAGTAAAGTCCCGTAAAAAATCCCGCCGTAATTCGTTAAATAAACGCCGATAATTTTTGTTTCTCTTGTTTTTAACGTTCGTGCTGCCATATTGGGAATATAATTCAATTCATTTGCGATGGTCATAATTCGTTTTCGCGTTTTTTCGGTTACTTTCGGGCTGCCATTAAGCGCGTAGGATACTGTTGAAATGGAAACCCCTGCCTTTTTCGCGATATCTTTAATTCCTACCACGTGAATCGCATCCTTTTCTGTTTTCTTTTATTATACACAAAACAACCTTAGAGACGGTTATTTTTTTGAAATTTAATCGTGATTTGTGAACATTTTGTCGTTAAATTCTTTTTCGGTAAAATGAGTGCGCCAGTTCGGTACAAATTCGCTCCATTTTCAACTGGTTGTTTTTCACCATTCACAACAATAGAACCCTCATCTGCACTTTCGAAAGTAAGATCAAGTGGATAATTATCTAGTTCAATATGACATTCTAATCCATCTAATTCTTCAGGCAAAATCGGATCAAAAATAAGCGCATCTTCCGTTTGACGAATACCAAGAACAGAACTTATTAATTGATGTAAATAGATTCCTGGACCGCTAGAATAAATCCGCCAGCCGCCTTTCACCGGAATACTGCCTTCTTTCACACGACCAAACTCATTTTGCGCCTGATAGCGATCTAAAAACGCTGCATCAGAACTGCTGAAATAAGTATTACTTTGACGAAGTGCCGCATTTGGGACAACTTCTTTAATATTGATTGGATTAATGACATCAAGCATATGCCAAGCGGATTTATCACCAATTTTTGCTAAAGCTTCAATATAACGAATATGCGCATGCACGTATTGCAAACCAACTTCTCGGCCAAAATTGGCTGCTTGCTCTGCCCGTTTAAAATGAGTACTTACACCACCAGCATAATGCGCTGGCTCGCTCATTAATCTTACGCCATCTGGATGAAGTAAATGCTCACCAATAATTTCAAAATTACGACTGGCTTGCTTTTTATCGACTAATTCAGAAATTACACTTCTCGTCAGTGGTATTAAGCGATATTTAATATTCGTTTCTTTGTCTTCTGGGTGAATCATCCATACAGGTGCTTTTCCTTCTTCTAAATAAAGGAAACCTGGAATAACATCGGTATCATTTGTCATATATTTCGCAAAGTCCGCTTGAACATTTTTTGCTAATGTTTCGTATTTCTCACCTACTGGTAAAAATGCGGCTAAACGTTTAAATGTTTGATAAGTTAGCGCGACCGTCCAGCTGGACACCATGTTTTTCTTAAGCTGGGCATTAGCTGGTTGAAGTGTGTCATCCCAGTCACCATCGCCGTAATTAGAAAGAGCCGTTCCTTTCATAAAGCGTGCTTCGATCGTTTTCACTGCGAGTTCAATGTGTTCAAGAAGAGTTCCTTGCTCTTTCGTAAAGGTTTTCGATTCGCGGTCAACAAAAGGAATAGCTTCTTCTAAAATCCCTGTATCTCCGCTCATTTCCAAGTAATCACCAATAATTTTCAGTGGCCAAACAATAACATCGCCGTGGCTTTCTTCTTGCTGAATCGATGTATATTTATCAAACATAAACCATTGTGGCCAATCACCAGTATCTTGATATTGATGAGAAAAAATAGTCAACACTAGCTTACGTAAAACAGCCTTATTGCCCGTTGCAAGGAAAAATTCAAATGGACCTTGACTCACATCACGCGTACCCCAAGCCGCTCCGCTGTACTGCTCTAAACCATGCGGTGAAGCATAGTGAACCAACATTTGATGCGCATACCAATAAACCGTTAAATTCAGTTTCTCCGCTGTTGTACTTTGATGATTTAAATGGAACTGAGCAGTTAATTCGTCATAGCTAGCGCGAATTACTTTGTTGTTTGCTTCTAAATCCTCCGTTGGTTTCGAAAATTCATCGCTGAGTTTTGCTTGAACATGGAAAGTAGCTTTATCACTTGGTTCAAAAACAAACACATCCAAACCTGCTTTTCCTGTGTAATTTTTCGCAAAATAACGTTCGTCAGTCAGTTCATTATAAGTTCCATCTACGCGGAATTGAAGTGCCGGATACGTTTCTAAAATTGGCGAGTCTTCTGCTGGGAAATAAGTGACGATTCCGTCTTTGATTTCTTTTTTCACGGTAGTATCGTATTCATTTGTCCCCATAGTCACTTGATTTGTTAAGACTAATTTATATGAATGACCTTTTTCCGAATGAACGGTGACGAATGCCTCTTTACTATCAGCAGTTAAGGTGGTTTGTACCGTGATTAGGTCGCCGTTCCACTGATAATACCAAGTTGAGTAATTCGTACTAGTTTCCCAGACAGACGGTACGCCGAGTAGTCGAAGTTCGGAATCTAATTCGATATAAATTCTTAATCCGCTTGTTTGAAGAATATTGAGCGGATTACGCGCGTGGCTATTCCATTTGTTCATATTCGTATTTCCAGCAACTAATTGTGATAAAAATGCCCCGTACATGTACGTTGTTGCTGAAAGAGTCGCTTCTGGATTTAACACATCGACTTTATCAAGCAAAATACTGCCATGAGGGCGTTCTAATTCTGCTTCTTTTTCGCGCATCACAACATGTGCATAGTTTGGTGTGAAAAAGGAAAGCAGTGCGCCGTTTTGTTGTTCTTCTTGAATCCGGTCTGGGAAGTTCTCTTGAAGCCAGCTGTCAGAAATTGTTTCGCCGGTAATTGGTGTTCCTATATGTTTGTTTAATATGGCTTTAGTACTTGGTTGATAAGGTTGCTCTGAAATATTACTTTTTAGTTCCGCTAAATTTTCGATTGGTGCTCCAGATGCTTTTGGTTGATTTTCTGTTGCATACCCGTAAAAGCTTGTTTCACCGTGATTAGTAAATAGCTCTGTTTGTAAGGAAATTTGAGCGAATTCATATTGGTAGACGCGGTTTGGCAATGATTTTTCCTTAAGGTTAGCTAGTTCGCCAGTCAGTTTATAATTAGTCCCATAAATATCAAAACCATCTGTTGCATACCCTACAATTTTCGTTAATGCTCCAATTTGAACTGCTGGGAAGCGCTCATTTTGAGGTTGGTTTTGGCGGGCTTGAACAGTGAAACCAGTCGTGCCTTCTGTCACATGATAATCAATATATTGCGACATATAAGCTTCATTTGTTCTCACTGCCGCTTGTTCTGCAAGCCCCAAGTCTTGTAAGTAAACAAGATCAAACTCAAGATCACCATCCACTGTGACATCATAAAACCAACCTCGCGTATGAAAATGCATTTGTACGCTATAACGAAATGGTCCAACTACACCGCGATACTCCACGCCATTTTCGTTAAAACCAACTTCAGCATCCCTGCTAAGTAGTGGATAAATTTCTATTTTATCTCCTAAATGCGCGCGTACATATATTTGCGATAAGCGATTTTCTAATGGATTTTGAATCACTTGATTTAGCATAATATCTTTTAATTTTAGCCAAGCAAGCTCCCCGCTCGGATAATATGCGGCTGATAAATCCGCTTTTTTAATTTCTTTTAACATTGTCACACATATCCACCCACTTCCACTTCAAAAACGTCTACATCTTCACTACTAGTCCCAACAAAAACTCGGTGAAGTCCCGGTTCTTGCACTTTTTCAAGTTGGTGGTTATAGAATGAAAATGCCTCGCTTGTTAATTCAAATGTAACTGTTTTTTCTTCGCCAGCTTGAAGCGCCACTTTTTCAAAAGCTTTTAATTCTTTGACAGGCCGTGAAATGCTCGCTGTCACATCTTGTAAATACACTTGGATTACTTCTTTTCCAGCAATATCACTAATGTTTTTAATGGTTACTTCTACATGTAGTGACTCGCCTAAATTTAGTTCTTTCGGAAGAGCGCTTGTTTTTAACTCGAATTCGCTATAACTTTTTCCGTAACCAAATGGATAAAATGGTTCATTTGGAATATCAAGATAATGCGACACATAGCGTTCGCCTTTATTTTCCGGTGTTTGTGGTCGTCCAGTGCGTAAATGATTGTAATAAACTGGAATTTGCCCCGTTGTTTGCGGGAATGACATGGATAATTTCCCTGAAGGATTACTTGCACCACTTAATAAATCTGCAGTGACACGACCTGCTTCTGTTCCTGGGAACCATAATTCAAGAAGAGCATCACTAGATTCTGCTAACTCTTTCACTTCAAGCGGTCTACCATTAAATAATGTAATAACAACTGGTTTTCCTAGTGTTTGAACGAATTTCGCTAATTCGTATTGTGCTTCTGGTAAACGAATAGTAGCAAGACTTCCTGCTTCCCCGCCCCATTCATTTTTTTCACCTAGCGCAAGTACGACAACATCCATATTCTCTACTGCCGCTTTCACTGCCACTTTGTCTTCTTCCGACAATTCAGTGTACTCCGTTGAAACAACCTCGACTGTTTCAAATACTTCACGTAACCCTGTTTCAACATTGATGCCATCTTTTTCTTCGCCGTATACATTCCAACCGCCGAGAATATCAGGTGACGTTGCAAGCGGACCAACCAAGGCAATTTTTGCTTCTTTAGCCAGTGGAAGTAATCGGTTTTTGTTTTCTAATAACACAGCGGATTCAACGCCTGCTGCCCGAGCTTTCCCGCGACTTTCATCGGTTAAAATGTCTTTTGTGCGGTCGTTATTTTTTAATCCGCGATATGGATCTTCAAATAGTCCTAAATCATTTTTTAAATTTAACATCCGAAGTACTGCTTCATCTAAAAGGCTTTCGGATAATTTGCCTTCTTCAATTAAACCTTTTAATTCATGGATATAACAAGTCGTCATCATTTCTAAATCAACGCCTGCTTCCATCGAAAACTGTGCAGCTTCTTTAGGATTTCTTGCTGTTCCGTGATTAATTACTTCGGCAACAGCGCCCCAGTCAGAAATAAGTACACCGTCAAACTCCATTTCGCCTCGTAGCACATCTCGGTTAAGCCATTTGTTCATTGTTGCTGGAATCCCGTCCACTACGTTAAAAGCAGTCATGACTAATTTAGCTCCAGCTTGTATCGCCGCATTGTAAGCAGGTAAATAATTTTGATATAATTCGCGCGTAGACATATTAACTGTGTTGTATTCCAACCCAGCCTCCGCAGCCCCGTATGCCGCAAAATGTTTGACACATGCCGCCATCTGCTCCAAGTTTTCATTTAGTTTACTCGCATCACCTTGGTAACCATCTACCATTGCTTTCCCAAGTTCACTATTTAAAAATGGATCCTCACCAGTTGATTCCATCACACGTCCCCACCGAGGGTCACGTACTAAATCAAGCATTGGTGAAAAAGTGACATGATGCCCATCTGCAGTTGCTTCGAGCGCCGAAACTTCTGCCATCACTCGAACTGTCTCCCGGTCAAAAGAACAACCAAGTGCAAGTGGAATAGGAAAAACCGTTTTATAACCATGTATAACATCCGCCATAAAAACAAGCGGAATTCCTAAGCGATTCGTTTTTAAATAAGCTTCTTGAATACCAATCATATCAAGCGCCGAACTTGATCCAAGCACCGAACCCGCATTTTCAGTATGCGCATCCGTTAATTTCATTTCTTGAAGAAGTGGCCCTGTTAGTTCTGCATTTTTGTTTGTACCTTTAAAAAGAAAAGGCGAAAGTTGAAGACATTGAGCGATTTTTTCATCTAAGGTCATTTGACTAACTAATTCTTGTACTTTTTCTTGTTTCATAGGAACCTCCTGCACACATTTTTCGAAACGTTTCTATTCAAATATAACAACAGTATAAGCGCTTTCTTTTCTTTAGTCAACCAAAAACGACATTCACATGGTGAAACGGTCCTATTTTCCAGTTCTTTCTATAGTATCTCGTTTTTGAGAATTTTACTCGTTTAAATTTTTCTGATACCAAAAGCATTGATACACAACGCTCTAACTAGATAAACTAAAAATAAAATAGCAATTCACTTGAAACCGATTACATAATATACTATAATAACCTTGTCGAAACGTTTCTATGAAATATTGTGTATGTGAATTGATTTTCACAATTTGCTTCATCCCGTACGGCGCGTTAGTTCTGTACAACAGTTTTTATTCTTTAACAGCTTTTAGTTAGTCAAGTTGCTTTGAAAAAAACAAAAAATGGAGGAAAAATCATGAAGAAAAAGATGTTTGTCGTTTTAGCTTTAGTGTTGTCGCTTAGTTTAGTATTAATGGCGTGTGGTGGGTCAAAGGATGATGCAAATTCCAGCGATTCTAAAGTATTAAATGTTTGGGCTATGGGCGATGAAGCCAAGTCATTAAAAGAACTCGCACAAAAATTCACGAAAGATACTGGCATCGAAGTTAAAGTTCAAGTTATTCCTTGGGCAAATGCACATGATAAATTACTTACAGCCGTTGCTTCAAAATCTGGCCCCGATGTAGTCCAAATGGGAACAACGTGGATGCCTGAATTTGTCGAAGCTGGTGCACTACTTGATATTACAAAAGATGTAGAAAAAAGTAAAAATATGAACTCTGATCTATTTTTCCCTGGTTCAGTAAAAACTACTCAATTTGATGGAAAAACATACGGTGTTCCGTGGTATGCAGAAACTCGCGTATTATTCTACCGTACCGATTTACTGAAAAAAGTTGGTTATAATGAAGCTCCAAAAACATGGGATGAACTATCTGACGCTGCACTTAAACTTTCTAAACGCGGCAAAGATATGTACGGCTTTGCAATTGATCCAAACGAACAAACTACTGGTTTCATTTTCGGACGTCAAAATGGCTCCCCTCTTTTCGATAAAGACGGTACTCCAGTATTCAATAAAAAACCTTTCGTAGACACTGTTACTTATTTAGATAGTTTCATTAAAAATGGTTCCGCACCAGACACTGATCTTGGTTTAGACGCGTCTCAAAGCTTTGGCGGCGACGGAATTGTACCAATGTTCATGAGTGGCCCTTGGATGGTTAATACACTGAAAGACACTGCCCCTGACATTGACGGAAAATGGGCAACTGCTGTACTACCTAAAAAAGAAAATAACGAATCAAGCTTAGGTGGCGCGAACCTTTCCATTTTCAAATATAGTAATAAAAAAGATGATGCGCTTAAATTCATGGACTATATGAGTCAACCTGACGTGCAATTATCTTGGTTAAAAGATACAAACTCGATGCCAGCACGTATGGATGCTTGGGAAGACGATATGCTGAAAAACGACCCTTACTACAAAGTCTTTGGCGAACAAATGAAAACTGCAGAACCAATGCCACTTATCCCACAATTTGAAGAAATTGCTCAATTATACGGAAAATCTTGGGAACAAATTTACCGTGGTGGTGCAGATGTACAAACACAAATGGATACTTTCAACGATCAAGTAGAAGCACTTCTTAAAAAATAACGAATAAAAAGGGCAAATGATTTATTCTGCCATTTGCCCTTTTAGAATGGACTGGATGTTATGAAACAATTTTTAAATAAAAACACACCCTATTTGTTTATATCGCCAGCACTGTTTTTACTTCTTCTGTTTTCCCTACTTCCGATTTTGCTTGCTTTTGTCATTAGTTTTACGGACATTGATTTAGTCGGGCTTGCCGATTACTCTAAAATTAACTTTGTTGGTGTGGACAATTACGTCAATATTATGCAAGACCCGGTATTTTTAAAATCTATTTTTAACACGCTTTTCTATGTAGTTATTGGCGTTCCACTGGTTATCGTTTGCTCGCTTGGTATTGCGCTTATGATTAACTTTTCGCAAGCAAAGATTTTCCAATTTTTCCGGTTAATTTTCTATACTCCTTCAATTACAAACGTTGTCGCTGTAGCCGTTGTTTGGAGTTACTTATATAATCCGCGCTTTGGTTTACTTAACTATTTGCTTTCGTTTTTAGACTTAGGACCAGTTCCATGGTTACAAGACCCTACTATTGCGAAACTATCACTGATTATCCTAGCTGTTTGGCGAGCAATCGGTGTAAATATGATTATTTTCTTAGCCGCTCTTCAAGGCATTCCACGTGAATATTACGAAGCAGCCTCACTTGACGGAGCAAATAGCCGCCAACAACTATTTAAAATTACTGTTCCAATGCTTCGTTTCGCGATTTTCTTTGTAACAGTTACAACGATGATTGGTTGGTTACAATTCTTCGAGGAACCGTTCGTTATGACAGAAGGTGGACCACTTGATAGTACAAACTCTGTCGCCCTCTTTATCTATCAAAACGGTTTCCAATTAAGTAAATTTGGTTATGCCGCTGCTGGATCGTTCATCTTGTTTATCGCGATTATTATTATCACGATTATTCAATTCCGAATTCAGCGCAAAAATAATGATGGGGATATTTAAGAGAGGAGTGTTTATAAATGAATCAATATAGACAAAAGTCGCGCGGTGCTCAAATTGCCGTAATTACAATTTTAACAGTTGGCGGATTCTTTATGATTTTACCGTTCATTTGGATGGTTCTCTCCTCTTTGAAAACGGATGCTGAAATTTTAAAAATCCCACCTACTATTTGGCCAGAAACTTTTACACTAGATAATTTCACCAAACTATTTACTGAAATGGACTTTGCTATTTACTTAAAAAATACGTTAATCATTGTGTTCTTCTCGTTTTTCGGTTTATTTTTAAATGCGATGGCGGGTTACGGCTTTGCTAAATTTAAATTTAAAGGGAAAAACAAGTTATTTTATCTTGTCCTTGCTACGATGATGATTCCAGGACAAGTAACAATGATTCCGGTTTACTTGTTGCTTAATGCGGCTGGATTAACAAATACAATGACAGGTATTGTGCTTCCAGGACTTGTTGGTGCATTCGGGATTTTCTTATTCCGTCAATTTATGTCCACCATATCCGATGATTTACTCGAAGCAGCAAGACTTGATGGCGCTAGTGAATTTTACATTTTCTGGAGAATCGTTATTCCGATTTCCCGCCCCGTGCTTGCGGTACAAGGTATTCTTACTTTCATCGCTGGTTGGAACTCCTTCTTATGGCCATTAATCATTGCCAACGACGAAAAATTCTATACCCTATCAGTTGGTCTGCAATTATTAAAAGGACAATACGGCAGCAACTACGCTTTACAAATGGCCGGAGCAACTTTCATGGTCATTCCAATCATCTTGATTTTCATGACATTCCAAAAGTACATTTTAAAAGGATTCAATGTTTCAGGAATGAAATAATTGATCCAAAAAGAGCTTACCCTGTTTAGGATAAGCTCTTTTTTATTATGGTAAAAATGTTTCTCCCATCAAGTAAAAGTCTACTTCACGCGCTGCTTCTCTTCCTTCTGCAATCGCGGTTACAACTAAACTTTGACCGTGACGTGCATCCCCACAAGCAAACACGCCTTCTTCACTTGTGCGGTAAAATCCTTTAGCAGCGTCAATTGTATGGCGCTCTGTTTTTCCTACACCGAAATTAGTAAATATATCTTCTGTCGTACCAGCAAAACCAATAGCAATTAAAACCATATCTACTTCAAAATATTTCTCGCTACCTTCTACTGGTGTATATTGTCTCGTCTCTTTATCTTCTGTAACTTCTACCGTGTGTAGCCCAATAAGATTTCCGGCTGCATCTTTTTCGAAAGAAGTAGTATTGATGAGATACTCACGTGGATCTCTGCCGTACACTGCTTCTGCTTCTTCATGCGCATAATCCATTTTGAAAACACGTGGATATTGCGGCCATGGATTTTCACCATTTCTTAATTCGGGTAATTTATCTTGAATACCGAATTGATAAATACTTTTAGCGCCTTGTCTAAGCGCAGTTGCCACACAGTCAGCCCCTGTATCTCCGCCACCAATAATAACAACATTTTTATCTTTAGCAGAAAGAGTTTGAACTCCGCCATTATCTAAATTATCGCGCGTGCTTTGTGTCAAATACGGAACGGCGAAGTGAATCCCAGCCGCATCACGTCCAGCAAGCGGAATATCTCGTGCATTACCAGCCCCAGTCGCAAGAACAATCGAATCATATTCAGCGCGCAGTTCAGCAAAAGTAACATCTGTACCTGCTGCAACACCTGTTACAAATTCAATTCCTTCTTCCGCCATCAAGTTCACTCGGCGTGTCACTTGTTCTTTTTCTAGTTTCATAGTTGGAATACCATACATCAATAAGCCGCCAATTCGATCACTTTTCTCGATGACTGTCACACTATGACCAGCTTTATTTAATTGATCGGCACAGGCTAGTCCAGCTGGTCCAGAGCCAATCACGGCAATACGTTTACCGGTACGTTTCTTAGGAGGTTGGGGTTTAATCCAACCTTCCTCAAAACCACGATCAATAATTGCTTTTTCAATTGATTTAATGCCGACAGCAGGTTCAGAAATAGCTACTGTACATCCCCCCTCACACGGGGCTGGACAAATTCGACCAGTAAACTCTGGAAAATTATTTGTTTTTAGAAGTAGTTGTAACGCTTCATACCAGTCACCCCGATAAACAGCATCGTTCCACTCGGGAATTAAATTATGCAGCGGACAGCCAGACACACCATTTTTAATTTCCATTCCTACACTACAAAATGGCACACCACAATCCATACAGCGAGCGGCTTGTAAAGTTAAATCTGCTACCGGCATCGGTAAACTATATTCATTCCAGTCACGCGTCCGACTTTTCGGATCACGTCCTGGCGAAGGAATTCGATCATATTCCATAAATCCAGTTGCTTTTCCCATGCTTTCACTCCTCTCTATTTCGCCACTCCGGCAATTAATTTTCCGTCTTTATGTTCATAAAAAGCTTGTAATTCTGCTTCATCATGTGTTTTTCCAGTTTGTTCTAGTGAAGTTATTCTTGTTAACATCATTTCATATTCATTCGGGATAACGAAAATAAAATTCGCTTTTTCATCTTCCCAGTTGCTAAGAATTTCTTGTGCAAACTCGCTTCGAGTAAGGTTAGCATGTTGCTCGATTAACTGTTTTAGTTTAGCTAATTCTGGTGCAGATAACGTAGACCTACTGTTAACAAGTTCGTGGTTGATTTTTGTAGTTGTTTCTTGGCTGTTTTTCGTATAAATGTATGCAACTCCACCAGACATCCCAGCTGCAAAGTTCTCGCCAATTTCTCCAAGAATTACTACCGTGCCGCCAGTCATATATTCACAACCATTATCGCCAATGCCTTCCACTACAGCAGTTGCGCCACTATTACGAACAGCAAACCGTGCACCTGCTTTTCCGTGCATATACGCATGCCCTCCCGTTGCCCCGTATAGCGTTACGTTCCCAACAATCGCGGAGTCATGAGCTTTAATTGGCGTTCTATGATCTGGACTTACAATTAATTTACCGCCAGAAAGTCCTTTTCCGAAGTAGTCATTAGCGTCACCATGAATTCGAAGCGTCATACCAAGTGGTGTATAAGCGCCAAAGCTTTGACCTGCTGATCCGACAAAATCAAGTGATATGGTGTCTTCAGGTAAACCTAACGCACCATATTTTTTACTTATAAAGGAGCCTGCAATCGTGCCAATTGCGCGGTCAACGTTTCGTACTGCGAAAGTTCCAGTTACCTTTTCACCGTTTTCGAGTGCCGGTTTAATTAATGGAACAATTTCTCGCATATCTAGCGTTTGATCGATTTTGTGGTCTTGCTGTTTCGTACAGTATTGGACTTGATTTTTATAAAAGTCATCGCTGTAAAGCATATTCGAAAAGTCGATATATTTCGCTTTCCAGTGCGCTTCTTTTTTCTCATGGGTTGTTAAAAACTCTTTATGACCAATAATTTCTGTTAGACTTCTAAATCCAAGCTCAGCCATCATTTCGCGCATTTCTGCAACAATAAAATGGAAAAAATTAACCACATAATCTGCTGAACCATTGAATTTTTTACGAAGCTCAGGATTTTGCGTTGCTACTCCAACTGGACATGTATCTAAATGACAAACACGCATCATAACACAACCTAGCGTTACAAGTGGCGCAGTTGCGAATCCAAATTCTTCCGCGCCAAGCATAGCGGCAACTAAAACGTCTTTCCCGGTCATTAGTTTTCCGTCTGTTTCAACGACAACTTTATTTCTCAAGCCATTCAGCAGTAATGTTTGGTGAGTTTCAGCTAAGCCGATTTCCCACGGCACACCTGCATGACGGATACTTGTTCTTGCCGCTGCCCCGGTTCCGCCTTCATAGCCACTTACTAAAATGACATCAGCATTTCCTTTAGCAACCCCAGCAGCAATCGTTCCAATCCCTGTTTTCGAAACTAATTTTACGTTTACACGCGCATTTTGGTTAGCATTTTTTAAGTCGAAAATTAGTTGCGATAAATCTTCAATTGAATAAATATCATGATGAGGTGGTGGTGAAATGAGGCCAACCCCTGTTGTGGAACCACGTGTTTTGGAAATCCATGGATAAACTTTTTTCCCAGGTAAATGTCCGCCTTCACCAGGTTTTGCCCCTTGAGCCATTTTGATTTGAAGTTCCTCTGCATTGACCAAATAATGACTTGTTACGCCAAAACGTCCAGAAGCGATTTGTTTTATAGCACTTCTACGCCAATCTCCATTTTCATCTGGCGTAAAGCGGTTCGGGTTTTCGCCGCCTTCTCCACTATTACTTTTGCCGCCAATACGGTTCATCGCGATAGCAAGTGCCTCATGAGCTTCTTGACTAATCGAACCATAAGACATCGCGCCAGACTTAAAACGCTTGAAAATCGACTCCGCAGGCTCTACCTCATCTAAAGGAATCGGCTTGCGGTCGCTTGTAAATGTTAATAACCCTCTTAAAAAGGCATTACTTTGATTTTGCATTAAATCCGAATATAAATTATATGTTTCTCGGTTATTTTCACGCGTAGCTTGTTGTAAAGAATGGATTGCAAGTGGATTATATACGTGATATTCTCCGTTTGAACGCCACTGATACTCTCCGCCTGTATTAAGCGTGAAACTTTGGTAGCCAATATCATGATAGGCTTCACGGTGGCGCAACCAAGCTTCTTGAGCGATAACTTCTAGTGGAATACCACCAATTTGTGAGGCAGTACCCGGAAAATAAGTGTTAATTACTTCGTCGCCAATTCCGATTGCTTCAAAAATCTGTGCCCCACGATAGCTCTGAACGGTAGAAATCCCCATTTTCGACATGATTTTTAAAATTCCATCGGTAATTGCTTCAATATAACGACTTTCCGCCTCATCTAGCGTGAAGCCTTTAATGCGCCCTTCTTTAATTAAGCCATCAAAAGTATCAATTGCTAAACTTGGGAATACAGCATCCGCCCCGTAACCAATTAACAGTGCACATTGATGAACGTCTCTTGCTTCTGCTGTTTTTACGATAATACTTACTTTCGTCCGCGTTCCTGCTTTTACTAAATGATGATGCAAACCACTAACAGCTAATAATGCTGGAATACCAATCCACTC
This sequence comes from Listeria sp. Marseille-Q6474, assembly GCF_946902005.1. Classification (NCBI taxonomy): domain Bacteria; kingdom Bacillati; phylum Bacillota; class Bacilli; order Caryophanales; family Listeriaceae; genus Listeria; species Listeria sp. Marseille-Q6474. The sequence goes on along the minus strand of NZ_CAMPPS010000002.1, from coordinate 701,336 downwards.
TGCATTCACGCCATCATCTGATAAAACTAGCAATTCTGCCCCGTTCGCGATTTTTTTATCAGCTGCTTCAAATAATTCTTCCAAACATGCTTCTAATCCATCCCGCTCTTCCGCCTTAAATAAAATCGGTAAAGTAGCAGTTGGTTTAGCAAATTTTGTTTGCAAGGTGAGAGCAGCAAATTCTTTTCGAGATAAAATAGGCGTTTTTAAGCGAATTCGATTAGCATTTTTCGCAGTTGGATTTAAAATATTCCCCTCATCACCAAGTAGCGTCATCGCCGAGGTAACAGTTTCTTCGCGTATACCATCAATTGGCGGATTCGTTACTTGCGCAAAAAGTTGTTTAAAGTAATTAAACAATACTTGGGGGCGCTGACTCAAAACTGCAAGCGGTGCATCATACCCCATTGCGCCCATCGGATCTTTTTTCTCTGTGACCATAGGAATCAAAATTTTATTTAATTCATCTTGCGTATAACCAAATGCACGTTGTTTTTTGAAACGCTCTGACTTATCCATCGACTCATAACGTAAATCTGCTGTTACTAAGTCAGCAATCTCTGTCATCTCTAAATCTAGCCATTCACGATACGGTTTTTCAGTTGTTAGTTCTTCTTTAAGTTCAGAATCAGTGACAATTCGTCCCGCTTCTAAATCAATCAGCAACATTGTTCCCGCGCCAACCGTTTCTTTACGAATTACTTCACTTGGATCTACTGGCACGACGCCTGTTTCCGATGAGTAAATGATTGTATGATCTTTTGTTTCATAATAACGTGCTGGGCGTAACCCATTTCTATCCAAAATAGTGCCGATAACACGTCCATTTGTAAATGAAATCGATGTTGGTCCATCCCAAGGTTCCATTAAAGTACTATGGTATTCATAAAATGCGCGTTTTGGATCTGTCATATGTGGATTTTTATCCCACGGCTCTGGAATAAGCATCATTGCCGCATGAGGTAGCGAACGACCAGCCTGCACTAAAAATTCTAAAGCATTGTCTAACGTTGCCGAGTCACTTCCACTTTCGTCAATAACTGGTAATACTTTAGCTAAATCTTTTCCAAGTAAAGCTGATTCCGCTCTTTTTTCCCGTGCTTTCATCCAGTTTACATTACCACGTTGCGTATTAATTTCACCGTTATGAATTAAATAGCGGTATGGATGCGCCCGTTCCCAGCTAGGAAAAGTATTTGTTGAAAAACGCGAATGCACCAAAGCAAAAGCCGATACATAAGCTGGATCTGCTAAGTCTAAGTAATATTGATTAATTTGCTCTGGTAGCAGCATTCCTTTAAAAATAACTGTTCGTGTCGATAAACTTGGAACGTAAAAAGTTTCGGTAATTAGTTCAGAAGTAGCTGCAAATTTTTCGACTTGTTTTCTAATTAAATAAAGCGCCCGTTCAAAACCGGCTTCGTCCAATTCGGCATTTTTCTGAATAAATAATTGATACATTGCAGGCTCTGTTTTTCTAGCTCCGGCACCGACTTTTGTAACATCAGTAGGAAGTTTACGCCAACCTAGAAACGTTTGGCCTTCGCTTGCAATTAGTTTTTCTGTTTCTGACATTAAACATTCGCGCTGAGCTTTATTTTGAGGGAAATTAAACATCCCAACAGCATAATGATATTTTTCTGGTAACGTAATGCCAAGCTTGCTACATTCACGTCGGAAGAAAGAGTCTGAAATTTCAAGCAAAATACCAGCCCCGTCACCTGTATCTCCCCCAACTTCTCCGCCGCGGTGTTTAAGCTGGCATAGCATATGAATTCCTTGTTCGACAATCTTATGAGAAGAAATCTTTTTAATATTAGCTACAAACCCAATACCACAAGCATCATGCTCATTCTCTGGATTATACAGGCCGTGTTTTTTTGGCAAATTTGTTTGTTTCATCCTAACTCCTCCTCTTCAAAAACTGAATCATCCGGATGGTTTACATCGGAATTATTCAAATTAACTGATAATTAATTGGCGATCCAGCTTACCTTACATTTCTTGTAGTATCTATTTTATTCCTTTTCATTTATCGAAACAATATATATAATAGAATAAAACAATCTCATTTCGAGAACAATTGGAGGTAAGTAATGGAACTTAGACAATTAAAGTATTTCATGGAAGTAGCCCGCGTCGAGCATATGACTAAAGCTAGCGAGAATTTGCACGTAGCCCAATCTGCCGTTAGTAGACAGATAACGAAACTAGAAGAAGAACTAGGTGTACCTTTATTTGATCGTGTTGGACGTAATATGCAGCTCACGAGTGTCGGTCAAGACTTCCTGAGTCAAGCTACAATCGCATTAAATGAACTACAAAAAGCCGAAGCCCTCGTAACTGAATACACCGATCCCACCAAAGGAACAGTTAGAGTCGGCCTGCCCAATTCGCTATCTACCAAAGTCTTGCCATCTGTTATTTCAACTTTCCGAGAAAAATATCCAGAAATCACCTACCAATTTATGGAAGGAACGAATGAAGAACTTACCGAAATGCTAGTAAATGGCGTTTTAGACATGACGTTCTTATCTCCAGTCCCCGAATCTAGTGAACAAATTGAAGCCCTCCGTTTTTTTGATGAAAAATTGAAATTAATCGTCCCAACAAGTCATCATCTTGCAGAAAATTTCACTGTTTCACTCAAGGAACTCGCTTCTGAAAAATTCGTACTTTATCCTGAAGACTTCGATTTATATAAAATTGTTACAAAAGCGGCGAATAAAAAAGGCTTCGAACCGCAAATAGCTTTTCAAAGCAGGGATTTTTATACAATTCAAGGATTGGTTGGCGCTGGTCTTGGCATTAGTATTTTACCGGAAATGATTTTAGATGGTGCGATTTTTAAAGAAACGAAAAGTATTGCACTCCGCGATAAAGAGTTACGTCGATCTGTAGGGATTATTACGACAAAAAAACGGAACCTATCCCCTTCTGAGAATTTGTTCCGTTCATTTATTATTTCGTTCTTTTCCAATTAATTATCTTCAGAAAATGCAGCTGGGTAATGAATTGTCCCTGCTAGATTCTCTAAACTTCCATCATACAGTTCAAGTAGCATAAAGTATTCAGATGGCACATCAAATGGTGCTGGAATCGCAAATTGATTGGAAGGAATAAATCCAAATCGCGGATAATAATCAGCATGTCCTAACACAGCAATAGCAGGATATGCTTTTTCGCGTGATAAGCGGATCCCTTCCTCCAATAAGCTTGAACCAACCCGTTTCCCCTGGTATTCTGGCAAAACGGCAAGCGGGGCAAGACCTAAAATAAATCTGCTGCGCCCAGCTGTCTCCAGTGAAATTTCACTAAACATAATATAGCCTACAATAAGCCCATCTTCCGTTTCTGCTACAAGTGACAAACCTGGCTGATAATAATCGGATTTCCGGATATTTTGAATTAAGTCTGCTTCCACAGTACCTTTAAAAGCTTCCTCATTCACACGACGAATGGCCTCGTAATCTTGTGGTTGTTCTTTCCGAATAATCATTTTTACTTAGCCACACGCTTCATTGCCATGCTATCTTCCAGCTGTTTTATCGCATTTAATACTACTTCAGCTGTCATTTCACCTGGCATCATATGGATCGTCTCATGTGGCTCAGTTGCACGTTTAGATACAGCAACGATGGTTTCTTCAGTAAGTGTCGCCAGCCCCATATCATATAAACTCGTTGGAAGACCCAGTTTGGCATAAAAAGGTAGTAATTGGTCAATTTCATTCCATCGATTTTCAATAACTAGTTGAACTAAAATTCCGTACGCCACTTTATTACCATGTAACAAATGATGCGTTTCTGGCACCATAGTTAATGCATCATGAATCGAATGCGCTCCCGCACAACGTCCATAATCATCACCAAAACCGCCAACCATTCCGCCAACTAAAATATTTGTTTCGATAATTTTCACGAATGCTTCATTTAATTCTTGCTTATCCATTGCGTTAAGTGCTTCTTCGCTAAATTGCAGTAAATTATCTCGGCACATTTTAGCAGCAATATGAGCAATTTCGATTTCGACGGATTTAGTTGGTAATGATTTAATAATCACATCTGCTTCATACCATTTAGCGAGCGTATCGCCAATGCCTGCAACGAGCAATTCTTTTGGTGAATCTAAAATCATTTCCGGATCAATTAATAATAAGGCGTTGCTGCTAGCGAATACGTCGTAACGAATCATTGCGCCATAAACGTCATACATCACACTAAGCGGTGTATAAGCCGCACAAGTGGAAGCAAGTGTTGGTAAAATAATCACTGGTAATCGTAAAACTGCTGCAGCTGCTTTACATACATCAGCAATTTTTCCGCCACCGACTGCTATAATCGCATCCATATTATTTGTTTTCATTATCGCTACCAGACGATCGCGTTCCTCATACGTTGAACCGCCATTATATACTTCAAAAGTAGATGTAACATTAGATAATACCGGGAATTTCTTTTTAGCGACTTCCCAAGAAGCATTTCCACGAACTACTAAAACATTTTTCAAACCGCGGCGTTCTAAGTGGGTAGGTAAAGTATCCCATGCGCCTACTTGGCAAAAATACTCTTGCGGAGCTCCGCGAACAATCAATTCTTTATTCAACAAAAATCATCCCTTCTGTCTGGCACGGTCGGATATTCGGCTGCGACATTTATAATTCAAATTGTATCGGAACTTAAACCTACTGTCAATCTAGCTACTGCTTAGCGATTTCGTCATCACCAAACCATTTTTTACTAATTTCCTGCATTTTTCCTTCTTTGTATAATTTTTCAAATGCTTCATTGATTTTTGATTGCAGTTCTTTATCACTTTTACGCATACCTACAGCAAAATCGGTCGGATCAAAGCCACCAGTTATAATAGTATAGTCATCTTTGTTTTTTTGTTTATCAATATAATAACGCGCGTATACTTCATCAATAATCAAGCCGTCAATGCGTTTATTATTCAAATCAATAAATGCTGTATCGAACGTATCATACAATTCTGGTTCGTTGTTCTTGATAATATCTGTGAGCACTTCTGGTTTTTTAGCCATGTCATCAATCGAACTTGCGCCGTTTTGAGCCCCTAGCGTTTTATCTTTCATATCACTAAATTTATTAATATTGCTTGATTTCAATGTCACTAATACTTGTTCGTTTTTCATGTAAGGTTTGCTAAATGCAACTTGTTTTTTTCTTGCGTCATTTACCGTATACCCATTCCAAATCAAATCTATCGATCCATTTTTCAGCTCGGACTCTTTCATCGTCCAGTCAATTGGCGTAAATTTCGCTTTAATACCATATTCTTCAAAAACAGCTTTTGCAAGGTCAATATCAAAGCCGACTAAATTATCATCTTTATCACGAAATCCCATTGGTACAAAACTATCATCTAAACCAATGACGACTTCCTTATCTTTTTTAATTCTACTCCACTGGTCTTCCTTAGATTCACCACTTGAACATGCCCCTAGCGCTAACATTACGATTGCCATTACCGTTATTAATAATCCTTTTTTCATATTAGTTTACCTCCTTTTTTAGTGGTTCGACTTCCATCATTTGATCTGCAACTTTTTTGGCAAAATCGTGATCATGTGTCACAATAATCTGCGTAATACCAACATTTTTTAAACTCAAAATTAACGACGCCACATGATCTCGTAAGTCAGGATCTAAAGCCGATGTCGGTTCATCAAATAGTAGTACTTTTGGATTCATCGCCAGTGCCCGAGCAATAGCCACACGTTGCTTTTGTCCTCCAGATAATTGGTAAGGCATATTATCCGCTTTGTCTGCTAAATCAAGTAAGCCAAGTAACCTTTTAGCTTCTTTAATAGCTTCTTCTTTTTTAGTTTTCCTAGCAAGCGTCGGTGCCAAAATCAAATTATCTAACACACTTAAATGTGGAAACAAGTGAAATTCTTGAAAAACTACGCCAATCGTATTTTCCACATCTTTTCTCGACATCGGATCAATTTTTTCACCGTCAATAAAAATTTCTCCGGCATCCATTTTTTCAAGACCACTAATACAACGAAGCAAAGTGGTTTTCCCGCCACCGGATGGCCCGACGATAGAAAGTATTTCCCCGTCTTGAAGCGCAATATTCACATTATCTAAAATCGTTTTTTGATCAAATTTTTTCGATAAATTTTTAATTTCCAACATTTTCTTCACCTCATTTATAATAACTAAAACGTTTTTCTAATTGTTTAAATAGTAGCGTTAGGATAGCCGTTAACGCTAAGTATATTGCAGCCACTAATACGAGTGGAATTAAAGTAACATCTCTACTCATAGCAATTTTTCCTGCTCTTAGTAAATCACCAATGCCCAGGATGTAAACTAACGAAGAGTCTTTTACTAAATTGATAACTTCATTTCCGATCGCCGGCAAAACACGTTTGACAACTTGCGGTAAAACAATTTTTCGAAGCGTTTGACCGTAAGTTAGACCAAGAACTTTAGCACTTTCATATTGTCCGTTTTCGATTGATAAAAAGCCACCCCGGAAAATCTCTGCGAAATAAGCAGCATAATTTAAAATAAAAGCAATAAACACCGCGTCCATTCGGTCAAAAACAACTCCGATAATCGGCAAACCATAATAGATAAAAATTAATTGTAAAAGTAATGGTGTACCTCGCATAATCCAGATATAAATGTTTAAAATAAATTTCAGCGGGGCTATTTTACTAATGTTTCCTACTGCCACTATAGCTCCTAGGGGGATAGAACAAACTAGCGTGACGACAAAAACAAGTAAGGTTGTTTTCGCCCCGTCAAGTAATGCTGGTAAAATTTCCATGATATAATCCATATTGTTTCGCTCCTTTTTTACATAAAAAAATCTCGTCGCACTTGGCACAAAATTGCCAAGAGGACGAGAATACTATTCACGTGGTTCCACCTCAATTTACTGATACTTCACAGCACCAGCCTCAGTTAGTTCGAGACTAACAAGCTATAACGGGCTTTTCCCGAGTTCACCTACTCACTTATGCTTCAGTAAACCAGCTCCGAGATGTGTTCGATAACGCTATCTTTATCCTTTCGCACCAACCAAGGACTCTCTTAAAAAGAATGACGCTCTACTTGTTCTGTTCATCGCTTTTACTTCTTCTTGCTAATACTCTACCACGATAAAGCGATAGAGTCAACCGTTTTTAATTGAACAAAAAAAGACAAGCAAACAGTTAGTCGTTTGCTTGTCTTTTTATTAATCTTTCGCTATTAGTAAGTAGTCGTCTTTTTGTTCGAAGTAAATGCGTACTTCTGTCCCTACTTCACTTTTAGACTCGATACAAATTTCATGACCTAATTTCTTCGCCATTTGCTTAGCGAGATATAGCCCCATTCCAGTTGCTTTCTTTTCTTGGCGACCGATTGTGCCGGTAAACCCTTGTTCAAAGACGCGAGGTAAATCTTCTTCTTTAATACCTCGACCGTTGTCTTTAATGTGAAGCACTTTTTTTCCGGTTACTTCTGTATCGCACCAAATTTGAATATCGCCACCATCAGCAGTATATTTTAATGCGTTAGATAACACTTGATCGATAATAAAGCCCAGCCATTTACTATCAGTTCGCACATCAATATCTACATTTTGTAAATCAAGTTTCATCTTTTTACCAATGAAAAGCTTGGAGTGACGCTTAACTGATTCGCGCATAACAGCACCAAGATTTTGTTCTTGGATGAAATAATCTTTAGAAAACGTATCAAGCCTTGAAAAATAGAGTGCTTGCATTACTAATTTATCAATTGTCTCTAATTCTTCATCAATCTGTTTAAAAATGGTTTTGGTATCATTTAAATCTGGATTATTAATTAACATTTTGCTTGCTACAACAGGAGTTTTCACTTCATGTACCCAGTATAAAATGAAATCGTGATATTCTTGCTGCTTGTCTTGAAGTTTACTAATGGTTCGTAATTCTTCTTTATGTTTTTTTGCCATTAGCTGATTAAAAAAAGCTTGCTCGCGTGTTCGCGGTTTTGGTAATAATTCAATGATATTTTCTTCAATTTCGCCACTTACTAGGTCTTCCATTTCACGCCAATAATTGTATTTAAAGAAGTAGCCTAACACTAAGTAAGAAAGCAGGAAGACAAAAACAAAGACATATAAGTAAATGAAATTCCCGAGAGTTAATTTACTGTTAGGATCAATTGAAATTAATACCCCGACGAAAAACATAATACTGCAAAAGAACAATAAGAAAAATCGTTTATCTTTTATATAGCTCCACCAGTTCATATCGCACCTCCCTCATTCGAGTTAATTTACTTCATTTGGAATAATTTGGAATGTCGCAAAATCAAACAATCCTTGATCTGTTAATTTTAATTCAGGAATTACTGGTAAAGTCAGAAACGACAATGTCAAAAATGGGTCAAACCCCTTAGCTTTACTAATCTGATTAAATGCTTTTAAAAGGCCTCCCAAATCATTTTCTACTTCTTCATATGGTTTATCACTAAGAAGTCCCGCCACTTGGAGCGCTAAATCATGCAATACATTACCTGCTGCATCTACTACTGCAATGCCTCCACCTGTTTTTGTCACATGGTTGATTGCTTTTTCCATGGCCTCATCGCTCACACCAACTGCGACAATATTATGGGAATCATGCGCGACGGTCGTAGCAATCGCACCTTCTGTTAAGCCGAAACCTTTAACAATTCCAACACCGACGCATCCAGTATTATGATGACGTTCCACAACAGCCATTTTTAGCAAGTCTTTTTCGATTGACGGAACAAATTTACCATTTTTAATTGTAACTTGTTCTATTAGTTTTTCTGTAAAAAGGTTATTTTGTTGCATTCCAATGACATAGCAAGTTTCATTTGTTAATGGAAGTTCTAAATCTTTGATGCTTAAATGATGATTAATTTTTGGAGAAATGAACTTCGCTTTGTTTTTCTTTTTAAAGGCTGCTTCTTTACGAGTTCCGTTTTCAACGACAACTTGTCCATTTTTTAAAACTTTGCTAATTTCAATTGTTTTTAAGTCTTTTAGAAAAACAATATCCGCTTGATAGCCTGCTGCAACTGCACCGAGGTAAGGCAAGTTATGGCAATTAGCTGCATTAATTGTCGCCATTTGGATGGCTGTGATTGGCTCAATACCGTTTTCAATTGCGAGTCGGATATTATAATTAATCGAGCCTTCTGTGATTAAATCATTAATTAGTTTATCGTCCGTACAAAAACAAAAACGATGGCTATTTTTCTCCGTTACTGCTGAAATAGTTTGCTTTAAATCACGACCGACTGTACCTTCGCGCAACATAACAAACATTCCCGCACGTAAGCGATCAAGTGCTTCTTTGGCACTCGTACTCTCATGATCAGTTCGAATTCCAACAGCAAGATAATTATTTAAATCCGCGCTAGTTAAACCCGCCCCGTGGCCATCAATTCTGCCACCTTCTTGTTTTGCATCAATAATTTTTGTTAAAATATCTGCGCTACCTTTTGCAACGGATGGGAAGTCCATTACTTCTGCGAGACCGATTACTTTTTCGTGTTTATAAAGTGGATGAAGATGTTTTGCATGAAGTGTTTCGCCGTTATGTTCACCTTCTGTTGCTGGTACGGATGATGGTAGCATGACGAACATATCAAGCGGAGCGCCTTTTGCATCTTCAAGCATAAATTCAATACCTTTTTCTCCGGCAACATTGGCGATTTCATGTGGATCTGTAATGATTGTAGTTACGCCATTTGGAAGTAGCACCCGGGCAAACTCAGAGGGGGTTACCATCGCGCTTTCAACATGTACGTGCGCATCAATAAAGCCCGGTGAGATAAATTCTCCAGCGGCATCAATTATTTGATCTGCATCCGGAAAATGACCAATTCCAGCAATATAACCATTTTTAATCGCAATATCGCCTTCCATAATTTCACCTGAAAATACATTTACTATTCGTCCATTTTTTATAACTAAATCTGCTTTTGCACGGCCATCACTTACTGCGACCCGTTCTTGCAGTTGCTTTAAATTCTCCACCGATTTTCGCCTCCGTTAATTATGCTTCAAAAAAACCTTCATCAAGTAAATAACCTTCTGCAGCTTCTAAAGTTGGGAAAACCGCTTCTAGATTTTCTCCTGTGTAAATAACCCACATTTTATTTTCATAGACTAAAGAAAGCTTTTCGCCCTCATTATCTTTGTATATTTTTGTAAAACCTTCTTTAAACCCATCTTCATCTTTATCCATAAACTCTTTCGCTTCAAGTAACAACACGCGAATTTCATTTTGAGAGTAGTCTTTTACATTGACGTAACCTTGCTTATCTAGCGGTTCTACTTCTAAAAACGGCGCATAAACAAACGCGTTACCATTAGGATGAAGATGTTTGACGATGATTTTTTTATCCCTTTTACTCGCTGGATAATGTACGTTCACGCGCCCCATAGAAATTTCATGCAGTTCAAAACCATCGATTGATTCTATTAGCGCTTTTTTCTCTTCAAAATTTAACATAATATATTTTTGCCTCCAAATTAATTTTCTTTTAAAATATCCGTCACAAGCGCCGGCAACCAGACTTTTATATCTTCAAAAGTAAAGCCAGCTTCTGTTGCTTTTGCATTATCCATGTAATAAGTTTTATTGATGCTAAACGGCGAATCATCCACATCATCTGTTACTTCTTCAACGAGTGCCACTTCACCTGTTTTCGCTTCAAGCATTTTGATAAAAGCATTTAACGAATATGTACCGTTAGAGCTAGCATTAATTGGTCCAGTAAGGTCAGATTCCACCCCTACCCATTCTAAAAAATGAGCTGCTTCATCTGAAGTAATAAAACTTATTTCCGCCTGCGCATTACTAATACCAATTTCTTCATGGTTTTTAATATGCTCCAAATGAAAATGTAGACGTTTCGTATAATCATCGAGTCCAAGGACAATCGGAAAACGAACTGCTACCACTGGAAAAGAGGCTTTTTGAAAAAACACAGCTTCAGCAAGGCGTTTTCCTTCCCCGTAATCAAAATCATCTTTGTCACCAATAACAATTTCATAATGTTTTGGATTAAAATCATCTTCCACCAACGCGCGACCTTTTTGACTATAAACGGACAGAGAAGATGTATATATGTATCGTTTTACTTTGCCTTTAAATGCATCTACTGCATAAAGAGCTTCTCGCGGTGAGAAACAAATATTATCATAAATAACGTCCCATTCTTCTTTTGCTAATTGGAATAAGGCGTCTCTAGATTCGCGGTCTAGTACAACATGTTTTACAGAATCGCCAAAATCATCTTTTGTTTTTCCTCTAGTGCCAATTGTGACATCATGCCCAGCGGAAACAAGTCGTTCTACTAATTTCTTTCCAAAAAAACGCGTACCACCAAATACTAAAATTTTCATTTTGACTCCTCCTTAATTTACGAAAAACAGGAAGTTCGCGTTTTTTGGCGCTATCTTCCTGTTTTCTTACTTCATTCAATCATATAACCTTGGCCTTTTTTCGTCTTAATAAATTCATCTAAGCCGATTTCTGCTAGTTTTTTACGAATTCGTACAACGTTGACTGTAAGTGTATTATCATCGACAAAACTTTCATCTTCCCAAAGTGCACGCATAATTTCGTCACGACTTACAATACTACCTTTTTGTTTCATTAATTCATATAAAATCAAAAATTCGTTTTTCGTTAATTCAATTTTATCTTCTAAATGGGTAAGTGTATTAGTATCAATGTGTAAAAATACATTATTATGTTCCATTACGTTCGCTTCTTCTAAATCCGCATACGAATATGTCCGTCTTAAAAGTGCATTGATCCGAGCCATTAAAACATCCAAATCTACTGGCTTTTCAATATAATAATCTGCTCCCATGTTCATTCCCATGATTTGATCCATTCGCGAGTTACGTGATGATAAGAAAATAATAGGTACATTCGAAACTTCGCGAATTTGATTACACCAGTAGAACCCATCAAAAAATGGAAGATTCACATCTAAAATAACCAATTGGGGCTCAAATGATAAAAACTCTTGCAAAATATTATTGAAATCATCAACAACCCCTATTTCAAATCCCCATTTACTTAAATGTTTTCTAATAGTATCACGAATTACCTCATCATCTTCTACGATATATACCTTAACCATTTCTTGTACCTCCTCGGCAGAACTCTCTTTTCATTTTAGCTGAATTAAACACAAAAGCCAATTACTTTTTATCTGCCATAACGATTTTAATAAAAGAATTAATACATAAAAAGTAATAAGCAGCATAACAAATAATGTAAATACCTGTTCCAATTAAAACAGGATATTTGATATTATCCATTAAATTAATCGAAATTCCCCATAATGCAGCCATTGAATGGGCAATTCCAAAAAACAACGGAATGGCAAAAATTGGCCAAACTTGTTTGGAAATAATCCTTCGTACTTCTTTTTCGGTAACACCTAATTTAAATAATATATCAAACTTAGACTTCTCAGAAACAGCATCTGTTACAAGTTTAAAATAAATAATGCTTCCTGTTGCTAAGAAAAATACAATACCGATGAAAATCCCAATAAATAATAGCGAACCTACTAGCGTGGAAATCAAGTGATAATTCGTATAATAGGACGAAACATTTTCAGAAAAAAGAGAAGGTTCCCCGTCCACGATAGTCTGTACTTTCTTATCTAATTCTTCACTGTGATTGGGATTCGTAATATCAAACATTGCCACTATTTCTGGTGCGAATAGCCTTTCCAAATCATCATAATATTCATCTGATACAACGAGCGTCTCATAAGAAATACCCGTATTGAAAATCGAATTCTCTCGAAAATCAACTACTTTTATTGGTGGCATTTTTTTCGCTAAAGACTCATTCGACTGGACTACCATTTTTCTTGATAGCCACTTATCTTGAATCTCTTGTCTTGCATAATACGTATTTTTTCCAAGTAAGATGGCGTCTCCATAAGAAAGCTTTTTCGGCTTCTCAAAATCACTTTGCTGTTTGGCGCCAATGCGGTTATATTCGGATTCTGCTACGACCGTATGAATCATGTTATCCATCCGCGTTTTATATTTGGGAATATCTTTATATTCTAGCGTAGCACTAACCATTTCCGCTTGCATCAAACTTTTTAATTTGTGATCTTGGTCATTTTGTATCGTTTGAATAATTTCTCGTTCATCTTTAGCCGAAATATCAAGCACTTGGTAACTAGAAGGGTTTTCTGCTGAAATGTCATTAATTGTTCGAACATAAAAACTACTCATCGATCCAATAATCGTTAATGTCGTCGCGCTTAATACTGCAATCATCGCAATCGTTCCTGCATTTTTCTTTAACCTAAAGCGAAGGGAGGTAACACCAATCATGTTTGTTCCGTTATAAAAGAAACGTTTATTACTATATAACTTCCGAATCACATACGGCGTGCCAAACCTCACCATAAGCCATGTCCCTAAAATAACAGAACATAAAATAACTAAAATTACATCAAAAAAATCATATGTTAGCCAAATTGGTGATACTTCAATATTACTTGTTGCCAAATAATAACCAAAAATAATAAGAGCAAGTCCAATTAACATAAGAAAAATAGAACCCTTAGCCAATTTCTCTTCTTTTTGATCATTTTTAAACAATTGGCTTAAATTATATCTTAATACAATATAAACGGCATAAAAAGAAGTGAACAGCATGATACAAAAAAAGACAAGCCCAGTATCAAGAACTGCTTTAAATGAAATAATAAATTCAGCATCAATCGCGAGTCCAACAATCCAAAACAAAATCATCGCGAAAAACTTTGAAGAAAATATGCCAATTAAAATACCAAATAAGGTCGCAAGCATGTATAACAAAGCATTTTCATAAAATAAAACTAAAACTATTTGCGACTTACGTAAACCAAGTAATGAATAAAGTCCGATTTCTCGTTTTCTTCTTTTAAGAAAGAAGCTATTAGAATAAAATATGAAAAAGAAAATAAATAATATCAACATTAAACTTGCCGATGAAAACATTGCTGGACCAAATAATTCCCATCGTTTAAACACCTTGTCTATGAGCGGATTATAAGAAAGTGAGACGAAAGTAAAAAATACTAATACACACACAATAAGCGAAACAAAATAGACGATATATTGATTAAAATTCTTTCGCATATTGGTCAGCGCGATTTTAAATAACATTATTTTCGCCACCTCCAAGAAGCGCCAACACATCTAACACCTTTTGGAAAAATTGTTTTCTTGAACTTGTTCCGCGGTATATTTCTGTAAAAATTTCGCCGTCTTTAATGAACATAATCCGTTCGCAGTAACTCGCCGCAAAAGCATCATGAGTTACCATCAAAATGGTAGAATCTCGAACACTTTTAGCTTGAGAGAGACCTTCTAACAAGTTAGTTGCCGCTTTAGAATCAAGAGCTCCAGTTGGTTCATCAGCAAAGATTAATGTTGGTTCGGTAATCATTGCGCGACAAACCGCCGTTCTTTGTTTTTGCCCACCTGAAATATCTGTCGGGTATTTATTCCGTAAATCATAAATGCCAAACTGACGTGCAATAATTTCAAAACGTTCATCAATTTCTGCTTGCTTTACTCGAGCTAAGGCCAGAGGTAGCACAATATTATCTTTAACTGTCATTGTATCTAATAAATTATAATCTTGAAAAATAAATCCTAGTTGATCTCTACGAAACACTGCTAAATCTTTCCCTTTCATTTTAGACAGCTGTTTTCCGCCAATTTCTATTTCTCCAGAAGTTGGCTTATCTATAGAAGATAAAACATTAAGTAATGTAGATTTCCCTGCACCTGATGGACCCATAATACCTACAAATGAGCCTCTTTGTATTTCTAAACTAATACTTCCTAACGCAGAAAACAAATTTCCTTTTGAACCATATACTTTTCTGACTTTAAGCGCCTTTAGCACTGTATCCATTGTTTTCCTCCCGTTACACGATTATTTGCTTATTTTACCCTATAATGAAGCAAGATACCATGGTCTATAGATGTATTTATCAAAAAATCATCTCCCTATTTTAAGAAAACAGAAAAATGATTCTTGTTATTATTTCTTTTCAATGAATATTTCTTCCCCAACTGTATTATCATCTGTATACGTTTCTTGCATGGACTGGATAATTGCACTTAATTCTTCTAAACTAACAGACACATCTGCCGCAACAATATCCCAAGCAACTTCTTCCCGTCCGTTAATCGATGTCATAATCTTTAATCTTCCCTGAGAAAAAAGAATTACTGCTGGCTTAATTAGTTCTGTCCCTTTAATTTCATTCCACGGCTTAAAATCGCCACGATAAGCAAGCCCACGTTCTGTTAACTCTACAGTGGGTGCGATATTGATTAAACGCAGTAATGGCCGTAAAACACAAAGACCAATAAACACAAGTAAAATCACTTCTTCTGTACCTGTAACGCCTTTTATATGACTAAAAATTACATATAACAATAATCCGGCAGCAATCCAAAGTAAACAACTTGAAAAAATAAGGCGTCGGTTTACGCCAAATTCGATTTTTTCTATTTTATTCGCTTGATTTAGCTCATTTTCTATCATTTTCTTCCTCCAGTTTACTTCTCTCTTATTTCTATTGTACTAGAAATATACTACAATGGAAAGAAAGCATTCTATCGTTTAAAAACTACTACCAAAATGGATTATTTACAGTTGACGTTTCTAGCATTTGTGATATAATTTCTTTAATGCTTTTAAGTAGTAAAATATAAGAAATAATAAAGGAGGAGAACATCATCGATCAAGTTATCTTAATTGGCTTCATGGGAGCTGGAAAAACAACAGTCGGCAATATACTCGCGAAATTAGCTGATTTGCCTTATATTGATATTGACGAAGTAATTATTCGCGAACAAGGAATGAGTGTATCTGAAATTTTTGCAAAGTATGGTGAACAAGAATTCCGCCGACTAGAACACGAAAAATTAAAAGAACTAGCTAATACCAAAGCCGTTATTGCAACAGGCGGTGGCATTGTTCTAAATCCTGAAAATAGAAAAGTCTTAAAAAATACATATCCAGTTATTTATTTAGAAACCGATCCGGAAGTATTTATGAACCGCTTAAAAGGTGATACAACACGCCCGCTAGTTCAACAAAAGACACCTGAAGAAATCCGAGCAATTTTCGAACCGAGAATTGCCCATTATCAAGATTCCGCAGACTTCATTGTCAATACGGACAACCGTAATCAACACGAAGTCGCTAAAGCCATTTTAACCATGCTAGATAAGTAAAAAAGAGCGCTAATAATATTAGCGCTCTTTTTTTATTCCGTGCAGTGTCGACACCACATATCGGGTAAAACAGAAGTATAATCTTTTGTAAATGTTAATAAATCATAAAACATACTATCTGCGTAACCTGCGTCGATATTTTCGATTTTATTTAATTCTATTTCGCGATGGAGTGCTTCGAGTGCGGCATCACGAAGAGCGGGCAATACATAGCCAGTTATCTTAATTTGCGCTAACGCAGCCGATACAGTTATCCGGTCCGACTCTCTAAGAGCGCTACCATATTCCGCTAAAAGTTGTTGTAAACGGTCTACCCCGTCGTCTTTGGCTGGTATATAAGTGGAATGTTTGACTGTTTCCATCATGTATTTCGGAAAAGCTGCTAAATTAAGTCCTTGGTCACTTTTATCACTAAAATATTCTTCTAAACGATGAAGTACCTCCATTCCATCGGCATATCCAAAAGGACTATAAGCATCATTTTTGTCTAAATAGTAACTTGCTTTAAAATGTTCTTTAAAATGGGGATGGGTTGTCTCTAAGTCAAGAGCAGCATCTGGGCGGTCAATATACATTGTAATAGCCATTTTATAAGTTCCTCCATTCATGTGAAATCTGTTACATACATCTTACCAAATTCGCACGGTTATGGAAAGCAAAAAAATATTATGACAATTTAGCGACAATTTCTTGTGCCCTCAGCCCTTAATTCGTGTTTTATTTAACTTTTTAGTGATAAAACAGTAAAATTTATCTATTCTAATATTTGGAAAGTTAAAAATAACACCTTTGACCATATTTTTATTTCGTGGTTAAATAATAATTGGACTTGATTTTCGTAAATCACGTCTGTTAATTTGACTTAGTCAACCACACACACTCGAAAAGCAAAAACCGCCATTTATCCCATTTTGGCGGTTTTTGTATGTTTATTTTAAGGTTAAAACGGTCACAGCTTCAATATGTGTCGTCATCGGAAACATATCTACTGGTTGCACTTTCTTCGCTTCATAACCGCCTTCTGTTAATATCTTCATATCTCGAGCAAGCGTCCCTGGATTACAAGAAACATATACTACTTTCTTTGGTTTCATTGCAAGAATTGTTTCAAGTAGTGTTTCATCACAACCTTTTCTCGGTGGGTCTACTACTAAAACATCCGCTACAATCCCGTTCTTATACCACTGTGGAATAACTTCTTCAGCTTTACCTGTTTCAAAGGTTGTATTCGTTAGGTTGTTTAATTCAGCGTTTGCACGGGCATCTTGAATAGCTTGGTCAACAATTTCAACACCGTAAACATGTTTGGCTTTTTTCGCAAGACAAAGTGAGATCGAGCCAATCCCGCAATATGCATCAATTACTGTTTCTTCTTCCGTTAACTCGGCGGAATCAATAGCTTGTTGATATAAAACCTCTGTTTGCAAAGGATTTACTTGATAAAAAGAACGTGCCGAAATTGCAAATCTAATACCATGAATCGTATCTTCAATAATATCACTTCCCCAAAGTGTTTTCGTACGATCACCGAAAATCACATTTGTTTTTTGTGGGTTAATATTTTGAACGATGGACGTTACTTCTAGTTGATTCGTTAAGTCTTGAATAATTTCCGCTTTGAAAGGAAGGCGCTCTTTCGTTGTTACAAGGACAATCATTAATTGACCGGTAGTGTGCGCAAACCTAGTCATAATATGGCGAATATCACCTTTACCTGTTTTTTCATCGTAAGGTTCTGTCCCATATTTTGCCAAGATTTCTCTTGTTTTTTGAACGGCAACATCCCCTTTTTCATTGTGAATTAGACATGTCGACATATCAATAATATCATGGCTTCTTTTTTGATAAAAACCGGCTGTTAATTTTCCGTTCACAAAGCCAACTGGAACTTGTGATTTATTACGATAGCGCCACGGGTTTTCCATACCAAGCGTGTCTGGTACTTCTACATTTAACTTACCAATGCGTTTCATTGTTTCTTCTACTTGGTTTCGTTTAAAAGCTAGTTGTCCATCGTAGCTCAAATGTTGTAAACTACAGCCACCACATTTTGAATAAACGGCACAAGGTGGTTCAACACGTTCAGCACTAACAACTTCAATATTTTCCATCCGCGCAAAGCCGTAATTTTTATTTAATTTAGTAATTTTTGCAGTTATCTTTTCTCCTGGTAATGCATTTGGAATGAAAAGCGGATAGCCATCAATCTTACCTACACCACTGCCGTCATGTGTTAAATCTTCAATAGTTAGTTCTACGGATTGGTTCTTTTTTAAAAGGGATGCTTCCAAAGTCCCTTGCCCCTCTCTTTGCTTTACTTAATAATGTATTCGATGCCGATTGGTTCTGTGATAGTTGCTTCTTTTTGGTCTTTAAATATAAGCATCGTATTTTTTTGTAAAGTAAAATCATAAACAAATGATTTTGGATAAATCGTTACGTTTTTTTGAGTACTTAAATTTTTTGTATTGTCATTTATAGTTATTTCATCGGGAATTTTATTGCTAAAAATAGCCGCAGCAACTTCTGCATCCTTACTTGAATAAGTCGTTTCAAGTGTTAATTTAATATCGCTTTTTTTAGTTGATTCTGCTTTTATAGCTTTTTGACCTGTTTCGATTGTTCGTTCGCCGCTTTTAATTTCGTAATTAGCAAACTTTTTTTGGACGGTCGTTGTTGGATAACGATATTTTGTATTAGTAATATATTCCGAAACTTTTTTCGCTTCAATGCGAAGACGATATGCCTTCATTCCGTCATAACGACTATTAGAAGCTGCTAATTTATTTAAAATTTCTGGATTAGTTGTTGCTATGATTAAATCGCCGTTTTTAGCGATTGTTGCTTCAGTACTTGGAGATGGGATAGATAGAAATACATTATCCTCTAAGGGAATTTGCATTTGGTCGTTTATCCACACTTTATTACTTTCAATTAATTCTGATTTACTGACTGTCGGCGCTTGTTCTTCGGCATCAACTTGCCAAAAGAAAAATATAGCCGCTGCGATAGCAATGATAAGGATAACAATTACCATAATGAATTTTTTTAATACATATCCACTCGTCATATCGCATTCACCTCATTTCTTGTCAAGATACCTATTATACTTGTTTTGCGCAAATAAGACAAATATCTAACAATAATTACATCCTTTTTACTATGTTGCAGTTAGGACATTTAGGCTAAAGAAAAAAACTACCAAGCTGGGCAGTTTTTAGCTATTTTCTTTTATAAATAAATCGGTTGCTGGAATATCATCTACACTCGCAAAAAATTCGATATGCTGTTTTAAGTTGCGGAATTCCATCGGGGTTTCGCCGCCAAGTTCTCCGTCAAGGTTAATAAGCATCTTGTCTTCAGAGTGTACACTTACTTTTTCTGATTTTACATAAATAACGTTTGGTTCTTTAATATGATCTCCTCTAAGCGCCAAAGTAACTAAGCGAATAAATTCTGCTAAATTCACTTTTTTGACGATGATGAGCGAAAACTTACCATCATCTAACTTGGCATCAGGAGCAATTTTTTCAAAGCCTCCAATAGAATTGGTTAAACCTAAAAGAAAAAACATTACTTCCCCTTCAAAGACACCTTGATCATATTCTACTTTTACTTTGGTAGCTTTTAAGGAAGGGAGCATTTCAATTCCTTTTAAGTAATAAGCTAATTGTCCAAGCATTGTTTTTAATCTGCTTGGGACATCATACGTGAGCTCTGTAAGCCTACCCCCACCACCAATATTAATAAAATAAGTATCATTTGCTTTACCTATATCCATTGCTACACTTTGACCAGCTGCTATAATCTTCGTTGCTTTTATCACGTCTCTAGGAACATGTAAGGCTCTTGCAAAATCGTTGGTTGTCCCGGTTGGAATAATCCCTACTTTTGGTCGATAAGGTTGTTCTGCAATCCCATTAATAACTTCATTAATGGTACCATCTCCGCCCGCTGCAACGACTAAATCATATCGATCTCTTACAGCTTCTTCTGCTGCGTGCTTGGCGTCACCTGGCTCTGCAGTTGTGGCATGTGCAGATGTTACATAACCTGCTTGCTCTAATATCGAAAGGACATCTGCGAGATTTTTCTTGATAATCTCTCTTCCAGATGTGGGATTATAAATAACTCGAGCGTGTTTTTGCATTATGTTCGTCCTCTCCTTCACTCAAACAGCGTTGTTCAAAAGAAAAGCGCGTTTTGACACATGATAGTAACATTATAGCAAATTTCGCTATAAATTCCTAATAAATAAAGCAGTGAAGCGAAATGCCTCACTGCCTAAAAATTAACGTTTGTTCATTTCTTCTAGTAAAATTTTATTAACCATTGGTGGGTTTGCTTGGCCTTTTGTTGCTTTCATAACTTGGCCTACAAGGAAACCGACTGCACGATCTTTCCCATTTTTGTAATCGATAATAGATTGTTCGTTGTTATCTAAAATTTCTCCAATGATAGTACGTAAAGCTCCTTCATCGGAAATTTGAACAAGTCCTTTATCTTTTACAACTTGCTCTGCATCGCCACCATTTTGTGCTAATTCACGGAAAACTTTTTTGGCGATTTTAGAGGAAATAGTTCCAGCTTCGATTAATTT
Organism: Listeria sp. Marseille-Q6474; assembly: GCF_946902005.1. Taxonomy (NCBI): domain Bacteria; kingdom Bacillati; phylum Bacillota; class Bacilli; order Caryophanales; family Listeriaceae; genus Listeria; species Listeria sp. Marseille-Q6474. The sequence goes on along the minus strand of NZ_CAMPPS010000002.1, from coordinate 680,464 downwards.
AATCATTCCTGCTAGATTTTCTGGTGTTAATCCTGTGTCGTGAAGTTCTTTTTGTTCTGCATTTAAGTAAGCAGAAACTTCACCCATCAGCCAGTTAGATGCTTGTTTAGCGTCTGCTCCAGCCGCAAGAGTTGCTTCAAAGAAATCAGACATTTCTTTTGTAAGCGTAAGAACCATCGCATCGTATGCTGGTAAACCAAGATCATTGATATAACGGATTTGACGTTTATCTGGAAGTTCTGGAATTTCAGCACGAATACGTTCTTTCCAAGCATCATCAATAAATAGATCTACTAAGTCTGGCTCTGGGAAATAACGATAATCATCCGAACCTTCTTTGATACGCATCAAGGAAGTTTTGCCCGTTGCTTCTTCAAAACGACGAGTTTCTTGTTCGATAATGCCGCCGGACTTAAGCACTTCTGCTTGGCGTTTTTCTTCGTATTCGATACCTTTACGCACGTTGTTAAAGGAGTTTAGGTTTTTAAGTTCTGTTTTTACGCCAAATTCTTCTTGCCCGATTGGACGGATAGAAATGTTGGCGTCACAGCGCATCGAACCTTCTTCCATTTTCACATCGGATACGCCAGTGTATTGAATGATAGATTTTAATTTTTCTAAGTACGCATAAGCTTCTTCAGCAGAACGAATATCTGGTTCAGAAACGATTTCGATAAGTGGTGTTCCTTGACGGTTAATATCCACTAAAGAATAACCATGCGATGTATGCGTGTTTTTCCCTGCATCTTCTTCTAAATGAAGACGAGTGATACCGATTTTTTTCTTTTTGCCCCCAACTTCGATTTCAATCCAGCCATGCTCGCCAATTGGTTTATCGAATTGAGAAATTTGGTATGCTTTGGGATTATCAGGATAAAAGTAGTTTTTACGGTCAAATTTTGTATGCTCAGCAATTTCGCAGTTAATCGCCATTGCAGCTTTCATACCATATTCGACAGCACGTTTATTTAAAACTGGTAAAACACCTGGCATTCCTAAGTCTACCACGGTTGTATTTGTATTTGGTTCTGCTCCAAAATGAGCTGGCGCAGAAGAAAATATTTTTGAATTGGTTTTTAACTCTACGTGAACCTCAAGTCCAATAACTGTTTCAAAATTCATTGCTACGCCTCCTATAAGTTTGGTTTTTCTTTATGGAATGTTGTTTCTTGTTCAAATGCGTGTGCTACTTTGTATAGTAAAGATTCTTCAAAGTAATTACCGATAATTTGTAATCCTACCGGTAATCCTTCTGAAAATCCACAAGGAACAGAAATAGCTGGTACGCCTGCTAAGTTAATTGGAACAGTTAAAATATCATTGGAATACATTGTAATTGGATCATTAATCATCCCGTCAATTTTAAATGCAGTTGTCGGGGAACTTGGGCCAATAATGACATCGTAGTTTTTAAACACGTCAACAAAATCTTGTTTAATTAACGTACGTGCTTGTTGTGCTTTTTTATAGTAAGCATCGTAATAACCAGAACTTAATGCGTATGTTCCAAGCATAATACGACGTTTTACTTCATCACCAAAGCCTTCAGAACGTGTTTTTGTATAAAGTTCTTCTAAAGTAGTCGCGTTTGGAGAACGGTATCCGTAACGAACGCCGTCAAAACGAGAAAGGTTAGAAGAAGCTTCACTGGATGCTAAAATGTAATAACTTGCTACACCGTATTCAGAATGAGGTAAAGAAACTTCATCCCAAGTAGCGCCAAGTTTTTCGAGTGTTTTAAGTGCATCTAACACAGCTTGTTTGACACCAGGATCCACGCCTTCACCAAGGTATTCTTTTGGAACACCGATGCGTAAGCCTTTAATATCACCTGTTAAGCTATCTGAGAAACGTTCTACTGGTTGGTTAATCGATGTAGAATCATTTGCATCTAAACCAGAAATCGCTTCTAATAAATAAGCGTTATCTTCTACATTTTTTGTAATTGGGCCGATTTGGTCTAAAGAAGACGCAAAGGCAATTAAACCAAAACGAGATACACGGCCATATGTAGGTTTCATTCCGACTACCCCACAAAAAGCTGCTGGTTGGCGAATCGATCCACCAGTGTCACTACCAAGCGAGAATAATACTTCGCCTGCTGCAACTGCGGATGCGCTACCACCTGAAGAGCCACCAGGAACTCTTGATAAATCCCATGGGTTATGTGTTTTATGGAAGTAAGATGTTTCTGTAGAAGAACCCATCGCGAATTCATCCATATTTAATTTTCCGATATTAATCGTTTGCGCGTTTTTTAATTTAGAAACTACCGTCGCATCATAAATTGGATCGAAGTTTTCTAAAATTTTGCTTGCTGCTGTTGTACGTAAGTTTTTAGTTACGATATTATCTTTAATACCGATAGGAAGACCAGCCAGCATATTGTTCGGATCAATTCCTGCATCACCAAGCTCTTCTGCTACACCAAGAGCTGTTTCTTTGTTTAAAGTAATAAATGAACCGACTTTATCCTCTACTGCTTCAATACGGTTAAATGATTCTGTTACTAAATCAAAAGGTGTGATTTCTTTTTTTACTAATTTATCATGTAATTCTTTTACTGAAAAATCAAATAAGCCCAAAATATTTTCCCTCCTTAGCGTGTTTATTGTTCCATTATTGTTGGTACTTTGAACATGCCGTCTTGTTGATCCGGCGCATTTTTCAGTACTTCTTTACGATCAAGGCCTTTCGTTGCTATGTCTTCACGTAACACATTCGATACATTGATTGCATGGCTTGTTGGCTCTACATTGTTTGTATCTAGTGTATTTAATTGCTCCACTAGCTCAATAATTTTACCAAGCTGACCAGCAAAAGCAGTTGCTTCTGTTTCTGATACTTCTAGTTTGGCAAGATTTGCTACTTTTTCTACTGTTTCTTTGGATATATTTGACAAAATGCCATCCTCCTTTTTAGTGGTACTTTCTATGCGGTAGTGCTTCCCGCCTTGCTAAATGGGAAGAACTGTCCTCTCCTGCATAATTATACAACAGGAAAGAACAATTCGCATTGTTTTTTATTAATCATAAATGTGAGCAGTAGCTGCGTCTTCATTTGCTTTTCTAGTAATTAATGCAGCTGGACCGTCTGATGTAGAAATATTGACTTGTAAATCAGCTGTTTTAGGAATATGTTGTCCTACTAAATCTGTTACATATTGTGTAAAGCCAATAATTTCCGCTTGCCCATAAAATTGCAATGGAATATCAATACTAAGTTCTGCTAATTGCCCGTCTTCATATCTAGCGCGACCAACTACACCTGTAAAGTTCGGGTAGTAATCTTCAATAGCTTTTTTGAAGTTCAGGAAATTATCATTGTCAGTTTTGTGATCTTTTGCAGATTCAGTGGAAGGTAAAACGTAATTTTTTTCTTCCACATCTTTCCAACTGGATAAGCTGTCACCGTTTGCTGTTGCATAAGTAAGAAAATTACCTGGAGCTACAGCATCACGTGGACCTTGTTTATAAATAGCAATCGTAACTGGAACATTTTCTAACCCTTTTGTTTGGCGAATTCGGTTCAATACAGTACCAGACATTTCTTTACCTTGTGCTAGTAAATCGCTGTCACTGATTTCTTGTTCAAAAGTGTCGCCGTATTGTTCTTTTTGATAGTAATCAACTGAATTCATTGCCAGCGCGATTGAAATCCCACCAAGCGCTACAGTATCTTTATCTGTTTGTTTTAAATAATCTTGTTCTAAAATGTGAGCTAAATAAATTGGCTTACGATCTTTTCCGTCGCCATTACTTTCTGGATTTAAACCATTAGGATTTTTTTCACTTTTTCGGTCTAACCATTTTTCTAGTGTTTCCTTGTCCAAATACTGCCCCTCTTGGAAAAGATAATTGTCTGGCGAATATTTATTTTGGGAAACTCGCATTAAACCAGATTCTAACTCGTTAATATCGTATCTTGAGTAAATATTCGATACTACAAGTCCACGAGATTTACTTGCTTTGTACGGTAATACCGTTTTGTAATAATTGGATGAAATTTGATTTTTTGTCATGATGCCCGTTTCTGCTTTTTTATCATCTTTTTGTACCACTTTATCGTTTGAGTCGAGTTTTGGGGCACAGCCAGAGAGAATAAGCGTTAAACCGAGCGCTGCAATTATGAGTTTTTTCATTCGTTTAATCCACCTTCGTCTGGTAAGTACTCTATTAAGTCTTCTTCGGACCAAATAGGAATTGCTAGTTCTTCAGCTTTGGCTAGTTTAGAACCAGCATCACTGCCAGCTACAACAACATCCGTTTTCTTACTGACGCTTCCAGAAACATTTCCGCCGAGTGATTCGATTAATGCTTTTGCATCGTTTCGTGTTAATTTTTCCAGTTTTCCAGTTAAAACAACTGTTTTCCCTGCAAAAACAAGCTCCTCTTCGGACATGTTTTCTAGTTTTGGCCCTGTATAGGTCATATTGACGCCAGCCCTTTTTAGTTCTTCCAGTAAATCATGTACTTCTTCATTCGCAAAATAAGTCACAATGCTATCTGCCATTTTTTCCCCAATGTCATTAATACTTGTCAGTGTTTCTTTGTCTGCTATTTTCAAATTATCCATTGTTTCAAAATGAACTGCAAGCGATTTGGCTGCTTTAGCACCAACATGGCGGATTCCCAAGCCAAAAAGTAATTTTTCAAGCGAATTTTGTTTACTTGCTTCGATGGATGCCAGTAAATTGGTTACTGATTTCTCACCCATTCTTTCTAATTCTAACAGTTTCTCTTTCGAAAGGAAAAACAAATCTGCAACATCTTTAATTAAATGCATTGAAAATAGCTGAATAATAACTTTTTCTCCAAGGCCATCGATATTCATCGCATTTCTTGAAACAAAATGGATAAGCCCCTCTTTAATTTGAGCTGGACACTTAGGATTAATACATCTTAGTGCTACTTCTTCTTCTAAGCGAACAAGTTCACTATCACATGTTGGACAGTTTTTTGGCATATGGAAAGGTTTTTCACTACCAGTACGTTCTTCGGTAATGCTCTTAATCACTTCAGGAATAATATCGCCAGCTTTTTTAATTAAAACGGTATCGCCAATGCGAATATCTTTTTCTGTAATTAAGTCTTCGTTATGAAGTGACGCACGGCTAACTGTAGTTCCTGCAACTCTTACTGGTTCTAACACCGCTGTGGGAGTTATTACGCCAGTTCTGCCAACGTTTAATTCAATATCAAGCAGTTTAGTGGGTACTTCTTCTGCAGGAAATTTATAAGCAATTGACCATCGTGGTGATTTAACTGTTGTCCCCATTTGGCGTTGTTGTTCTAAATTGTTTAATTTTAAAACGATACCATCAATATCGTAAGCTAAACCAGCTCGTTTTTCCGTCCACTCGTCAATGTAAGCATATACTTCCTCTAAATTACTGCAAAGTCTACGCTCTTTATTGACTTTAAGGCCTAGTGTTTCAAGCATATCTAAGCCCGCGCTATGTGTTTCAACACCCATTTCACCAAAATCAGCTACTGCATAAAGGAAAATATCAAGGTTTCTAGATGCAGCAATTTTTGTATCTAATTGACGAAGTGAGCCAGCCGCTGCATTTCGCGGATTTGCAAATAACATCTGGCCTTCTTCTTCGCGTATTTCATTTAATTTTTGGAAGGAACGTTTTGGCATAAAAGCTTCACCGCGGACTTCAATGGAATAAGCTTTTTTCAGTTTCATTGGGATAGAACGAATCGTGCGTAAATTAGCAGTGATGTCTTCACCAACTGTTCCATCACCTCGCGTAGCACCTTGTTTATACTTACCATTTTCGTATTGAAGTGATACAGCTAGTCCGTCAATTTTCAGTTCGCACATATAACTAATGTCATCACCAACTTTATCGCGGATACGGCGGTCAAAATCAGCCAAATCATCGCGATTAAACGCATTGGCCAAGCTTAACATTGGTGTGTCATGTTCTACTTTTTTAAAACCTTCTAAAACTTCTCCGCCTACTCGTTTCGACGGGGATTCAGGTGTAACCCATTCTGGATGCGCTTCTTCTATTTTAAGTAGTTCTTGCATCTTTTGATCGTATTCGGCATCTTCTACTGTTGGATTATCAATTACATAATAATCATAGCTGTATTGATCAAGTATGTTTATTAGTTCTTCATACCGTTTTTTATCAGCCATTTCTTCACCTGCTTTTTCCAAATTTATACTTTTTCAATTGGCGCAAATTCTGCGAGCAATCGTTTGACTCCAGTTGGGCTTGGGAATGCAATATCAAGTTCCATTCCGCTACCTTCTCCTTTGACACTTACGACTGTTCCTACGCCCCATTTCTTATGACTAGCTTTATCGCCGACTGTCCAACCGAGTGTTTCCGCTCCAGAAGATTTATAGGCAGTAGTTGCTTTTTGCGGCATGCGCGGTTTGGCATACGGTTTATCAGCTGTTAATTTATTTTCGTTACCTAATTCTAGTAAGTCACGAGGAATTTCGCCAATAAAACGAGATTCTTGGTTGGATGATGGACGACCGTAAAGCATACGGGAATACGCGCTCGTTAGGAAAAGTTCTTCTTCTGCTCGAGTGATACCAACGTAAGCAAGTCGGCGTTCTTCTTCCATTTCTTCTTCTTCATAAATGGCTCTAGAATGTGGAAAAATCCCTTCTTCCATCCCAACTAAAAAGACAACTGGGAATTCTAGCCCTTTGGCAGAGTGAAGCGTCATCAGCGTCACCGCACCGTTTTGTTCTTCATTATCTTCTTCTAACTTATCAACGTCAGCAACCAGTGCTAAATCCGTTAAGAATGCGAGTAATGTTTTATCGTCATTTTCTTTTTCAAAGTTTTGTGTAACAGATAAAAACTCATCGATATTTTCTAAGCGAGTTTGAGCTTCAATAGTTCGTTCGTTTTTCAGCATTGCTCGGTAACCTGTTTTTTCGAGAATTTCTTCTACAAGTTCAGTTACAGATAGGAAATCTTGCATTTGGGTGAATCCGCGAACCAAATCATGGAAAGCAACTAAATCTTTGCTTATTTTAGCAGAAATCCCGGCTAATTCAATGCGATTAAGTACTTCAAATAAGCTTAAATCGTAAGCCGCGGCAACATTGTTTAGTTTTTCTAATGTGCCTGGTCCAACTCCGCGTTTTGGTACGTTGATGATACGTGTCAGACTAATATCATCCTCATTATTACTAATAAGTCGTAAATAAGCCAAAATGTCTTTAATTTCTTTTCTGTCATAGAATTTCGTACCGCCGACCATTGTGTAAGCCATATTTGACTTCATGAAATATTCTTCCATTACACGGGACTGGGCATTGGTTCTATAAAGAATCGCAAAATCAGAAAGCGGACGACTCGAATTATTTACTTCTTCTTGAATTTTCATAACGACGTAAGCCGCTTCTTCTTTCTCAGTTAACGCCTTATGGTAAAAAATCTTCTTCCCTTCCGCATTACTAGTCCAAAGATTTTTTGGTTTACGATTGCCGTTATTTTCGATTACACGGTTCGCCGCTTCTAAAATACGTTTGGTCGAACGGTAATTCTCTTCTAGCAAAATGGTTTTGGCGCTCGGGTAATCTTTTTCGAAAGACATAATATTACTAATATCTGCCCCTCGCCAGCCGTAGATTGATTGGTCAGAGTCACCAACGACACATAAATTCTTAAATCTAGAGGCAAGTAGTTTTACAAGTAAGTACTGCGCGTGGTTAGTATCTTGGTACTCATCCACGTGAATGTATTGAAACTTGCGCTGATAATATTCTAAAACATCTGGAACACGTTCAAATAATTGAATCGTCACCATAATTAAATCATCAAAATCGAGCGCTTGATTTTTCTTAAGTTTCTTTTCATATTTTTCATAGACTTCGCCGACCATTTTATCGTAGAAACCACTTGCTTCTTTTATATATTCGCTTGCAGTTATAAGTTCGTTTTTTGCATTGCTAATAGAAGCTAAAATACCTCGTGGCTCAAACTTCTTAGGGTCGACATTCTTTTCTTTTAAAATGCCTTTAATAACCGATAATTGGTCACTTCCATCTAAAATAGTAAAATTGCGTTCGTAGCCAATCCGGTCTATATCACGACGTAAAATTCTTACGCACATGGAGTGAAAAGTGGAAATCCAAATTGATTCCGCTTCTCCGCCCATTAAATTACCAATCCGTGATTTCATTTCACGCGCTGCTTTATTGGTAAACGTAATCGCTAAAATATTATAAGGATTCACGCCACGTTCTCTTACTAAATAAGCGATGCGATGGGTTAAAACACGTGTTTTACCACTCCCTGCACCAGCCATAATTAATAAAGGTCCTTCTGTACTTTCTACTGCTTTTCGTTGTTCTGGGTTTAATCCGTCAACTAATTCTTTTGCATTCAATTGCATTCTCCTATACACCACCATACAAACATTTGTTCTTATTTTATCATACTACACTTTATAATCAAACCGTTTTCTTCCTAAAAATAGTTGCGGTTTCTAGTGCTTTTTCTAAATCCTCATAAATAATATTGCCCACAATAATCGTATCCGCGTACTTCGCCATTTCAGCAGCTTGTTCTTTGGAACGGATTCCGCCACCATACCAAAACTCGGTGTCGCTTAAAACTTCACTTACTTTTCTTACTGCTTCTGGATCGCCGTACATCCCGCTATATTCGACATAAAAAATCGGCAGACGAAATATATTCTCTGCTAATCGCGCATAAGCAATAATATCTTCATCCGTTAAGTCTGTTTTCGCTTCTGTTAAATGGGCAACTTTTGCGTCTTTATTTAAAATAACATAACCTTCTGATGTGATTCGCTTCCAAGGAATAAATTCCCCTAGTTCCTTGATTAACTCTTTGTGTAAACCGTGCGTCCATTTACTATTTTCTGTATTTAATACGACTGGAATTAAAAAATGTTCTGCTTCTGGTAAAATCATGGATTCATCGCTTACTTCAAGGAAAATCGGCAAATCTGTTTCAGTTAATAATTCATACAGATTTTCGACTGCTTCTATTTCTAAATTATCTGTCCCACCAATGATAAATCCATCGGTTCCAGAATGAATGAGCTTTGTGACACTATTACGAGGTAAATTCTTTGCTGGGTCTAACTTGAATAAATGCTTCATATGCTCCTCCAATTCTCTATAATGGGATATCTTATTATAGCATTAGTTACATTTCATCGCACCCTTACAATAGGAAATTTTAACTTTTTTTAAGCTTTTTTTACGACTTCTTGTTGGGATAGCTTTTATTTTATGGTATGATGAGGAAAATTTGATTTTATTATGACTTCTAGAGTATTGACATAGAAAAAAGGAAATGGGGATATTATGCAAGAAAACAGAGAAGAATGGGGCTCAAAAGTCGGATTTATTTTAGCATCCGCTGGGTCCGCAATAGGAATTGGCGCAATTTGGAAACTGCCTTATGTGGCTGCAACTGCAGGAGGTGGCGCATTTTTCTTATTGTTTTTAGTTTTAACCTTACTTGTAGTCATGCCACTTTTGATTGCTGAGTTTGTTATTGGACGAGGTTCTGGTGGGGATGCGGTTCAAGCTTATAAAACGCTCGCACCTGGAACGAAATGGAACTTAATTGGAAAATTAGGCGTAGTTGGCGCAAGTATTTTATTTTCATTTTATAGTGTCGTTGGCGGTTGGATTATTACTTATTTAATTAAAACGCTCGCTGGTGGAATTGCCGGTGAAAACCAAGCGACTTTACTCCATGATTTTCAAGTGACGACAGCCAACCCATGGATTTCGGTTGGTGCGACAATTTTCTTTATTTTACTCAATGTGATCGTTATTAGCCGCGGAGTTGTTAGCGGAATTGAAAAAATGAGCAAGTTTATGATGCCCGCGCTTTTTATTTTATTTATAGTGTTAATTATCAGGTCCTTGACACTACCTGGTGCAATGGAAGGTGTCGCATTTTTCTTACGACCCGATTTTAGTCATTTTACTGCTCAAACGGTTCTTATTACACTTGGTCAGGCGTTCTTTTCACTCAGTGTGGGGATTTCGGTGATGGTTACGTATAGTTCTTATTTGAACCGTTCGACTAGTTTACCTCAGTCGGCGATTTCGGTTTCGCTTATGAATGTGTTTGTTTCGTTACTTGCTGGGTTAGCTATTTTTCCAGCGGCATTTTCGTTTAACATTACGCCAGATGCAGGTCCGGGGTTATTGTTTGTTATTTTACCCTCGATATTTAATCAAATGCCGTTTGGGATGTTGTTCTTTATTATTTTCTTGATTTTATTCTTATTCGCCGCATTAACGTCTAGTTTCTCGATGCTTGAAGCAACTGTTGCTCCGCTGATGAATGCGGGCGTTAATCGTAAAAAGGCTAGTCTTTGGATGGGGCTTGTGATTGTGTTAATGGCAATTCCAAGTGCGCTTAGTTTTGGTGTTTGGAGCGATGTTCAGATTTTTGGACTAAGTATTTTTGATGCTGCCGATTATCTTGTGTCGAATATTATCTTGCCAGTTGGTGCTTTATTTATCGCTATTTTTGTTGGTTACCGATTACCTCGTGAATTACTTTTAAAAGAATTTACATCAAGCAGCCATTTTGGCAAAAAGGTTTTTATTATTTGGCTCTTTCTCATTAAATATATTGCACCAATTGCGATTATTTTTGTCTTTCTCTCAGCGACCGGTTTAATTGATTTTCTGTTTTAACAAAAAAAGCAATCCGCTAATTTCTTAGCGAGATTGCTTTTATTATATTGCCATCAGTACGATACTTGTCACACAAATCAGGATTCCACTTAGGCCAATCGCCGTTCCAATTGCTCGTTTTTCTCTAACATTAGCAAGCGTCGTGAAGATAAAACAAATAATAAAGACCCAGTGCCACAGTAAAGAAAAATCAAGCCCAGTTCTAGTGGAAATCATATTAATCACAAAATAAATAACTGCAAGAGCAAGAATAGAGATGATTACAATCTGATAGGTTTTACTATTAAACTTTTTCAATATTAATCCCTACCAATCTTATTCTGGCTTTGTCATTCTTGAAAATACGACATCGTACATATCATTGCCATAATGAAGTGAACGTTTTACACGTGAAATTGTTGCTGTACTTGCACCTGTTTCAGATTCAATCACATTATACGTTTTTCCATCATGAAGCATTTTTGCTACTTGGAAACGTTGAGCCATGGATTGTATTTCGTTCACAGTACAAACATCATCAAAAAAAGCATAACATTCTTCTAAATTCTCGAGCGTTAAAATCCCTTGGAAGAATTCATCCAATCCTTGTCCACGCAACTTCTCTATTTGCATATCTTTACCTCCAAATAATCTCATATATCCTACTTTCATATTTTAACGTACCAACGCGTAAAACACAAACGTTTCTCTTTACGAAATAAACAAAAAAGTACTATCCAAGCAATTTGCTTAAAGATAGTACTTTTTATTATTCTGCCTTTGTTCCAATATCCATTCGGTAAAAGAAATTTGGATTATCTAGTTTTTGCATTTCTGGATACAGTAAAGTCCGGGCATCACTCATGGTTTCAGCTTCTTTTGCTAGTAATAAAACGCGACCGCCACTTGAGACAAATTCCCCGTTTTCATTTTGTTTTGTTCCCGCATGATAAATGGCGACATCCTCTCTAATATCATTTAAGCCAGTGAGTTTATTTCCTTTTTCATAATGTTCTGGGTAACCGGCACTTGCTAAAACGACACCGAGCGTAATTCCTTCTTTTTTAAAGCGAACTTCTGGTTTTTCGTTGTTGAGTAAAGCTGCTATAAGTGCTGCAAAATCACTTTCTAAACGAGGCAATACGACTTGTGTTTCCGGATCACCAAATCGCGCGTTAAATTCAATTACTTTTGGCCCATCTGTCGTTAAAATAAGACCTGCATAAAGAATTCCGCGGAAGTAGCGATCTTCTTGCACCATTCCTTTTGCAGCGGGGCGAAGGATTTTTTCAACAGCTTCATTCACTACATCTTCTAAAATATGTGGTACTGGTGAATAAGCACCCATGCCACCAGTATTAGGTCCTTTATCGCCTTCATAAGCACGTTTATGATCTTGTGCAATCGCCATTGGATACACTTCTTCCCCGTTTACAAAAGCCATCAAGGAAAACTCTTCGCCAGCTAAAAAGTCCTCTATAACGACTTTGAGAGATGCGTCACCGAATTTTTCTTCTAACATCATATCTTTTAACGCAAGGACAGCTTCTTCCATCTCTAAAGCTACTGTGACACCTTTTCCAGCGGCTAATCCGTCTGCTTTAATAACGATTGGTACACCGCGTTCATCCAAATATGCTTTAGCCTCCGCATAATCAGTGAAAGTTCTTGAGGCAGCAGTGGGAATGGCATATTTCTCCATAAATTGCTTGGCGAAGTCTTTACTACCTTCAATTAAAGCCGCATTTGCTTTTGGTCCGAAAGCTTTGATTCCCGCTTCTTCAAACGCATCTACCACCCCTTCTAAAAGAGGTACTTCAGGTCCAACGATGACAAAGGAAACGTCTGCTTTCTTGGCAAAATCAATCAAACCAGCTTTATCTGTTTCGGAAATAGCAACTAATTGAATATCATCTAAACGCATTCCGTCATTTCCGGGAGCGCAATATACTTTTTCAACATTGTTTGATTCTAGTAATTTTTTACTAATAGCATGTTCTCGACCGCCGCTACCAACTACTAATAAATTCATTTAATGACACGTCCTTTTTATGAGGATTAATGTTTGAAATGGCGTACATGTGTTAGAACCATGGAAATACCATATTTATCAGCCATTGCAATTGATTCTTTATCTTTGATTGATCCACCAGGTTGAATAATCGCCGTAATGCCTGCTTTTGCCGCAGCCTCAACTGTATCATCCATCGGGAAAAAGGCATCGGAGGCAAGTACAGCACCTTTTGCTTTTTCACCAGCTTGTTCTAGCGCAATCAATGCTGAGCCGATTCGATTCATTTGACCAGCGCCAATTCCAAGCGTTTGTTTGTCTGAGCCAACAACAATCGCGTTTGATTTGACATGTTTGACAATTTTCCACTGAGCAAGTAAAGCTTTCATTTCTGAGTTGGTTGGTTGTTTTTCTGTCACTACTTCATAACTAGTTGTATCTTCTACAAGAGCGTCGTTCGCTTGGATAAGAAGTCCACCGTTAACAGATGTTTTCTCAAAACCTTCCACATTACCCGCAAATGGAACAGTTAACAAACGAATATTTTTCTTTTTCGCTAAAATCGCAAAAGCTGCTTCGGAAAAACTTGGTGCAATGATAATTTCTAAGAAAATTTTACTCATATGTTCTGCTGTTTTCGCATCAACTTCTTTATTTAAAGCAACAATTCCACCAAAAATAGATATTTCATCTGCTTCGTAGGCTTTTAAATAAGCTTCTTCAATAGTTTCACCAACGCCAACTCCGCATGGATTCATGTGTTTTACTGCAACTGCCACTGGTTCTTTGAATTCACTAGCAATTTTAAGTGCCGCATCTGCATCGCGAATGTTGTTATAAGATAACTCTTTACCGTGCAACTGTTTCGCAGCACTAATCGAGTTTTCAACCGCACGTGGTTCTGTATAAAAAGCTGCATCTTGGTGAGGATTTTCACCGTAACGCAAAACTTGTTTTCGATTGTAAGTTAATGTTACTTTTTCTGGGAAAGTTTCACCGGTAACATCCGTTAAGTACTCTGCAATTAAAGCATCATAAGCTGCTGTGTGTCGAAATACTTTAGCAGCAAGACGTTGGCGTGTTTCAAAAGTAGTTGCGCCGTGTTCTTGTAGTTCTGTAAGTACTGTATCGTAGTCCGCTGTATCAACCACAACAGTTACCGCCGCATAATTTTTCGCAGCAGAGCGTAACATTGAAGGTCCGCCAATATCAATGTTTTCAATCGCTTCTTCTAAAGTAACACCAGGTTTTTGAATCGTTTCTTGGAAAGGATACAAATTAACAATGACTAAATCAATTGGCTTAATATCATGTGCAGCAATTGCTTCCATATGTTCCGCCGTATCACGTCTTGCAAGCAAACCACCATGAATAGCTGGATGAAGCGTTTTTACTCGGCCATCAAGCATTTCTGGAAATTCGGTAACTGCTTCAATTCCCGTAACCGGTACGCCAGCTTGTTCGAATGCTGCTTTTGTTCCACCAGTTGAAATAATTTCTACACCAAGTTCTACTAATTTTTCTGCAAATGGCACGATGCCGTTTTTATCTGATACACTTATAAGCGCTCTTTTCATGATAATTAATCGTTCCCTCCATTTTGAATTAATCCTCGAATCACTTTTGGATAAAAAATATGTTCTACTTGATGAATTTTTTCAGCTAAACTATCTGCTGTTTCTGTTTTAGCTACCACTACTTTGACCTGGTCAATCATTGGTCCTGTATCCATCCCGGCATCCACAAAATGAGCTGTAACACCGGTTTCTGATACTTTCGCTTCGATAGCTTGACCAATCGCATCTTTCCCTTTGAATGCAGGTAATAACGACGGATGCAAGTTAACAATTTGCTCAGGGAATTCCGCAAGTAACGTAGGCCCTATCAAGCGCATATAACCCGCAAGCACTAATAAATCAATTTCCAAACCGCGCAGTTCTAATAAAATTTCGGTTTCAAAAGCCTCTTTATCCGGATAATTTTTCACATCAAATAGGAAAACTGGAATATTTTGCTTGTTTGCGCGTTCTACAACATAGGCATTTGGTTTATCACAGACAAGTAGCTTCACATGAGGCTTAATAAGCTCATCATCTACTAAAGCTTGAAAATTCGAGCCATTACCAGAAGCAAAAATAGCTATATTCATCCTTTTGCGCCTCCGAAAATAACGGCATCATCAGAACGCGTTGTTACTTCTCCAATAACATAAGCCGCTTCCCCGTTTTGAACGAGTACTTCTAATGTTTTTTCGACATCCTCTTTCGCAACTGCCAACACCATTCCGATACCCATATTGAAAATCTCATACATTTCAAGTTCGCTCAATTGACCGTATTTTTTCATTAAGTCAAAAATTGGAAGAACCGGCCACGAACCAAGCTCCACTTTAACAGCCAAATCATTTGTTAACATTCGTGGTAAATTCTCTACAAATCCGCCACCTGTCACATGAGTAATACCGTGAACATCCACTGCTTTTAAAACTTCTAAAACTGGCTTCACATAAATACGTGTCGGCTTAAGTAACTCTTCCACAAGTGGCACATCTAGTTCCGTGAACGCTTCATTTAACTTAAAGTCATTGTCTTTAAAGAAAATTTTTCGGACTAGTGAGTAACCATTACTATGAATTCCGCTCGATGGAATACCAATGAGAGTATCTCCGGCTTTAACTGCACCTTCTGTAATCAGTTTCTTTTTCTCGACAGCTCCGACAGTAAAACCTGCTAAATCATAATCATCTGCCCCGTACATATCGGGCATTTCAGCAGTTTCCCCGCCAATTAAAGCCGCCCCAGCTTGTTCACAACCATCAGCTACCCCTTTAACAATTTGTTCCATTTTAACAGGATCTGTCTTCCCTGTTGCGATATAATCTAAGAAAAATAATGGCTCGGCACCTTGAGCTAAAATGTCATTCACGCACATTGCCACGCAGTCAATCCCAATCGTATCATGCTTATCTGCTTCAATAGCCAAAAGCAATTTTGTTCCAACACCATCTGTACCAGAAACAAGAACGGGTTCTTTTAAATTCAAACTACTTAAGTCAAACATTCCGCCAAAAGAACCAAGGGCACCCATTGCGCCCATCCGCTCTGTTCTAGCTACATGCTTTTTGATGCGCTCGACTACTTGATAGCCAGCATCTACGTCCACGCCTGCTTTACTATATGCATTCTCTGCCATTCGATTTGTCACTCCTCATTATTTTTCTGCTTCTAAGCTCGCTAAATATTCTGCTTCATAATCGTATAAAGGGGTCGGATAATCCCCGTTAAAATAAGCCATACAAAGTCCCCCATAAGGTTCGTTCGGATAAGGTCTGCCAATGGAATCAACTAAACCTTCTTCACTCAAATACTCTAAAGAATCAGCGCCAATAATACGGCAAATTTCATCAACAGAATAATTAGAAGCAATCAATTCATTTCTTGTTTGAATATCAATTCCATAAAAACAAGGATAAGCAAGTGGTGGAGAAGCGATTCTCACATGAACTTCCGCCGCGCCCGCTTCACGTAAAAGCTGGACAATGCGTTTACTTGTCGTCCCGCGAACGATGGAATCATCAATCATGACAACTCGTTTACCTTCCACAACTCCTCGCACCGCAGAAAGCTTCATTCTAACCCCTTGTTCCCTAAGTTCTTGCGATGGCTGAATAAAAGTTCTTGCCACATATCTATTTTTGATGAGACCAAGTTCGTATGGCAGTCCGGCTTCTTCTGCATAGCCAATCGCCGCAGAAATACTTGAATCCGGCACACCTGTCACTACATCCGCATCAATAAATGCTTCTTTTGCAAGTCTTTTCCCAGAACGCTTTCTAGCTGAGTGAACATTAATTCCAGCAATATTAGAGTCCGGACGAGCAAAATAAATATATTCCATACTACAAATCGAATGCGTCACATTTTCCGTAAATTTTTCAATCCGCAGTCCGTCATTATTAATAATAATCAGTTCACCTGGCTCCACATCACGGACAAATTCAGCGCCAACCGTTTCAAAAGCACAAGTTTCAGAAGCAACTACATAAGAATCGCCAATTCGGCCAATTGAAAGCGGTCTAAAGCCATTTGGGTCAAGCGCGGCGTACATTGTATCTTCTGTAAGCAGCATATATGCAAAGCCACCTTTGACCTTGTTTAAAGCTACTTTTAAATCTTCTACAAAATCACCAGTATGGCTGCGTTTAATTAAATGCGCTAATACTTCCGTGTCCGAACTTGTTTGAAAGATAGCTCCTTCTTCTTCTAATTCGCGGCGTAAAGTCTTCGCATTCACTAAATTCCCATTATGCGCAAGTGCAAGTGAAGAACTGTGAAAATGAAATAAAAATGGTTGTACATTTCCTAAGTTTTTTTGACCAGCTGTCGCATAGCGAACGTGGCCAATTGCTGCCTTACCTTTTAAATCGTCTAGTTCACCGTGCTTAAATACATCTGCTAAAAGCCCAAGATTCCGATGCCCTTTTAACGTTTCTCCGTCTGTTGAAACAATTCCGGCACCTTCTTGACCGCGATGTTGTAAACTATGCAACCCATAGTAAGTGATTTCCGCTGCATTAGGATGATCCCAAATACCAAAAATACCACATTCTTCATTAAGTCCTTTTACTTCAGCAAGCATGGAATAGCCCCTTCCCAAATAGATCGTAAATCAGATGTACTCGCAGTTACTAGCTCTTCTTTATGTTTCACGCGAATCGTTTCATCTGCCGTTACTACACCAAGTCGATATACTTTTTCCAGTTCCATTAATTTAGCAAAAGCTGCTTCATTTTCTGGTTTTACAGATACTAAGAAACGTGATTGTGATTCACTGAATAGTTGATTCAACTCAAACGGTACTTCTACATCCACACCAAGCCCTGCTTTAAATGTCGCTTCCGCAAGAGCAACGCCAAATCCGCCTTCTGCTAAATCGTGACTAGAAGCAACCAATCCTTCTTGAATCGCTGTTAGAAGTAATTGTTGGTATTTTTTCTCTGTCGCTAAATCTAATTCTGGCGCACGTCCGCTAATTTTCCCTTGTTGTAATTTCTGTAATTCCGAGCCACTATATTCAGCTTTTGTTTCACCAATTAAGAAAATCACATCGCCACTATTTTTAAAATCTTGTGTTGTAATGTGTGCTAAATCCTCTACTAAACCAACCATCCCAATCACCGGCGTTGGATAAATCCCCGTACCATCTGTTTCATTATAAAGCGAAACATTTCCCGAAATGACTGGTGTATCAAGCTCTAGACAAGCTGCACTAATGCCATCAGCCGCTTTTTCAATTTCCCAAAAAATTTCAGGTTTTTCAGGATTACCAAAATTAAGTCCATCTGTAATCGCGAGTGGCTTCCCGCCAGAACAAACGATATTCCGCGCCGCTTCCGCAACCGCTATCGCTCCGCCTACTTCTGGGTCAAGATACAAATAGCGCGAGTTGCAGTCAGTTGTCATCGCAATCGCCTTCTCGGTTCCACGCACACGAACAATCGCCGCATCTGATCCGGGCACAACTGCTGTGTCTGTGCGCACTTGATAATCATATTGTTCATAAATATGTCGCTTACTAGCAATCGTTGGTTGAGCAAGTAACTCTTTCCACACACCAACCACATCTTCAATCACCGGCACAAATGCTTCCTCTTCTTGGAAAGCTTGATAACGAGCTGGTTCTTTCGAAGGTTTATGATAAACTGGTGCATCTTCTGCAAGCGCATCTACAGGAACGTTCGCAACCACTTCACCGTGATGAATAATTTTATACATTTTATCGCCCGTTACTTTTCCAATCACAACTGCTTCTAAACCATATCGTTCAAATAAAGCTTGGATTTCTTCTACATGACCTTTTTTCACACATAGAAGCATCCGTTCTTGAGATTCAGAAAGTAACATTTCGTATGGCGTCATATGTAGTTCACGTTGCGGCACATCATCCATAATTAATTCTAGCCCAGCACCCGCTTTTGAAGCCATTTCAGAACTTGAGCTAACAAGCCCAGCAGCTCCCATATCTTGAATCCCAACTAAAATATCTGAATGATCACGAATCACATCTAAACAAGCCTCAAGCAACAATTTCTCCATAAAAGGATCGCCCACTTGTACAGCAGAACGTTGTTGTTCGCCTTCTTCACTAAACTCTACAGATGCAAAAGTGGCACCGTGAATGCCATCACGACCAGTTTTAGCGCCAACATACATCACCGGGTTGCCAATTCCTTTTGCCTGCCCTTTTTGAATATCTTTTGCTTCAATTAAGCCAACACACATCGCATTTACTAATGGATTTTTTGTGTAACAAGGATCAAATTGGATTTCGCCGCCAACAGTTGGAATCCCAATCGAATTACCATATCCAGCAATCCCAGCAACAACTTCACTAACTAAGTACTTCGCATGTGGAGTATCTAGCTCACCAAAACGAAGCGAGTTCAGCATTGCAATCGGTCTAGCTCCCATCGAGAAAACATCACGAATAATTCCGCCGACACCAGTTGCAGCTCCTTGGTACGGCTCCACGTATGATGGATGATTATGACTTTCGACTTTAAAAGCAACACCTAAACCATCGCCAATATCAACAATCCCAGCACCTTCACCCGGTCCTTGCAATACTTGTTTTCCCTCTGTTGGAAATTTTCTGAGTACTGGTTTAGAATTTTTATAGCTACAATGTTCCGACCACATAACAGAGAAAAGACCTGTTTCAGTATAATTAGGCTCGCGTCCAAGAATGGAACAAACAAGCTCATATTCACTATCCGTTAAACCCATTTCTTGATAAATCTTTTGTTCTTTAATTTCTTTTGTCGTTGGCTCCATGTTAGGCATTTACTTGTTCCTCCTTCCAAGCTTTTACAACGGACTCGAAAAGTCTTAAACCATCAGTGCCGCCAATAATATCTTCCACCGCGCGTTCTGGATGTGGCATCATTCCAAGCACATTCCCGCGTTCATTAACGATACCAGCAATATCTGCACGACTTCCATTTGGGTTCACGCTATCATATGTAAACACAATTTGATTATTGTCTTTTAATTTTAAAAGTGTTTCATCATCACAATAATAATTACCTTCCCCGTGAGCAACTGGAACTTGAATAATTTCGCCTTCTTCATAAAGTCCAGTAAACATTGTATCGGCATTCGCCACACGAAGCGGCACCGTCTTACAAATAAAATGTAAATTATTGTTTCTAATTAAAGCTCCTGGTAGTAAACCAATTTCTGTTAAAATTTGAAATCCGTTACACACACCAAGCACTGGTTTTCCCATTTCAGCAAAGCGTAAAACTTCTGGCATAATACTTGAAAATTTCGCAATCGCACCAGTTCGCAAGTAATCTCCATAAGAAAATCCACCTGGAAGTAATACCGCATCAAAACCTGCAAGACTTGTTTCCGCATGCCAAACATATTCCGCCTCCTCACCAAGAGAATCGCGAATCGCATGTAGCATATCAAGGTCACAATTTGAACCTGGGAACTGAATGACAGCAAATTTCATCGTTTAAGCCTCCTCAATTTCATATCGGTAATCTTCCATCACCGGATTTGTTAACAGTTTGTCGCACATTTCATTCAACACTTCATGAATATCTCTATCTGACTTCGCTACTTTTAATTCCATAAATTTACCAATACGGACATCTTCTACTTCTTCGTAACCCATGCTTTTCGCTGCGTCTTTTACTGCAACCCCTTGTGGATCTAATACGCTTTTCTTTAAAGTGACATAAACTTTGACATTATACATTTTGTGGCCTCCTAGTTTTGAACTTGCTTTAATCTATTCAATACTTCTGTATACACATCTGTTAAATTGCCAATATTCCGACGAAAGACATCCTTATCGAGCTTTTGATTTGTTTCCTTATCCCAAAGTCTGCAAGTATCTGGTGAAATTTCATCCGCCAGCAAAATATTTCCCGCTGCATCACGACCAAATTCTAATTTAAAATCAATGAGAGTAATATTCATTTGATTGAATAATTCTTGTAGCACCTTATTAATCGAACGAGCAGCCTGACGAATCGCGTCCATTTCATTTGTTGTCGCAATGTCTAAATAAAGCACATGATCATCATTAATAAACGGATCATCTAAGGCATCATCTTTATAATAAAATTCCACAATCGCATTTTGAATTTCCTCGCCTTCTTCTTTACCAAGACGTTTCGCAAGACTACCAGCCATCACATTACGAACAACAACTTCAAGTGGAATAATCGAAACTTCTTTAACAAGTTGTTCCGTTTCTGAAATCGCCCGAATAAAGTGACTCGAAATCCCTTCTTTTGCTAGATAAGAAAAAATAAGTGATGTAATCTGATTATTAAGTTCGCCTTTACCAGTAAAAGATTCTTTTCGAACACCATTTAGAGCAGTCGCATCATCCTTATATGCAACACGCAAGACCCCAGCCTCATCTGTTTTAAAAAGTCGTTTTGCTTTTCCTTCATACAACAGTTCATTAGTCACGATAATTTATCTCCTTATAAATTACTTAACCTCTTTGAAAAAACATATATCAAAGAGGTTAGGTTGTATTCTGTCCGTAATTATAATCCTAAGCGATCAAAAATTAAGTCGACATTCTTCAGGTGATAGTTGTAATCAAAGCAGTCTGCAATTTCTTCTGCAGATAGATTTTCAGTAATGGTTGCATCTTGTTCTACTAATTCACGGAATGGTACTTGTTTTTCCCAAGCTTCCATTGCTCTTGGTTGTACGACATCATAAGCCGCTTCTCGAGCTAAGCCTTTATCAATCAGCGCAAGTAGAACACGTTGCGAATAAATTAATCCTAGAGTTCTATCCATATTACGTTTCATATTTTCTGGGAATACCGTCAAGTTTTTCACAATATTACCAAAACGATTTAAAATATAATCTAATAAAATAGTAGAATCTGGTAAAATAATTCGTTCCGCTGAACTATGAGAAATATCACGTTCATGCCAAAGTGGTACATTTTCATAAGCAGTAACCATATGTCCACGAATAACGCGAGCTAGCCCAGTTACATTTTCAGAACCAATTGGATTACGTTTATGCGGCATTGCGGATGAACCTTTTTGCCCTTTTGCAAAGAATTCTTCTACTTCGCGTACTTCACTTTTTTGTAAAGCACGTACTTCGACTGCAAATTTTTCGACAGAAGTGGCAATTAAAGCAAGCGTTGCAAGATATTCTGCGTGACGATCACGTTGCAATGTTTGTGTTGAAATCGGTGCTGGAGTAGTTCCTAATTTTTCACAAACATATGCTTCCACAAAAGGATTAATGTTAGCATAAGTCCCAACAGCTCCAGAAATCTTTCCGAACTCTACACCATCAGCAGCAAAGTTAAAACGTTCTAAATTACGTTTCATTTCCTCGTACCATAGAGCAAGTTTCAAACCAAAAGTAGTTGGCTCCGCGTGAACACCGTGCGTACGACCCATCGTTACTGTATATTTATGTTCTTTCGCTTTTTCGCCAATAATCGCAATGAAATTCTCCAAGTCTTTTCTTAAAATTTCATTTGCTTGTTTTAGTAAGTAAGAATTCGCTGTATCTACTACATCTGTTGAAGTTAAGCCATAATGCACCCATTTACGTTCCTCACCAAGAGACTCAGATACCGAACGAGTAAATGCTACTACATCATGTCTAGTTTCTAATTCGATTTCATGAATACGGTCGACATCAAACTTAGCATTCGCACGAATTTTCTTTACATCTTCTTTTGGAATATCACCAAGCTCTGCCCACGCTTCACAAGCCAAAATTTCCACTTCTAACCAAGCTTGATAACGATTTTGTTCTGTCCAAATATTGCCCATTTCTTTACGAGTATAACGTTCTAACATCCTTTTTAATTCCTCCAGTTACTTCCAAATTTGCGTTTCTTCTATATCACTCAATACCGCTTTTGGTTCATCAGTCAAGATAGTTATATGACCCATTTTGCGATTGATTTTAGCTTCTTTTTTACCATAATAATGCACAAACCAATGTGGATAATCTATCATTTGTTCATTCACTGCATCCACATGTTGTCCTAAAATATTGACCATTAATGCTGGTTTCAATAGCTCAGGTTTTACTAGCGGCAAGCCAACTATCGCACGAATATGCTGTGTGAACTGAGAAATCGAACAAGCCTCAATCGTAAAATGTCCTGAATTATGAGGTCTTGGAGCAAGTTCATTTACATAAATCGCCCCAGAACTAGTCACAAACATTTCTACAGCTAAAACACCACATAATTGAAGTACATCGGCTAATTTTTTGGCAATTTCTTCCGCTTCTTCATAGACATCCGCTGCCACTTTGGCCGGCGCAATAGTCGTATGCAAAATATTGTTTACATGAACATTTTCAGCTACGGGGAATGTTTCCACTTGTCCATTTAAGTTACGAGCAACAATGACAGAAATCTCTTTTTCAAAAGGAATCCAAGCTTCTAACACACAAGAACCGTAACGCAACAATTGTGCGGCATCCTCAATATCACTTGCACTGTGAATAACAACTTGTCCCTTTCCATCATATCCGCCTTGCGCTGTTTTTAAGACAGCCGGATAACCAATACTTCTTATCTCACTTTCGATTTCTTCTTTATCAACAATTACAGCATATGGCGCAATATTAATGTTAGCAGATTCTAAATACGCCTTTTCTAAAATTCTGTCTTGCGTAATCGAAAGTAATTCCGATCCTTGTGGGACAGATACTAAGTTTTGTGTCATTTTAAGCGCATCGTAGTCAATGTTTTCAAATTCATATGTCACAACATCTGCTTTTTCCGAAAGTTCACGTAAAGCTACTTTGTCATCATAATCAGCTACGATTTGTTCATCGCTTACTTGAGCAGCTGGACAATCTGCTGTAGGATCTAAAACAATAATTCGGTAACCCATTGCTTTTGCAGCTATCGCTAGCATACGTCCTAATTGTCCACCACCGATGATACCAATTGTACTATTTGTCAGTAAAAATTTTTTATCCAAGAGAATCACTACTTTCTAGAACTGTTTCTTCTAGTGTAGCACGTCTTTTTTGTAATCTGTTAGTAATTGCATCGTTTGTAATAGATAAAATTTGCGCTGCTAAAAGACCCGCATTGACTGCTCCACTTTCACCGATTGCAACAGTAGCAACAGGAACACCACCAGGCATTTGTACAATGGATAATAGAGAATCCATTCCGCTTAACGCTTTTGACTTAATTGGCACACCAATAACAGGCAAAGTTGTTTTAGCAGCAACCATACCTGGCAAATGCGCCGCTCCTCCAGCGCCCGCAATAATAATTTTCAAACCACGTTCCCGCGCTTGTTCTGCATATTGAAACATTAAATCTGGTGTACGATGAGCAGAAACGACTTTTTTTTCATAAGCAATTTCAAGTTCATCCAATACATCACATGCTTTTTTCATTGTATCCCAATCTGAGGTACTCCCCATAATGACACCAATTTCCGCAGGCATTACGTGATCAACTCCTTCTTAATTTCATAATCTCTTTCGACTCCTTCATTCTAACAATAGCTATCACAAAAGTCAACGAAAAATCGAACATTTAATTGTTACGTTTTATTAACGTTCGTGTTTTACTGTTCTTTATTACTATTAGCGGTATTATGTAGCTCATTTCACTAAATAAATAAAAAAAGAAGCTACCATGCTTGGTAAGCTTCTTCCTATTTTCTAACTTGTTTTATCCAAAAACCGCCATGAATTTGTTTTGGCTCAGATGAAACAATAAATGCTCCATTATCAATTTCAATAATTTGTTTATATAGTTTTCGTTCATTCTTTCTTTGAGTCAAAATTTCAAGCATCATACGCTCTCCATCACGCCCACTCGCAAGCCAGCTAGTTACCCCGTAGCCTAAATCACGAATTTGATTCGGCAAATCTAAATTATATTCTTTCGTAATAACATTTACAGTGATATAACCTAAAGCAATTCGCTCTTCAATTTTCATTCCAACAATAATACCCACACCAAAACCTACTGCATAAGCTAAAACATTCGCTATGTTATTTAAATTATCTAATACCAAACTTAGTGCAACAACATAAATAATCATCTCAAATACACTCGAAAGCGCAGCTAAATAACGATATCCTTTCATCGTAAGTAGCAACCTTACCGTATAAATGGTCACATACAAAATATTTACAACAAAGATTGTAGCTACTATAAATATACCATTATCCACTAAAAAACACCCCTCCACCTAAAAAACTCCATTAAAAATTCTATTTAAGGGTCTTTTACTAATATAACATCCAATAAGATAGCTGACAAAGGAAACACTTCAACAAAAAAAGCCCTAAATAATTAGGACTTTTACTAATGCCCGGCAGCGACCTACTCTCGCAGGGGGAAGCCCCCAACTACCATTGGCGCAGAGAAGCTTAACTACCGTGTTCGGGATGGGAACGGGTGTGACCTTCTCGCCATAACTACCAGACAATATGAAGTTGTTGAAAGATTGCTCTCTCAAAACTAGAGAAGAAAGGGTTCAGTTAGGTAACTTCGTTTCATTTTTTGGTTAAGTCCTCGATCGATTAGTATTTGTCCGCTCCATGTATCGCTACACTTCCACTCCAAACCTATCTACCTGATCATCTTTCAGGGATCTTACTTTCCGAAGAAATGGGAAATCTCATCTTGAGGGGGGCTTCACGCTTAGATGCTTTCAGCGTTTATCCCTGCCACACATAGCTACCCAGCGATGCTCCTGGCGGAACAACTGGTACACCAGCGGTGTGTCCATCCCGGTCCTCTCGTACTAAGGACAGCTCCTCTCAAATTTCCTGCGCCCGCGACGGATAGGGACCGAACTGTCTCACGACGTTCTGAACCCAGCTCGCGTGCCGCTTTAATGGGCGAACAGCCCAACCCTTGGGACCGACTACAGCCCCAGGATGCGACGAGCCGACATCGAGGTGCCAAACCTCCCCGTCGATGTGGACTCTTGGGGGAGATAAGCCTGTTATCCCCGGGGTAGCTTTTATCCGTTGAGCGATGGCCCTTCCATGCGGAACCACCGGATCACTAAGCCCGACTTTCGTCCCTGCTCGACTTGTCAGTCTCGCAGTCAAGCTCCCTTGTGCCTTTACACTCTGCGAATGATTTCCATCCATTCTGAGGGAACCTTTGGGCGCCTCCGTTACTCTTTAGGAGGCGACCGCCCCAGTCAAACTGCCCACCTGACACTGTCTCCCCACGCGCTTAGCGTGGCGGGTTAGAATGGTCATACAGCCAGGGTAGTATCCCACCATTGCCTCCTCGTATGCTAGCGCACACGTCTCTTCGGCTCCTACCTATCCTGTACAAGCGGTACAAACATTCCATATCAGGTTGCAGTAAAGCTCCACGGGGTCTTTCCGTCCTGTCGCGGGTAACCTGCATCTTCACAGGTACTATAATTTCACCGAGTCTCTCGTTGAGACAGTGCCCAGATCGTTGCGCCTTTCGTGCGGGTCGGAACTTACCCGACAAGGAATTTCGCTACCTTAGGACCGTTATAGTTACGGCCGCCGTTTACTGGGGCTTCAATTCGTACCTTCGCCGAAGCTAAGCACTCCTCTTAACCTTCCAGCACCGGGCAGGCGTCAGCCCCTATACGTCACCTTACGGTTTTGCAGAGACCTGTGTTTTTGCTAAACAGTCGCCTGGGCCTATTCACTGCGGCTCTCTCGGGCTTGCACCCTAATAGAGCACCCCTTCTCCCGAAGTTACGGGGTCATTTTGCCGAGTTCCTTAACGAGAGTTCTCTCGCTCACCTTAGGATTCTCTCCTCATCTACCTGTGTCGGTTTGCGGTACGGGCAGTACTACTCTTCCTAGAGGCTTTTCTTGACAGCGTGAAATCAGGAACTTCCGTACTTAATTTCCTTCCCCATCACAGCTCATGCTTCGCAAGAAGCGGATTTGCCTACTTCTCACACTCACTGCTTGGACGCACATTTCCATTCGTGCGATTCCCTATCCTTCTGTGTCACCCCATCGGTTAAACAATTAGCACTGGTACAGGAATCTCTACCTGTTGTCCATCGCCTACGCCTATCGGCCTCGGCTTAGGTCCCGACTAACCCTGAGCGGACGAGCCTTCCTCAGGAAACCTTAGATATTCGGTGGAAGGGATTCTCACCCTTCTTTCGCTACTCATACCGGCATTCTCACTTCTAAGCGCTCCACCAGTCCTTCCGGTCTGACTTCACCGCCCTTAGAACGCTCTCCTACCACGAACCTCCGAAGAGGTTCATCCACAGTTTCGGTAATATGTTTAGCCCCGGTACATTTTCGGCGCGGGGTCACTCGACCAGTGAGCTATTACGCACTCTTTCAATGGTGGCTGCTTCTAAGCCAACATCCTGGTTGTCTAAGCAACCCCACATCCTTTTCCACTTAACATATATTTGGGGACCTTAACTGGTGGTCTGGGCTGTTTCCCTTTCGACTACGGATCTTATCACTCGCAGTCTGACTCCCGAGTATAAGTACATGGCATTCGGAGTTTATCTGAATTCGGTAACCCGAGAAGGGCCCCTAGTCCAAACAGTGCTCTACCTCCATGACTCTTTACCTCGAGGCTAGCCCTAAAGCTATTTCGGAGAGAACCAGCTATCTCCAAGTTCGATTGGAATTTCTCCGCTACCCACACCTCATCCCCGCACTTTTCAACGTGCGTGGGTTCGGACCTCCAGTAAGTATTACCTTACCTTCATCCTGGACATGGGTAGATCACCTGGTTTCGGGTCTACGACCTGTTACTTATGCGCCCTATTCAGACTCGCTTTCGCTACGGCTCCGCTTTTTCCGCTTAACCTTGCAACAAATCGTAACTCGCCGGTTCATTCTACAAAAGGCACGCTATCACCCATTAACGGGCTCTAACTACTTGTAGGCACACGGTTTCAGGAACTGTTTCACTCCCCTTCCGGGGTGCTTTTCACCTTTCCCTCACGGTACTGGTTCACTATCGGTCACTAGGGAGTATTTAGCCTTGGGAGATGGTCCTCCCGGATTCCGACGGAATTTCACGTGTTCCGCCGTACTCAGGATCCACTCTGGAGGGAAAGCCATTTCAACTACCGGGCTGTTACCGTCTTTGGCGGGCCTTTCCAGACCGCTTCATTTATAACTTTCTTTTGTAACTCCGTATAGAGTGTCCTACAACCCCAAGAAGCAAGCTTCTTGGTTTGGGCTCTTTCCGTTTCGCTCGCCGCTACTCAGGAAATCGATTTTTCTTTCTCTTCCTCCAGGTACTTAGATGTTTCAGTTCCCTGGGTCTGCCTTCCTCACGCTATGTATTCACGTAAGGATACTATCCGACTAAAGATAGTGGGTTCCCCCATTCGGAAATCTCTGGATCAACGCTTACGTACAGCTCCCCAAAGCATATCGGTGTTAGTCCCGTCCTTCTTCGGCTCCTAGTGCCAAGGCATCCACCGTGCGCCCTTTCTAACTTAACCAATTTACTTCTACGAAGTAAAGGTTGTTTTTCTGATGTTCCGTATCAGCGATGATACTTCCTATCAGATGAAAGATTCACTTTCAGATGATTCTCGGTTACTTATGTCATAAATAATAAATTATCTATGCTAACTTTACTAACTTTCTTATCTAGTTTTCAAAGAACAAACATACTTGAGAAGTACTAACCTCTCAAAACTGAACAAATAGAGAAGAACGAAAACTCACAGGTTTCCTTTTCCTTAGAAAGGAGGTGATCCAGCCGCACCTTCCGATACGGCTACCTTGTTACGACTTCACCCCAATTATCTGTCCCACCTTCGGCGGCTGGCTCCATAAAGGTTACCCTACCGACTTCGGGTGTTACAAACTCTCGTGGTGTGACGGGCGGTGTGTACAAGGCCCGGGAACGTATTCACCGTGGCATGCTGATCCACGATTACTAGCGATTCCGGCTTCATGTAGGCGAGTTGCAGCCTACAATCCGAACTGAGAATGGTTTTATGGGATTGGCTCCACCTCGCGGCTTCGCGACCCTTTGTACCATCCATTGTAGCACGTGTGTAGCCCAGGTCATAAGGGGCATGATGATTTGACGTCATCCCCACCTTCCTCCGGCTTGCACCGGCAGTCACTTTAGAGTGCCCAACTAAATGCTGGCAACTAAAATCAAGGGTTGCGCTCGTTGCGGGACTTAACCCAACATCTCACGACACGAGCTGACGACAACCATGCACCACCTGTCACTTTGTCCCCGAAGGGAAAGCTCTGTCTCCAGAGTGGTCAAAGGATGTCAAGACCTGGTAAGGTTCTTCGCGTTGCTTCGAATTAAACCACATGCTCCACCGCTTGTGCGGGCCCCCGTCAATTCCTTTGAGTTTCAACCTTGCGGTCGTACTCCCCAGGCGGAGTGCTTAATGCGTTAGCTGCAGCACTAAGGGGCGGAAACCCCCTAACACTTAGCACTCATCGTTTACGGCGTGGACTACCAGGGTATCTAATCCTGTTTGCTCCCCACGCTTTCGCGCCTCAGCGTCAGTTACAGACCAGAGAGTCGCCTTCGCCACTGGTGTTCCTCCACATATCTACGCATTTCACCGCTACACGTGGAATTCCACTCTCCTCTTCTGCACTCCAGTCTTCCAGTTTCCAATGACCCTCCCCGGTTAAGCCGGGGGCTTTCACATCAGACTTAAAAGACCGCCTGCGCGCGCTTTACGCCCAATAAATCCGGACAACGCTTGCCACCTACGTATTACCGCGGCTGCTGGCACGTAGTTAGCCGTGGCTTTCTGGTTAGATACCGTCAAGGGACAAGCAGTTACTCTTATCCTTGTTCTTCTCTAACAACAGTACTTTACGATCCGAAAACCTTCTTCATACACGCGGCGTTGCTCCGTCAGACTTTCGTCCATTGCGGAAGATTCCCTACTGCTGCCTCCCGTAGGAGTCTGGGCCGTGTCTCAGTCCCAGTGTGGCCGATCACCCTCTCAGGTCGGCTATGCATCGTTGCCTTGGTAGGCCATTACCCTACCAACTAGCTAATGCACCGCGGGCCCATCTGTAAGCGATAGCCGAAACCATCTTTCAAGAGCGTGGCATGCGCCACACTCTATCATTCGGTATTAGCCCCGGTTTCCCGGAGTTATCCCCAACTTACAGGCAGGTTGCCCACGTGTTACTCACCCGTCCGCCACTAACTTTGGAAGAGCAAGCTCTTCCTCCGTTCGTTCGACTTGCATGTATTAGGCACGCCGCCAGCGTTCGTCCTGAGCCAGGATCAAACTCTCTTTAAAATATAAATTGAATTTGAATACTTATTCAACACCGTGAATAAGATTCCTTGCGTCAAATTGACTTCGCTAGCAATTAAATTACTAGTTTGTTTTTGTTGAAAACAGCTTTCTGTTTTCTGCCCTGCGATTACCAGTGAGACTTTACGTCTCATTGCTTTTCGTCTTCTTCTTTGTTCAGTTTTCAAAGGTCAGTTGCTTTGTTAACGCAACTTTTAAATCTTACCATAAAGTTTATATCGCGTCAACAACTAATTTTTAAATTGTTTTTGATGAATTATTTCGTATCAATTCAGCTTTATTATTATATAATACCTTTTCTATAAATACAAGTGTTTTTAATTATACTTTTAATTCTTTTTCTAATGCTTGTATAAAATCCTGCATAATTTTTTGTTTTTCTTTTGCTATAGTTTTGGCTGTTTCAGTGTTTAATTGATCTTTTATAAGGAGAAGTTTGTCGTAAAAGTGTTGTAATGTGGTGTTTTTTGGATTGTCCTGGTTAGCTATTTCTCGATTATGAGCGCCACCATAAGTGAAGGTTCTTGCTATGCCGATTGCTCCGATGGCATCTAAGCGATCTGCGTCTTGAACTATTTTTTCTTCTATTGTTAATGCTTTAAAAGTATTTTTTCCTTTTTTAAATGAAACTGATTGGATGATTCGGATGATTTTTTTGATTAGTTCTGATGGTATTTCTTTGGTTTCCATCCAATTGATTAGTGTTTTAGTTGCTTCCTGTTCGTCGGTTGTTAGCTTAATATCTGAGTAATCGTGGAATAAAGCGGCTAATTCTATAGTAAACAGGTCGCCACCTTCTTTTGATTGGATTTCTTTACTTAATTTCCATACTCTTTCTATATGAGACCAGTCATGACCGGTCGTTTCATTTTCAAAATGAGAGTGCATCCAATTCTTTGCTGAAAGGATAATTTCTTCTTTATTCATTTTTTTAACTCCTTTTTATGTTATGTTTCATGTACAATAGTAGAAAATGGAAATGGGGTATTCGATGTTTGCATTTGAACATGTTTATTTAAAGCGTGAAAATAAAACTATCTTATCGGATATTAATTGGACCGTTAACGAAAAGGAAAACTGGGCTATTCTTGGGCTAAATGGCTCTGGGAAAACTACTTTGCTACAACTTCTAAATGGGTATCTTTGGCCTAGTAGTGGAAAGCTTCAAGTGCTTGGGCATGTTTTTGGACAGACTTCTTTACCAGAATTACGTAAATCAATTGGTTGGGTGAGCAATGCTTTAGATCATCAGCTGAAAGATTACGAGCTAAGTGAGCAAATTGTGCTTAGTGGTAAGTTTGCAAGTATTGGAATGTATGCGAAAGTGACAGATGTTGAGGTAAACCAAGCGAAAAAACTGCTGACTGATTGTGGTGGGGCCTCGCTTATTGGTAAAGCTTATAAAATCTTATCTCAAGGAGAACGACAAATTGTTTTAATTGCTCGTGCTTTGATGGCAAATCCTAAGTTACTGATTTTAGATGAACCTTGTAACGGACTTGATTTATTTGCGAAAAGTCGTTTATTAGAACGGATTAAAAAAATTGCAGAACGTCCTGATTCGCCGACAATTCTTTTTGTCACGCATCATACAGAAGAAATTCTCCCCTGCTTTGATAATATCATTTTACTCCGTGACGGGGAAATAACTCATCACGGGAAAACAGAAAAACTTTTGACAGAGGAAGTGCTTCAAGCGTTTTATCAAAAGCCTGTCGAGTTAATTCGTATTAAAGATGGTGCGATTGCGGTTTATCCGAAGTAAGTGGTATAGTAAGGTTACGAATAACGCGTATGTAAAAGGGGCGAAACAGTTTGTATAAAACTATGATTGCAAAAGCAGGCGCACGTGAGCTTCTTGGTATGGATACTAGCCTGATTTATGGTTCGTTTTCTTATGTAGTGGAAGGCGAATTAATGGATCTAACAGGACTTTGGATTTCAAATGAAGATGTTTTTATTTTTTACTTAGAAAATGAAGATGTTTACTTACTTAAGAAATTCGCATATGAAGACATAGAGCTATTAGAGCAAAAAGTAAGTATTATCTCGATGACAAAAAAATTGATATTACATCTTAAAAATAGCGAAAAATATACATTGCTCGTTGCAAATGGAGAAGCAAAAGTGTTTGCAGCTAAAGTAAATGAACGTATAAAAAAAGGGAGTCTAACTTAAATTAGACTCCCTTTTTAAATTATTCTTTTTCTTCAAATAAACGCGCTACTTCAATGATTACTTCGGTTGCTTTCACCATGCTTTCTAACGCGACGTATTCAAACTTACCGTGGAAATTTTCGCCGCCGCCAAAGATGTTTGGTGTTGGTAGTCCTTTGTATGAAAGTTGAGCTCCGTCTGTCCCACCGCGAATTGGGCTTATTTTGGGTTCTATATCTAGATTTCTCATTGCTGCGCTTACTATATCTACAATTTCTTTTACTGGTTCGATTTTTTCGCGCATATTGTAATATTGATCATTCAGTTTTAATTCGACTGAACCTTCCCCATATTTTTCTGCTAGTTTTTCAGCAATACTTGCGATAAGAGTTTTTCTTTCTACAAATTTCAGATGATCAAAATCGCGAATGATATAGTAAGATTTTGCTTGTTCCACATCACCGTTTAATGAGATTAAATGATAAAAGCCTTCGTAGCCGTCTGTATATTCAGGGGCTTCTTCTTTTGGAATCTCGGCATCGAATTCCATTGCCATTTTGACAGCATTAATCATTTTATTTTTAGCTGTTCCTGGATGCACACTATTTCCGTTAAAAGTAAGTTTCGCACCAGCTGCGTTAAAGCTTTCATATTCTAGTTCGCCAAGTGGTCCGCCGTCCATTGTGTAGGCATATTTGGCACCAAATTCTTCTACGTCAAAACGCTCTGGTCCTCGGCCGATTTCTTCATCGGGTGTAAAAGCTACGCGAATTTTACCATGCTTGATTTCGGGGTGATTGATTAAATAATTCATTGCCACCATAATTTCTGTAATTCCTGCTTTATCATCCGCGCCAAGCAATGTTGTTCCGTCTGTTGTAATAAGCGTTTTTCCTTTGTAATTAGCTAGTTCTGGAAATTGTTTAGGTGACAGTACGACATTTAGGTCTTTATTTAGAACGATGTCTTTACCATCATAGTTTTCATGCACTTGTGGGTTTACATTTTTTCCAGTTAAGTCAGTGGCAGTGTCTAAATGAGCTAAAAACCCGATAACTGGTACTTCTTTCGTTGTATTAGAAGGAAGAGTTGCCATTACATAACCGAATTCGTCTACTGTTACTTCTTGCATGCCGATTTCTTTTAGTTCTGTAACGAGAATGTTCGCTAGTTCCATTTGTCCTGGCGTTGTTGGACAAACTGTGCTTTCTTCATTTGACTGTGTATCTACTTTTACATATTTTGTAAATCGTTTTAATAGTTCTTCTTTCATTTCTATCACTCCCTCAGATTGATTCTTTTTCATTATAAACTTGATTTTCAAAAAATTCTATTCCTGACTGTCGAGTAATGTTAGTAATTTAGCGGTTGTTCGCCAGTTTCGCGTTGTCGTTAGTGTTTTTTTATATTCTCCGAGGAAAACAGGCAATTTTAACTGATGGATTTGGTTCGAGAAAACGTGGATATATAGCGCTCGGTCGATTGCAATTACTTCGGCTTGAGTATTTTTTTGTTTAGGAATATCAATATTTTCATTGTAAAAAGCAATCATCCAACGTTCTTCTTCACCAATTATTTCTGGTGGAAACGGGTTGTTTTTGATGATTGTTTTGTAGTTTTGTTCTGAAAAAACGAATACGTCAATGGATAGATTGAAGCTCGCTATAATTACTTCTGTTATTTTTGCTGCTACTTCGGTTTCTGTCTGTAAATTAGAACTTAGAACGAGGTTGCCGCTTTGGATATAGGTTGTTACATTTTGGAATCCCTCTTCTTGTAAGGCTGCTTTTAAATTTTTCATGTTCACTTTATTTTTCCCTGCGACATTTACGGCTCTTAGTAAAGCAACGTATTTTTCCATTCTAGTCCCTCCCAATCGTTTAACTACATTATAGCATGTTAGTTACGTTATAATAGGTCTATTAGAGATGGGAGGTTTTTGGATGAAATTAATTTCTTGGAATGTAAACGGGCTTCGTGCAGCTGTGAAAAAAGGTTTTTTGGAGTATTTTGAAGAAGTTGATGCTGATATATTTTGCTTACAAGAAACAAAATTACAAGAAGGTCAAATTGAACTTGATTTACCTGCGTATAAAGATTATTGGAATTATGCCGTAAAAAAAGGTTATTCAGGTACTGCCATTTTTACAAAAGTTGAGCCATTATCGGTGCAATATGGTTTAGGTGTCCCGGAACATGATACTGAAGGTCGCGTAATCACGCTTGAATTTGATGATTTTTATATGGTAACGGTTTATACACCAAATTCGCAAGCTGAGTTAAAACGATTAGATTATCGTATGACGTTTGAGGATGCGATTTTGGAATATGTCAAAAACTTGGATAAAACGAAGCCGGTTGTCCTTTGTGGTGATTTGAATGTTGCGCACGAAGAAATTGATTTGAAAAATCCGAAGACAAATCGCAAAAATGCCGGTTTCTCGGATGAGGAACGCGCAAAATTTTCTGCGTTTTTAGACGCTGGTTTTATTGATAGTTTCCGTTATTTTTATCCTGATTTGACCGACGCTTATTCTTGGTGGTCATACCGAATGAACGCGCGTGCTAGAAATACTGGTTGGCGGATTGATTATTTTGTTGTTTCAGAACGATTGAAAGATAAGTTAGTGGATGCGAAAATTCATGCGGATGTGCTTGGTTCGGATCATTGTCCAGTAGAGTTAGAACTTAATTTATAACATAAAAAAATCCTCACTCCAACGAGTGAGGATTTTTGAATTATTTAGCTAATGCTTTTTTTGCTGAATCAGCAAGTGTGTTAAATGAAGCAATATCATTTACTGCTAAGTCTGCAAGCATTTTACGGTTAATATCAATACCAGCTAATTTTAAGCCGTGCATTAATTTGCTGTAAGAAAGATCTTGCATACGAGCTGCCGCATTGATACGTGCGATCCATAATCTACGGAAATCACGTTTCTTTTGACGACGATCTCTATAAGCATATTGGTAAGATTTCATTACCGCTTGGTTAGCTACTTTGAATAATAAATGTTTAGAGCCGTAATACCCTTTGGCTAATTTAACTATCTTTTTACGACGTTTGCGTGTTACTGTTCCGCCTTTTACGCGTGGCATATTGTCTACCTCCTAGAATTTACAAAAATGTTGTTTCTCTTATTTCATTTTAGCGACCATTTGACGAATACGTTTGAAGTCGCCAGCTGATACCATTGCTGATTTACGCAATTTACGTTTTTGTTTTTGGGATTTGTTAGCGAACATATGGCTTGTGAAACCGTGTCTGCGTTTTAATTTTCCAGATCCTGTTCTCTTGAAACGTTTAGCGGAACCGCGGTGGGTTTTCATTTTTGGCATGAATATTTCCTCCTCAAAACTTTACTTTTCATGAAGTGGTGCTAGGACTAAGAACATGGAACGTCCGTCCATTTTTGGTCTTTGCTCAATTGTACAAAGGTCTTCGCACGCTTTTGCAAAACGGTCAAGCACCTTCTGACCGATTTCTTTGTGTGTAATGGCACGACCTTTAAAACGGATAGAGCATTTTACTTTATCGCCTTTTTCAAGGAATTTACGTGCATTACGTAGCTTCGTATCAAAATCATGTTCGTCAATTGTTGGACTTAAACGAACTTCCTTCATTACGATGACTTTTTGGTTCTTACGGGCTTCTTTATCTTTCTTCTGTTGTTCAAAACGGAATTTACCGTAGTCCATGATACGAGCTACTGGCGGTTTCGCTGTTGGAGCAACAAGCACTAGATCAAGATTAGCCTTTTCAGCAATTTGAAGCGCATCGATTTTACTCTTCACGCCTAATTGTTCACCGTCTTGGTCGATCAATCTTACTTCACGTGCACGAATCCCATCGTTTACCAACATGTCTTTGCTAATGGTGAGCCACCTCCACTTAATTTTGTTACAACAAGATAGAAAATAGCTGTTCAAATCTGCGGCCTGCTAACTCGTTCGTTCAGAGGCCATAAAAAAACGGGCTGCTTTTCAGCAATCCCGCACATTCAAAATCGCGTAAGTTACGCGACGAAAGTTTGAATTTTTTGCCTGAAAACGTTCGTGTTAACGAGGCGAGAAGCGGGTTGCTTCTTCTTTCTTGTTTAATAACCTTACTTACTATATCATATGGGGTTTTTAGTGTCAAGGCGAATTACAAGAACTTAAAAAAAATCTCGAAACAGCTTTATAAGCTAGATTATGATATTGACATAGATTTAAGATTATTATAGACTTGGGATATAACCAAATATTTATTACAATAGCCCGCCATAATATGAAAAATTCGTTGTTTAGTGGCTATTTTGTTTTGTCTTCTTATGTAAGTACATATAAATTTGTAAACCTTTCCAAAGTACAAAGGGGTATAAACGCATCAGCGATTATATAGATATAAAAAAAGGGAGATAGAAAAATGGAAAAAGGGAAACAAAAGAAAGCAATTTACAAAAAATGGTGGTTCTGGTTGATTGTCGTAATCGCGTTGGGAGCGATTGGTTCTGCAATGGGTGGAAATGACACTGCAGCAGATGATAAGAAGAACACCGAAGCAGTAGAAACAAAAGATAAAGCAAAAGATGAAGCTAAGAAAAAAGAAGAAAAAGCTGCTGAAGAAAAGAAAGCTGAAGAGAAGAAAAAAGAAGATAGTGTTCCTTCAGAATATAAATCTGCTCTAAAAAAAGCGGAGCAATATTCTTCTATGATGAAGATGTCTAAAGCTGGTATTTACGACCAATTAACATCAGAAGCTGGTGAAAAATTTTCCGCAGAAGCTGGAAAATATGCTGTAGATAACTTAAAAGCTGACTACAATGCAAATGCACTCGCAAAAGCTGAAGATTACCAAAAATCAATGGCTATGGCTCCTGAAGCTATTCGCGATCAATTAACATCTTCTGCAGGTGAAAAATTCACTGCTGAAGAAGCTGATTATGCGATTAAAAATTTAAGTAAGTAATCTTTTCTAGATATATTAATAAAAAAAAGCTATTCTCTGAGGATTAAAGGAGAATAGCTTTTTTTGGTAGTAGCCATCACAAAGTATCTTTTACTCCAAGCATGTTAAAAATTGGTTTGCATACACATACGCATTTTCTACTATTTCTTCATCTGTGACTTCAAAGGAGCTGCCATATATCGTGTGAGCCCCTCTATAGTCAGCTCGAATGTGGTTTATTGTTGCTCGAAATGGTGTAAGTAATGTGTCTAGTGAATAGCCAATTGGCGCATCTTCTTTATAATTATATTTTTTATCGCCAATTGAAACTGCAAGAGCAAGCTTTTTCCCAGCCATCTTGTCCCCTTTTGAGCCGTAAGCCCAGCCATACGAAAAGACATCATCGAACCATTTTTTTAATAACGGCGGGTAGCTGTACCAATAAAATGGAAATTGGATAATGACTTTATCGTAGTTTTGCAATTGTTGTTGTTCAAAGGTTACATCAATATCCCAGTTAGGATAAACTTCATATAATTCATGAATTGCCAACTCTTCTGTACTTTTTAAAAGAGCTTCTTTCCATACTCTATTTACGCGTGAATTTTCGATATTCGGATGTGAGATAATAACTAATGTTTTCATTCGATTACTCCTTTATTCTATCGTTATTATTTATCGTAATTTAGTTTTGAAAGAAAGTAAATACACACTCGAAAGTGGCTTAGTTACTTGTAAGTAAGTGTCTATAAGTGGTATTATTTGCAAGTATCTAAATCGGAGGAGGAAAACAAATGAAAGTTTATAATTTAGGTGTAGAAGCTACACTCGATATTATGGGTGGAAAATGGAAACCCTTGATTATTTGTTTTCTTGCTCAAGGGACTAAGCGGACTGGGGAGCTGCAAAGATGTATTCCGAAAATATCACAGAAGGTTCTAGTTCAGCAACTAAGGGAATTAGAGAGAGATGGGATTATTGATCGTACGGTTTATAATGAGCTTCCACCTAAAGTCGAGTATAGTATAACTGCTTACGGGCTTACTTTAAATGCTATAGTTGATACAATGTGTCAGTGGGGAAAAGAAAATATCGCACTTAGAAACAGCCAAGGAGAACCAGTGACACTAATCGAAAAATCTTATAACCTTCAGTAAATAAATCGAAAAAAACAGCTAGTATATAATCCTAGCTGTTTTTTTCTACAATTGGGCATAAATTCATTTTTCTTAATACAGGTCGAATTATAACATAAACTATGTAGCCGAAAATCCCGCCAGAAAAGTTCAATATTACATCATCAATGTCTACAAATTTAAAAGGCGCTTGATAAATAAGGTCTTGTAATAACTGGGCAAATTCAATCCCAACGGTTGCTATAAAACTTATAGCGAAAACACTTTTCCATGTTAATTTTGGATAACATAATGGTAAAAGTATTCCGAGGGGAACAAACATAATAAAATTTGCTACTATTTGGAAACTAGCATATTCTCTCCCTTCCATAAACATTTCACCTATGGAATTAAATGGTATTAAATTCATATAGGAACCAGTTGCATATTTTTTTGTATCCTCAATTAGAAAAGAATCTAGCATAATAGGAAACATCGTAAACTTGATTACTCCACACGTATACACATAAAAACAAGTTTTGAAGAAAATTATTTTTTTTGTGTCGTGCCTTTTCAACCATCTCCATAAGAAAAAGACAATATATATAATTAAAGCGATTGTTATTACTAATCCAGAAAATCTAAGCATAATAGTTCTCCTAATCTGTAGTTAATATTCTTTCGGATGTTTGTCTAATAATTAGTAAAACAAAAACCCTTGATTTCTCAAGGGTTTCAGCCGTTAAATGATTAACGAATTTCTTTAATACGAGCCGCTTTACCACGTAGGTTACGTAGGTAGTAAAGTTTCGCACGACGTACTTTACCACGACGGATAACTTCTAATTTCGCGATACGTGGAGTATGTACTGGGAAAGTACGTTCCACACCAACACCGTTAGAAATTTTACGAACAGTGAAAGTTTCGCTGATTCCAGCTCCGCGACGTTTGATTACAACGCCTTCGAATAATTGGATACGTTCGCGAGTACCTTCGACTACTTTCGCATGTACACGTACAGTATCACCCGGACGGAAACTTGGAACATCTGGGTTTAGTTGACTTTTTGTGATTTCATCAATCAGTTTGTTCATGTTTTTCTCTCCTTCCAACAAACATTCATTCATATTAATAATGAAGCGGAATATCGTTATCAGACTGGTCTCTCCAGTCACCTTATTTAGGTTACCATAAACTAGATTCGCTGTAAAGTTTTTTTCTTACTTTTTCTTTAATAAAAAAACTTGACCTTAGAGTATGGTCTAATGTTACCTTAAGTATATCAAATGGAGGTGTCGAACATGGAACAATGGACAGTAAAAGAAATGGCTGCTTGCGTTGGAATTCGGGCAGACACACTACGATATTATGAAAAAAATAAGATAATAGTACCTAATCGGCTGGAAAACGGGTATCGTGTTTATAACGCACAACATTTACTAGAATTAAAGTTTATTTTGGTGATGAAGTATGCCAGATTCTCCCTTGCCGAAATAAAATTAATGATGGAATGGTTAAGAAGTGAGCCATCTGTTGCCTGTAATACGGCGTCGAAAGAATTGCTTGCCCTTAAAGCAGCAGAGATTAAACAAACTATTGCACACTATACGAAAATCGCCGCCCTTTTAGAAGAATTACCTCAAATCGATGATGTACAAGACTATTCGACTGTCCAAAAAGATGTAAATACCTTTGTGGAACATATTTTCACTGACATCAGGAAGGACGGATTTTAATGGCAAAAGTTGTAGCAATAATGGGTGACCCGCGAGAAAAAGGAACATCAAGAGAACTGTTTCATAAGTATTTAACTTTTTTTCAAGGACACTCAGCAATCGAGATAAAAACGTATGATATTCGCGAATTGGCTTTTGATCCAAATTTACCTGAGGGCTACAGAACTGAACAAACTACCGAAATGACCAACTTAAAACAAGATGCCAGTTCGGCTGATTTGCTGCTATTTGCTTATCCCGTTTGGTGGTTTAATGTTCCAGCTGTACTAAAAGGTGTAATTGATCATTTGTTTTGGCGCGGCGAGAGTTATAGTTTTAAAGATAAAAAATATTTACTGACAGGTCCTTGGCGAAAAAAACGAGCGCGCTTAATTTATACGATTGGCGGGATGGAGTTACAACATCGGCTGTTCGCTCGTCCTGCCCTTACCGCCCTCCGCTATCCACTTTGGATGAGTGGCGTCCTTTCTGTTAAGACGACTTCAATTGACCGACTTGATCTTTCCATTAGAAAATCAAATGAATACTATGATAAAAAAATTGCTCGAGCAGCTAAAAAAGATTTACATTTTTTATTAAAAAAGTAATGTAGAAAGAAGGTTTTGGAATGAAAGTTACTGCGAAACATCAATATTGGCAAATAACAACATTGCCGCACCTTTTTCCGGTAAATTGTTACTTAGTTTTGGAGAAAGATGGTTTAACTTTAATTGATACAGGGATTTTATCTCATGCAAAAGGAATAATTTCACTTATTACTAAACTGAAATTACCTTTAAAACGAATTTTGTTGACACATGGGCATGGGGACCATATTGGCGGTTTAGTTGCACTTAAAGAAGCTTTTCCAGAAGCCCTTTTGATGGTTGGAAGCAGGGAAAAATTGCTGGTAGAAACAAAAGAGATTTATGCTTTTGAAGCTCAAAAACCGTTAAAGGGTAGTTATCCTGATCAATTTCCAGTAAAAATTGATCAACTATTAAAAGATGGTGATATGGTAGGTTCATTATTAATTATGGATACACCCGGACATACACCTGGCTCGATTTCCTTTTTTGATGAGCGTAATGGGCATTTATTCGTTGGTGATTTATTTCAAACTCGTGGTGGTGCAGCTATTTGTGGGGAGAAACGGATTTTGTTTCCTTTTCCTGCGATGGGATCTTGGGACTTAGAAACGAGTATTGCTTCCGCGGAAAAGTTGCAGCTGGTTGATGTGACTGAAATCGCTTGTGGTCACGGACCTGTTAAATCCATGAGTGATTTTGATTTATTAAGCATCATTCAGCGTGCAAAAACACAACTAACAAATAAAAAAGACTAGAAAACCAGTTACCCGGCTTTCTAGTCTTTTTTTAGAATCTCGTAATTTTAATGTTCACGGCTGTTCCATATGCCAGTTGATATACAAGCCCGTCGACGAATTGCTCAGTGA
This sequence comes from Listeria sp. Marseille-Q6474, assembly GCF_946902005.1. Classification (NCBI taxonomy): domain Bacteria; kingdom Bacillati; phylum Bacillota; class Bacilli; order Caryophanales; family Listeriaceae; genus Listeria; species Listeria sp. Marseille-Q6474. The sequence goes on along the minus strand of NZ_CAMPPS010000002.1, from coordinate 639,118 downwards.
ATGAACAATGAATTAAGCCATTTCCGCCTGCATCTAAAGCTTTCTTTTGCAATTCCTGTAGTAAATTTTCAAAGCCTACTGTTTCTAAGTACGCTTCTGGATCGCTTTTAATTCTTGGGCGAACACTTTTGGCGAAAACAACGGTTAGAATATCATGATTAACATTTATGGGTCCTGTTGAGACCTGAATATCCTGCCATCTTTGACCTATTCGCTTTTGGTCATTTTCTTCTTGCACATAGGCTTCTCGTTCTTTTTGTCGTTCGGATTTTTTAGCTTCTTTTTCATCTGGAGTTCCGAAGATTGCCATTTAAAATCACGTCCTTTTTTATTTACTGTCAGACCATTCTTTGAGCCAAGTTTTTTGCTTGTCTGTTAAGGGGTAGTTTTTAAGTAAATCTGGTCGGCGTTCGTAAGTTCTTTTGAGTGATTCTTTATCGCGCCACTCTTCTATCCAAGCATGGTTTCCGCTGAGTAAAATATCAGGTACTTTCATTCCGCGAAAATCGGCTGGTCGTGTGTAGTGTGGATGTTCAAGCAAACCGGTGGAGAAAGAATCCGTCACAGCTGAATCTTTATTTCCAAGTACACCTGGTAAAAGACGAATAACGCTGTCCATCACAATCATTGCACCAATTTCGCCACCTGTTAAAATATAATCCCCTATCGAAACTTCATCTGTAACAAGATGTTCGCGAATTCGCTCATCGTATCCTTCGTAGTGACCACAAATAAAAACAAGATGTTCTTCTTCTGCAAATTCTTCTGCCATTTTTTGGTCGAAGCGTTTACCGGCTGGATCCATTAAAATAACTCTTGGCTTTGTTTCTGGTTGCTTATCTTTGACCGCTTGAACGGCATCAAAGATAGGTTGGGCTTTAAGGAGCATCCCTGCCCCACCACCATAAGGATAATCATCGACAACCTGATGCTTTCCTTCTGCATATTCCCTGAAATCAGTTACTTCAACCGCGACCCGCTCATTTTCGATTGCTTTTTTAATAATGGAACTCCCAGTCACTCCCGAAAACATATCTGGAAAAATGGATAGAATGTCGATTTTCATTAATCTAGCAGCCCTTCCATTACTTCAATGGTAATTTTTTTATCGTTAGTATTAATATCTTTAACTACATCAGCAATATAAGGGATGAGTTTTTCTTTTTTGTCTGCGCCTTTTACAACCCATACATCATTTGCGCCTGGTGTTAGAATTTCTGTGATTTCGCCAAGCTCTTCTCCGTCAGTCGTCACAACTGTGCAACCAATGATTTCATGGAAATAAAATTCATTTTCTTCTAAATCGGTTAGTTGCGCTTCTTTGATTTTAAGAACGCCTTCTTTCATACGCTCTACTTGATGAATGCCGGTAAGTCCTTCAAACATAAGCAAATCAAAGTTTTTGTGTTTGCGGTGTGAACGAATAATTAGTTTTTCAGGCTTTTTGCTGTTTTTTTCAAATAAGTACACGGTATTCCCAACTTGGAACCGTTCTTCTGGAAAATCGGTCGTCGCGATAACACGAATTTCACCGATTAAGCCATGCGTATTAACAATTTTTCCTACATTATACATTTTCTCCATAAGTCACCTCTAGCGTATTTCTACTATGATTCCATCTCTCACAACGATTGTTTTATCGAAAATGGATTTATCCCACTTGTCTCCTACTTGTACATCAATGATTGTTTCCATTTCTCGTTCGCGAATTTCACTACCAAGTTCAAGTACTTCTAATTGCTCCATTTGAAACTGGATTAATTTTTTCTTTTCTCGGCGTACTTCAAGTTCATGCGTGAAATAGTCAGCCACTCGTTCTGGTTGAAATTTGCTTTTTCGTTCCATTTTCTTTTGTTCAAAATGCAACTGATCGCATTCTTGTTCAATTTGTCGTTTTTGTTCGGTATAATACTCGATTAATTCTTGTTTACTTGTTTCTGTCAGAATTTGTTTGACGACAACTTTTTGGATGATTTCCACAGGACACCTCCACTAGCGATTATGTCCTTATTTTACCATAGTTTTTTTGGATTCATCTACTAAAGCTTGGAATAATTGTTCACTTTCTGGATCTGTTTGGAACATTAATTCCGGGTGCCACTGAACACCTAAATACCAGCTTGGTAAATTGTCACCCTCCACTGCTTCAATCATCCCGTCAGCAGTCCGAGCCGTTACTTTAAAACTCGGTGCTAATTTTTTGATAAATTGGTGATGGAGTGAGTTAACTAGTTTTTTATTTGGGTGGTGTTTTGCGAGTTCGCTTGTAGGTTCAATATCGATTGTATGGGAGCCGAGTTGCTCATCGACACGTTGCAGATGTTGGAGTGCTTTCGTTTCAACTTGGCTAATATCCTGATACAGCGTGCCACCTAGTGCAACATTGACAAGTTGCATTCCGCGGCAAATCGCAAAAATAGGTTTTCCAGCGTCCAAAGCTGCTCGGACTAAGGCGATTTCATAGCTATCGCGCGGTGGAAAATATGCCCCGATTTCTTGGGACGGTTCTTCTAAATATAATTGCGGTGTAATATCTTGCCCACCGGTTAAAAGTAAACCATCTACGAGAGAAATTGCTTGAACGGCAGCAGACGGGTCATCTATTGGTAACGCGATAGGAAATCCGCCAACTTTCTGAATAGCATCTACATATCGCTGTTGTGTATAAGTTACACGGTGTCCGTAAAACACGTCCACTCCTTTGACTAATCTATTTCCTGTAATTCCAATAACTGGCTTCATAACAATTCCTCCATTTCTATTTTATTTTACAACATTTAGTGAGGTAATTGCTTCTCTGATGATTATTAAAAAAAGTTATAAAAAAACTCGCCAATTTGACGAGTTTTTGTTATTCGATAATTTCAAGACGAATCTTCTTATCGTTTTTGGAGCCAACTGCATAGACAAGAGTACGAATCGCTTTTGCAATACGACCTTGCTTACCAATCACGCGTCCCATGTCTTCTTTACTGACAGACAATTTGTAGGTTAACGAAGTATCCGTTTCTTCTGGCGTGATAACAACGTCTTCCGGGTGGTCAACAAGGGGTTTCACGATTGAGAGAATGAGTTCTTCCATTCGCGCCGAGACCTCCTTATTTACCTAATTTTTGGTTATGGAATTTTTCCATGATACCTTCGCGGCTAAGAAGATTGCGAACTGTATCAGATGGTTTCGCACCATTATGCATCCATTTCAAAGTTGCTTCTTCGTCGATTTTCACTTCAACCGGATCAAGTAATGGATTATAAGTACCAATAGTTTCGATTGAACGGCCATCACGTGGGAAACGAGAATCAGCGACTACAATACGGTAGAAAGGTTTCTTTTTAGAACCCATACGTTTTAAACGAATTTTAACTGCCATAGTTTAATTACACCTCCATAAAGTCTTACACAAGTATATATATTACCAGTAAAGGATTTGTTTGTAAAGTGTTTTTTCTTTACAGAGGATATTTTTTTCTTTTCAGCGGACACTTTCGGCTTCAGTGCTTAGTTTTCCTTGTTTTAATAGTTGATAATATCTCACATATCCGGAAATATTATGCTCAACATCATCAATTCTCACGCGGAAAGACTGGTGACGAATGAAGAAACTACCTTCTATTCTGGCTGGATTTTTGTAGTACATCGCAAGCTCTGGATAAAAGTAACCATTTAATTGATAAAGTGCGCGTTTTGTAATCGTTTTTTCAAGATTTTCCAGCGAATAAGATGTTAATAATGCTTGATGGCCTTCCGCTTCCATCCGCAGTGTCATTTCTTTTGTAGCGACGGTAAGCTCTAAAAATGTTGGAAAAGTGGTTTCGCGCTCGTAAATAAATGGTAAGTTATCAAAGGCATTTTGCAGTCCGAATTCATAGTAAGCTTCGTCTTTGATATATTTGGTAATTTCATTGGCACAGTAGCTTAACCAGTGATCGTGATTTTGCCAGTATTTATCTTTTATAAAGTGATTAAATGATTTAGCTGCTGCGTCTAACCATTTGGAATCGCGGTCAATTTCATAGAGGCGAAGTAGACCAAAGACAGCTTCCCCGTCATAATAAATAATTCGAAAAATATCTTTTACTTCTAATGACGGATATTCTAACACATGTGTGAACTTCCCATCTTCGTCTTGTAATGAGAGAATTGCGTTTGCTATTTTCCGGCAAAGAGGTAAGTATGTTTTAGTACCAGTAATATGCATATATTTAGTTAATGCTAGTAGCGTCGCGGCTGAACCACCTAATTTAACTTCACGAAGTTCTGGTTCGATAAGAAAGGCCCTGTCGTCTTTTTCATAAATAAAGTGTTTTTCTAGGTATGTTAATGCTTTTGTTGCGGCTTCTAGAATAGCTTTATTTCCCGTTAATTCATATGCTTCTAACATGGAATAAGTAGTACTAGCATGGCGCAAACTATTATAATGTTTGATTTTTTTGTCAAAACAAGCAAACCAACCATAATTAAATTCACCAGTTGCGTTTACTTGATGCGCCAAATATTCTCCAGCATTTTCAACTAATGTAGAAATAATTTCTGGCGTCAAACGTTCTACTTTCCTACGTCCGTGGTCTAAACTAGAGGTTTCTAATTCATGAATGTTTTTACCATCAAAAAACCACCCTACTGTTTCGAAAGTGACAACACTAGAATCGATGGTTAAGTTTAATTGGGCTTGATTTTTATTGGCTTGAATTAAATATCTATTCATATTTTCAACGTTGATAGCTAGTCCTTCATCTCCAGGTAAAAGGATAGCGTTCGCATTAATTTCCTGTTCCATTAAAGCTATTTTAAAATTTTCATTTAAGGCAATGCCTCGTCTATAATAATTTTTCTTTGTTTTTAAGGCTTTTCTATTCCATTCGCCTAAGTTTTCGAGTTGATAATTCACCGCAATATCCATTTTAAATGAAATTGCTTCTTCGGTTTGATTTTTCAATGCACTTTTTTTCATTTCATTAATTAAATTTGCTAAACAAAGATAGCTAAAGTTGATTACTGTCGCTCGTTTATTTTTATAACCTATTGTTAGAAAACCATGCCATTTCCCGTTGTAAGTGGCGTGCTCTTCTGCTTCTGTTAATTGATCAATAATTTTATTTTCAAGTTCATCAAGTACACCTCTCCAAGGCATATGTACCACTCCTTTTTATAATTTCCCTGCTGCTTAAACTTACTTAGCAGCAGGGAATCGATGTTTTGTGGCTTTATTTACGGAAAAGACGTAGTAAGAACGCGCCAGCTAATGAGAAGAGTCCAAGCCCTACCCAAGGAAGACTGCTACTAGTATCCCCTGTGGATGGAAGGTCGCTTGAGGAAATACTTGTTGTTCCATCAGCACTGTAGCCTGAGGAAAGCATTGTTCCGGAGCCGTTTGTACTCATATTAGAAACGGTTACGCCCGTACCTCCATTTGCTGTTCCAGTAGTTCCACCGTTATTAGAAGAGTTAGTGCCTCCTCCATCTGAATCAGCGTCAGCATCTGCATCGGCGTCGGCGTCGGCGTCAGCATCGGCGTCGGCATCGGCGTCAGCATCCGAATCAACTAATGGTTGAACTGTCACTGCTACATCATCACTTGTTTTTACTTCGTCACCATATTTAGCAGTTACTTGAAGGTGGATAACATCTCCAGCTTTCAAATTATAATTAGGAATATTTATTGTATAGGTTCCATCTGAATTAATTAATACATTGCCAATGACTGTGCCATCCGGAAGCGTTAAATTAATATAGAAAACTGTTCCGGCTGGAGCATCTCTTTGTAATGATTTTAATAGGGTATTCATATTAAGGTTTTTATAGATAGAAGAACCTGTAATAGTTTTAGTTCCTTCATAAATTGGATTGACAGTTGGTTTTTCAACTAGGAAATCTCTCCAGTCGATATCTACGTCGGCATCAGCGTCGGCGTCGGCATCCGCATCAGCATCTGCATCGGCGTCAGCATCGGCATCGGCATCGGCATCGGCATCCGCATCAGCGTCAGCATCGGCGTCGGCATCGGCATCAGCGTCGGCATCGGCATCCGCATCGGCGTCGGCATCAGCGTCGGCATCGGCATCCGCATCGGCGTCAGCGTCGGCATCGGCGTCGGCGTCGGCGTCGGCATCAGCGTCGGCATCGGCGTCGGCATCGGCGTCGGCATCAGCGTCGGCATCTGCGTCAGCATCCGCATCGGCATCCGCATCGGCGTCGGCGTCAGCATCAGCGTCAGCATCCGCATCGGCATCAGCGTCGGCATCCGCATCGGCGTCAGCGTCGGCATCGGCGTCGGCATCGGCATCAGCGTCAGCGTCGGCATCGGCGTCGGCATCGGCGTCGGCATCCGCATCCGCATCGGCGTCAGCATCAGCATCGGCATCGGCGTCGGCATCCGCATCAGCATCCGCGTCAGCATCCGCATCGGCGTCGGCATCTGCGTCGGCATCGGCGTCGGCATCGGCGTCAGCATCCGCATCGGCATCCGCATCGGCGTCGGCGTCAGCATCGGCATCCGCATCAGCGTCGGCATCCGCATCCGCATCGGCGTCGGCGTCGGCATCTGCGTCGGCATCTGCGTCAGCATCCGCATCCGCATCCGCATCGGCGTCGGCGTCGGCATCAGCGTCGGCATCTGCGTCAGCATCCGCATCGGCATCCGCATCGGCGTCGGCATCCGCATCGGCGTCGGCGTCAGCATCAGCGTCAGCATCCGCATCGGCATCAGCGTCGGCATCCGCATCCGCATCTGCGTCGGCGTCAGCATCCGCATCGGCGTCAGCGTCGGCGTCAGCATCAGCGTCAGCATCCGCATCGGCATCAGCGTCGGCATCCGCATCCGCATCTGCGTCGGCGTCAGCATCCGCATCGGCGTCAGCATCGGCGTCAGCATCCGCATCGGCGTCAGCATCGGCATCTGCATCGGCATCAGCGTCGGCATCCGCATCGGCGTCGGCGTCAGCATCGGCATCAGCGTCGGCATCAGCGTCGGCATCTGCATCGGCGTCAGCGTCGGCATCGGCATCGGCATCGGCGTCGGCGTCAGCATCGGCATCGGCGTCAGCATCCGCATCGGCATCCGCATCGGCATCAGCGTCGGCATCTGCATCGGCATCTGCATCAGCATCCGCATCGGCATCAGCGTCGGCGTCAGCATCAGCGTCGGCATCAGCGTCGGCATCAGCATCTGCATCCGCATCGGCATCAGCGTCAGCATCAGCGTCAGCATCTGCATCAGCGTCCGCATCTGCATCAGCGTCAGCATCCGCATCAGCGTCGGCATCAGCATCCCCAACATCCGTCGTAATAAATCCACGAGCTGCGTTACTATTCAACAAATCAACATCCAATAGTCCATCGCCAGTTCTAGCTGCGAAATCCAATTTTCCATCATTTGCACTAGGAAGAGCCGTAACACCAAGCGCAAGTAAATCAATTGTTAGCGTAAAAGTAGATACACTACTAACGCCAACTCCCAGTAAATGATTTACTCTTGCCCCAATTGCATTTCTACTAGTATCAATGAAGAAATTATTTGAACTACCATTAACTGTTCCTTGATTAAATAACCCAATATTCCCAATTCCTAAATAAGCAATTTTATAATCAATTTTTGTATTTGCTTTTATATTTGGATTACTCAAAATAGAAGTTAATTCGCTAGGCAGTTCAAAATACGGGTAATACGTAGATACAGCACTCGCACTAACTAATTGGTTCCCTGATAGAGTAATCACTAATTTCCCATTCGCATATTGTGTATTCAAGCTTGAATTCCCAAGTAAATCAATCGTTGCTGCATCCGCTTGAATACCACTGAGGGTAAATTTGTGATTAAAAGAATCATAATTCACTGTGACAGGTGCTACCATCATTGTTGTTGTTGTAATTAGAGCAGCAATTAATTTTGCTTTTTGCGCTCGCTTTTGGTCAAGTTTCCTTTTGTAATCCACACGCTGTTTTTTCATCATTTTTCCCCCTTAAAAATCAATAAGTTTTGATTTTGAAAAATAACTGAAAACAGAATAAAGGTATTTAATTATTGTTTACTAATAAGCTAACTATTAAGTATCCCCTGAACCTTTATCCAATATCAGATTAAAATCATTTCAGCAAAATGACCCTCCTTTCTTTTTATGTATCTAAGTGAACCTTTCATTTAATGTTATAACCCGTTAGATAACTTTACTATATAGTATATTTTTAAAAATTAAAGTAAAAAGTACTAGAAAGAAAAAATACTTCAATTCAATATCATTAGTCTAAAAGTTATACAAATATGCGCATTTAAGGCTTATATTTAAACTTTAGCACTGGTCTTTAATAGGTAAATATATCTACTAAATCCAACTTTACATGAATTGTCTTTAAATTGTATACAAATCTTTTTAAAATGGTTCCTCACTTTAAATCTATTTGTACGCAAAAAAAATAGCCCTATTTGAAAGGGCCATTTTTTTTAGTAAAGATATGCTTTTTTAAGTTGCTCTTTTTTGTCATCAGTTAGTCCGAGTTTTTCTTTTAAAAAGTTATCCATCGAACCATATTTAGCATCAATTTCATCGAAAGCGGCATTGATATAAGATTCACGAACTTCCATTACAGCTGTCATCCCGTCGATAACTTTTTTATTATCTGTTTTAGCTGCGACTGCTTGGATTGCTTTTTCATTTTCACTAGCACGGTATTTATTGGATAACATGTAATCGTCTATTACAGTGTTTTTGTCTACACCTAGTGCCGAGAGGACTAAAGCAGTTCCAAATCCAGCTCGGTCTTTTCCGGCTGTACAATGCCAAAGAACTGAGCCATCTTGATTCGCTAGTAGTATCTCAAAAAATTCTTTGTAGGCTTGAATAGAAGTTTCATCTGTAACAAAGCTTTTATTAGCATTAATTAGAAAGGTTTCGGGATTATCCATTTTAGCTAGACTGGCGGTTAAATCTTGCGTGCTCGTGGATGCTCCGTTATCTTTCATCACAGAATCATGTGTATAATCGACTCCGGTAAGTTCTGGATCTGGTTTGGCTTTCACTTCGGTATTTGTCCTAAAATCAACTATATGCGAAAGGTCATATGTATTTACGAGTTTCTTTTTATCTGAATCACTTAAAGTGGCAAGTTCGGCGCTTCTGATTAATTTATGTGGTTTGATTGTTAAACCATCTGTTGTTTTGTAACCACCTAAGTCACGAACGTTTACTGCCCCTTGTAGTTTTATTTGACTACCTGGTTGGAGTGTTTTTTCGGTTTTAACATTCGCTTCTGCTTTTTCTTCTGACTGAGTTCCACATCCCCCTAGTAATAATGTTGCGCTTAATACACCTGCTCCTGTTACTTTTACCCAATTTCTCATTCTTTCTCCTCCTTTTGTAAGCTTAATTGTAATTATAACAATGGATTTTATTGGTTGAATAAAGGGTTTGTAAAGAAATGATTTGCAGGATGTTAAGGTATGAAAAAAGCCAAAACCGCATTAGGGTTTTGGCTTTTTGAATTAAAATGGCATTTTGAAATTGCCGAATGGATTTTTACCTTTCTTACCTTTTCCTCCACCAGTCATTTGCTTCATCATTTTTTTCATTTCAGCAAATTGTTTTAGGAGGCGATTGATTTCTTGAATTGGGCGTCCGCTACCACGAGCAATTCGTTTTCTTCTGCTCGCATTGATGATGTCCGGATTATCTTTTTCGTTTTTGGTCATGGATTTAATTATCGCTTCGATGTGACCAAGTTGTTTATCATCTACCTGCATGTTGTCGAGGCCTTTCATTTTGTTTGCCCCTGGCATCATTTTTAGTAGTTCATCTAGTGGTCCCATTTGTTTTACTTGTTGCAATTGGTCCAAGAAGTCATCTAAGGTCATGCTGTTGTCTTTCATTTTTTGTTCCATAGCTTTCATTTTTTCTGCATCTACATCAGTTTGTGCTTTTTCAATAAGAGAAAGTACATCACCCATGCCGAGAATTCTTGAAGCCATACGATCGGGATGGAACGTTTCGATTGCTTCCATTTTTTCACCGGTAGCAACGAATTTGATTGGTTTTCCTGTGACTGAACGGATGGAAAGTGCTGCCCCACCACGTGTATCACCGTCTAATTTTGTTAATACAACGCCGGTAATTTCTAATTGTTCGTTGAAGCTTTGGGCCACATTTACTGCGTCTTGTCCCGTCATTGAGTCAACTACGAGTAAAATTTCAGTTGGCGAAGCGATTTCTTTTACTTGTTTTAATTCGTCCATCAGTGTTTCGTCGATATGAAGACGACCGGCTGTATCGATAATGACATAATCTAAATGTTCTTCTTTTGCTTTAGCGATAGCTTGTTTCGCGATTTCTACTGGGCTTACTTGATCGCCTAGAGAAAATACTGGCATATCTAATTGTTTGCCAAGTGTTTCTAATTGTTTAATTGCTGCAGGTCGGTAAATATCTGCTGCGACTAGTAAAGGTTTACGATTATATTTTTTACGTAATAAATTAGCTAGTTTTCCTGAAGTAGTTGTTTTACCAGCACCTTGTAGACCTACCATCATAATAACGGTTGGTGGGCGATCAGCTGTTCCGATTTTGCTTTCTTCGCCGCCCATAAGGCTTGTTAATTCTTCTTGAACGATTTTAATTACTTGTTGACCGGGTGTTAGGCTTTTCATTACGTCCGCGCCAACAGCACGTTCGCTTACTGTTTTAATGAATTGTTTAACGACTTTAAAGTTAACATCGGCTTCTAGTAAAGCAAGACGAACTTCACGCATCATTTCTTTTACGTCAGCTTCATTTACTTTCCCTTTACCGCGAATTTTGTTCATTGTTTCTTGGAGTCTTCCAGCTAGTCCTTCAAATGCCATGATTCTGGCCTCCTAATCGATATTTTTAAGCTGTTCGAGCGTATCTTTCACTTGCTCGTCCAGAAAATTCTTCTTGGTTAATTGTGCTTCTAATTGATCAAAGAGTTTTTCTCGTTGTTGATATTTTCTTAACATCCCTAGTTTTTCTTCGTATTTTTCTAGGCTTTCTTCTGTTCTTTTAATATTATCATAAATAGCTTGTCTACTCACTTCAAATTCTTCGGCAATTTCGCCTAGTGAGTAATCATCCAAGTAATAAAAAGAAACATACGATTTTTGTTTTGTTGTTAGTAATTCTTGGTAAAAATCAAATAATAAATTCATACGGTTTGTCTTCTCAAACAAGGCATTTCACCTCTCTCCTTTTAAAGGATACGGGGAAATCACGGGAATGTCAAGGAAGGTTAAATAAAAGAGAAAAAAGCCGGAATGACGAGCATCATTCGGCTTTCTCTGATTATTTTTCGTTATCAACCATATCAGCAAATAAGCCATACACATATTCATTTGCATCAAAGGCTTGCAGATCGTCCATTTGTTCCCCGAGTCCGACGAATTTTACTGGAATATCGAGTTCATTACGGATGGCTATGACGATACCACCTTTTGCAGTCCCATCGAGTTTTGTTAAGATAATACCTGTCACGTCTGTTGTTTCTTTAAATTGTTTTGCTTGAACGAAGGCATTTTGGCCAGTTGTAGCATCAAGGACTAGTAAAACTTCGTGCGGCGCATTAGGAATTTCACGCGTAATGACACGTTTTACTTTTTCAAGTTCGTTCATCAGGTTGACTTTATTTTGCAAACGGCCGGCTGTGTCACAAAGTAAGATGTCTGCTTTTCTAGCTTTGGCGGCTTGAACGGCATCAAACATGACAGCAGCAGGATCGCTTCCCTCAGCTTGTTTAATAACATCGACACCTGTTCGTTCGCCCCAGACTTCTAGTTGATCGATTGCACCTGCTCGGAATGTATCTCCCGCCGCAAGCATGACTTTTTTACCTTCTTGTTTAAAACGATGTGCCATTTTTCCGATAGAGGTTGTTTTACCAACGCCATTAACACCAACAAATAAGATAACAGTTAGACCATTTTCTTCAATATGCAAAGTTTCGTCTTCTTTTTCGTCGCCTTGGTAAATATCAACTAGTTTTTCAACAATAACTTCTTGTACATCTTTTGGGTCGCTAATATTTCTTAATTGTACTTCATGGCGAAGTGTATCGACTAATTCCATTACTGTTTCAAAACCGACATCTGCTCCGATAAGAATTTCTTCTAGTTCTTCAAAGAAATCTTCATCTACTTTACGATAACGAGCGACCATTTCATTGATCTTCCCGGAAAAGTTACCGCGAGTTTTTGATAAACCGTCTTTAAATTTTCCTGAAACAGAATCGGTTTGCTGGGTAATTTTATCTTTTAATTTTTTAAAAAAGGTCATTTTATATACTCCTTTTATTTAATGAGTTCGGCTGTTTCTTCTAAGCGAACCGAAACTAATTTGGAGACGCCGGACTCTTGCATTGTGACACCGTAGAGTACGTCGGCTTCTTCCATTGTTCCTTTTCGGTGCGTAATAACGATAAACTGAGTGCCTGACTCAAATTGTTTTAAGTAGCGGCTAAAACGTGTAACATTGGCTTCATCTAAGGCCGCCTCTACTTCATCCAAAATACAGAATGGTACTGGGCGAACACGAATGATAGCAAATAGTAATGCGATCGCAGTTAGTGCACGCTCTCCACCAGAACGAAGCGATAAGTTTTGTAGTTTTTTCCCTGGTGGTTGAACGACAATGTCAATCCCTGTCGTGAGTAGATTCTCTGGATCAAGTAGCACGAGTTCCGCACTTCCCCCACCAAATAATTCTGGAAAAACAATGGCAAATTCTGTTTTTATTGCTTCAAAACTCTCACTGAAACGAATTTTCATTTCTTCATCCATTTCGTCCATAACTTTAAAGAGGGTTTCTTTTGCGGCAAGTAAATCCGCTTGTTGCCCTGTTAAAAAGTCAAAGCGTTCTTGGATGCGATCAAATTCTTCAATAGCGCCAATATTAACGATTCCGAGCTCGTCTATCGAACGTTTTAATAAACGAACTTTAGAACGTGCTTGTTCCGTATCTACTTCTGGTAAGATTTTTTCTTCGGCTTGTTCTGGTGTTAGTAAATAGGCTTCTTGCAAGCGATCGATTCGGTTGGTAATATCTACTTCGAGACGACCGATGCTTATTTCCGCATTATTTTTTTGTTCCACATAAAAACTAATTTGGTTATTTTTTTGCGTCAACTCAGCTTCTAGTAGTTCGATTTTTTCTTGTAGTTCGGTGCGAGTTTGTCTTGTTTGATTTAGTTTTTCACTTGTCTCTGCTTTGTCTTTACGAAGTTCTTCGATGGATTTTCTAGCAGACTCTTCGCTTGTATGGACACTTGATAGATTTGTTTTTAAGGAAGCAAGTTTTTGCTCAGCTGCTTCTTTTTGTTCATAGTTTTCATGTAATGTCGTTGTTACGCGGTCTACTGCTTCGACGGCAGACTGTAACTGCTCACGTTTAGCGGCAATTTGCGCTTTTAAGGACGACAAGCTTTCTAAATCTGCTGTACGTTTACTTTCTAATGCTTTACTTGAGGATGTCATCGCTTTTATTTCTTCGTCGGTTTTTTCGATTTGATTAGCGATTTCTACTTGCTCTTGAAGTAGCGTTTCTTTTCGTTCCAGCAGTTTGTTTAATTCTTCGCTGCCATCTGCTTTTTCAATATCATATAGCTGTAATTGTTTGTTAAAACGTTCTAGATTTTCGGTTTCGCGATCTAGTTTACCAAGCAATTCTTTTTCTTGTAAACGTAAATTTTCACCAATAACACGAGTTTCTTCAAGTTCTTCTCGTTTTTTCGACATGCTATCTTTGGCAACTTGAACAGCAGACTCTAGTTCACGAGTGGAATTATTTAATTCAGCGATTTTTTCTGCTAATTGGCCTAATTCGTGTTTTCTCGTTAAGATAGACGATTTGCCGCCTTTTGTTGCTCCACCAGTCATTGAACCACCGGCATTAACCACATCACCTTCAAGTGTCACAATGCGATACCTGAAGTTTACTAAACGAGCGAGCGTATTCGCCCCTTTTAAATCTTTCGCTAAAATCGTTGTGCCGAGCGCGTTTAAAATCACTGGAGACACTTTTTGGTCAAATGAAATTACTTCGCTAGCAAGCGCGATGAAAGCTGGTTGATTACTTAAAGCGTTTTTAGTTGCTGCGGGTAATTCTCGAGGTTGAATAGTTGAAAGTGGTAAAAATGTTGCGCGACCGCTTTTCGTTTTCTTTAAAAAGCTGATTGCTTCACGAGCAACTCGGTCATCTTCAACAACGACATTTTGCGCACTTGCTCCGAGCGCTGTTTCCATAGCTTGTTGATATTTTGCTGGTATTTCAATAAGTTCTACTAAAGCTCCGAGTATGCCAGGAATTTCTTTTTTTGCTTTTAATACTTCACGCACGCCTTGGAAAAATCCGGCATAATCATCTGCCAATTCTTCTAAGGTTTCTTTCCGTGATTTCATTTGTTGGACTGTTTCATAATGTTTATAAAGCGCACGTTCTTGTGTTCCAAAAACAGCTTCTTGTTTTGCCAATGTTTGCTGCACTTCACGGTATATTTCCATTTGTTCTGTGAGCTCACTTTGGATTTTTGTAAGGTGTGTTTTTGTTGTATCAATTTGAGCTAACATATCTTTTCTTTCATCGACATGTTGACTATTTTCTAAATCTAATTTATCAATTCGGCTAGTAATTTGTCCGATTTGGCGTTCGATATACCCTAAATCATTATTGATTGTCGTTTGTGTATGGCGTAAATCAATATAATCACTTTTGCGGTTTTCAATCGCTTCTTCGGATAAATCATCATATTTTGAAAGTGTCGCTTCTAGTTCTTTTTTCGCTTTTACGGCAATTTCAAGCGCCGTTTCTTTTTCGAGTTTTGAACTACTTAACACTTCTTTTTGTTCTTCAAGAGCAGTAATTTTTTCGGTAATCGCAGCCAATGTTTCAGCGTAGACTTGTTCGTTTTCGCTGCTATGTTTTTTACGTTCTAATTGAAGATTCCGCTCTCCTTCTAGTTGTTCGAGTTTTTCGGTTTCTACTAACAAACGCTCTTGTAAATTATCTAGCGCAATATCAGTTTCATTAAGCGCTTGTTTTTCACGGGAAACAATTGCTTCTTCCGCATGTAATTCTTCGCGTAGCTTAATTAAAACCGTTTGATTTTCACCAAACTCTTTACGGACTTCGGCTAGTTTTTCTGTTAAAGAACTGATTTCACTCGCAAGTAACGTCACTTCGTATTTTTCTAGTTCTTCTTGTTGGAATAAATAATCCTTGGCAATAGAAGCTTGCATTTCGAGCGGCTCCAGTTGCCCTTCTAATTCATATAAAATATCTTGTACACGATTTAAATTTTCTTCGGTTTCAAATAATTTATTTTCAGCTTGTTTTTTACGATGTTTGTATTTAAGTACGCCGGCTGCTTCTTCAAAAATCGAGCGGCGTTCTTCTGGCTTACTGTTCAGAATTTCATCGATTTTCCCTTGTGAGATTATCGAAAAAGACTCTCTCCCAAGTCCAGAATCCATAAATAAATCGACAATATCTTTCAGTCGACAATTTTCTTTATTGATTAAAAATTCACTATCACCATTACGGTAAATACGTCTAGTTACAGCTACTTCGCTATAATCAAGTGGTAAAAAATGGTCTTCATTTTCGAGAATAAGCGATACTTCTGCAAAATTAATTGGTTTACGCGTATCACTTCCAGCAAAAATAACGTCGCCCATTCGGCCACCACGGAGCGATTTAGCGGACTGCTCACCAAGTACCCAGCGGATTGCTTCTGTAATATTACTTTTCCCGCTACCATTTGGCCCTACAACTGCAGTCATGCCGGGCACGAAATCTATCGCAACTTTGTCAGCAAAGGATTTAAAGCCATTCATTTCTAATCGTTTTAATAACATGTCCGGACACCTCCATTTTTGTTTATCTATGTGTTAGTTGATTTATAGCAAATTGTGCCGCACTTTGTTCTGCTTGTTTTTTTGTTCTACCGCTGCCTTTTCCAAGTACTTGTCCGTTAACAATAACTTGGGCATCGAATGCTTTATTGTGTGCTGGTCCTGTTTCGCCAAGAATATCATATTCGATCAAGACATCACGGTCCCGTTGAACAATCTCTTGTAGTTGTGTTTTGTAATCGACTGTTTGCAAGTATGCACCTGCATCAATCTTCGGAAAAATAACTCGTTCTAGAAATTTCACGACTTTATCAATACCATTATCTAAATATAGGGCGCCGATAAAAGATTCAAATACATCAGCAAGTAAAGCTGGGCGTGTTCTCCCACCTGCTTTTTCTTCTCCTTTACCTAGACGCACGTATTTAGAGAAATGTACTGCTTCCGCGAACTCTACTAAGGAAGGTTCACATACAATAGCTGCACGCATTTTTGTCATGTGTCCTTCTGCCATATCTGGATATTTATTAAAAAGGTAGTCTGAAACAGTTAGTTCAAGGACTGCATCACCAAGAAATTCTAGGCGCTCATTATCTTTCACATTTTCCCGGCGATGTTCATTGACATACGAGGAATGTGTGAATGCTTGCTGTAATAATTCTACATTTTGAAAATCAAAACCAACACTTTCTTGTAATTCTTCCCATTGATTCATTTCACTTGCCCCTCTCTATACTAGTAAGCAAGTTCATTTTCTAAACAGCCACTAGCAAAAAGCTGCTTAGAAAATGAACCAACAAATCTTCTTAACCTTGAAAAAGAGGCTACCTGTGCTACTTATCTCACGTGCGGAAGTTACCACAGCAAAGATAAGTAACACGGGCACCCTCATTTATCCGGTCACATAAAGTTTTATGCGTTTGCCTCTATGTACTTCACTGCATCACCAACTGTGTTAATGTTTTCAGCGTCGCCATCAGAGATTTCAACTCCGAACTCGTCTTCAAGTTCCATTACTAATTCAACAACATCTAGGGAATCTGCACCTAGATCTTCTTTGAAGGAAGCTTCTAAAGTTACTTTGGATTCCTCGACACCTAGACGGTCTACGATGATTTTTGTAACTTTTTCTAATACTTCTGCCATTTTTCACTTCACCTCCCTCCAAGTATTATATAGGATTATTTCTCCTACGTAAACAAAAATATTTAAAGTAATGCGAGCCAAGCAAATTCGCATTCATTAACCAATTTTACATTACCATTCCGCCATCAACGGATAGTGTTTGGCCAGTAATATACTTCGATGCATCGCTTGCTAAGAAAAGAACTGCATTCGCAATATCTTCGGTTGTTCCGTAAGCACCAAGCGGAATTTGAGCTAGCATTGCTTCTTTTGTTTTATCATCTAATTTGTCTGTCATTTCGGTTGTAATGAAACCAGGAGCAACAGCATTAACGTTAATACCACGTGGAGCAAGTTCACGAGCAGTTGTTTTTGTTAAGCCAATTACGCCTGCTTTACTTGCAACATAGTTTGCTTGACCTGCATTACCAATTAAGCCAACAACAGAAGCCATGTTGATAATTTTACCAGCGCGTTGTTTCATCATTGTACGACTTACTGCTTTTGTACAAAGGAAAGTTCCTTTTAGGTTGATGTTAATAACGTCATCCCACTCGTCTTCTTTCATACGCATTAATAAATTATCACGCGTAATTCCCGCATTATTGACTAAAATGTCGATACGACCAAAGCGCTCGATTGCTTGTTTGAAAAATGCATCCACATCTTCAGCAATCGCTACGTTTGCTTTCATTGCTTCTACTTCTACACCATGTTCGGCAACGAGTTTTGCTGTTTCTTCCGCAGCTTCTGGGCTACCATTGTAATTGAAGAAAATATTTGCGCCTTCTTTAGCTAATTTGATGGCGATGTCACGACCGATTCCGCGTGATCCACCTGTTACTACTGCTACTTTGCCTTGTAAAGTCATTAATTATTCTCCTTTCAATGTCGCGGCAACACTTTTCACTGACTCAACATCACCTGCGGACAGTACGGTTACATCACGATTGATTTTCTTAATTAAACCAGCTAAGACTTTTCCAGAACCAATTTCAACAAAAGTATCTACGCCGTTTTTAATTAATTCTTCGACAATATCTTCCCATAATACTGGGGAATAAATTTGCTTGATTAGTTTATCGCTAATTTCGGATTTATCCGTAGTTTCTTTAGCATCCACGTTATTAACTACTGGAATTTGACCATCAGAAATTTTAATCTCTGCTAAAATATCACGGAAAGCAAGTGCAGCTGGTTCCATTAAACTTGAGTGGAAAGGTCCGCTAACAGCAAGTGGTAATACGCGTTTCGCACCACTTTCTTTTGCTTTTTCGCCAGCTTTTTCAACACCAGCTGTTGTTCCAGAGATAACGATTTGACCTGGACAGTTCAGGTTAGCAAGTTGAACTGCATCCCCTTCAGCTGTTACTTCTTCGGTTACTTTTTTTAATGTTTCACGGTCTACGCCAAGAACCGCAGCCATTGCGCCGGCACCATTTGGTACAGCGGCTTCCATTAATTCTCCGCGTTTACGAACAAGATAAATCGCATCACTTGCTTCTAAAAATCCGCCAGCAACAAGCGCGCTATATTCGCCAAGGCTATGTCCTGCTACGTAATCCGCTTTAACACCATATGTTTCTAATGCGCGTAAAATAGCTACACTTGTTGAAACTAATGCTGGTTGTGCATTTTCGGATTTCGTTAATAATTCGATTGGTCCTTCTGTAATAACATCTGTGATGGAAAAGCCTAATCTTTCATCAGCATCATCATAGATTTTTTTTGCTTCTGGATATTCTGCAGCTACATCTTGCCCCATGCCAATTTTTTGTGCTCCTTGACCGGGAAATACGAATGCGATTTTAGTCATTTGTTTCTGTTCCTCCTACTTTTACTTTATCTACTTCTGATTTGATGGTTTCAACAACTTGTTTTTCAACCATTTCACGTACTTGACGAATAGTGGTAAAAATACCATTTGCATTAGATGATCCGTGTGCTTTTACAACTGGTGCTTGAACACCGAATAAACAAGCGCCACCGTATTCGCTATAGTCCATTTTTGCTTTTAGTTCCATTAAATCTTTTTTCAGGAAGCTTGCTGCGACTTTATTTTTAAAGCCATTTAGTAAGCTCATTTTTAGCATACTTAGGAATGCAGCGCCTGTTCCTTCAATTGACTTAAGTACCATATTACCAGTGAATCCGTCAGTAACAACTACATCTGCTACATCCATTAACAAATCACGTGCTTCGATATTACCGATAAATTCATAAGCATCTTGATTTTTCATTAGCTCAAATGATTTTTTTGTTAATTCGTTTCCTTTTGTTTCTTCTGTTCCGATGTTTAAAAGTGCCACACGTGGGCGCTCGATTTTACGTACTTTTTCCGCATAGACCGAACCCATTAAGCCAAACTGTAATAAATGTTCTGGTTTTGCTTCGGCATTCGCTCCTAAGTCGAGCATGACAAAGCCTTTTCCAGTAACGGTTGGAAGTGTTGGCGCAAGTGCTGGACGGTCAATCCCTTTAATGCGTCCAATGACAAAGAGTCCAGTAGACATAAGGGCACCTGTATTTCCGGCTGAGATACAGGCATCTGCTTCTCCGTCTTTTACGGCTTGGGCTGCAAGTACCATGGAAGCTTTTTTCTTCCGTTTTACTGCGCGAACTGGTTCATCGTCACTTTCTATTTTTTCATCGGTATGTATGATTTTCACACGAGTTTTATCAGTTAAATATTCATTTATCTTTGTTTCATCTCCAAAAAGAAGAATTTCGATATCTTTATATTGGGCAACAGCTTTCATTACACCTAAAACAATTTCTTTTGGTGCGTGATCTCCACCCATCGCATCTACAGCAATTTTCATTATACGTCAGTCCTTTATTTTCATTTTTGCGTTGCGTGATACATTTCAAACTTACCTTTGAGTACAATTTCGTCTCCAACATAGCTTTTTACATCCACTATGGTGATAGCTCTGTTGTCTGTTGCTGGACGTACTTTTGCTTTTGCTATGATGCGTTCACCTTCGTATACAGAACGAACAAAGCGAACAGTTGCTTGTGTAGTTAAAGCGAGTTCATTTGGGATGACTGCGGTTGCTAAGGAATTAGCTTGGGCAAATAGGTGATGCCCTCGAGCGATTTTATTTCGTTTAAAAACATGCTCACTTCTCACGTCAAAAATGGAAATTGCACTCTTACTAAGTTGGATATCAATAATTTCACCAATCACTTCATCGATGGGAAGACTTTTTACTGCGTCGGCATAATTGACACTCGCTACATGTTTGATTCGCTCTCTGAGTTCAGGGATAGAAAGAGCCACCCGGTCTAAACGGATAGTCTGAACGCTAACCCCAAATTTTTCAGCAAGTTGCTCATCTGTTATGAAAGGATTTTCTTCAATAGCAACTTGAAGTTTCATTTGTCGATCCTTCTTAGAATATTTTTTCATGCACGGTTCCTCATCTCTTTTTTTGTGAAAGGTATTAACACCAGCTACTAAAGACTGGCTAAAAAAAGGAAGTTACCTCTGCTGGATAACCTTCAGAACTTCCTCCTATTTATTGGTACTTTAATATGTTATTAAAAATCAAGCCAAGTTGCAAGTTTTTTTAAAGTTTGTTACATAGGTTTAATCTAGTTTTTGTTCTGTAAAGACGCCTTCTTCCTCAAGTAGCGCCACTAATTTATCGTATGTTTTATTTTCCAACATGTTTTCTTCAAAGATCATATGGACGGCATCTTGGCGAGCGATTTCAAGCACACGGTAATCATGAACCATATCAGCGACTTTGAATTCTGGAACACCACTTTGTTTTCTACCGAAGAAATCTCCTGGTCCACGAAGTTCGAGGTCTCGTTCGCTGACAACAAAGCCATCGTTTGTTTCTGACATAATCATCATTCGTTCTTTTCCGACCTCGGTTTTTGGGTCAGCAATTAAAATACAATAAGATTGGTCAGCCCCTCGCCCAACTCGGCCCCTCAGTTGATGCAACTGCGCTAAACCAAAACGGTCTGCATCATATATGACCATCATCGTAGCATTTGGAACATTTACGCCAACTTCGACTACGGTAGTGGATACGAGGCAGTCAATTTTTTTATCATTAAAGTCGCGCATAATTTGTTCTTTGTCTGCCGGTAATAACTTGCCGTGCATGAGTCCTGGAACATATTTAGTGCCCCATTTATTTTGTAAAATGTTGAAAACGTCTATCGCATTTTGCACATCGAGTTTTTCGGATTCTTCAATTAATGGACAAATGATGTAAACTTGGTGACCTTTATCAATTTCTTTTTCCATAAAGCCAATAACTCGATCAAGCATTTGATGTTTTACCCAGTAGGTTTCAATTTCTTTTCGTCCAGCTGGAAGTTCATCAATGATCGATACGTCCATTTCCCCGAAAGCTGTAATTGCGAGCGTTCTGGGGATTGGCGTTGCGGTCATAAATAACACATCGGGATATTCACCTTTTTCCCGTAAAATCCGGCGCTGTGCTACGCCAAATCTGTGTTGTTCATCTGTAATAACTAAACCAAGTCGATGATAAATTACTTCGTCTTGGATTAAAGCATGGGTGCCAATTAAAACGTCAATTGAGCCATTTTCAAGCATTGCTAGTAATTCTCTACGTTGCTTCCCTTTCACACTACTAGTAAGCAAACCAACTGTAATATCAAAGGGTTGTAGTAGCTCTACTAAAGAATTCGCATGTTGTTCAGCTAAAATCTCCGTTGGGACCATTAAAGCGCTTTGGAAACCACTTTTGGCAGCTGCATACATCGCGATCGAGGCTACAACTGTTTTTCCTGATCCAACGTCTCCTTGTAACAAACGATTCATATGGAAGTGCGATAACATATCACCGCAAATCTCATTCACTACTCTTTTTTGCGCTTTTGTTAGCGGGAATGGTAAGGAATCGATATAATGACGCAAATCTTCTACATCATAATTAATCGAAATCCCACCCGACTTCTCACGTTCGATTTTACGGAAAAACTGCATTTTTAATTGGAAAAGCAAGAATTCTTCGTAAACCATTCGGCGTCTAGCTTGTTTTAATTCCTCATTGTTTTTTGGGAAATGAAGCACGCGAACAGCTTCTAAGCGATCCATTAATTGATATTTTTCTAGTAAATTGGTTGGGATAACTTCTTCTATATCCTTGCTATAACTATCAAAAGCAAGCCGAGTGTATTTTTGCATCGTTTTATTGCGAAGGGTTCCTTTTAATCTATAAACGCCTTCTAATTCTTCTTCGTTTTCGACAGCACCTATTTTAATTTTGCTGGCTGTAATTTGGGCGCGGCTTTTGTCCCATTTGCCAGAAATCGTCACTGTTTCGCCAACAGTAATTTTATTTTTTAAATAGGGTTGGTTGAAAAAATCGATTTTGATGACTTGACCTTCTGTTGACAAGCGGAAAGAAAGCTTGGATTTTTTTCGTCCGTAAAAGGCTACAGTTGCTTCGGTTAGCACTTCGCCTTGAATTGTAATTCGTTCTTCATGCGCTACTTCCGATAAATCCCGCAACCGGTAATCTTCATAGCGATACGGGAAGTTCCATAGCAAATCATGCACGGTCGATAAACCTAGCTCTTTTAAAGTTTTAGCTGTTTCTTCACCAATTCCTTTGATTTCAGTTGTCGGGATTCGTTTAAGTTCACTCACGTTTATCTTCTGGCGACAATCCGAAAATCTTCCGCTGAATGGCGCGTCCAGTCGGTGTAGCCGCCAATCCTCCTTCTGCCGTTTCTCTTAAAGAGCTTGGCATTTGTAACCCAACGCGGTGCATTGCTTCAATCACTTCATCACATGGGATACGACTTTTAATGCCTGCTAGTGCCATATCAGCTGAAATAATTGCTTGCGAAGAACCAAGGGCATTTCTTTTCACACATGGTACTTCTACAAGTCCTGCTACTGGATCACACACAAGCCCAAGCATATTTTTCATTGTCATCGCCATCGCATGCGCAGATTGTTCGGGGGTTCCTCCCGCTGCTGCTACAATCGCTGCTGAAGCCATTGCACTTGCAGAACCAATTTCCGCCTGACAACCACCCGCTGCCCCACTTATAAAAGCATTATTCGCAACTACATAACCAAATGCTCCAGCTGTGAATAAAAAGTTAATCATATCCTCACGTGTCATTTCAAGACGATCTTTTAAAGAGAAAAGTACGCCTGGTACAACGCCAGCGCTTCCAGCAGTGGGAGTTGCACAAATAACACCCATCGCTGCATTGACTTCATTTGTAGCAATCGCTTTTGCTACTGAATCTAGTAAAACTTCACCAGATAAGAAGTTTCCTTTTTTGATATAGTCTTGCATAAGGACAGCATCTCCGCCCGTTAACCCGGTAGTTGAAGTAACGCCTGCTTCACCTTCATGAATAGCTTCTTCCATAATATCTAAATTCCGTTCCATCGCAGCAGTTATTTCCTCCCGCGGTAAACCAGAAATACTCATTTCACGTTTAATCATAATTTCAGCAATAGTTAGGTTCTCGCGTTCAGCGATGTCCACTAATTCTGCAACAGTTCTAAACATTATCAACACTCACTTTCTATACTCATTACCAACATACCTGATTTACAACTCAAAATAAAGCCAAATGCACGTTTTATTTACGCACATTTGGCTTTACACAAATCGAGCGAAAGCCACCGATTTACTAGAGATAAGTACCAAAACGATTAAATCATTACGCTTGCTACTTGGTAAATCCCTGGTAATTCAGCAATTTTGCTAATTAAATCTTGTTCAACTTGTTGGTCAACTTCTATTACCATTAAAGCTTCGTCGCCTTTTACTTTGCGCGATACTTTCATTTGACCGATATTAATTTTATGGTCGGCGATTACGGATGACACTGCTGCAATCGCGCCAAATTTGTCTTGATGTAAAATAAGGATAGCTGGAGCAGTTCCAGTGAATTCTAGCTCAAATTCGTTTAAGCGAATAATTTCTACTTTGCCGCCACCAATCGATGCGCCAATTAAGGTCATTTGTTGCATACCATGTTTTAACACTAATTTGACAGTGTTTGGATGAGGCGGCTCTTCCACTTCTTCAATAAATTGGATGCGCATGCCCCATTCTTCTGCAAGCTTAGCGGATTCTTTCATACGCGGATCATCTGGCTCAAAACCAAGCAATCCACCAATCAGCGCCACATCTGTTCCGTGGCCTTTATACGTTTTAGCAAAAGAACCATATAAATGAATATCTACTTGGGATGGTTGTTCATTAAAAACAGCTCGTGCAATGGCACCAATACGACTAGCACCGGCAGTATGAGAACTCGATGGACCAATCATTACTGGACCAATAATATCAAACACGCTATTAAATTTCACTAAAATCATCCTTTCTTCTATTCATTTAAAACAAGTCTTTACTCTACCGCAAAAATGTACGGGTAAACTGGTTGGTCGCCTTCATGAATTTCTACTTCTACATCTGGAAAAGCTTCTGTTATTTTATCTGCTAAAAGTTCTGCTTTTTTAGCATCTGCATCTTCCCCGAAAATAATAGTAACGATTTCGCTATCATCATCAAGTAATTTTTCTAATGTTTCATAAGCAGCTTCTTCTAAAGTTTCGCGGCTGACTTTGATTTTACCTTCAACCATACCGATAAAACTGTCTTTTTTAATTACAACGCCTTCCACCGTAGTGTCTCGAACAGCTGTTGTAACTTGACCACTTGCTACGTCCTGAATTGCTTCTCTCATCGCTTCTGCATTGGAAGTGAAATCTTGTTCTGGTTGGAAAGTAAGCACAGCAGTAAGTCCTTGTGGAATTGTTTTAGTTGGGATGATTTGTACTTTATCTTCTCCAAGAATTTGAGCCGCTTGTTCTGCAGCCATTTGGATATTTTTATTATTTGGAAGAACAAAAACTTGTTCTGCATTTGCTGATTCAATGGCTTTTACAATATCTTCTGTGCTTGGATTCATTGTTTGACCACCAGAAAGTACAATGGATACGCCCATGCTTTCAAATAGTTTTTTCAATCCTTCTCCTGCTGAAACTGTAACGATACCATAAGGAGCTTTTTCCTTGGCTGGCGCTTTATCGTCGCCAACGATTTCATTATGCTGTTCGCGCATATTTTCTACTTTCATTTTAAGGAGACTACCATATTGTTGACCATAGTTTAAAACTTCACCGGGATGTTCTACATGGACATGCACTTTTACGACTTCATCATCTGCCGCTACAAGTAAAGAATCACCTAGTTCACTTAAGTCTTGGCGGAATTGTTCTTCATCAAAAGGTTTTAGCCCTGGTTTATTTTCGTTAATCTTCACAATAATTTCTGTACAATAACCAAAATGAATATCCTCAGTGGACATAAAGTCTTGCACATGGCGATGATGTTCTGCATTAATTAATTCGCCCATTGATGCCATATAATCAGGTGCTTCAGCCATTTTACCAGTGAGCACTCCGTAGAATCCTTCATAAATAATAATCAGACCTTGGCCACCACTATCAACAACGCCAACTTCTTTTAAAACTGGAAGTAAATCAGGCGTTTTTTCAAGGGCTACTTTTCCTTGTTTCAAAATTGCTTCCATTACTAATTCGATTTCTTGATGTTCATTTGCGGCAAGAACACCCGCTTTGGCTGCTTCACGTGCTACAGTTAAAATAGTTCCTTCGACTGGCTTCATTACTGCTTTATAAGCTGTCTCTACACCTTTTACAAAGGCATTTGCAAATTCTTCTGCATTAAGTGTTTCTTTATTTTCTATTGATTTAGAAAAGCCTCGGAAAAGTTGGGATAAGATAACTCCAGAATTTCCACGCGCTCCCATCAACAAGCCTTTTGCAAGGTTTGCTCCAACGGCACTAATTGTTTCTTTGTCATTTTTTGCTACTTCTTCTGCTCCACTTGTCATGGATAAATTCATATTTGTTCCCGTGTCACCATCTGGAACCGGGAAAACGTTTAATGAATCAACAAAATCAGCATTTTTCGCTAAATTTTCTGCTCCAAGCGCTATCATTGCTGCAAATTTCTCTGGGTCTAACTGATATATACTCACTTACATAATCCTCCTTATGATTCCTTGATTACTCGGACACCTTGAACATAAATATTCACTGATTCCACTGTAATACCGAGTGTTTTTTCTAGTGTGTATTTCACGCGTTCTTGTACGTTATGAGCTACTTCTGAAATTTTAGTTCCAAAGCTAACAATGATATACATGTCAATATGTATACCTTCTTCTTCTTGTCTTACAATAACACCTTTTGTATAATTTTCTCTTCTAAGAATATCGGTTAAACCATCACGAATTTGATGTCTACTTGCCATACCTACAATTCCAAAATTTTCTTCGGCAGCACCGCCAGCGATTGTTGCGATAACATCACTAGTAATATCAATTTTGCCAAGCTTTGTGTCGATTTCGATTGCCATTCTATATTCCTCCCTACGGATTATATTCTCGTTCGATTATTTTTTTATTATTGTTTTTAATTGCTAGTTTAGTTGTTCTTACCTATTTTACTATAATCACAGCCCTTTGGAAAGCATATCACAAATTTGGCTGATTAAATCCGCATTTATGCTGTCAAGTAAAAATTCTTTGCACTATTTTCGCATATCCTCTTGCAAAGTATACTTGTTTATGATAAATTATTCTAGTGTATGAAAAACAAAAGGATAGGTTATTTTAAATAAATTATCCGAAGAGCTCTGTAAGGAGGGGTAAACTATGGCTAAAGAATGTGTTATTACAGGCCGCAAATCACGTTCCGGTAACAAACGTTCCCACGCAATGAACTCCAGCAAACGTACTTGGAAAGCTAACTTGCAAAAAGTACGGATTCTGGTTAACGGCAAACCTAAAAAAGTTTGGGTATCTGCTCGTGCGCTTAAATCTGGTAAAGTGGAACGCGTTTAATCGAAGGAGAAATCAAGTGCAGCGACAATTATGTCGGTGCATTTTTTCTTTGTCTAAAAATAAAAAAATACAGGCGAAAATCACCCGTATTTCTCATTAATCATTACTTTGTGTTAATAAAATCATTCCAGTTTTAAAAGAAAACGCTCCAATTTGATCAACAAACTCATTACTCGAAAGTGCCGAACCTACTGGGTAAGTGGCATTATCAAGTGGATAAACGAATCCTTTTAGTGTAAGTCCTGTAACATCTTTCATTGTTGTGAATGCTACATATTTTTTATCTGGCAGTTTTTCAATTGTATAGCTTCCTGGTGTATACATTTTGATATAGTTATAGCGATCAATCATTTCTACAACCGGCACAGCGTCCAAGAATCGTGGTTTTGTTAGCATCATCAGATTTGCAAGTAAGTGGTCTAAACGTCCTCCTGTTGCTCCAAAAATGCGTATCTTATCTGGTTTTTGTTCCATTGCCCAGCTTAGCCCAATTTCTGTATCTGTTTCATCCTTTTCAGCAGGAAATTCGTGTACATCCGCCACTTTTGTTTTTAAATGAGCTAATTCTTCTTTTGTTAAAGAATCAAAATCTCCCATTGCAACGGTCGGAACAATTCCTCTATCTAATAGACGTTTAGCCCCGCGGTCTACGCCAACCCAACTAATATCTGTATTCGTATATTGTGTTAAATCAGGAATTTCTGACGCAGGCCCACCAACCATGATATTAATTATTTTCATATTTGTGTTCCCTTCTTTCCTAACAAATAAGGCTGGAACGAAAAGTCTGTCCCAGCCCCCAAATATTATTCGCCTACAATAGCTCGTAATTTGTCAATTGGCGTTTGACGATTTTTATTTCCATAAATATAACTTCCAGCTACAAAAACATTTGCGCCGGCATCTCGACATAATTTCGCTGTTTCATGATCCACGCCGCCATCTACTTCGATTTCGATGTCTAAGCCTTTTTCATCCACGATTTTTTTGAAGGCAGAAATTTTTTCTAGTACCTCTGGAATAAATTTTTGTCCGCCAAATCCTGGATTTACTGTCATAAATAAAACCATATCTAGTTCATTTAAAACATGTTGTAATACGTCAATTGGTGTTGCTGGATTTAGTACTGCGCCTGCTTTTACTCCGTACGAACGGATGAGTTGTAACGTGCGGTGAAGATGCGTGCACGCTTCCACATGAACGGTAATATAATCCGCGCCTGCTTTTGCAAATTCAGGGATGTATGTATCAGGATTTTCAATCATTAAATGAACATCAAGTGGTAGTTTTGTTTCTGGACGAATCGCTTTTACGACAGCCGGACCAAAAGTGATATTTGGAACGAAATGTCCGTCCATTACATCAACATGGATATAATCCGCGCCGTAATTTTCTACTTCTTTAATATCTCTTGCAAGATTTGCAAAGTCTGCGCTTAAAATCGAAGGAGCTATTTTTCCCATTTTTAATACCTCGGCTTTCTGTTTTTTAATTCTTGTAAAATTTGGATGTAGTGTTTGTAGCGGAAATCAGCTATTTCATTTGCTTCAACAGCTGTTTTTACAGCGCAATTCGGCTCATTGTCATGCATGCAACCTCGGAATTTACAGCCACTACGACGATCTTCCATTTCTGGAAAACAAAATTGTAATGTTTCTGGTTGTAAATCATCCCACTCAATCGAGCTAAAGCCAGGCGTATCTGCTACAAAGCCATCACCAATTGGCATTAGTTCTACGTGTCTAGTCGTATGTTTACCACGTCCAAGTGAGTTCGATATTTCGGCCGTTTTTAAGGTTAAATCGCTATTTAAACTATTTAATAAAGTGGACTTACCTACACCCGATTGCCCGGCAATAACTGCTGTTTTTCCGCTAATGTAGTCTTTAATTGCTTCTTTATCTGGTTCATCATTAGTTACAAAAACGTCGTAGCCAATTGTTTCATATACCTCTTTATAAACCGCAATTTGTTCTTTTTCCGCATCTGTTGCTAAATCCATTTTACTAATACAAATAACAGGTTGGATGTCTTCTTTTTCGATTGCGACTAAGAAACGATCTGCTAGGTTTGTAGAAAAATCTGGTTCTACTGCCGAAAACACAAGAATCGCAATATCGATGTTTGCCACGGGAGGGCGAACTAGCGCATTCTCCCGTGATAACACATCTAAAATATAACCATCCGTCTTATTTTCTACTTGAAATTCTACGTCATCACCAACTAGCGGGGAAATATTTCGTTTTCTAAAATTTCCGCGCGCCCTACATTGGTATATTTTCCCTTCAGAGAATACATAGTAAAATCCGCTCAACGCTTTGATAATTTGTCCTTCCAGCACATTTCCTCCGTTCTCTTTTTTAATTTGGATAAGGGACTGTACCTTCATCGATTACTTTATCGTCACTGATGATTTTGTAGCCTGCGCTAGAACCTTCTTCAATTTGGAAAGTCACTTCTACCGAGGTATTTTGGGTAATATTCATTTCTCGGTATGCGCTTGTCATACTATGATCTTTGTCTTGAATGTAAATTTGGACTTTCTGTGGTTGTGGATTTTCTTCATCGCTTGGTGTATAAGGGATGTTAAATGTTTTTGTAACTTCTTTAACTTGTTTTTCTTTTGGTCCAGCAGAAATAACGATTTCAATAGTATCGCCTGCATTTATTGCCGTTCCAGCTGATGGGGATTGCGAAATTACTTGCCCTTTTTCTACTGAGTTGGAGTTTTCTTCTTTACTCGAAACTTTGAGTCCAAGTGGTGAAGCATAATCTTCTACAGCTGTTTTTGTATAGCCACGAAGGTCTTTAAGTGTAATCGGTTCTGCGCCTTTACTTACGACAAATTTTACATCTGTCGACTTAGCAACCACTTCCGTTCCTTGAGTTGGCGTTTGGCTAATAATCATTCCTTTACCAACTTCAGAACTATATGCTTCTTCTGCAGAAATATTGTTGAAACCTTGCTGCTCTAGCAAAGTTTTAGTCTCAGAGTAACTTCTACCAGTATAGTCTTCCATCGTAATTTTCTTAGAACCTATACTTACAAATAAATTGATTTTCGTGCCTTTTTCTTTCATTTCACCCGCTGATGGGTCAGTATTAATAACTTTGCCTTCTTCTACGTCATCGCTATTTTTTTCTGCTGTTTTACCAATAACAAAGCCATCTTTTTGCAGTAAGGCAATTGCTTGGTCTTCTGTTTTACCAGAAACATCAGGTACAGCGACTTCATCAGGACTTTTACCTAAAAGCCATAACAGTAAAATACCAATAATGAAAAGAACGATTACGGAAGACACGATTAAAATAATCTTCTTTTTCTTGCTCATTTTTTTCTTCTTTTTACCTTTTTTATCGTCTACAGCTACTTCTTCTGCAGCTACTTTACCTTCTGGAACGATGGTTTTATCTAGATTTTGCATCGCTTCTTTTGTGGCGATGATTGGAATTGTTTTTGTGTCGCCATCATCATCATTAGTAGGAAAAACGTATTTAGGTTCATTTAGACGATCTTTATTTAAACAAGTTTGCAAATCTTTTTCCATTTCTTCTGCGTTTTGATAACGTAAAAATGGATCTTTTGCTGTTGCTTTAATAATAATGTTTTCTAAGCTTTGAGGAATTTCTGGGTTTTGGGCTCTTGCAGACGGAATTTCTGCTTGTAAATGTTTGATAGCGATTGAAACAGCCGATTCTCCGTCAAAAGGTACTTTCCCAGTTAGAAGTTCATATAAAACAATTCCGAGCGAATAGATGTCTGACTTTTGAGTTGCCATCCCACCGCGAGCCTGTTCTGGTGATAAGTAATGGACAGAGCCAAGTAAGGAATTCGTTTGGGTGATGGATGTTTCAGAAAGCGCCATCGCAATCCCAAAATCAGTAATTTTTACGACTCCATCATGATCAATTAAAATATTTTGTGGTTTTAAATCGCGATGAATAATGTGATGTTGATGTGCGATAGCTACTGCTGAAACGATTTGAAGCATGATGTCTACAGCTTTATCATAGCTAATTGGGTGATTTTCTTGGATATACTGTTTTAAATCCATCCCATCCACATGTTCCATCACTATATAGTGTAAATCATTTTCTTCGCCAACATCGTACACACTAACTATGTTAGGATGCACTAAGCTAGTTGCTGATTGGGCTTCACGTTGGAACCTGCGAATAAGGTTGCTTTCATCCGCTAAATCAATCCGTAAAATTTTTACAGCTACATCGCGGTCAAGAATTATATCATGCGCAAGATAGACATTGGCCATTCCACCCCCGCCTATCGCATGTAAAATTTTGTATCGATCATTTAGTCGCTTACCAATCATCATGAAGCATCCCTCCCTTTCTGCATAAGATTTCTTTCTACTAACAACACAGTGATATTATCTTCTCCCCCGTAAGAATTCGCTTTTGTAATAAATACATCGGCTTTTTCAGAAAGAGTTCGTTTACTTTTTAAAATTTCTTCCATTTCAGCTTCTGGGACCATATTAGTCAAACCATCGGAACAAAGTAATAATGTATCGCTCGTTTGAAATGGTACTACAAATGTGTCTACTTCTACTTTTCCTTCTACGCCTAGTGCTCGTAAAAGAATGTTTTTCCGCGGATGATTCATCGCATCTTCTTTGCTGATTTCGCCAGTTCTTAGAAGTTCGTGTACAAGCGAGTGATCTTCAGTTAATTGACGCATTACATCGTTTTGAAGTAAATAACCTCGGCTATCCCCTACATTGGCGATAACTACTTGTGACTGAGCCATAATTGCTGCAACAAGGGTTGTCCCCATACCATTTAGATCCATTTCACTTTCCGCGTAAAGTACAATTTCTTTATTGACTTCTTGGATTGTTTTTTGAAGCCATGTTTCAATTTCTTCTGCGGTTAAAAGAGCGGTCGTTTCTTTCCACGCGTCGCTAAGTAGACGAACTGCCATTTCGCTCGCAACATCTCCTGCGCGGTGCCCCCCCATACCGTCTGCAACAATGACAATCGGCTGCTTATCTTTGTTTTCAAATACGCCGCCATTGTCTTCATTATGATGTCTTATTCTGCCTCTGTCTGTTCTAAATTCTGCATGCATTTATACGCACCTCACTATTTTTCAGGACTCACTTTTCTTAAGCTGGAAACAAAGAATCCATCGCTTCCGATATCTGTTGGTAAAAGTTGTACAAAATCGTCCTTCTTAATTTGTGCCAATTTTTCAGGAAGTACTACAGGTTCTAGTGCAAATTCTGGATGTTTTTCTAGGAATGCGCGCAAGACTGTTTCGTTTTCTTCCTTGTCAATGGTACAAGTACTATAAACTAATATACCATTTTCTTTTACTAATTGGCTAACATCATCTAAAATTGCTAGTTGAATTTCTGCTAATTTATGAATATCTTTTTCTGTTTTTGCGTATTTAATATCTGGTTTTCTGCGAAGAACACCAAATCCTGAACACGGCGCATCGACTAAAATACGGTCAAACGTTTCTGGTTCAAACATTGTGCTTGCGGTTCTCGCATCTAGATGAGCTGTACGAATGTTTAAAAGTTGTAATCTTTTGGCGGCTTGATCAATGAGTTTGGTTTTCTTTTCATGAATATCAAGTGCATGAACCATTCCAGTGCCGTGCATTTTTTCAGCTATGTGGGTTGTTTTTCCGCCTGGCGCTGCACAAGCATCTAGTACGGTTAAATTGTCTTCTAGTTGAAGCGCATAGGCTACGAGCATCGAACTTTCGTCTTGAATGCTACATTTGCCGTCTTTATAAGCTTTTGTTTCAGCTACAGACCCTTTTTCAACGAGTAAAGCTTCATCGATAAATTCGTTGCGAGTAACAGTGATACCTTGGTCATTTAATTCTTTGATTAGCTGCTCGGCGCGAATTTCCGTTTGGTTCACGCGTATACTTTGATGCGGGGCTACTAAGAATGCCAGACCAATTTCACGTAGTTTTTCGAGACCATATTGATCAGCCCATCTTCTCGCTAACCATTCCGGCAAGCTTGTTTCGACAGCGATTTTTTGTACTGGGTCTTTAATTAAATCAATACTTGGTACGCCTTTACGGATAACATTTCGTAATACCCCATTGACAAATTTCGTCACGCCTTGATGTCCAAGGTCTTTAGCAATATCGCCTGCTTCATTTAAAATCGCGTGTTCTGGAACTTTATCTAAAAAGGTTAATTGGTAAACGGACATTCTTAATAGATTTTTCACCCAGTTGTCTGGTTCTTTGTTTAGAAACGGCGCTAAGTAGTAATCAAGCGTGATTTTGCGCTGTGTGGTTCCGTATACTAATTCTGTTAAAAGCCCTTTATCAAGCGGGTTTAACTTCTGTTTTTTTAGCGCGTCATTAATTAATAAATGGCTGTATGATTGATTATTTTCGATTTTAATGATGAGTTCTAATGCAATTGCACGAACTGTTTTTTGTTTTTTCATTTATTCACCAAACCTTGTCGTCTTGCTTAGATTTCTGCCAGCACCAGACATGAATGAATGGATATCCATTTTCGGTTTTCCAGCTGGTTGGATTACTGTTGGGACAATAAGTGTGCCGTCACCTGCTACGATTTTGAGCGTTGATTTATCTGTTAAAATCGTGCCCGGTTCGCCGCTTGTTTTTGTATCTTCAAAGGTTGCTTCCCAAATTTTAAAAGGTTTTTCTTCAAGTGTCGTATAAGCAACTGGCCAAGGGGAAAGTCCACGAATTTGGTTAAAAATCGTCCGTCCTGGTTTTGTCCAATTGATTTTCTCTTGTTCTCTAGAAATATTTCGCGCGAAAGTTACTTTTTCTGGATCTTGTGCTACAGCGGTAATTTTTCCTGCTAAAAAGTCAGGTAATGTATCCATTAATAGTTCTGCGCCAAGTTTGCTTAATTTATCAAACATAGTGCCGGTGTTATCTTCCTCTGTAATAGGAATTTTGCGCTGACTTATCATATCGCCTGCATCCAATTTTTCAACCATATACATAATCGTCACGCCGGTTTCTGTTTTTCCGTCAAGCAGTGCATAATGGACCGGAGCCCCACCACGATATTCTGGTAAAAGTGATGCGTGGACATTGATCGCGCCATACTTAGGTGATTCAAGTAGCGTATTAGGTAGAATTTGACCGTATGCGGCTGTTACAAGTAAATCTGCTTCTAATGAAATAAGTTCTTCTAGCTCGCTAGATGTGCGTAATTTTTCTGGTTGATAAACTGGGATTCCTAATTCCAAAGCTGCTTTTTTTACAGGCGGTGGGGTTAAAATTCGTTTGCGTCCAACTGGTCGGTCTGGCTGTGTGACAACTGCAATCACATCATATGCATTAGCTAATTGTTCTAAAACTGGGACAGAGAATGCAGGTGTTCCCATAAAAATAATTTTTGTCATCGGTTTACTCCTTTTACATTAATACGTATGGTTGTACGTCAATCGTTATCGTTAAGCCTTTTTGTTGGTCTTTTTGATAATGGGTGATGAGTGTTTTGAGTTCTTTTTTTAAGTTGGGTTCAATTTTATATTTAATAATACATTGGTAACGATATTTGTTTTTAATTCGGGTGATAGTGCTTGGAACTGGGCCAAGAATAACGGCATCAGGACCTAACTTCCCTCGTAAAAACTGCGCCATTTCTTGGATTGTTCGAATGGCTTTCATTTCATTTTCATCGCTGACATTAATCATCGTTAAGTAATAAAATGGTGGATAAGAACCCATTTTCCTGAGCTTCATCTCGTGATTATAAAAGCCGATAAAGTCATGTTGTTTGGCAAATTCAATGCTGTAATGCTCTGGATTATAGCTTTGGACAACTACTTCGCCTGTTCGCTCATGGCGCCCTGCCCGACCACTTACTTGAGTGAGCAATTGGAAAGTTCTTTCTGAGGCGCGAAAATCAGGTAAATGAAGCATGGTGTCCGCATTTAATACGCCAACTAACGTAATATCGGGAAAATCTAGCCCTTTAGCAATCATTTGTGTTCCTAGCAAAATATCCGCTTCATGGTTCCGAAAGCTTTTGAGTAATTTTTCATGGGCGCCTTTTGTTCTTGTTGTATCTACATCCATTCGGATTACACGTGCTTCTGGAATCAGCTTCGTCAGGCTTTCTTCTACTTTTTGAGTACCTGTTCCAAAATAACGGATATGTTCGCCTTCACAGCTAGGGCAATGCTTCGGGACACGTTCTTCATGACCACAGTAGTGACATTTCATTTGGTTGCTAGACTGGTGAT
Organism: Listeria sp. Marseille-Q6474; assembly: GCF_946902005.1. Taxonomy (NCBI): domain Bacteria; kingdom Bacillati; phylum Bacillota; class Bacilli; order Caryophanales; family Listeriaceae; genus Listeria; species Listeria sp. Marseille-Q6474. The sequence goes on along the minus strand of NZ_CAMPPS010000002.1, from coordinate 604,022 downwards.
AAGTGAGCGAAATATCACAGTTAGGACATTCGACAACATAACCACAATCACGACACATTACAAAAGAAGAGTAACCACGACGATTTAGCATTAAAACGGTTTGTTCTTTTTTGGCAATTCGGTCTTTAATTTTCTCTAACAATTCAGTCGAAAATTCAGTGCGGTTTTCTTTACGCAATTCTTCGCGCATATCCACAACCCGAACTTCCGGCATTGCACGATCATTCACTCGGCTAGGGAGTTCAATCAATGTATAAACGCCCTTTTTCGCTCTAGCAAAAGATTCAAGAGATGGTGTGGCACTCCCGAGAACGACTGGGCATTGGTACTTTTCTGCGCGCCAAATCGCTACGTCTCTTGCATGATAGCGCGGATTATCTTCTTGTTTATAACTTGCTTCGTGCTCTTCATCAATAATAATTATTCCTAAATTTTCAAATGGTGCAAACACAGCGGAACGAGCTCCTACGACAACACGTGCTTCTTTCCGTTCGATTTTACGCCATTCATCGTATTTTTCTCCGGAAGAAAGTGCACTGTGGAGTACTGCAACTTCACTACCAAAGCGACTTTTAAAACGTTCTACCATTTGCGGTGTAAGGGAAATTTCTGGCACTAAAACGATAGCTTCTTTACCTTCTTTTAGTTTTGCTTCAATTGTTTGTAAATAGATTTCGGTTTTTCCGCTTCCGGTGACGCCGTGTATTAAGAAGGTTTCTTGCTCGGTTGCTGCAATGATTTTCTCACAGGCTAACGCTTGATCTGGTAGCAACTGGAGCGACTCACTTTTTTCAAATTGGTGATTTTCGTATGGGTCGCGTGAAATGATTTTTTCTTGGATAGTGAGTATATTTAAATCTACTAATTTTTTTATTGTTGCATCGGTTGTTTCTGCTTGTTTTTTTAGTTCTGTGGCGGCAATTTCGGTTCCTTCAAATGCTTGAAAAAATGCTAATACACGTGATTGTGCTTTGGCGTTTCTAGGCATATCTTCTATTATTTCAGCTAGTTGGTGCGGCGCTTTTAAACAGCTAACGACACGAACTTTTTTGTTTGTAATTTTATTTTTCACTTGGTAGACGACTTCCACGCTACCTTCTCTTACCCATTTGCCAATTTCTTTGAGTAAGCCGCGCGACTCTGCTACTTTCCAATCAAGTGTTTCATAGCCTTCGAATAATCGTTCTAGCGCTTCATTTTCTTCATCTAAACGCAAAAAATATTTTTCATACTTCGCCCGTAGTGCAGCTGGTAACATGGCTTGATAAGCAGAAACGCGAAAACTAAGGGTATCCTCTGCTAACCAATCACCTAGTTCCATCAATTCCTCGTTTAATACAGGCGCTAAATCCATGACTGCCTCAATACCTTTTAACTTCGGATTTTCTTCTGTTTCGCCAAGAGAAATGACAAAGCCTTGTATTTTACGATTTCCAAATGGGACACTCACTCGCATACCAGGACGAATAAGATCTTCTAAATCTTCTGGAATAAAGTAATCAAATGGACGATCCACTTGCATGGCTGGAACGTCCACAATAACTTTTGCTATATTAATCATTCGTTCACTTCCTTAAAAAGTTAGCGGCTTCTTCGATGATATGTTCTGCAACTTCTTTTTTGTCTAGTAACGGTAATGCCTCATTCGATCCATCTTTTCGGTAAAAAGTGACAATATTGGTATCTCCTGAAAAACCTGCGCCTGCTTCGCTGATATTATTTGCGACAATCATATCGGCATTTTTTGACGTGAGTTTTTTAAGTGCATTTGTTTCTAGGTTTTCTGTTTCAGCAGCAAAGCCAATTACTACTTGGTCGGCTGTTTTATTTTGGCCGATTTCAAGTAAAATGTCTTTTGTTCGTTTCATTTCAATTGTAAAATCGCCTGGTTGTTTTTTGATTTTTTGCTCTGAAACATTGGCTGGCGTGTAATCGGCTACAGCTGCGGTCATCACGAAAATATGCTGTTCGGTCTTACGTTCTAAAACAGCTTGATACATTTCATCCGCCGATTCGACGTACACCGCTTCTACGCCTGGTGGTACGGATAGGGTTTTACTTGTCGTAATAAGCGTTACATTTGCACCGTGACGTGCTGCTGATTCAGCAATACTAAAGCCCATTTTCCCTGTAGAATGATTTGTAAAGTAGCGTACTGGGTCTAATTTTTCGCGAGTCGCGCCGGCTGTTACGAGTACTTTTTTGCCTTGAAGGAGGTCTTTCTTTTCTTGAAAAAATTCTGCAATACGGAGAACGATTTTTTCGGGTTCTTCGAGGCGACCGCGGCCAACATAACCACAAGCCAAGTAACCTTCTTCTGGTTCAATAAAACGGACGCCATCTGCATATAGTCTGTTAATGTTTCGAATAACTGCTGGATGTTGAATCATATGGACGTTCATTGCTGGTGCAACCCAAACTGGCGCTTCTGTAGCTAGAATAGTCGTTGTTACCATATCATCAGCAATACCATTTGCCATTTTACCAATCAGATTTGCTGTTGCTGGTGCGACAATTACTAAATCAGCCCAGTCAGCTAAATCAATATGTGCAACCACACTAGATTTTTTTTCGTCAAAGGTGTCGGTATATACATCATTTTTGGATAATACTTGAAACGAAAGCGGTGGAACAAATTCTTGCGCATGCTCGGTCATCATGACTTTAACGTTTGCACCTGCTTGCGTTAATTTACTTGTAAGTGCGACTGCTTTATAGACAGCAATGCCACCTGACACTGCGAGTAAAATATTTTTTCCTTGCATCGATAAGTCACCTCATTTTATTATAAAAAATCATTAGTTCTATTATACCTTAAATTAAGGCAGGACAAAACCATGAAGAAACTAGATTTCTGCTTATTTTTATGATGAGTCTAACTAACAAAAAAGCCCCGCAATGAAGCGGAGCAGTTAGGCTTATTTCTCGTCGTTTTGTAAAACTAATTTTCCAGCGTGAATTTCTTCTAACGCTTTACCAACAAATTTATCAGATTGGTAGCTTGGTAATACACCTTTATCGTTTTCTAATTGCATGTAGCGCGCACGTTTAGCAGCCACAGTAACTAACGAATATTTTGAGTCGATTTTTAGCAATAAATTATCAATTGATGGATATAACATCATTGTAATCCCTCCAACATTTTTTTGTAGCGATGAATTACTCGCTCGGTTTTTAAGTGTTCTGTTTCGACAATGCCTTTGATTTTTTGTACGGCTTTTGATACGACATCATTCACCACAGCATAATCATAAGACGCCATCATTTCAATTTCTTTCTTAGCTGTTTCCATGCGTTCCTCGACAACTTCCATCGATTCTGTACCGCGCCCGATAATCCGGTTTTTAAGTTCGGATAAATCTGGTGGCGTTAAGAAAATGAAAATTCCTTCTGGCATCGCTTTTCGAACTTGCATTGCTCCTTGTACTTCAATTTCGAGAAAAATGTCTATCCCAGCGGCTAGTTTTTCCTCGACATATTCAAGCGGAGTGCCGTAATAGTTACCGACGTACTCTGCATATTCTAACATTTTTCCGTCTTTGATAGCTTGTTCAAACACTTCTCGTGAACGAAAATAATAATCGACACCGTCTTGTTCGCCTTCACGAGGAAGACGCGTTGTCATGGAAATAGAATAATCAAAACTTGTTTCCGGATCTTTAAAAACAGCTTCCCGAACAGTTCCCTTACCTACTCCAGATGGACCTGAAAGTACAATTAACAGTCCTCTTTCTGTCATCATTTCCCCTCCTGCATATCATTCCACATTTTGCACTTGTTCCCGAATTTTCTCTAGCGTCGTTTTCATTTCAACCACTTGTTCGGTGATTTTTAGAGAACTTGCTTTGGATCCAATGGTATTGATTTCGCGGTTCATTTCTTGGATAAGAAAATCCAGCTTCCGTCCAATTGGTTCTTCGAGTAAAATAATACCATAAAATTGCTTTAAATGGCTCTTAGTTCGTTCGACTTCTTCGTTAATATCTGCCTTTTCAAGTAGCATTGCGACTTCTGTAAGAACGATACTAGGATCAAATTGGTCGCCCACAACGTTTTGTAAGCGAGTTTCAATTTTTTCTTGATAATGTTTTTCTGTATTTGGAATTTCGGCTTGAATGATTTCCAAACTTGTCTCGAGTGCTGTAAGATGTTGTTTGAAATATAGCAGTAATTCTGCTCCTTCCATACTTCTCATCTCATCCAGTCGCTCGGTTGCGCGGGCAAGTGTATCTAAAACTAGTCGCTCTAGCTCGCTACTTGCTTCCACTTCTTCCTCAATAGAAAGATAGGCTTGTTCTTGAAGTAAATCGGTCATTGTAGGTAATTCTTGTAATTCATATCGAGCGCTTGCTTGTTTGATAAAACGGTAATAGCTGTCTGCGAGGTCCCAATCAATATGTAGTTCACGTTTTGAAATTTGCTCTCCTGTGATGGAAAAGAAACATTCAATTCTACCACGTTTGATTTGCTTACTTATCGTCTTTTTTAATTTTCCTTCTAAATAAGCAAGTTGTTTTGGCATCCGAAAAAGAAATTCGGAGTAGCGGTGGTTGACTGCTTTTAATTCAATGGTTACTTTGAACGCTTCAAATTCTTTCGTCGCACGCCCAAATCCCGTCATGCTTTTCACCATTTGGCAAGACACCTTTCATAACTTAAAGTTTCCTCTAAGATTACTTGAAATTTGTTCTGACTTCTTATTATACCAAAGCTACTTCATGCATACAATACATTTTCGGAATGTATGTTAAAATAGAAAGTAACTAACTCAAAAAAGGAATGAATAACTAATGGCGTTTGATGCAATGTTTTTAAAAGCAATGACAGAAGAACTTGCGGAACATGGTGAAAGTGGTCGTATTATGAAAATCCACCAACCATTTTCGCATGAACTTGTTTTATATATTCGAAAAAACCGTGAAAATAAACGTCTGCTAATTTCTTCGCACCCTAGCTATGCCCGAATTCAGTGGACAGATGATATTCCAGAAAACCCAGCAACACCACCAATGTTTTGTATGTTACTCCGGAAATATTTAGAAGGAGCAATTATTGAGTCTATCACGCAACTTCCTAATGAACGGATTTTACAATTTAGTATTCGCGGGAAAGATGATATTGGCGAAAACCGTTTTTGCGATTTATTTGTGGAAATTATGGGGCGCCACAGTAATATTACCCTTGTCGATCGTGCGAAAAATGTGATTGTCGATTGTATTAAACACGTTTCTCCAGCACAAAATAGTTACCGGACACTTTTACCGGGGGCGACTTATGTGTTACCGCCTGCAACCGATAAACTGAACCCATTCGAGGTCAATTCGGAGCAAATTCTGGATAGACTTGATTTTACGGCAGGTCGAATCGACAAACAACTCGTACAAAATTTTGCGGGATTTAGTCCATTACTCGCTCGAGAAATTGTTTTCCGTGCTGGAAATTTAACAGCCGACTCGCTTGTTTCTGCCTTTTTTGAAGTGATTAGGTTAGTGAATGAGCATTTAGGAAGTACCGCTATTCCAAACGAATGGCGGATCCAAAATAAGGAAGATTATTATTTCTTCCCGCTCCGTCATGTTGATGCTGTGACAACTGAATTCGCTAATTTAAGCGCCCTTTTAGATCATTTTTATATCGGCAAAGCGCGTCGTGACCGTGTTCACCAATTTGCACATGATTTGGAAAAACTGATTTCCAATGAACTCGCTAGAAGTAGGCTGAAAATCGAAAAACTCGAAAACACCTTACTTGAAACAGAAAAAGCGGACGTTTATCGTATCCAAGGTGAGCTTCTAACAGCCAATTTACATTTAATGGAGCGCGGAATGGAAGAAATTACCGTCGAAAATTTTTATGATGATATGAAAAAAATGACGATCCCGCTAGACTCTAGAAAAACGCCCTCTGCCAATGCGCAAAGTTACTTTAGTCGTTATCAAAAATTACGTAACGCCGTCGAAGTAGTAAAAGAGCAAATCGTACTTACTAAAGAAGAAATTTCTTATTTAGAGTCCGTTGAAGCCCAACTAGAAACTTCCGGTCCAGAAGATGTGGAAGAAATTCGCCAAGAACTAGCTGAACAAGGCTATCTTCGTTACAAACAGAAAAAAGGCAGCCGTAAAAAAGCTACTTTACCCACACCAGAAAAATATACTTCTTCGACCGGCTTATCAATTTTAGTTGGGAAAAATAATAAACAAAATGATTATTTAACGAATAAATTAGCTCGAAATAATGAATATTGGTTCCACGTGAAGGATTTACCCGGTTCGCATGTCGTGATTCAGTCAAATAATCCGGATGAGACTTCTATTACAGAGGCAGCGATGATTGCCGCCTACTACTCCAAAGCGCGTCTTTCAGCAACTGTCCCAGTCGACGGCACACTTGTAAAACACGTTAAAAAACCAAATGGCGCTAAACCTGGTTATGTTATTTACGATAATCAAACAACATATTTTGTCACACCAGATGAAACACTTGTTTTAGCGCTGAAAAATTAACGGTTCCCTCGCGGAGCCGTTTTTTCTTTCAAATTTAGGGTAGATATTATACTGACTTTACTTTTTTATTGGAAGGATGATAGACAAATGAAAATTTTATTAATTGGCGCTTCAGGTACGCTTGGTTCTGCGGTGAAAGAACGTTTGGAGAAAAAAGCCGAAGTGATTACTGCTGGTAGACATAGTGGTGATGTTACCGTGGATATAACAAATATTGATAGTATAAAAAAAATGTACGAACAAGTGGGTAAGGTAGACGCGATTGTTTCAGCAACTGGGAGCGCCACTTTTTCACCTTTAACGGAATTAACTCCAGAGAAAAATGCCGTGACAATTAGTAGTAAATTAGGTGGGCAAATTAATCTCGTTTTACTAGGAATTGACTCATTAAATGATAAAGGAAGCTTTACACTTACGACTGGAATTATGATGGAAGATCCAATCGTTCAAGGGGCTTCCGCTGCCATGGCTAACGGTGCAGTAACTGCTTTTGCAAAATCTGCGGCGATTGAAATGCCACGCGGAATTCGGATTAATACAGTGAGCCCGAATGTACTAGAAGAATCTTGGGATAAACTCGAACCATTTTTCGAAGGTTTCCTCCCAGTTCCTGCCGCAAAAGTTGCCCGTGCGTTTGAAAAAAGTGTTTTTGGTGCACAAACGGGTGAAAGTTATAAAGTATATTAATAAAAAAAAGCTCACCTCTATCGGTGAGCTGTTTTTTTTATTTTCCCCAAGTTTCTGGGTTTTTCTTCCATTCTTTCAAGGTTGCCATATCTTCAGTAGTAACGTAATTTTTATTTAAAGCGACTTCAATCAGTTCGTCATAATTTGTTAAAGTTACTAGTTTTGTATCAGATTCTTCAAGTAGTTTTTTACCTTTATCTAATCCATATGTAAAGATGGCTGCGATTCCTAGTACTTCTGCTCCGGCTTCCTCTAAAGCCTCAACTGCTTTAAGCGAACTTCCACCTGTTGAAATCAAATCTTCAATCACAACTACTTTTTGACCTTTCGTAAGTGGCCCTTCGATTTGGTTCCCTTTGCCATGTTCTTTTGCTTTTGAACGTACGTAGACCATTGGTAAATCTAGTAAATCGCTTACCCAAGCGGCGTGCGGGATTCCTGCCGTTGCGGTTCCTGCTACAACATCTACTTCGCCAAAATTTTCTTTGATTTTTTCTGCTAACGATTTAGCGATAAATTGACGAACTTTTGGAAAGCCTAATGTTAGACGATTATCACAGTAAATAGGTGATTTAATGCCGGAAGCCCAAGTGAATGGCTCGTTTGGTTTTAAAAATACCGCTTTAATTTCTAATAATTGTTCCGCAACTTGTTTTTCAATACTCATGCATTCCACTCCTTCAAAACTTGATTATATGCTGCTACTGGGTCGTTTGCTCGAGTGATAGAGCGACCAACGACGATATTTGATGATCCAATCGAACGAGCTTTTTTAGGTGTTACGACGCGGATTTGATCGTCTGTCGCATCACTTGCTAATCGAATACCTGGCGTTACGCGTAAAAAGTCAGAACCATTTTGTAGTTTAATTTCGTCTGCTTCGAGTGCTGAGCAGACAACACCATCTAGCCCTGCTTGTTTGGTTAAGTCACTGTAATGTAGCACTGATTCAAGGAGACTAGCCTTTACTAATTGTTCCTTTTGCATGTCGGTTTCACTTGTACTAGTAAGTTGTGTCACTGCGATAAGTTTTGGTCGTTTGCCACTTGTTGAACCTATTTCTAGACCTTCACGAGCAGCTTCCATCATTTTCTTTCCGCCTGATGCATGTACATTCACCATATCAACACCTAGTTTTGCCAAACCAATCATCGCACTTTTGACCGTATTTGGAATATCGTGGAGTTTCAAATCTAGAAAAATAGCATGATTTTGTTGCTTTATTTTTTCAACAATGGCTGGACCGTTAGTATAAAAAAGTTCCATACCGACTTTTACGGATAAAGATTCTCCGGAAAACTGGGCTAAAAAAGCCTCTACTTCTTGGTAAGTTTGAAAATCTAGCGCGATAATTGGTTTATTCATTGGTTTAGTAGCTCCTTTTTAAGTTCTTGTAAAGAAGAAATGCCGAGTTCGTCCATTCGTTTTGGCAGTTCGGTAATTAATTTTGGGCAAATAAAGGGATCTGTAAAGTTCATCGTTCCAACTGCGACAGCATCTGCCCCAGCAATTAAGAATTCTAGCACGTCATCAACGGTTTGCACGCCGCCCATGCCGATGATAGGAATATTACTTACAGCACGAACTTGATGAATCATCCGGATAGCAACTGGTTTAATCGCTGGTCCTGAAAGCCCACCTGTACCATTAGCGATGACTGGTTTTCTAGTTTTTAAATCAATACGCATACCGAGTAACGTATTAATCATCGTTAGTCCATCTGCCCCCGCTGCTTCAATTGCTTGCGCGATGGAAACAATATCCGCTACATTCGGTGATAATTTTACATAAACTGGCACACTTGCGACACTTTTCACGGCTTTTGTTAAACGGTGTGCTACTTCCGGATCTGTTCCAAAAGCAATGCCGCCGTGTTTCACATTTGGGCAAGAAATATTGAGTTCGATTGCTTTTACTGCTTTTGATTCCCCGATTCGGGAACAGACTTGAACATAATCGTCCTCCGTCGCACCCGCTACATTAGCAATAATCGGCGTTTCAAATTGCTCTAAAAATGGTAATTCATGGGCTAAAACATGTTCCAGACCAGGATTCTGTAAGCCAATTGCATTAAGCATTCCACTCGCGGTTTCTGCTACTCGTGGTGTGGGATTTCCAAGTCTAGGTTCTGGTGTGACTGCTTTTGCCATGATTGCACCAAGTTCATTTAAATCATAGTATTTGCTATATTCTTGTCCGAATCCAAAACACCCAGATGCTGGCATAATCGGATTTTTTAAGGATAATCCTGGAATTTCTACCGCTAATCGATTCATAAACTCACCTCATCTGCACGAAATACTGGGCCATCCTCGCACACTTTAAATTGCTTCTTCGCATCCCCAGCTTTTGGACAAACACATGCATAGCAAGCTCCTATTCCACAAGCCATTCGTTCTTCTAAAGAAAGATATGTTTTTGTTTCTGGAAAACTTGCTTTCACAGCTTGTAACATCGCTTTTGGTCCGCAACTATAGATAACGTCTGGCTCTTCTGGAAAATCTTTCGTAATATCTGTGACAAAGCCTTGTGTTCCGTATGACCCATCGACTGTCGCAATATGCACAGTGCCGTATTCTGTCATTTCTTTTTCATAAAAACTGTCTTTTTCAGATTGGAACCCGTTTACAAACGTGACTTGTACGCCTTTATCAGCTAGCTCTTTACCAAGTTGATACATTGGAGGGACACCAATTCCACCCCCGATTAAAAGAGCGGTTTTTGGTGCCGGAGTAGTATTTAGATCAAAACCTTTTCCAAGCGGACCTAACACATCGATAGAATCCCCTTCTGAAAGACTACTAAAATCTTTAGTCCCATCTCCTTCTACCCGGTATAAGAGAATGCATGTTTTTGCCGTTTTATCATAAGAACAAATACTGATCGGTCGTCTCATTAATAAATCAGAGCGACTTGGTTTTAGCATTAAAAACTGCCCCGGTGACATGTCGGCTACACATTCGCCTGATAAGATTAATTCGTATACTTTATCTGCAATTTCGGTTTGCTGAATGACTTTCATTTCCGTCTGTAACACGGTTCCACCCCGTTTCTTCTATTTATACGCGTGCTTTAGGTTGCTTAACTTCACTGGCATTCATTGATTCTAGTTCGAAGGAGCGTGATTCAAGTACACGCAAGATTGCTTCTGCTGTATCAAGCGACGTACAAACTGGAATGCCATTTTCGACAGATTCACGACGAATTTGGAAACCATCACGTTCTGGACGTTTACCTGTAGTTAAAGTGTTCACTACGAGCGTTACTTGGCCGTTTCGAATGTAATCAATTAATGTTTCTTGATTTTCACCAATTTTTTTCACTTGTGAAACTGGGATTTCTGCTTCTTCTAGTGTGCTCGCTGTTCCTTTTGTCGCCATGATAGTGAAACCAATGCGATTAAATCTCTTAGCTAGTTCAACTGCTTCTTCTTTATCACGGTCAGCAACTGTTAGAAGTACTGTCCCATAATCATGCATCGTAGTTCCACTTGCTACAAAGCCTTTATAGAGCGCTTTTTCAAGCGTAACGTCTTTCCCCATAACTTCCCCGGTTGATTTCATTTCAGGTCCAAGTGATGTATCAACGCTACGCAATTTCGCGAAGGAGAACACGGGTACTTTCACAAAAATTTCTTGTTTTTCTGGTGCAAGTCCCGGTGTGTAACCAAGGTCAATCAAGTTTTCTCCTAAAATAACTCTTGTTGCCACATTCGCCATTGGGATTTCCGTGATTTTACTTAAAAATGGTGCTGTCCGGCTTGAGCGAGGGTTTACTTCGATAACGAAAACTTCTTCACCGTCAACAACATACTGGATGTTAAGCATACCGATAATGTTTAAGCCGGTTGCAAGTCTGGTGGTATAATCTACAATTGTATTTTTCACCTGTTCGCTTAAACGTTGTGCTGGATATACGGCAATCGAGTCACCAGAATGGACACCGGCACGTTCAATGTGTTCCATGATTCCAGGGATTAATACATTTTCGCCGTCGCTGATTGCGTCGACTTCTACTTCTTGACCGCTAACATAACGATCGACTAACACAGGATGTTTCGGATTAACTTTTACTGCATTTGTCATATAATGTTTTAACGCTTCTTCAGATTCTACAATTTCCATTGCCCGTCCACCAAGTACATAAGATGGTCGCACTAAGACTGGGTAGCCAATATCCGTTGCTACTTTGATTGCTTCTTCTACGGAAGTGGCTGTTTTTCCAGCTGGTTGTGGGATTTGTAAGATTTCTAATGCTTTTTCAAAAGCGTCGCGGTTTTCTGCACGGTCGGTATCTTCTAAGCTTGTACCAAGAATTTTAACGCCTCGTTTCGCAAGACCATCTGCTAAGTTAATGGCAGTTTGTCCACCGAATTGTACGACAACGCCAAGTGGTTGTTCGATTTCGATTACATGCATAACATCTTCTAAAGTAAGTGGTTCAAAGTACAGTTTGTCCGATATACTAAAGTCGGTAGAGACTGTTTCCGGGTTATTGTTGATGATAATCGCCTCGTAACCGGCTTGTTGAATTGCCCATACGGAATGTACTGTTGCGTAGTCAAATTCTACCCCTTGCCCAATTCGAATCGGACCAGAGCCAAGCACAATTACGCTTTCTTTACTTGAGCGTATCGACTCATTTTCATCTTCATAGGTGCTATAGAAGTATGGCGTAGTGGACTCAAATTCGGCCGCACATGTATCCACCATTTTATATACTGGGAAAAGATTTTGCGCTTTTCGTAAGTCGTATATTGCTTGTTCGTCGATATTCCAGCAAGTGGCGATAAACGCGTCAGAAAAACCTGCTCGTTTCGCTTCTGCTAAAATTTCTTCGTTTTGCGGGTTTTCTTTCAAGCGATTTTCTAGTTCGATCGTTTTACTTAATTTGTATAGGAAGAATAAATCTATTTTTGTTTTCGCGTGTAGTTGTTCAATTGTTTGACCGCGGCGTAATGCTGCTGCTAAGAAGAATAAGCGATCATCTTCTGGGAAACAAATTTTGCGTTCTAATGTTTCCGCGTCAGCATTTTCAGCTTCTTCTAGTAATAAATGGTCAGCACCGATTTCAAGGGAACGTACTGCTTTTAGAAGGGCTTCTTCCCATGAACGACCGATTGCCATAACTTCCCCAGTTGCTTTCATTTGTGTGCCAAGGCGACGATCCGCTTGTTCGAACTTATCAAAAGCAAACCGTGGGATTTTCGCAACAACATAATCTAGCGTTGGTTCAAAATGTGCGTATGTTGTTCCTGTTACTGGATTTCTAACTTCATCTAGTGTTAAGCCAACTGCGATTTTCGCTGCTAGTTTTGCAATCGGGTAACCAGTTGCTTTCGAGGCAAGTGCGGATGAACGACTCACACGCGGGTTTACTTCGATTACATAGTAGTTGTAACTATCCGGATCAAGTGCTAGCTGAACATTACAGCCACCTTCAATTTCCAGTGCGCGGATAATCTTTAATGAAACATCGCGCAACAGTTGGTATTCGCGGTCGGAAAGAGTTTGACTTGGTGCAACTACAATCGAATCGCCTGTATGTATGCCAACTGGGTCAATATTTTCCATGTTACAAACAACCATCGCGTTATTGTTCGCATCACGCATTACTTCATATTCTACTTCTTTAAATCCAGCGATACTTTTTTCTAGTAAGCACTGAGTTACTGGGCTTAATTTTAATCCGCTAGTTACTGTCTCAATTAATTCTTGTTCATTATGGCATATCCCGCCGCCAGAACCACCTAACGTATAAGCCGGGCGAACGATAACCGGGTAGCCAATTCGTTCTACAAAAGTATATGCTTCGTCTAAATTGTGGATAATATCGCTTTCTGGTACTGGTTCACCTAATTCATTCATCAAATCACGGAAAGCTTCCCGGTCTTCCGCTTTTTTTATCGCTGTCAAATCGGTTCCAAGTACTTCCACATTACATTCATCCAAAATTCCCGCAGCTGAAAGTTCCATCGCCATGTTTAACCCCGTTTGTCCTCCAAGCGTAGGTAAAATGGCATCCGGACGTTCTTTACGAATGATGCGCGATACAAAATCAAGTGTAATTGGCTCAATGTATACTTTGTCAGCCATTTCTGCGTCTGTCATAATCGTCGCTGGATTCGAGTTCACTAATACTACCCGATAACCTTCTTCTTTTAAGCTTAAGCAAGCTTGAGTTCCCGCATAGTCAAACTCCGCTGCTTGTCCAATAACAATCGGGCCAGAGCCGATTACAAGAATTGTTTTTATATCGTCACGTTTAGGCATGTAATTCACCCTCCTCTTTCACATTCATCATTTCCATAAATTCGTCAAACAAGTAGTTAACGTCACTTGGACCTGGGTTTGCTTCTGGATGATATTGTACGGTATAAGCTTGGTATTCCTTATGTGCAAGGCCTTCCACTGTTTCATCGTTTAATTCAATGTGCGTTACTTTTAAATCAGTGCCGATAAGTGATTCCTTCTCTACCGCATAACCGTGATTTTGCGCAGTGAAGTCAACGCGGCCAGTTGCTAATTCTTTTACTGGATGATTCGCGCCACGATGACCGAACTTCAATTTGAACGTATCTGCTCCGTTCGCTAGTGCAAATAGTTGGTGCCCTAAGCAGATTCCAAACAATGGCAGTTTACCTTGAATACCACGAATCATTTCTAGTGCTTCAGGTACGTCTTTCGGGTCACCAGGTCCGTTTGATAACATCACGCCATCTGGATGCATGGCAAGGATTTCTTCAGCAGTTGTATTATAAGGAACAACCGTCACATAACAATTACGTTTATTCAGTTCTCTTAAAATCGAACTTTTCACACCATAATCCACAAGCACAACTCGTTTACCGTCGCCAGGACTTGCAAAAGCTTTAGCCGAAGATACTTCATGTACTTGGTCAACTGGTAAGCGTACAGAACGAAGATGGTGTAGCAATTCTTCTTTGTCTGCTGTTGCTGCTGATAAAATTCCTTTTAGTGTACCTTCTTTACGAATTAATTTCGTTAATTTACGTGTATCAATTCCCGCGATTCCAGGAATACCTTTTTCTTTTAAAAATTCGTTTAAAGTAATTTGGTTGCGCCAGTTGGATGGATATTCTGCAGCTTCACGCACAACGACTCCTTTAACAGCTGGATTAATGGATTCAAAATCATCGCGGTTTACGCCGTAGTTTCCAACAAGTGGATACGTAAAAGTGATAATTTGCCCATAATATGAAGGGTCTGTGATTGTTTCTTGGTAGCCAGTCATTCCCGTATTAAAAACAACTTCACCGATTGTTTCTTTTTCACTACCAATTGCATCACCGATAAAGTAATTGCCATCTTCTAGCATTAAAATTCGCTTTGTCATTTGATTTCCCCCTCATTGTATACAAGTTCTCCTTCTGCAAACGTTGCTACCGACCAGCCGATGCACGTTTCTCCAACAAATGGTGTATTTTTTCCTTTTGAGTAAAAAGTAGCTGGATCAATAGTTGCTTCTTTTTCTAAATCAAGTACGACAATATCTGCTACTGCGCCTTCTTCTAGTTTTCCGTATGGGAGTTTAAAGCACTCTGCTGGCTTCACTGTCATCCAGTCGATTAATTGTTTTAGTGTCCATTCGTTCGTTTTGACAAAATGGGTGTATAGCAGTGGGAAAGCCGTTTCTAAACCAACAATACCGAATGCGGCTTGCTCCATTGGGACATTTTTTTCTTCCGCTGCGTGTGGTGCGTGGTCAGTTGCGATAAAATCAATCGTTCCATCTAGTAATCCTTCTAAAAGTGCTGCGCGATCTTCTTTGCTGCGAAGTGGTGGATTCATTTTCCAGTTGCCGTCATTTCCCGGAATGTCCTCTTCGTCGAGTATCAAGTGATGTGGCGAAACTTCTGCTGTGACACGGATACCCGCTCGTTTTGCATCACGTACCACTCGAACAGATTCTTTAGTCGAAATATGGCAAACATGATAGTGACAGCCGGCTGCTTCTGCGAGTAAAACATCACGCGCGATTTGAACCGATTCTGCAATGTTTGGAATGCCTTTAAGTCCTTCTTTTTCTGCAAAAATCCCGTCATGGACCACTCCGCCGTAAATTAGCGAGTTGTCTTCACAGTGAGCAACGATTGCCATATCTAGTGCTGCTGCTCGTTTCATTGCCTCATACATTGTTCCGGCTAGCTGTACGCCCACGCCATCATCTGTAAAAGCAAATGCTCCAGCTTCTTTTAAAGCTTCAAAATCTACTAGCTCGTCCGTTCCAAGACTCGTTGTAATGGATGCGTATGGTAACACTCGAACTTCTGCTGTTTCTTTAATTTTTGCTTGTAAACTGTTCATTACTTCTTTGGAATCTGGAACAGGTTTTGTATTAGGCATCGAACAAATCGTGGTATAACCTCCGCGTGCTGCTGCTTTTGTTCCTGTCAAAATGGTTTCTTTATGTTCTCCGCCTGGTTCGCGAAGATGTACGTGAACATCGATAAAGCCTGGTGCGATTAGTTTTCCAGTTGCATCAAATTCTTCGCCACTTGTTACTTCAATCGAATCTGCAATCAAGTTGACTTTGCCGTTTTGAATAAGTACATCTTTGTTCTCTAGTTCGCCTGATTCATTTAACACTTGACCATTTTTTAATACGTACATACTTTCGCCCTCATTTCCTGTTCTTTTAAAATTGATTCCAAAATTGCCATTCTTATAAAAACGCCATTTGTCATTTGCGTAACAATGCGTGATTTTTCGCTTTCAACTAAGCTATCAGCAATTTCAACGTCGCGGTTCACGGGGCTTGGGTGCATGATGATTGCATCCTGTTTTAATTTCGCTGCCCGTTCAACAGTAAGTCCAAATTTTTCGTGATAACTTGCTTTTGTGAATTGTTCTGTTCCACTATGTCGCTCATGTTGTACACGCAACAGCATCATCACATCGACTTTTTCAACAATCTCATCGACGGGTAAGTAAGTGCCGTATTCTAAGTAGCTTTCATCAAACCATTCTCTCGGTCCGGAGAAAAACAACTTCGCCCCAAGTCTTTTTAATACTTTCATATTTGAGTTCGCTACCCTGCTGTGCCTTATATCGCCAGCAATCGCTACTTTTAAATCTTGAAAAGTCCCAAATTGTTCTTTTATCGTGAATAAGTCTAGTAGTGATTGACTCGGATGTTCCCCGCAGCCATCTCCGCCGTTTACGATAGCAATATTTAATTTATCAAGTCCGGCATAGTAGTTTTCTTCAGAATGTCTGATAACTGCTACATTTACTCCAACAGCTTCCATAGTTAACAGTGTGTCGTAAAGCGTTTCGCCCTTTGTCATGCTAGAAGTTGCTGCGTCAAAGGACACAACCTCTACTCCTAACTTTTTCTCTGCTACTTCAAAACTCGTATGCGTTCTAGTACTTGGTTCAAAAAACATATTTACTGCAAAAGCTTGTTCTTTCAAAGTTGCTTTTTTTCCGTGCTTAAACTGTGCCGCCTGCTCTAATAAATGCTCGATTTCATGGACGGTTAATGCTTCCATTGACAACAAATTTTTCATTCAAAGCGCCACCTTTTCTCATTCATTTTATACAAAAACCTCTGTGAAATTTTGTCTGCAGAGGTTTTTTGTGGTGTGTTATGCTGATTTGTGCTCGGCTGGTAAGACTAAGTTTAAGATAATCCCAATGACTGCTGCGAGTGCCATACCAGATAGTTCGAACGTTCCAGCTTTAATGAACAAGCCGCCAATTCCTACTACTAGTACAACAGAAGCGATAATCATATTACGATTGACACTTAAATCAATTTTGTTTTCAATCATCATTCGAAGTCCACTTGTCGCAATAACCCCAAAGAGTAGCAGGGAAATTCCGCCTAGAACTGCTGTTGGAACCGAGGTGATAACTGCATTAATGTAGCCGATAAATCCGAAGAGGATAGCGAAAACTGCCGCGCCTCCTATAACAAACACGCTATATACTTTTGTAATTGCTAGAACACCAATGTTTTCACCGTATGTTGTTACAGGTGGTCCACCGATTAACGATGCGATAATCGAAGCCGTACCATCCGCAAGCAAGGAACGATGAAGCCCTGGGTCTTTAAAAAAGTTTTTATTTGTAATTCGATTAAGTAGTAATTGATGCCCCATATGTTCTGCCATCGTAACAAACGCTAGTGGCGCCATACTAAGGATGACTGTAACAGTAATAACTGGGTCGATATTTACAAATGGAATACTGAAATCTGGTACTTGGAAAAACGAGGCATTTTTGATTAACGTGTAATCTACCATGCCGAAAGCCATACTTGTTAAGTAACCTACTGTGAAGCCAAACAAAATCGGAATCAAGCCCATAAATCCTTTGAAAAACATCATGGCGATTATGGTTGCAAGGAGCGTGATTATTGCTACAGCTAAAGTTTCTAAACTATATTTACCATTGTTCGTTCCCATCGCCATCGCAGCCGCACTTGGAGCTAGCGACAAACCGATAACCATAATAACTGGTCCAACAACAATTGGCGGTAATACTTTTTGAATCCAATCAACACCCGCGTAATAAACAATCAAAGAAACAATTGCATAAACTACTCCGACTGAGAAAGTTCCGACCATAACTGCGCCCGGCCCTCCGCCTGATTTTGCTGCAAGTAATGCTGTAATTGGTGCAATAAAGGTAAAGGAAGAACCTAGATATGCGGGTATTTTCCCGCGAGTAATTCCTAGATAAGCAAGTGTCCCGAGCCCGCTAGATACAAGCGCCACTCCCGGACTTAACCCTGTCACACTTGGCACAAAGATAGTAGAGCCAAACATGGTGAAAAGGTGCTGGATGCTAAGAATAATCCATTTATTAAAGCTTGGTTTTTCGTGTATATCTAGTACTGGTTTTGTCACTGTTTCTGTCGTTTCTGTCATTTTCTTCCCTCTTTCTTCATAAAAAATACCCCTTGCCTCGGTCGACAAAGAGTATAGAATAATCCCCTATAGAAATTAATCACTCTTTGTCAGCCTCACAGGACTGCTTTTAAAAAAGTGTTACATTGTTATTCATTTTTGTTGATAATAACCGCATCTTCTGAATGATCCACATCGGTCAAGCGCACTTCTACTCGCTCGTTACCTGAAGTTGGAATATTTTTCCCTACGTAGTCTGCTCTGATTGGAAGCTCTCTATGACCCCGATCAGCCAGCACTGCAAGGTGAATTTGCGCAGGTCTGCCTACATCCATTAAGGCGTCCATTGCGGCACGCACAGTTCGACCTGTATAAAGCACATCATCTACAAGAACGACTTTTTTTCCATTAATATCAAATGGAATGTTCGTCCCATGTACAGCGGGTTCGCGCGTTTTATCATCTTTGAAAGATAGATCATCGCGATAAAGCGTAATGTCAATATCCCCGACTGGCACGTCAATACCTTCAATTTCAAGTATCCGCTTATGCAAACGCTCCGCAAGATAAATACCACGAGTCTTAATACCGACAAGCGCTAAATTCTTTGTCCCTTTGTTTCGTTCGATGATTTCGTAACTAACCCGGGTAAGCGCGCGTTTGATTGCCGCCTCGTCCATGACAACTACTTGTTTTTGCATCCGAAATCTCTCCTTTTGTGCAAAAAAATAACCCTCTGCCAGTGTAAGCAAGGGAACGCGTACGAGTATACAAATAACCCGTCAAATTATCGTCACCTTCTTAGCCTCTCTGGACTATGTTAAAGGACTTTATTTCATTAGATTCATCTTACCTGAAAGAACTCTCCCTGTCAATCAAAAAAATATAAAACATGTTATACTGTTTATAATAAAATAAAGGAGGCCAAAGTTATGGCTACATCTAAAGCGAAAAAGAAACGCCAAAAACTAGTGCGCGAAGGTCGTTTAAATCCAGAAATCAAACGAAGTCCCTTTGCACTAATTGATCTAAGCTCCAAGCAAACAAAAACTAAAAAAGGATATCTTTATAGTAGGAAAAAGAAGAATCACCAAGAAGATGATTCTTTTTTTTGCGGTTTTTTTTAAGTTTTCACATTTTATACATAAAACGGTTTAAAATAATGGGCTCACTCTAGAAATTATTCCTCTTTTTTTATGCTTTATGCTATGCTTTAATAGCTAAAAAAACATCTACTTAAGAGGTGAATAGAATGAGCATTATGAATAGTTTATTACAACAGAAAGAAACCGTCGTTAAAGGTTGGCTTACGTATTATGTATCTGTGGATGATCCATATGTTTTTGCCTTAAAAGATGACCACCGCCTAATGGACGAAACCGGTTTTGTCTTGGAAAATTTATTTATTGGTATGACCGAAGACCTTGCAAAAATGAATACATTCGCTCGTGAATTAGGAAAGGCACAATTTATTACATCACTTGGCATTTCACGCATTTTATTTCATATTCGTTTGCTAGAAGAATTTTTACTAGATTATGCCTCGGAAATAAATGCAGAATGTAATAATTACCGCGAGTTATATCTTTTTAGCATCAAACTCCACCAAGTATTTAGTAGTTTCACGCAACATCTAATAGAAGGATACACACTCGCTACAGAACAATTAGTCCAACAAAAAGAAAACCAAATCATCAAAAGTTCAACAAAACTAATTTGGCTTGCTGAAAAAGTATTTCTTTTGCCACTTATAGGAAAAATAACGGATGAACGGGCAAAACAAATTACCGAAACGGCTCTTTTTGAAACTTGCGAACAACCCGTAAACTACTTGATTATTGACTTATCTGGCGTACAATTTGATTCAGCTAATATTGGCGAATATATCGAGCAATTCTTCTCTTCACTCAAACTTGTCGGAGTGACACCAATCATTACTGGAATGCAGCCGGAAACCGCCAAAATAATGGTACAAGCCGACTTGACCGAGCAAAAAGGCATTAAAACATTTGCTACTTTACGTCAAGCAACTAAATCACTTATCAAAGAAAAAGAAGCAAGAAACGCCATTAAATAGGCATTCTTGCTTCTTTTTTAGTTTTCTTGTCGTAATGATTTAAGCGCTTGTTCAAAAGAATCTGGTAGTGGTGCTTCAAAGGTCATTCGTTCGTTTGTCGTCGGATGATCAAATCCTAGTTTGGCCGCATGAAGGAATTGTCCATTACCTTTTATTGTATTTTTTGGTCCGTATTTTGGATCACCAGCTAGCGGATGACCAATATATTTAAGGTGGACACGAATTTGGTGTGTCCGCCCCGTGTCAAGCTTACAGTTAATAAGAGTATAACCAGGCAAACGCTCAATTACTTCAAAATGAGTCCGGGCTTCTTTGCCGTCACGAACAATAGCCATTTTTTGACGGTCTTCTTTTGCTCGACCAATTGGCGCTTCAATCGTTCCTTTTTGATGGACAATATCACCATGGACGAGTGCGATATATTCTCGATCAGATGTTTTATCTTTTAATTGTTTGGCTAGTGATTCATGCGCATGGTCGTTTTTCGCAACCATAAGCAATCCTGATGTATCTTTATCGATTCGGTGAACAATCCCTGGACGAATTTTGCCATTTATACCAGACAAATCATCACAATGAAATAATAAAGCATTTACAAGCGTTCCACTCGCATGACCAGCTGATGGATGAACAACCATTCCTTCAGGTTTATTTACAACGAGCATATCTTTGTCTTCAAAATAAATATCAAGTGGAATATCTTCGGCTAAAATTTCCAGTTCTTCAGGTTCACGAGCTTCATAACGAATTTCGTCTCCTACTTGAACTTTATAATTCGGCTTCGCAAGTTCTCCGTTTACCGTTATATCGCCGTTTTTTAGCATAAGTTGTATCGCTGAACGACTTTTTCCCATCATTTCAGCAATCACTTTATCCACACGTTCCCGGGCGTGACTCTCTTCTATAATCAATGTTTCATTCTGCATTATTTAATTCCTTTCGTTTTGCGGTCGTCTACAAAAACATACACGAGCATTAGTACGACACCAACTGAAAGCGCGGCATCTGCCACATTAAAGATTGGGAAGTAATAATTTCCCCACACTGTTTGTACAAAATCTACCACTTCCTGATGCAAGATCCGGTCGATAAAATTACCAATCGCACCACCTAGAATAAACGCTAAACTAATGGAAAATAGTCGCTTTCCTTTGGCATATTTTTGCATAATATAAATTATAATTCCAATAACGATTACAGTAATAAGATAGAAAAACCACATATGCCCTTCTAAAATACTCCAAGCTGCTCCGTCATTACGATAGCTTGTCCAGTATAAAAATCCAGGAATAACTTCTATTTTCTGTCCAATTTCCATGTTTTGAACAACAATCCATTTAGTCAATTGGTCTAGCGCAATCACGGCTAGGGTGATTAGATAATAATACATTTTTCGAACCCTCTTTTCACATCAGATAGATAAAAAGTACGCGCTCCCCTTTAAACTTAAGAAGAGCGCATTGCTTCTTTGTTATTGTATGATAAATTGAAGCAAAAATAAAGCTGCAATCACATACATGACTGGTGAAGTACGTTCTTCGTTCTTCGTAAAAGCGCGAAGAATTGGATACGCGATAAAACCAGCCGCAATTCCGTCTGCAATACTATACGTCAGCGGGATTAACACAATAATCAGTAGTGCTGAAAAAGTTTCTGCCGGATTGGATAAATCCATTTCTTTAAATTCTTGCAGCATCGACATCCCAATTACAACTAAAATGGGCGCGATTGCACTGTTCGGAATAAAAGATAATACCGGCATTAAGAAAAGGGATGCGATAAAGAACAGACCAGTCGTAATTGTTGCTAAACCGGTTTTTGCTCCACTCGCAAACATCGAGCCACTTTCAAGCGCAGAGATGGTTGGGCTTGTACCAAATAAGCCAGATAAAAAGGCAGTTAGGGAGCTCGCTTTTAAAACGCGTGGTAATTTTTCGGTTTGTTTTAGTTGTCTTACTTGACCATTTGTAAGACCAACCGTTTCAAACACAATGACCATTGTCATCGTAAAGACGGCACTCCAAAAACTAACGCTCGCCATTCCAGAAAAATCAGCTTTAAAGAGAACATCACTCCACGGCGCAACACTAATCGAAGCGCCATCAGCTTTCCCGGTTACACCAAACATTACTCCAACAAGTGTTCCGATAATTAAACTCCATAAGAAAGTGCCTGGAATTTTTCGGATAACTAAAATCATCGTTAGTAAAAGTGTAACTAGTGTTGCTAAGACGAATGGATCGCTTAAATCTCCAACTGCAATAATGGCATGTTTCCCACTTGTTACGATTCCGCCTTTTTCAAGCCCTAGGAAGATTAAGAATATACCTAACCCAACCGTAATTGCTTGTTTTAAAATGAGCGGGATAGCTTTATTTAGTTTTCCTGCAAGTGGTGTGAACGCAAGAATCATAAATAATAAGCCACTCATCGTAACAGCAGCAAGTGCAACCTGCCAACTTAGTCCCATTCCTTGAACAAGGGTATACGCAAACAGCGCATTAATCCCCATTCCTGGCATTAGAATAAGTGGTGCATTTGCCCAAAACCCCATAATCAAACAACCTAACGCCGAAATAAAAATCGTCGCAAGGACTGCTCCTTGATAAGGAACTCCAGCCTCAGCTAAAATCGAGCTATTGACGACAATAATATACGCCACTGTAAAAAAGCCAATCATACCAGCTAAAAATTCAGTCCGGATATTGGTTTTATGCTCGTTCAGCCGAAATACTTTGTTGAAAAATTTCTGCATACTTTTTCCTCATTATGAAATTGTCCCTCTCCCAACCCGCAGAGTATTGCCCCTGCCACAGAACTTTATTATAACAAAGATAGTACATATACGAAAGGAAAAGTTTTTTGTTACGCCGCCAGATTGCCTTATTTATGCTATAATCTTTAAGGATGTAAAAAGGAGATGATTACTTGCAACAAACAGTCACATACGGAGCTAAATGGAAACAATTTTTAACGATATTCACACCGATTGTCATTACGCAACTTACGCTTTTTTCTATGACATTTTTTGACACCACGATGAGCGGAAATTATTCGAATCAGGCACTGGCTGGTGTAGCGATTGGTAGCTCGTTTTGGGCTCCAGTGAATGCAGCCTTTTCTGGATTATTAATGGCAATTACACCAATCATTGCCCAGTTAATTGGAGCGAAGAAAGAAAAACAAGTCAAAAACACCGTGCATAATGGTTTATATATTGCTTTATTTTTAGCTTTTATTTTAATTCTTATTAATTTTTTAGTCGTTCCAACTATTTTGACGCATATGCCTGTCACCGCAGAAGTTGCGCATATCGCTCGCCACTTCCTAAATGGGATATGTATTGGAATTCCAGCTTTTTTTATTTCAGCGATTTTACGTTCTTTCATCGATTCGCTTGGTTTGACCAGAGTCACCATGTTAATTACGCTTTGTACAGTTCCTTTTAATATCTTTTTAAATTACTGCTTTATTTTTGGGAATTTTGGCTTTCCAGAAATGGGAGGTGCTGGTAGTGGTTATGCGACGGGGATTACGTACTGGCTTGTTGTGTTAGTTAGCGTTATTTTGATTCAAACACAAACGAGATTACGTAAATTTGGTATTTTTAAAGGCCTTACTGCCCTTCGTTTTTCCAAAGTAAAAGAAATTATTGGGATTGGGGTTCCAAATGGTTTAACGATTTTATTTGAAACGAGTATTTTCTCGGCGGTTACGATTTTAATGGGTGCTTTTGGGACAGAAACGATTGCAGCTCATCAATCAGCCAATAGTGTTTGTACCTTGCTTTATGCGTTTCCTCTTAGTGTCGCTTCCACGCTGACAATTCTTGGTGGTTACGAAACAGGCGCAAAACGGTTAAAAGATGCCAAACAATATCGCCATATTGGTATGACGGCAGCGATTCTAATTGGCTGCATTAATGGAGCGATACTGTTTTTCTTCCGTGATATTATTGCTGGCTTCTACACGAATGACGCAGAATTAAGTGATTTAATTATGCATTTCTTAGTCTATGCGATATTATTTCAATTTGCAGATGCTGTTTTATCACCTGTTCTTGGGGCGCTTCGGGGTTATAAAGATGTTGCAATCACCTCGATTATCGCCTTTATCTCCTATTGGTTAATTGGACTCCCAGTAGGTTACGGCTTATCATTTACAAATTTAGGACCATTTGGTTACTGGATAGGATTAAGTACTGGCTTGTTTGTCGCCGCGTTTATTTTATCCATTCGGGTTCGTAAAACGGAACGTAAGCTTTCTTTAAATGCAAAAAACGCAGAGATTTCGAGTTAATCTCTGCGTTTTTTTATTTAGCTAAACCATCATGAATTTTATCAAGGTTATAGCGCATCATTTCTAAATAAGTGTCGCCTTCTTCGCCTTTTTTCGCAGTAGAATCCGTGAAAATTTTAGCGAAAATTGGTACGCCGGTTTCTTTAGATACACTTTCCATACTGCGCGGATCCACGCTCGTTTCGACAAATAAGTTAGGTACTCGCTCTTTTTCAACGATACTAATAATTTGTTTCATTTGGTCAGGTGTGCCTTGACTTTCCGTGTTGATTTCCCAAATGTACGCAGCTTTTAAACCATAGCGAGCAGCAAAATATTTAAATGCCCCTTCACTTGTCACTAATGTTTTTTGATTTTCTGGTAGATCCGCAAATTTTTGTTTTGCCTCTTTATCCAGTGTTGCTAGTTTATCGATATATTTTTTGGCGTTTTCTTTATAAAAATTAGCATTGTCTGGATCAGCCTTCACAAGGGCATCGCGTACATTTTCCGTATAAATAATACCATTATGAAGATCTAACCAGGCATGTGGGTCTGTTTCAGAAGTCTTTCCTTTTTCTGTTAAATATTTTGGTTTTACCCCTTTACTTAACTCGACTACTTGGTCTTTGTCATCTCTTGATTTATCAGCTGTTTCGAGCATTCGGTCAAACCAACCATTCCCAGTTTCTAAGTTTAAGCCATTGTAAAAAATTAAATCTGCATCTGCTGCACTTTGAATGTTATCTGGCAAAGGATCATATTCATGCGGGTCAACGCCAACCGGTACGATGCTATGGAGTTCAATTTTATCCCCACCGACATTTTTTACAATATCCGCTAAAATGGAGTAGGTAGCCACCACATTTAATTTGTCCCCTGTTTTTTTCGTGTCGCTATTTTGGCTTGAACACCCCGCCAGTACTAGTACTAAAGCGAAAAGCGTCCCAACTATAACTTTTTTCATTCGATAACCTCCTTCTTTTTAGAAAACAATAATCCTTGTTTTGGTGCGAATAAAAAGGCAATAAAGAAAATAATTGTTGCAACTAATACCATTGCCGCACCTGATGCTAAGTTGAAAATATAACTGAAATAAAGCCCAATAATTGCACTCACTGCGCCAAATGTGGAAGCGAGCATAATCATTTTAGATAATTTATTTGTGAGAAGATACGCTGTTGCAGCTGGTGTAATTAACATTGCCACTACTAAGATAATTCCAACTGTTTGTAAGGCCGAAACCGTCACAAGTGTCAGCAGTAGCATTAAGAAGTAGTGTAAGAACCGCACATTTAAACCGTATGCTTCTGCCATCACTGGATCAAATGAGCTTACTAGAAATTCTTTATAAAATATTGCGACTAGCGAAATAACCAGTATCGCGATTATAATTGTCATCCACATATCCGAACTCCGCACCGCAAGCACATTTCCGAATAAGATATGGTACAAATCGGTACTACTCTTGGCAAATGAAATTAAAATAATCCCGAGCGCGAAAAATGCACTAAATACGATGCCGATTGCTGTATCATTTTTAATCCGACTTTTTTGATTAACAAAGCCGATGCCAAGTGCTGCTGCAATGCCGAATGTTGCTGCACCTATGAAGAAGTTCATCCCCATCATATAAGAAATTGCTACACCAGGTAACACCGCATGAGAGATCGCATCACCCATTAACGACATTCCTCGCAAAATGATAAAACTACCAATTACACCTGATACAATACCAACTGTCACGGAAGTAATAAGCGCTTTTTGTAAAAAACCATATTGCATTAATCCTTCTAAAAACAGCATCTCTACACCCCCGCCGCAAATGCTACCGGTGCGTCACCATAAGCAAATTGAATTTTTTCTTCTGTAAATGTTTGTTCTACCGGACCGTGTGCCACTAATTTTTTATTGAGTAAAATAATGTCATCAAAGTAAGCAGCTACTTTATGAAAATCATGGTGGACGACTACGATAGTTTTTCCGTTATCTCTTAGCTTTTTTAACAATTTCATAATAAGCGCTTCGCTAGTCATATCAATGCCAGCAAATGGTTCATCTAAAAAGAAGATTTCCGCATGTTGCGCTAAGGCACGAGCAATAAACACACGCTGCAATTGACCACCTGACAGTTCGCCGATTTGTCTTTTACTAAATGCCGTCATCTCCACTTGTTCTAAAGCATCAAATGCCAACTGTTTTTCTTTTTTACCAGGGCGTTTTATTAATCCCAGGGCCGGATAAGTACCAAGAAGTACCATATCAAAAACAGTGATTGGAAAAGTTAAATCTACTTCACTACGCTGCGGGACATAAGCGATTTTCTTTCTCCAATAAGTGAGAGGCTTATTATCTAATGTTACTTGGCCTTTTTCACGTGGAACTAATCCCATCATTCCTTTTAATAAGGTTGATTTGCCAGCACCATTGGGACCGACAATCCCAGTTAATTTCCCTGTTGCTATTTGAAGAGTGACATCATCAATCGCCACTTTTTGTTTATATGCTATCGTTAAACCTTGAATGTTCATTTCTACCACCCTTTTCCCATAAGACTATTTTTTATACTTAACTAAAAATGTTTCCTTAATGCAACTTTAATCCAAAGTATAACGAACAATTATTTTTTTGTAAAGTAAAATGTCTAAAAAAAATCCTGTAGTTTTATTAACTACAGGATTTTTACTATTTATTTGATTGTGAGCCATCTGCTAATTTTTTTAGTAATTTGCGGAATTCCGCTTGTTCGTACTCGGAAAAAACAGCAAAACGTTTAACAATCATTTCTTTTTTCTTTTTATCAATTTCTTTGACAAATTCCTCGGCATTAGATGTTAATTTTAATTCGATAATACGGCGGTCTACTTCAGAACGATGACGAGTAATTAATTTCTCTTCGACTAAAGTATCTGTAATGGCTGTGATGTGACTGGCTGAAACATCAAGCGTTTTAGCTAAATCAGATGTTTTCGTTAATCCGCTAGAAATAAGACTCAAGACACGGTATTCGCTACCGCTTAGTCTTTTGTCAAGAACGGCTTCTACCTCATGACGAAAACTATTAAAAATTCGCTTAATCAATGTTTCAATTTCTAAGTATGTTTCCATTTTTTGCTACCTCCAGTTTTTCAAAAAAGTTATGCGATTACTTCACCAAGGCTTTTGCTTTTTGTAGTTGTGGATCTGTTTCTTTTAGATGTTTTTGCGTTAGTTCAACTAATTTATCCGTTGTCACGCCGGTCATAATTCCCGTAACATCTAAATTATTTGCTGCTTGAAATCTTTGTACTGCATATTCTGTATCTATATCGTATAAGCCATCTACTTTTCCAACGTTGTAGTCTAGCGCTTTTAGCAATGTTTCGATTGTTTTCACATCATCACCAAAATCGCCATTTTTGTAGACTTTTGTGGAGGAAGGAATAGTCATGGTTGCGTAACTTGGCATGTTCACAACCACATCTGGCGTAATACCTTTTTCATGAATCCATTCGCTGTTTGGTGTTAACCATTTTGCGACTGTTAATTTAAGTGTGGAGTCATCGGATAAAGTGGTCGCTGTTTGCACAGTACCTTTACCAAACGATTTATTTCCTACAAGTTTAATACCGCCAGATTCTTTCGCTGCTGCTGCCAGAATTTCTGATGCACTTGCACTCCCACCATCTATAAGCATTGTTGTTGGTACTTTAACTTTATAATCACCATGTGAGCTGCTATCGGCTTTAATGGCGGATTTATCGCCATCTTTTCCTTGTTCTTGAACGACAATTTTGCCATCAGGAACGAATAAACTAGAAATAGAGACTGCTTGATCGAGTAACCCACCTGGATTTCCTCGTAAATCAATCACAAGTCCTTTCATACCATCTTTTTCCAAAGCTTTTAATGCTTTTTCAAGCTCATCATAGGTATTTTCAGAGAAGGTACTAATAGTTACGTGGGCGATTTTGTCATTACCCATTTCTTTATAGACCGTTTCGATTGGAATTTCGTCACGTGTAATAGTTACGTCAAACGGTTTATCTTCATTTGAGCGTTGGATAGTTAAAGTGACATCCGTTCCTTTTTCACCACGGATTTTCTTAGTTGCTTCTGTCGCTGTATCGCCTTTGACAGATTTGCCATCAACTTGTGTAATAATATCTTGAGGGCGCAAACCAGCTTTTTCAGCCGGGGAGTTTTTAATTGGAGAGACAACTACGATAGCTCCATCTTTTTCTTGAATTTCAGCGCCAATTCCTTCAAAACTAGAAGAAATTGTGTCATTAAATTCCGCCGATTCTTTTTTCGACATAAAAGTGGAATACGGATCATCTAAGGAATTTACCATACCTGTGATTGCTCCATCTATCATGTTAGTGGATTTCGTGTCTTTATAGTATTTCTCAGAGATTTCATCATAGACATCATAGAGCTTTGTGAATTCTTTTCGCTCTGGGATGCTGACTTTCACTTGCTTATCATCCCCTAAAGACATGACGATTGTTGTTACTAATGCGGTAACAAATACAAAAGCAAATAAAAGCATTATAAATGGGAATAATTTCATTTTTATATAACCATTGCCAGGTTTTGTTTTTTCTTCTTCGGGTTTCTCCACTTTTTCTTCTTTGTTTTGTGGGGATTGTTCCATCTTTCTTCACCACTTTCTATGTAAAATGTAACTAATAATAGTACATTTTATTTAACTCATTTATTTTACCAGTTTTCCAAACATTTTGGTATCTTTTTTTCATGACAAAGAAAAAAGAGGGATTCACTCAGGAATCCCTCTCGCTTCTGAACTTAAGCTACTTCATATCCTGCTTCTTCTACAGCATCAATTAAAGCATCTTCAGTTACTTGACCTTTTTCGAATTCAACCGTTGCTGTTCCTTCATCCAAAGAAACTACAGCGCTTTTTACACCACTTACTTCTGATAAAGCTTTGGTGACGCGAGCCTCGCAGTGTCCACAAGTCATACCTTCTACAGTTAATGTTAATTTTTCCATTTTCTTTTCCTCCTATGATTTAAATTTATATCTTTTTAGGCGTAGTGCGTTAGTTACAACCGAAACGGAACTAAATGCCATTGCAAGTCCGGCTACCCATGGGGCAAGTAAGCCAAGTGCAGCTACCGGAATACCCGCACAGTTATAAGCAAGTGCCCAGAAAAAGTTTTGTCGGATGTTTCGCATCGTTGCTTTTGAAAGTTCGATTGTTTCTGGAATAAGTGTTAAACGGTGACTTACGAGCGTTACATCACCAGTTTCAATCGCAATATCTGTTCCCGTTCCAATACTAATGCCAATATCACTCGCTGCAAGAGCTGGAGCATCATTAATACCATCGCCAACAAATGCAACAATATGGCCTTCTTGTTGTAGTTTTTCTACTAATGCGCTTTTATCATTAGGTAGTTGTTCGGCAAAAAACATATCGGCTCCTAAATCTTTCGCCATATTTTCTACTACAACAGATTGGTCGCCGGAACAAATAGCTGTTTTAATACCTTGTGCTTGCAGTTTTTGAATTGCTTCTTTTGCCTCTGGTCGTGGTGTATCGGATAAAGCAAGTGCTCCGGCATAAGTACCGTCTATTGCCATTGCTACAACCGTTTTCCCTGCATTCATCCAACTTTGGATTAATTTATCTTCTTCGCTCGGGATAGTTGTAAGTGAAGACACATAGCGATAAGCGCCGAGTTCCACTTTACTATCATCCAAATTACCTGTCATCCCATGCCCAGCTTTGGCGCGGATTTTTCCTTGTTTTACATCTGATACATCGATTTTTTCAGATTCTAACATGTTAATAATCGCTTTGGCAATTGGATGTTCCGATTGTTGTTCCATCAAGAATAAATAAGGGAAAAATTTATCGTTGCTTGCTTTTTTATCACTTACTTCTAATTTACCTTCTGTCAAAGTACCAGTTTTATCAAAAACAATTGTGTCGACTTTGGAAGTACGTTCTAAATGTTCCCCGCCTTTAAATAATATCCCACTTTCGGCGCCTTTACCAGTTCCGGCCATAATCGCTGTTGGTGTTGCGAGCCCAAGAGCACAGGGACAAGCAATAACTAAAACAGCAATTGCAGCTTCTAATGATCCATCTACCGTGCCTGTTACAAGGTACCAAATAATAAATGTTACAGCTGCAATTCCAAGTACAATCGGTACAAAAATACCCGAGATTTTATCTGCCAAACGTTGAATTGGCGCTTTAATTCCTTGCGCTTCTTCCACTAAACGAATAATCGATTCTAAAACGGTTTCTTCCATTCGTTTCGTAATTTTTGCTTGGAAAGCTCCGTCAAAGTTGATAGTCGCTCCAATAACAGAATCACCTGGTTTTTTCTCTACAGGCACGGGTTCACCAGTAATCATCGCTTCATCAATGCTTGTTTCTCCGGAGATAATTTCTGCATCCATTGGTACTTTTTCACCAGGACGAACTAGAATAATATCACCAATTTTGAGAGAATCTACTGGTACTAACCATTCTTTGCCTTCACGAATAACAGTTGCTTCTTTCGCTTGTAGTTCGAGTAATCCGGCAATAGATTCTGTTGTTCTCGAAGTTGCATATGATTCGAGTAATTTACCTAATAAGATCAACGTAATCAACACAGCACTTGTTTCAAAGTAATAATGCGGCATCACGCTTGGATCAATCATATGACGGATATATTCCACTACACTATAAAAGTAAGCTGCGGATGTACCAAGTGCGACTAAAACGTCCATATTCGCACTTTTACCTCGAAGTGCCTTATAAGCCCCATCATAAAACCGCCAACCAATATAAAATTGGACAATGGTTGCGAGTACTAATTGAATGGTTGGATTAATCCAGTTACCAATCGTTTCCGCAAACGCCATTTCATGAATATACGGAATGTGAGTAACCATCGTTAAAAGTAATGGCAGTGAGAGCACCGCTGAAAGAATAAACCTTCTCACTTCTTTTTTGAAATTCTTTTCTAAAACGGCGTCTTTTTCTTCTTTTGACATTTTTTCTGCAGCATCATAACCAGCATGCTTCACGACTTTGATTAATTCTTCTGTCGTGGTCACTTCTGGATCATAATACACAGCCGCATTTTCAGTGACTAAATTGACATTGGCTTTTTCAACACCTTCTGCTTTATTTAAAGATTTCTCAATTCTCGTTGAACAAGCCGCACATGTCATTCCAAAAACATTCAAATCTTGTCTTACATATTTATCGTTCACTCTAGATACCCCCCTCAGGTTTTAGAAAACTGACGTATAGCCTTAAGTAAGTCCTCCATTACGTCATCTTCTCCGTTTTTTGCAGCATCCACGACACAGTGTGCTGTATGATGTTCTAATACTTGCAAGCCAACATTTTTAAGTGCTTTATTCGCTGCTGAAATTTGAACTAAGATGTCTGTACAATATCTATCATCCTCGACCATTTGAGCGATACCGCGAATTTGGCCTTCGATACGACGCAAACGATTTTGAAGTAATTTCGTTTCTTCATCTTTGCGTGGAACAATGGGTTGGTCATGTTTCATATTTTCTCCTCCTTTGTTTCTACAATTAACAGTATACCCCCTATAGGTATATTTTGCAAACATTTAATTTTTAAAAATAAAAAAAGAACCATAAACAACTAAATGTTTATGGTTCTAAAGCTTGTTATTTTGCGGCATCTACTTTCTTTTGTAGTGCTTTAACATGTTCAAAAAATTCTTCTAATGTCCAGTTGTTTTTGTAAATGATTGTTGCAGCGTCTTTGCCAACATAACGATAATGCCAAGATTCGTATTGATATTTCGTAATATCTTCTCTACCTTTCATATAACGAAGGATAAAGCCGTAATTATGGGCATTTTCTTCTAACCATTTACCTTCTGGGGTAGTTCCAAATGCTTCAGTTAGTTCATATGATTGATTTTCTGAGGAAATATCCATTGCTAATCCAGTTTGGTGCTCACTTGTTCCAGGGTAAGCCACTGCTTCTCTAGCTTTTTTATCCCCTTTGGAATTTACTTCAGCTTGGAATACCTCTTGTTGTCGTTTATAAGAACGATAACCCGACACAGCAAAAAGTTTCTTACCATCTTGATTTGCTGCTTTGAACATTTCTTCAAGGGCTGTTCCTGCTTCTTTTCTTAATTGCGCTTTTTCTACTTGTTCATTTCCAAAAGAAAAAGTAACATTTGGTCGAACTAAATCAGGGGGGGTATATGTTGGCTGCAAGGAATAATCTTTATTAGCAAGTACTAATATATTTTCCTCGTTTTCGATATACTGAATCCCATTTTTTTCGACTAATTTATTTTGTTTATCAATGTAAGGATAAAGCGGATCTTTTTCTAAGTCAGCAAGTGTTTTATTACTTGTGGCTTTTTGCTCCACTTTAGCGACTGGCTCTGCATTTTGCCCGCCGAAATATTGATCTTCTACCGTGTTAACACAACTGATAGTAACGGCTAAAGCAATTGTTAATAAAGAACTCATATATGTTTATCAACCTTCCTGTATACATTAAGTCAAAATCTAAGGTAGTAATTTTGATTATTTTATTGCTGCTTCTAATGCTACAACAATCATATCATTAAAAGTAGTTTGGCGCTCCTCAGCGGATGTTTCTTCACCTGTAAAAATGTGATCACTGACAGTTAGAATAGCAAGTGCACGACGACCATATTTTTGCGCTAATGTATAAAGAGCTGCTGCTTCCATTTCAATTCCCAGTACCCCGTAATCGGCTAATTGTTGTTTATCCAATTGATCATTATAAAAACGATCCGCTGAGAAAACATTACCAACTTTTAGAGATAGGCCTTTTTCAACACCTGCATCATACGCTTTTTTTAACAAAGAAAAATCTGCTACTGGTGCAAAGTCTACGCCAGCAAAAGTGTTACGATTAATTTGAGAATCTGTCGAAGCTGCTTGAGCAATTACAACATCACGCACTTTAACGTCCGCTTGAATGCCACCCATTGTTCCAACGCGAATCAAATTTTTCACATCATAGCTTTGAATTAATTCATTCACATAAATCGAAATCGACGGAATTCCCATACCAGTTCCCATAACAGAAACTTTTTCGCCTTTATATGTACCAGTAAATCCTAGCATTCCTCTTACTTGGTTAAATAATACAACATCCTCTAAGAACGTTTCGGCAATGTATTTCGCACGCAAAGGATCTCCTGGTAATAAAATTGTTTCGGCAATTTCCCCTTGTTTTGCTTCAATATGTACGCTCATACTTTTCTCCTCCTAATGTTTGTTTTTCTCTTCATCTAGCAAATACGCTTCCCAAAGTTCATCGAAAATAGACATTCCTGGTAAATACGGCGCATTAAACTCAAGATAGTCACAAAGAATATGATAATTTCTTGTTTGCTTTGGAAAACTATGATCTCGGTATGCATTGTTGGCAAATTCCGTTTTCTGATCTGTTAGCTTCGGGTCCCGATATGTCATTAAAAAATGATAAAATGATCTTCCCAACGTACAACACACTCCGCTCTTTTTATGCTTTAACTATAGTTGATTTCTCGTGAAAAATAAAGTTAATTTTCAAGTTTACTTAGAATTTCTTCTGCTAGTCGATGTGTCTCTAATGCATCTTCTTCAGTAATTGGAGCTTTTTCGCCGTTTCGAACAGCATTTAAAAACGCCTGAATAATCGGTACAAAGCCGCGTTTATAAAGCGTTGTTTCCCAGTCACCAAACCGTTCAAAACGCTCGGTCGTTCCTTCATAAATATGTGTCTCTGTTACATTTTCCACTTCATATTTAGCGCTTTTTGTCATCACGGCTAAACGTTCTTCATTCACACCACTATCCCGATTCATGATGGCAGTAGCTACTTTATTACCAGCAGAGATTTGGACAGTTACACTAGACAGTAATTCGTTTTGCCAAACAGGTACCACATGTAATTGATCAATTTTTGCATCAAGTAAATAGCGGACGGTATCAATGACATGGATAAAATCATCATAAATAAAGGTACGTGCCTCACCTGGCTGTCCTGCGCGGTTTTTTTGCATTACTATCATGTTTATATCCGTTAATGCTTTTAATTCTTGATATTTAGGTGCATAACGACGGTTAAATCCTGTCATTAATAGCGTGTTTTTTTCTTCGGCTAAGCGCGTCAATTCTTCCACTTCGGCCAAATTATCGGCAATTGGCTTATCTACATATACTGGAATATTATGTGATAAAAAAGTCCGAATTACTTCTGGATGACTTGCTGTAGATGAATGTACAAAAGCTGCATTAACGCCAGATTCTATCATTGAATGAATACTTTGATGATAATGATCAAAACGATATTTTTCGCTTAAATGCTTTAATTTTTGTGCATTTCTTGTATAAAGGTGGACCTCGATATTTTCCATCTCAGCAAAAACAGGTAAATACGCTTTTTGTGCAATTCCACCGAGTCCCACTACTGCTACTTTCAACATACATTTCGCTCCTTTTTCATAACAATGCCAGAGAATGATTTCGCGATATTATTCTACGCATTTCATTTTCTGGCATCGTTTGTTTATTCAAAGATTTTCTTATAGGTTTGGTAGCCTTCCTCTTCTAACTTATCAACGGGGATAAATCGAAGCGCTGCGGAATTGATGCAGTATCTAAGTCCACCTTGATCTTGTGGTCCATCTGGAAAAACATGCCCTAAGTGCGAATCAGCCTCAACTGACTTCACTTCTGTCCGAATCATCCCATGTGATAAATCTCTATGTTCGATTACTTCTGCTTCGTCAATTGGTTTTGTGAAACTTGGCCAACCACAACCAGCATCATACTGATCATTGGATGAAAATAACGGCTTTCCTGAAACAATATCTACATAGATTCCTTTTGCCACATTATCATAAAATTCATTTTGAAATGGGCGTTCGGTGCCCGCTTTTTGGGTCACATTATATTGTATATCTGTTAGTTGTTTAAGTCGCTCGTTTTTTTTACTTTCATCCATTTGACTTCACCCTTTCCAGTTGGCATCTATGAATGCAGCACGACCGGAAGCTACTTGATAACCTTCATAGTGCGCTTTTTCTTTTTTATAGAAATCTTGGTGATATTCTTCTGCAGGATAAAAAGTTTCTGCTTTTGCAATTTCTGTGACTACTGGTTTCTTAAATCTTCCACTTGCATCCAAAGCCGCTTTAGATTTTTCAGCGATTTGTCGTTGTTCCTCATTATGGTAAAAAATAACCGGACGATATGAATCTCCGCGGTCGACAAATTGTCCCGCTGCATCAGTCGGATCTGTTTGTTGCCAGTATACTTCGAC
The DNA here is from genome assembly GCF_946902005.1 of Listeria sp. Marseille-Q6474. Classification (NCBI taxonomy): domain Bacteria; kingdom Bacillati; phylum Bacillota; class Bacilli; order Caryophanales; family Listeriaceae; genus Listeria; species Listeria sp. Marseille-Q6474. The sequence continues at coordinate 568,311 of NZ_CAMPPS010000002.1, read as the reverse complement.
TAATTTTTCATAAGGAAATACTGCCGGATCAAATGTAATTTCAACTGCTTCGGTATGCCCTGTTGTCCCGCTGCAAACTTCTTTATATGTTGGATTCACTGTATGTCCACCTGTATAACCCGAAACGACTTTCTCGATTCCTGGTTGTGTGTCAAAAGGTTTTACCATACACCAAAAGCATCCTCCAGCAAATGTTGCTTTTTCAAGTGATTCTTTTGTCATAAAAAATGCCCCCTAACTAGGATTGGGCCAGTTAAATTACTTAACTGGTACTAAAAGTGTAAACGAAATATCGTCTTTCTTCAAATTTAGCGTATCGGCACGAACTTTTGTGTCGCCTTTTAGTTTTAATTTGTCCAAAGATAAATATATTTTTTCTTTTTTAGGAAGTACAGTGACCCACTCAGGGAATTTATAGTTTTTATTAACATAGTTCATCACGTAAGAAACTGGTAAAGGTAATGCTCCAACAGACATATCTGTCAGCGATAATTCTATATTTCCATTATCAACTACTTTTGGTGAAAATTTAAGTCTTAGTTCAACAGGCTCACCAAAAATCTTCGCTTCAGCTGTAAAATTGACATTATTTGCTACAAAAACTTTATAACCGATATCTTGCTCTTTGCTGAAATCTTCTATATAGCTACTGATTAATTGGTTTAAGTCTGATTTAGTGGTGCTTGTTTGAAATTCAATATTTGATTTATTGCTAATAAGCGAAGGCGTTGGCTCTTCTTGTGGGCTAAGTACAAAGACTGTCACATAAAGCCAGCCAGCAAGAAGGATAAGCAAACTAATTAAAGTTAGGCAAATCCATTTCCAATAATTTCGTTTTGGTTTTTTTGGAGCTGATCTTGTTTCTACTTGCAAGATTTTATCACCTTTCTATTTAGGAATATTACCATCATCTAGTTGTTTGACGATAGCTTTTTCTAACTCGGCGCTCATTTTTTCATATCCTTTATGGTTTGGATGGAAATAATCATCTGAAAGTAATGGATTCGGCTTGTCTTTATTGGATGTATTTCTATCTTCTAATGCTTTAGCCACTGGGACGAAATAAGCATTGTTAGTTTGTTTAATTGTTTTCGCAGAAGCATCATTCCAGTTGGTAATGACCTCATCAAATTGTTTTATGTCTGCAAAATAAGTCGTATAAGGATTGTAAATACCCATTAAAAATATCGCTGCATCTTTATTGTAAGAGCGAATATCTTTAAGTAACGTTGTAAGTTCTTGTTGAAATTCTTTATTTGCTTTTGCAAAATCAGCCACATCTACATTTAAAAGGCGAGATTGCAAAATAGCCATCACATCATTCCCACCGATTGTAATAGTTATTACATTGGCATTTTTGACATCTTGCTGGAATTGTTTATTCGTTTCGAGACGTTTTTCTAGTTGTGTAATACGGTTTCCTGATACACCGTAGTTGCTCGTTTTCACACTAGACACTGTAGCTTTTTCATTTAGTTTTTCTGGAACAATGCCCACATAGCCGCCTTCTTTGTTTTCATCACCAACACCTTCTGTTAATGAGTCACCCATTGCAACTAGGTTAATAGGGATTTCTTTTGATTCTTTATAATACTTGATACCAAAAACTGCGCCAACGAGAAGCGCGATAATAAGCACGCTTCCTGTAAGCCACAGCCATTTTTTCTTTGTCATATGCAATCACTCACTTAGTCAGTATAGTACATAAATGCAAACGCGCCAGTTCCAGCATGAGTGGAAATGACAGGATCTGCAAAAAATAGTGGAATTTCTGTTAATCCAGTTATTTCTTTAGACTCTGCGATAAAGTCATCAGCTAAATTAAGCCCATTTGCATGAACTACATCCAGCTGTTGAATTTTTTTCGGTTCGTCTTTAATTAGATTAAGGCAGTATTGTAAAACTTTTTTGTTACTGCGAACTTTGGTTTCTTCTTCCAATTGTCCATCAGTAAGCTTAGCGATTAATTTGATATTCAAAAGACTACCTAGGAAACCTTGCATTCGACCAACACGCCCACCTTTAATTAAATTATCGAGCGTTACGACCACAATATAAAGTTTTGTTTTGTCGCGAATATCATTAATTGCAGCGTGAATTTCTTCTACTGAATAATCGCCAGTCTGAGCCATTTCAGCGGCTTTTAGTACTTGGAATGCTTGGCCACGCGCCGTATAATCGCAGTCTACTACGGTGATGTTTCCTTCCACCATATCAGCTGCTTGGCGAGCTGCATTCACTGTACCACTTAGTTTTTCCGTCAAATGGATGGAAAGGATTTCATACCCTTCTGCCGTATATTTTTCATAAGCTTCTACAAAAGAACCGATTGCTGGTTGCGAAGATTTTGGTAATTCTTTTGTTTCAGCCATGCGTACCATGAATTCTTCTGGCGTAATGTCTGTTTTAGGATTATAAACTTTCCCATCGATTTCTACGGTTAAATATAAAACTTCAATATTCCATTTTGCTGCTTCTTCAAGAGTTAAGCCTGCAGTTGAGTCTGTGATAATCTTTATTTTTCTCATTTAGCCACATCCATTTTTGCTTATTTTCTCTTATTATAACATTCCCGGCGTTATACACAACCTATAAACTAGTTTTAAGAAAAGAGAAAGAAATGGTATTTGTCTTTCTATTCTTACTTTTTTAGCGTATGATAGAAATGTAACAACCCACAAAAATTTTGTAGAAAAGTATGGTGATAAAATGAATGTCACTTCTTATAATTGGAAAGAAGAACTGGCGAATGCAATAACGCACGGGGTTGGATTTATCCTTAGTATTCCCGCGCTCGTCTTACTTATAATATTCGCCGCTGGAAAAGATAATCCTCTTTATTTAACAAGTTTTTTAATTTATGGAATTTCACTAATGTTGCTTTATATTTGTTCCACACTGCTCCATAGCTTCAAACCTTGCAAAGCACGAACGGTTTTTAATATTATGGATCATGCCGCGATTTATGTTTTAATTGCTGGCAGTTATACGCCATTTGTTTTGATTACCATTCAAGGAACTCTCGGTTGGACGCTATTTGGTGTTATCTGGGGACTCGCAATTGCTGGGATCATTTATAAAATATTTATGACTGGCAAATTAAAACTTTTATCGACGTTTGTATACTTAGTAATGGGCTGGATGGTCATGTTCGCCATTAAACCACTTTATGCAGGGCTAACGCCAACCGGATTTTGGCTACTTGCAACTGGTGGGATTATGTTTACTGTAGGGGCAATTTTTTATAGTATCCCTCGAGTACCTTATATGCACGCGATTTGGCATTTATTTGTTATCGCGGGAACTGCTTTTATGTACTTCTGCATTTTGTTTTATGTTTAAATTATAATTTTTAAAACCTTCTCGATAATGAGAAGGTTTTTTTATATAGTATGACATAATTAAGGCTTGTTTTTAATTATGTCATACTATATAATATTTAGCATAACATAATAAAAGGATGTGATTCCAATCGAACTTTCCTCTAGACAACACCAGATTGTTGCCTTTGTTCGCGCGAATGAGCCTGCTACTGGTGACTCTATCGCTGCTCATTTAAAATTAACGCGTGCTACGATTCGTGCTGATTTGTCGATTTTGACGATGACCGGAATTTTAGATGCCAGACCTAAAGTTGGTTATTTTTACTCAGGACTCGAAACAAATCCGATTCATTTGGATGAAATTCGCCAATTGAAAGTAGCAGATATTATGACCCAACCATTTTTCGCAAAAAAAGAAACAAGTGTTTATGACGCCATTGTGATGCTCTTTATGGAAGATATTGGCAGTTTATATGTAATTGATGACGAACAATTAGTTGGGCTTGTCTCCAGAAAAGACTTACTGAAAGGCGCACTGGCGGATGCAGATACGAAAGCCACTCCCATTGCGACCATTATGACGCGCATGCCAAACCTTGTTACTGTGACTAAAAATGATAAAGTCTTGCACGCAGCAGAACAGCTTGTCTTTCATCAAATCGATTCGCTTCCCGTTTTTGAAAATAACTCTGGAAAAGCGAAAGTCGTCGGAAAAATATCAAAAACACGTATTACTGCGCTTTTTGTAGATACAATAAAAAAGGTTTAATAGGAGGCAAATATGGAAAATCCGGTTATTATATATGTTATTTCAGATGCTATCGGAGAAACTGCTCAACATATTATTCGCGCGGTAACAGCTCAGTTTTCACTTAATAAACCAGCTGATATTCGGCGCCACGCTTTTATTCGCGATGAAAACGCTTTACTGGAAACATTAGAAGAAGCAAAAGCAGCTGATGGGATTGTTGTTCAAACCCTAGTACAATCAAAGCTCGCTGATTATGCGTCAGATTTTTGTGTAAAAAATCATCTTCCAAACGTTGATTTATTACATACGCTCACTGCCGCAGTGGAAGCAAAAACTGGGTTAAAGTCTAAACAAGACCCAGGAAATATGCGCCGGCTTGATAGTAATTATTTTGATCGTATTGCCGCAATTGAATTTGCCGTTAAATATGATGACTGCAAAGATCCCCGCGGTTTACTGGATGCCGATATTGTTTTAGTCGGTGTTTCAAGAACGAGTAAAACCCCACTTAGTAGCTATCTTGCAAATCAAAATTGGAAAGTCGCTAACGTTCCACTCGTTCCCGAAATTCCGATTCCAGATGAACTTTTTCAAATCCCCGCAGAACGAATTATTGGTCTGACAACTACACCTGAAAAACTTGCTCAAATCCGGAAAGTGAGATTAAAATCAATTGGTTTAGACGAAGCAAGTAGTTACTCTAGTGAAAAACGTATTTTAGAAGAGTTAGAATATGGTTATGCTACTTTCAAAAAGCTTGGCTGCCAAGTAATCCATGTTGAAGACAAAGCCATTGAAGAAACCGCTGCCCTAATCACGGAGATTATCACGAGTTACCACTAATTAGAAGAGGTGAATAAATTGAGAAAATTTGTCTATCAGTTCAGTGAAGGTTCTAAAGAAATGAAAAATCTTTTAGGAGGAAAAGGTGCTAATTTGGCCGAAATGACGAAGATTGGTTTGCCCGTCCCTCCTGGCTTTATTATCTCGACCGATGCTTGTAATGATTATACGACGAGCAACAAACATCTATCCGAAGACATTTTTGAAGAAGTAAAAATTCATTTGACAGAACTCGAAAAACAAACTGGAAAAATTTTCGGATTCGCGGAAAATCCGCTGTTAGTTTCAGTACGTTCTGGCGCGCCTTTTTCGATGCCAGGAATGATGGATACGGTTCTAAATCTAGGGTTAAATGATCAAGCTGCTGAAGGATTAGCTAACTTAACAGGAGATGCTCGTTCTGCGTTTGACTCTTATCGTCGCTTCATTCAAATGTTTGGCGATGTCGTTTTTGAAATTCCAAGCTATCAATTTGAACAGGCGCTTGCTCGTATAAAAAAAGACAATAATTACCTTTTAGATACGGAATTAACTGCGGCTGATTTAAGTGAACTAATTGAGATTTATAAACTGATTTTCAGCCAAGCAACTGGCAGAGATTTTCCGCAAGATCCGTTAGAACAGCTGAGACTTGCGATTATTGCTGTTTTTGATTCGTGGATGAACCCTCGGGCCGTTATTTATCGCAGACTGCATGATATTGATGCAAGTTTTGGCACAGCCGTGAATATTCAAGCGATGGTTTTTGGCAACACTGGCGAAACAAGCGGTACTGGTATTACTTTTACGCGAAATCCATCCACTGGTGAAAAGCAAGTTTTTGGTGAGTTTCTACTAAATGCACAAGGTGAAGATGTTGTTGCAGGAATCCGCACGCCTGAACCGATTAGCGCATTAGAACAAAGAATGCCCCTCGTTTATAACGAACTCCTTAAAACATGTGAACTACTTGAAAATCACTATTTAGATATGCAAGATATTGAATTTACAATTGAAAAAGGAAAACTTTACGTTCTTCAAACAAGGAGCGGGAAACGAACAGCCAAAGCAGCAATTCAAACAGCAGTCGATTTCGTCCACGAAGGCAAAATCACTCGTGAAGAAGCAATTATGCGAGTAGAAACGAAACAGCTACATCAATTACTTCACCCTACTTTTCATGAAAGCGCTCTAAAAGCTGGACAAGTCATCGCAACCGGATTACCAGCAAGCCCAGGAGCTGCCACCGGTCAAATTTTCTTTGAAGCTAAAGAAGCCGTAGCAGCTTCAGAACGCGGCATTTCTGTTATCCTGGTACGAAATGAGACTTCTCCTGAAGATATTGAAGGTATGGCGAGAAGTAGCGCGATTTTAACTGCTCATGGTGGTATGACTTCTCACGCTGCCGTAGTGGCCCGCGGAATGGGAAAATGCTGTATAGCTGGTTGCGCTGAACTCACTATTAATGAAAAAGAAAAAACCATTATCCTTACAACCGGAGAACAGCTTCATGAAGGTGATTTTCTTTCTCTCGACGGCAGCACTGGAAATGTCTATCTTGGACAAATAGCACTCACAGAAGCTTCTATAGGCGGTCATTTTGATGAATTAATGGCATGGGCAGACGCTGAGAAAAAACTAAAAATCCGCGTGAATGCCGATACACCAACAGATTTTAAAAAAGCATTACTATTTGGCGCTGAAGGTATTGGTCTTTGTCGCACAGAGCATATGTTTTTTGATGAAAAAAGGATCCCTTATGTAAGACAAATGATTTTAGCAGAATCACTTAAAGAGCGCGAATCTGTTTTAATATCATTAAAAGAGATGCAAAAAACGGATTTCAGTGAATTATTCCGAATAGCAAATGGTCGAGCAGTGAATATTCGCCTTCTTGATCCGCCCCTACATGAATTTCTACCGAAGACTAACCGCGAAATCGAACAATTAGCGCGCGATATGAACCGTACTGTTCCCCAAATCACCAAACGAATTGAGGAGCTGGCAGAAGCAAATCCTATGCTAGGTCATCGCGGTTGCCGTTTAGCCATTACTTTTCCAGAAATTTATCGTATGCAGGCGGAAGCAATCATGGAAAGTGCCGTTATCGTTCATGATGAAGGCATCGATGTCCACCCAGAAATTATGATTCCTTTAATCGCTACAAAAAACGAACTTAGTTATATTAAAAATGAAATTAAGCAGGCCATTCATGCGATTTTTGAAAAAGAACGAGTTGTGCTACCTTTTGATATTGGTACGATGATTGAAATTCCTCGTGCTTGTGTGACCGCAGATGAAATTGCCGAAGAAGCCCAGTTCTTTAGTTTTGGAACAAATGATTTAACCCAGCTAACATATGGTTTTTCTCGTGATGACGCGACTAAATTTCTAGCTGATTATTATGAAAAAGATATTTTACCTAAAGATCCATTTGTCACGATTGATAAAACGGGCGTTGGTGCGTTAGTTGAAATGGCTGTTACTCGCGGAAGAATGACTCATGCGAACTTAAAAATGGGCGTCTGCGGAGAGCATGGCGGAGACCCAGAATCAATCCACTTCTTCCATCAACTTGGCCTCAGTTATGTATCATGCTCGCCTTACCGCGTGCCAATAGCTCGGTTAGCAGCAGCCCAAGCAGCACTGAGCGAAAACAAGCTAGTATCTACTATATAAAAAAAGTCCAGATGGCAATCACTTAGATTGTCATCTGGACTTTTTTATTTTTCGCAAATCGCCACATAATTCCCTTCATTATCTGCAAAGTTGAACACGCGACCGATTGGCAGATCAACCAAATCCCCTACTGTAATTCCTTTGTTTTTATATTCTTCATACAGTTCGCTAATATTTGTTCCAAATAGTAAAATCGATGGCGTCCCAAGGTTCATATCCGGGTTCATTTCGGCAACTTTCTTTTTATTTTGGAGCACAAAAGTAGTTTCCACACCTTTTGAAGGGGCGATTTCAACCCACTGAATTTCGCCGTTTACGACTTCTTCTGAAACAACGACAAAGTCCAATTTTTCCACCCAAAAATCTCTTACTGCCGCTTGATCTTCCACATATAACATTACTTGACCAATTTTTTCAATCACGATTCATCGTCCTCTCGTCATTTCTTTTTCTTTCAAGCCAAACTCCGCATAAAAATCACGTTTCATTTCTAAAAGATAGCGCAAATCATTCATAAATTGGAATAAAATGGCTCTATTTTCGAATTCTTCACGTGTTTCTGGGAGCTTACTACTACGAAATTCATGCACCATCGTTGTAATCTCTGCCACTAAATCTTCCGCCGTATTATGTTCATCCAACGTCTGCGCTGTTTTTTCAGTAATTTCAGCGAGCGCCATACTTTGCTCTGAAGAATGATGGAACGAAACCAGATGTCGCTTCATTTGTGTCAAAATTCGGTACTGAACCAGTCGCATATCCACATACTGAGAATAATAGTGTGACGAAGCAAAAAATTGATTGTCCAAATTTCTTGCAGCTTTTTCTTGTGCATAATCTAATGTACCCTTTAATTGATTTAATAAGCCAAACTCATCAAGATATTCAGACTGATTTCGAAGCCCTTGCGTCATTTCTGTTAAAATTTGTCTCATGATGGCTTCAATTTTTTGTTGACTGCGTTTTAATTCGTCTTCCATTTTCGGCATGTATAAATTTAAAATAATTGCGATACCTGCGCCGACTGCCATAAGTAAAAGTTCATTTTTAAACCAAAAGAATGATAACGATTGTTCTAATAAAATGTGCGATACAAGTACTGAACTTACAACAATCCCGTCAGCAACATGTAGTCTCACAGCAAGCGGAATAAAAATCAGTAGATAAAGTCCAAAACTCACTGCGTTATAACCAATGAGCATGAAAAATACGGCGGCAATAGAAAGCGCCAATACAGTCGAATAAACCCGCTGAATCGCAAGTTGCAGAGACCCCTTTTTCGTATTTTGTACACTTAAAATCGCGATAATTCCCGCCGAAACTGCATATTCCAAATGAAGCCATTCCGCCAAAATAATCGCTAGTGTCGCTGCAATTGCTGTTTTTACTGTCCGCATTCCAATCCGCATATGTCCCGTCCCCTTTCTATGTCCAACTTATCATAGCACGAAAGCGAAAATCGCAAAAGAAAAACCTTGAAGATTCCTCCTCAAGGTTAGACATTATTCTTCGTCTAGTGTTTTTTTAAAGCGTGCTCGGAAAAAGAATCCTAGGCCAAGCAAGGTTATAACAGCAATGATACTATAAATCACTGTCGAAAAACTATCCATGAAAACAACAATTTCGCCCCAAGATTCGCCAAGAAGAGCGCCAAGACCAATTAATACCGTATTCCAAAGCAAGCTCCCGGCCGTTGTTAAAATTAGAAATCGTGACATTTTCATCTTCGTCATCCCAGCTGGAATGGAAATCAAACTCCGTATAAGTGGAATCATCCGACATAAAAACACTGCCCAGCTACCATATTTCAAAAAGAAACTTTCAGCGCGTCCAATATCCGATTCCTTGAGTCGTAAAACCCGGCCATACTTCAAAACAATATGCGTTAGCCGTTCTTTGCCAAAATAAGAGGCCACTTTGTAAAGTAAAATAGCTCCTACAACTGAACCAAGTGTTGCTACAATAATCACCATCACTACATTAAGTGATGAAACTGTCGTCATAAATCCACCAAAAGTTAAGATAATCTCAGAGGGAATAGGCGGAAACAAGTTCTCAATCATAATTAACAAAAAAATACCTATATAGCCAAAATCAGCCATAATACTTGTAATCCAAGTTTCCAAAAAACACACTCCTGTACTTTATTTCCCTTTTAAAGTAAGTGCTTGCTTTTTAAGTTTACTACACTCGTTCTACTTTTTCAATCGATTTGGTAAAAAGAAAAAGAACTTGATACGTTTTCCATACCAAGTTCTTTGTTATTTACATTTTTAAATCGGCTTTCGTTGCGAAAAATCTTGCTAAACGATCTTTCACTTTCTTGATGCCACCAGCTTCATCACTTTCTAAATTCATTGGCATTACAGGTTCGTGCAAGCTCATTCGAAGCAAGAACCAACCTTCACCAAGCGCACCCTTCGTATTTACACGAATGCCTTCTTGGTTCACTGGTTCTAATTCCATGTCCGCGTCAGCTTCTACAAATGCCAGAAAATCAGCTAAAACTTCTTTGCCATAAGCTTTAAAATCTGGTGCTGTAATACTTAAACGAATTTCTTCGCTTTCTGCAGGTTCTTTTAAATCAGCAATTAAATCAGGCAAATCTTGGCCATTTTTTCGTAAAGTGGCGTACGTCATCAAAATTTTGGCGATTAAGTAAGCACCGTCATCTAAGAAATAATTTTCTTTTAATGCAGCGTGCCCACTCACTTCAATAGCGATTTCTGATGGTGTTCCGTTTGCATTAAGGCGTAAAGCTTCATTGATAACGTTACGATAACCACGTTTAAAACGATGTTGCTTTCCACCTTTTGCTTCGATGAATGTTTGCAGATGTCCGCTTGTTGTTGAGTCAGTCACGATAGTTGTTCCTGGCTTTTCTTCCAAAATAATACTAGAAATAACAGCAATTAATGGATTACGGTTTAAACTTTCTCCATTTTTATCCATAATCGCAGCTCGGTCTACATCCGTATCAAAAATCACACCTAAGTCCGCTCCACTCGCAAGTACCGCTTTTTTCAAGCTAGCCATAGCTTCTTCATTATCGGGATTTGGAATATGGTTAGGAAAATTGCCATCCGGATCTAAAAACTGACTACCAGATATGTCTGCCCCGAGCTCTGCCAATACTTTTTCAGCAAAAAAGCCGCCAGCGCCATTCCCTGCATCGACAATAATGTGGCTTCCTTGTAGTGGCTTCATTTTGTCCGCTGCATCCGTGATTCCAGCTCTAATTTTATCCGTTAAGTCTGCCGCATATGTAGAAAGTAAATCTTGTTTTGTAACTTTTCCGGCGATTAGTCCGTTTTCTATGAAAGATTTATCTGCGTGAGCTACGATATAATCAATATCTTCATGTTCAGCTCCACCAGATTTCGTAAATAATTTTAGTCCATTATACATAAAAGGTAAGTGGCTCGCTGTAATCATAATTCCGGCATCGCAGTCATAGTCTTCGTACTGGGTTGCCATAAACATGGCCGGCGTAGTAGCAAGTCCTACATCCACCACATCGATACCTGAGAAAGTCAACCCTTTGATAAGTGCCGCTTTTAATCGTTCAGCTGAAAGTCTGCTATCATGACCAATCGCCACTTTTGCCTGACCTTCCACTTTTTTCTCCTCTTTTAGCCATTTCGCAAATCCATAAGCAATCTTTTCTACACGTTCATCTGTCAGCGTAATCTGATATTTTTCCGTAGCGATTGCTATTCCACGTATGTCTGATCCGTTTTGCAGTGCTTCTAACGCTTTCGTTTCTGATTGATTCATGTCATTCCTCCAGCTTCTGTATTTTTCCCCTTCATTATAGCTTAAATTGCGCATAATTCACATAGCTTTTACAAAAGATGTGCTCTATTTGCAATAATGATTTTTAGATCTACCGTTAATTCTTTTGGCGGATTTATTAATAATTCGCTTTTTTTATCTTTATCAATGTGCCAACCAAGTGGTGTCATTTCAAGAAAATCGGCAAATAATTCGTTTGCGATTGGCGCTTTATATGTCACCCGTTCAACATGCTCGACTGTTAATTTTTCTGCTAGCCGAGATGTAACGGACTCATTTGAATAACTACTCTTCTCATCAACATAAATAAATTCGCGCAACTCCCGCAAATAATTTGCCTCTGGAACTACTTTTAACAAAAAACCATCCGTTTTTAACAGCCGCTTGAATTCCTCATAATTCGAAGGTGATAAAATGTTTAAAATCATATCTGCCGTCTCTGTCTGTGTTGGACAATTGGCTAAATCAGCTACTGTCCAAACAATTCCGGGATAATCTCGAGCAGCTTGTTTCACGCCTTCTTTAGCAATATCTAGCCCAATTGCTTGGACATGGCGTCCTTTTTCTTGAAGATTTTTTACAACTCGCGCTAAATGACTTCCTTCACCGGAACCAGCATCATATATCACTACTTCTTCTTTTTTTGTCTCAGCAATGATTTCTGTCACTCGTTCGATTAATTTTTCAAAAAAACCACTCGCAATCACTTTTTTTCGTGATTCGAATAAGGCTTGATCGTATTTGGTTTTATGTACTTGCTTAAGTAAATGTAAATATCCAGGTTTAGCAATATCAAACCCGTGATGGTTTTTACATATAAATGAATTCGGCTCGCTAAATGAGAAATCTCCCCCACAAATCGGACAAGCAAGCAGCGTCATACTTTCTTTCATCGCAAGCTTATTAATCTCCATTTTTGATAACAATTAAACGTCACTCCACTCGAAAAACGTTGCCCGAAAGCAGGCAACGTTTCTACTAATTTCTTTCATACGTATAAAATGTGTAATTATATTTATTTTTCTCATCTTTTTCATGAGGTTCTTTCGCTACTTCTGAAAAGTTTTCCCAGTCTACTTTTGGAAATGCGGTATCTGCATCAAATTCCGCATCAATTTTTGTGACAATTAACTTATCTGCCACATCCATAAATAAACGATAAATTTCCGCTCCACCAACAACATAAATCGGTTCGCCGGTTTCAGCAAGCGCCAGAACTTCATCCCGTGAATGAAGAATTTCTGCATCGTCTAGTTGTAATTCATTGTCCCTAGTTAACACAATGGTCTTTCTATTTGGTAAAGCTTTACCTAGTGATTCATAGGTTTTCCGTCCCATGACGAGCGTTTTTCCAGTTGTCGTTTTTTTGAAAAATTGTAAATCTCCTGGTAAGTGCCACGGCATCTTGTTGTCTTTCCCAATATTACCAGCGCGGTCTTGTGCCCAAACAAAAATTATCATCTAAGAAAACCTCCCTTATACTGAAATTGGTGCTTTAATTGCAGGATCTGGATTATAACCATCTAGTGAAATATCCGCTACTTCAAAATCAAAAATGGTTGCAGGTTTATCTGAAAGAACTAATTTTGGTAACGCATGCGGAGTTCTTGATAATTGTTCTTTCACTTGTTCGATATGATTGTTATAAAGATGTGCATCTCCCATAGTATGGATAAATTCACCAACATCAAGTCCAACTTCCCGTGCAATTAAATGTGTCAAGAGTGCATAACTCGCAATGTTAAACGGTACTCCTAAGAAAATATCTGCACTTCGTTGGTATAATTGGCACGATAATTTCCCATCTGCCACATAAAATTGAAACAATGAATGACAAGGTGGTAAAGCCATATTCGGAATATCTTCAGGATTCCAAGCAGACACGATCAAACGACGCGAGTTCGGGTTTGTTTTAATCATTTCAATCAAGTCAGCTAACTGATCAATTGTTTCCCCTTGCGAAGTTTTCCATTCACGCCATTGTTTGCCGTAAATATTACCTAATTCGCCGTACTTATTCGCGAACGCTTCGTCTTCTAAAATCCGCGTTTTAAACTTCTCCATTTCAGCTTGATACACTTCTTTGAATGCTGGATCACGCTCAGCACGCAGCCCAAAGTCAGTCATATCTTCGCCTTTATAATCAGCGCTTTTCACAAAACGCTCAAAAGCCCATTCATTCCAAATATTATTATTATGCTGTAAAAGGTAGCGAATATTCGTATCTCCATGTAAAAACCATAGTAGTTCACTTACTACAAGTTTAAATGGTACCCGTTTTGTTGTCATAATTGGAAAGCCTTCCTGTAAATCAAAACGCATTTGATAACCAAATGTGCTGATAGTTCCAGTCCCAGTGCGATCTCCTTTTTGTGTTCCATTCTCTAAAACGTACTTTTCTAAATCCAAATATTGTTTCATCGTTCGCACTCCTTATTCCGCGTATTGTGATAAAAATTCCCAGCGTTCCATCATTTGTTCCAGCTCTGATTCTTTCGCTGTAATAAGTTCGCTAATTTCTGCTGCTTTTGTAAAGTCTGCTCCGGTTTGTTCCAATGTTTCATTGAGCGATTCAATGTCTTGCTCTAAGTCGCTAATGGCATCCTCAATCCCGTCCCACTCAAGTTGTTCTTGGTAGGTTAGTTTGACTTTCTCTTTTTTCTCCGGTGATGACTTTTCGGCCGAAGTATTCGCCATTTTTTTCATTGATTTTGCTGGCTTTCCTTTAGCCTCAAGTTCTTTCAAATAATCACTATATTCGCCGTAGAAAATTTCTACTTCGCCAATTGCCCGGAAAACAAGCAATTTATTTACAACTTTATCAAGGAAATATCTATCATGGCTGACCGTAATAACCGTACCGTTAAAAGATTCTAAGTAATCCTCTAGAACAGTTAATGTTTGCGTATCTAAGTCGTTGGTCGGCTCATCTAGTAGCAACACGTTTGGTCGTTCCATTAAAATGCGAAGTAAGAACAAGCGGCGTTTTTCTCCACCTGATAAGCTACCAATTTTCTTCCCGTGGGAATTAGGTGGAAATAAAAATCGTTCTAGCATGGCGCTCACACTAATCACTTCTCCACCAGAAGTCGTTACTTGCTCTCCTGCCTCTTGCAAATAAGCAATCATTCGCATATCTGGATCCATTTCTTCATTTTGTTGCGTATAATAACCGATTTGTACTGTTTGACCGGTAATTACCTCGCCGGCATCAGGCGTTAGTTTTCCAGCTAACATATTCAGTAAAGTCGATTTACCAGTTCCATTATTCCCAGTGATACCAAGCCGTTCTCCCGGTTGAATAATTAAACTAAAATCTTGTAACACTTGTTTTTCGTCAAAGCGTTTTTCTAAATTTTTCAATTCGAAAACATCTTTCCCAAGGCGACTAGTGACAAAATCAATCGCAAGTTCTGAGTCGTCGATTTTTGTTTTGACTTTTTTCTCTAAATCATGGAAACGGTCTTGTCTAGCATTTTGTTTTGTGGCGCGCCCTTGTGGACCACGACGCATCCAAGCTAGTTCTTTACGATAAAGGTTTTTATTTTTCTCTGATTCGCGGACTTCGTTTTCCATGCGAATTGCCTTGGACTCCATGAATTTCTCGTAATTTCCAACATAGCGGTACGCCGAACCACGGTCCAGTTCCACCATATGGTTCGTCACACGGTCAAGGAAGTAACGATCATGGGTAACGAGTAATACCGCTCCTTTAAAGCGATTTAAATACTCTTCTAGCCAACGAATCGACTGAAAATCCAAATGGTTGGTAGGTTCATCTAAAATAAGTAAATCTGGCGTCTCAATCAAGACTTGCGCCAAACCAACACGCTTTCGCTGACCGCCAGAAAGCTCACTTATTTTTGCTGTTAAGTCAGTAATGCCAAGCCGCTCCAAGATAGTTTTCGCTTCTGTATTCATATCCCAAGCCGCACTCGCATCCATTTCTTGGCTAGCCGCTGTATAGGCATCATGTAGCTTGGTATTTTCTGCATCAAGCGACATCGCTAATAAGACTTCTTCATACTTACGCATTGCTCGAAGCGCCGCAGTATCACCATCAAAAACCGCTGAAAGAACCGTATCCTCTTCATTAAAAATAGGATCTTGCGCCAAATAACCGATCGTATAATCTTTCGCTTTCGTAACGCTACCTTTATCCCCAGATTCACTTCCAGAAATAATTTGTAACAGCGTTGATTTACCAGTACCATTTACACCGATTAAACCAATGCGTTCGCCTTCTGTTATCGTTAGCGAGATATTCTCAAACAGGCTTTTTTCGCCATATGTTTTTGTTAAGTTTTCTACTTTTAACTGTTTCATTTAGTCCCATCCATTTCCGTTTCGTCCTTATCTATTCTAGCTGAAAATATAGAACATAGCAATTGCTTGAGATGAAAAAAGTTCCAAAAGCAGCTTATCCACTTTTGGAACTTTTATTTTTAAAATAAACCTTGTGCGTTACCATTTTCATCGACATCCATATTTAATGCCGCTGGTTTTTTCGGTAAGCCTGGCATTGTCATCACGTCGCCAGTTAAAGCAACAACGAAGCCCGCGCCAAGTTTTGGAATGAATTCACGAATATGAATCACAAAATCAGTTGGGCGACCGAGTAATGTTGGATCGTCCGATAAAGAATACTGTGTTTTCGCCATACAAATTGGATAACGATCCCAGCCGTATTTTTTAAACTCAACAATTTGTTTTTGTGCCTTGCTAGAAAGTTCTACGCCAATTCCACCGTAAACCTTCGTCACAATTGCTTCTAATTTTTCTTCTATTGACCAAGCATCATCATAAATGCGTTTATAGTCCGCTTCTCCGCTTTCTACTGCAGCGATTACTTTATCTGCGAGTTCCAGACCACCGTCGCCGCCTTTTTCCCACACTTCTGTTAACGAAAAAGGAATACTGTGTTCTTCGCAAAGCTGTTCTAATTTCGCTACTTCCGCGTCTGAATCCGTTATAAACTTATTAATGGCAACAACATATGGAATACCAAATGTTTGAATCGATTCCGTATGTTTTTGTAAATTAGTAAAGCCTTTTGCTAGAGCATCGACATTTTCTTCACTAAGTTCTGTTTTCAAAGCGCCTCCGTGCATTTTCAGCGCACGAATTGTCGCTACAATCACGACACAATCTGGCGCTTTTCCAAGTGCCGGAACTTTAATATCTAAAAATTTCTCTGCTCCAAGATCTGCTCCAAAACCAGCTTCCGTTACTACATATTCGCCAAGTTTAAGCGCAGTGCTTGTCGCGGAAACACTATTACAACCATGAGCAATATTAGCAAAAGGACCACCATGTACAATTGCTGGAGTATGTTCTAATGTTTGCACTAAATTAGGTTTTAACGCATCTTTTAATAGTAATGTTAATGCACCTTCATAACCCATTTCGCCAACAGTTATTGGTTCTTTTTTATAATTATAGCCAATCACAATTTCACTTAAGCGTTTCTTTAAGTCTTTTAAGTCACTTGCTAAACAAATGATTGCCATAATTTCAGAAGCAACTGTAATATCAAAACCATCTTCACGAGGAACGCCTTGAATAGGACCACCAAGACCAACGACCACTTTTCGAAGCGCTCGGTCATTTAAATCAACGACACGTTTCCAAACGATTCGTCTCCCGTCGATTCCTAAATCATTACCTTGTTGCATATGATTATCGATAAACGCCGATAAAGCGTTGTTTGCTGCTGTAATGGCATGAAAATCGCCTGTAAAATGTAAATTAATATCTTCCATTGGAATAACTTGCGCATAACCGCCACCAGTTGCCCCGCCCTTAATACCCATTGTAGGTCCAAGTGATGGTTCCCGCAAAGCGATGACTGTTTTCTTATCTTTTTTAGAGAGTGCGTCGCCAAGACCAACTGTTACAGTCGATTTACCTTCACCGGCTGGCGTTGGATTAATAGCTGTCACAAGAACAAGTTTACCTTGCTCCTTGTCTTTTAACGAGTGAATCGTATCATAGGATAACTTTGCTTTATACTTTCCGTAAAGTTCGAGTGCATCTGCATCTAGTCCTAAATGTTCCGCGATAGTCGTAACTGGTAGAATTTCTGCTACTGATGCAATTTCAATATCTGATTTCACTTTATTTGACATGATATCCCCTCCGAATATGTATATTGTAACAAAGAATTAAGATATTTTGGCTTCTTCAGTGCATCAAAAAAGCGTGACACCAAGCGATGTAACACCATTTTTGATTTCTAAAGTAAAGCCTGATTGCGCAAAAATCAACATCTCAACCTTGGATTACCGTTATTCCTTTGTATCTGGTTTCGTTGGATCCATTTCCTTGAGCGTCTTAAGCGCATCTGGATGATTTTCAAAAAACTGAACAACATCCCCGATTCGGTCAATAGAATTCCAACTCAAATGATGTTCAATACCTTCCACATCATGATAAATATGGGACGGATCTACACCAATTATACTTAAAAAACTTTCTAGTAATGCATGTCTTTCTAGTAGCCTTTTCCCCATTTGTGTTCCTTTAGGCGTCAAAATTAATCCACGATATTTTTCATAGATTAAATATTCGTCTTTATCTAGTTTCTGTACCATTTTTGTTACAGAAGACGGATGGACAAATAACTCATCAGCAATATCCGAAACCCTGGCATAACCTTTTGTTTCAATAAGGGAATAGATTTTTTCAATATAATCTTCCATACTAGGTGTTGGCATAGCTATACCCTCCAACTTATATTCTTTCACATAGCCAATTGTACTATAATATCGGACTTTCTAAAAGCAATTACCCTTTCTAAAACGAAATTTCTCCTAGGACATTCACGTAGTTTTTCGCGGTAAATCTAGCATTTAACGACAAAATATAACATAAAAGTAAAAAGTAAGCCTTTACAAGTCCAAAAATTAAAAAAATATTGAAAATCACCTTGACGTTTATAGGTATTTTGATTTATAGTGTTAGTATCATATGCGGCAACGCTATGAACTGAAAAGGTAGTATTTGCGAGAAAAAATTTTTAAACAGAAATGAAAGCGTTTGAAAAATGATTCTAGCAATTATTAGCCATACTTAGGAGGATTTATTTCAATGCAAAATGGGAAAGTAAAATGGTTTAACAATGAAAAAGGTTACGGTTTTATCGAATCAGACGGCGGCGAAGATATTTTCGTTCACTTCACAGCGATCCAAGGTGACGGCTACAAATCTTTAGAAGAAGGCCAAGCGGTAACATTTGAAGTAGTTGAAGGTAACCGCGGCGCTCAAGCAGCCAATGTAGAAAAAGCCTAATCCAGTTGCCAATTAGACACGGACTTAAAACCGGTATCCTTTGACCGGTTTTTTTATTGCAAAAAAATAGCTTTCCTTCTATAATAAAGCCACATCTACTCAAACAATAGGAGGCGCACAATATGGAAGTTTTCGTTGACGGTGCAAGTGCTGGAAATCCTGGTCCTAGTGGTGCTGGCATAGTTCTAAAAGCAGCAGGAATCTATGAACAATTCGCCATCCCTCTCGAAGTTATGACCAATCATGAAGCCGAATTTATCGCGATTAAATTAGGTCTAGAAGAAGCTTTAAAAAAACAAGCCACTTTCATTCGTTTGTATTCTGATTCGAAAGTCGCCATTGAAGCAATCCATAAACGACACGCTAAAAATCCTTTATTCAAACCTCATTTAGAAGCAATTTTAGAAATGGCTGATTCAGTAGAGTTGTTTTTTGCAGAATGGCGCAACGTTAGCCAAAATAAACAAGCCGACCAACTCGCGCGTCAGGCTATAAAAAAACAGAAGCAACCTGGTGTCAAATAACCAGATTGCTTCTATTTTTATTCAATATCCCGCGTTAGGGTTTTTAAGCCATATTTTTCAACGACCGCAAAGGCATCATCGCGGAAACCGTTATATTTCAAGCTTGCTAAGTTCATTTCTAGCGGCACTTCAGTATGAATTTTAGCTAGTTTTTGGCTCAGTTCAAGCATTGCTAAATCTTCTTGAATTTTCAATTGTTGGGCTGGTTTAAGCTTGTCTAAATTATTTAAAACCCCTTCAATTGATTCGAATTCTTGGATGAGCTTAATTGCTGTTTTTTCACCGATGCCACGCACTCCAGGATAACCATCTGAAGTATCCCCCATCAATGCTTTTACATCAATAAACTGTTTCGGCGTAATGCCCATTTCTTCAAAAAATGTTGCTTCATTATATCGTTTATAATTGCCATAACCTTTTTGCATAATCCATACATCATTCGTCGGTGCGATTAGCTGTAGTAAATCTTTGTCGCCACTTAAAACGGTTGTCGAAATACTACTACTAGCCTGAACTGTAATCGTACCAATGCAGTCATCTGCTTCAAAGCCAGGTACGCCCAAGTTAACAAAGCCAAACCCAGCAGCTACTTCTTTTGCTAAATCGAATTGAGGTATCATTTCTTCTGGTGGCGCCGTTCTGCCCGCTTTGTAACCATCATATAATTCATTACGGAATGTTTGTGACCCCATATCCCAGCAAATAAGTGTATGTGTTGGATTACTTTGACGAATAGCTGCAAACATGTGGCGCATAAAGCCTTGCACGCCATTCGTTGGAATTCCGTGTTGATTAAACATAAATTGTTTGGAAACAGCTGTTGCATAAAATGCTCGGAAAAGTAGTGCCATTCCATCTACAACGAGCAAATTTTCTCGATTTTCGTTCATATATAATCCTCCTATTTCCTTCTACTGCCATCTATTGTAGCATAATTATATCTGGCTCGCAGAAAAAAAGGAGCTTTTTACCAGCTTGCTTTTTTCACGCCGGGTAATTGTCCTTGATGTGCTAGTTCACGAAACCGAATCCGTGACATACCAAATTTACGCATATAACCATGCGGGCGACCTGTTAATTCACAACGATTGTGTAGTCGTGTTGGTGAAGAATCTCTTGGTAACTTGCGTAACTCATCAAAACGACCTTCTGCTTTAAGCGTGCGGCGAAGTTCTGCATATTTTTCAACAAGCGCTTGTTGATGCTCATGTTTAGCAACTTTTGATTTTTTAGCCATATGTCTCTCCTTTCATAAATAATAATCATTCCGATTTATATCATACGCCGATTTCAAAATGAATGCAAGTCTCTTGTTTTAAAAAAACCGATACCCACTTAAAATGGGTATCGGTTCGTTATTTATTTAGTACCAACGATTGGTCCATAAGCATTAGAGAAACCATTATTATAAGCTACTCCGGCACTATTTTTACCCGCGTCCCAGTTAACGGACCAGGTCATAACACCTTTTACTGGAGTTCCTTTTGCTTGTAAACGATTGAATACATTTTGGACAATTTGAGGGTCTTTTACGTAACCAGTTGCTGCTGCATCTACATTGGCTGGTAAACCGAAGACAAATTTATTCGCAGGAATTTTTAAATAACCGCGCGTCCCGTTAATGAAAGAATCAGCCATGTAATATAAGAAAGATTCTTTTAAAGTATCATTATTTTGCGCAATCCATTGGTTAGTTTCATCTACCCAAACACCGTCGCCACCTTGATTGTAAAGTTGTGGAGCAATATAGTCATAGTAATTAGCAAGTGAAGTTAAGTAGCTCTCATAAGCGCTACCTGGTTTTAAATAAGGAAATTCTGGCGCCATCGTAATTAAGAAGTTTTTGCCTTGTGCTTTATAATGATCTTTGACGATTTTAAGCGCTGCTGGAATAACAGTTTTATTATCTCCCGCGGTAATGGCGCTTTGTTCTAAGTCTATGTCTAGTCCATCAAAGCCGTATGTTTCTACTTGGCGGATAATTTCATTCGCGAACGCCTGCTCATCCCCAGCCTTCAGTTCCACATGACCATCCGCACCACCAAGCGCTAAAAGTACTGCTCGACCTTCTTTGTTTAATGCGCCGACTTGTGCTCTGAAATCGCTATCATTTATTCCCACAGGTTTAAATGTTGGAATGCGATTTACTCCGTCTCCCTTCATAAAGGAAACATCTACCACGTTATAAGCTTTCGGTGTATCCTTCAGTGCTATATCAGCGGAAGTCCCTTGTTGATAGCCATCTTTTCCGGAAGATTTCCAACTATGCCAGTACCCAACTAGCACCTGTTTGTTAGAAATGTCTGGCATAATAGAAGCGTCATCCGTCGCCGCTTGAGCCGTACTGCCGAAAGCCCCAAGCCCTGTGCCAACTAAAAGTAAAGACAAACCACCAACCATTACTTGTTTTCCATTCATCTACTTTTCCCCCTTACTTTATCTACCCCAAACTTGCTTTTTTGGAGCTACTAGAAAATACCCATCATAATGAAAATAAAACTAGAAAAACAGCAAAAAAGCGAAATTGATATAGACCAATTCCGCTTTCAAATAAATAATTGCTTATAAGTATATGAGAAAAAATAGCCCAATTAAAACTGTTTTATTTTTTACTCAGCATGTTGAGGTTCTGGATCTGCTAGTTTTTTATCTTTACGATGAGGAATCATGTTGAAAATAATATTTAAAGTAATTGCAGTAACACTTCCGGCAACAATTCCATTACTCGTAAATAAACGAACAAAAGATGGGAAAGCATTAAATAAATCTGGCACAACTGTTACTCCTAAGCCAACACCAACTGCACAAGCAATAATTAATAAGTTTTCTTGAGAAGTAAAATTAACTTTTCCTAACATCTTAATACCCTGCGCAACAACCATTCCGAACATAGCAACCATTGCCCCACCAAGAACCGGAGTAGGGATAATTGTTGTCACAGCTCCAATTTTTGGAATTAAACCTAAGACGATTAAGAAACCTGCTGCCGCATAAATAACTTTACGCGTTTTAATGCCAGAAAGCTGAACAAGCCCGACATTTTGCGAATAAGCAGTGTAAGGGAATGTATTAAAAACTCCGCCAAGCATAATCGCTAGCCCTTCCGCACGGTAACCACGAGTTAAATCTTTTTGCGTTAATTTCCGTTCGGTAATATCTGATAAAGCAAAATAGACACCCGTTGATTCCACCATACTTACTAAGGCAATTAAAATCATCGTAATTATCGCCGGCCACTCAAAGGTCGGAGTGCCAAAATAAAATGGTTTTGGCATATGAAACCAGCTTGCTTCACTAACCGGTCCAAGTGAAATACCTTTATAAAGCGCCGCAAAAAGTGAACCTCCAACAAGACCGATTAAAACAGCAATAGCTTTCGAAAAACCTTGGCCAAAACGATACACTAAAATAATTAATAATAATGTCCCAAAACCTAGACCAAGATTATACATCGAACCAAAATCTTTTGCCCCTGCCCCGCCGGCAAGATTGTTAATGGCAACGGGAATAAGTGTTAAACCAATAACTGTTACAACGGAACCCGTCACAACAGGAGGGAAAAATCGAACAACTTTAGAGAAGAATGGGGCTATTAATAATACAAAAAGTCCTGAAACAATAATCGAGCCGTAAATCGCGCCGATCCCCATATCTTGCCCAATCAAAATAATTGGTGCAATGGCTTGAACCGCACATCCAAGTACAACAGGTAAACCAATTCCAAAGAACCGATTAACCGTTAATTGTAGCAATGTCGCAATCCCGCACATAAAAATATCAATCGAAACTAAGTAAGTCATTTCTTCTCCGTTAAAACCAAGCGCTCCACCGATTAATAGTGGAACAATAACCGCTCCAGCATACATCGCTAGAACATGCTGAAATCCTAAAGCTGCAATCTTCCCTTTACCTAACATCTACTCCTATTCCTCCTCTAAAAATAAGATTTCTTCGTTTTCAAGTGAGGCAATTCGTGCTAGTGAATAAACTGGAATCCCTGTTTTATTTAATAATTCGCGACCTTGCTGGAAGGATTTTTCAATTACAATCCCAATCCCTGCCACTTTTGCTCCAGCAAGCTCAGCAATTTCAAGTAAGCCAAGAGCCGCTTGACCATTTGCGAGAAAATCATCAATAACTAAAATCGTATCTGCATCCGTTAAAAATTGCTTGGAAACAGAAATATCATTTGATTCTTTTTTCGTATACGAATAAACCGTGCTTGTATACAAATTATCCGTTAACGTCACCGATTTTTTCTTTCTAGCAAAAACAACCGGTACCGAAAGTGCTAGTCCGGCAAAAACTGCGGGCGCAATACCAGAAGATTCGATTGTTACGATTTTTGTAATCCCTAAATCTTTAAAACGTTCAGCAAACGCCTTGCCCATTTCTTGCATTAAACCAGGATCAATTTGATGATTTAAAAATGCATCTACTTTTAAAACATTCCCTGGTAAAACTGTACCTTTTTCTTGAATAAACTCTTCCAGTAATTTCAAAGATATTCTCCTTTCAAAATAAAAAAACTGCTTCTCTAAATTTAGAGAAGCAGTATAGAAGCCACCAATTTTCGGAGTGACTTCTTTATACAAACTACTCATAGTCCGGTTATTTACGGTAACCAGGTAGAAACTCGTCGCCCAATCGCAACTATTATATAAGTATTTCGGTTTTAAGTTATGTTGTTTATTATAGCTTTCTAAAGGAGCAGGGTCAAGCTAATTTTTTACTTATTAAACTGATAAACATATGCGTATCTTTTTTCTAGTAAATCTAATAAATAAGTTGGGTTTAATCCCTCTCCTGTTGTATCTGTTAAAATTTCTAGCGGTTTTTTCGTTTTCCCAAATGTATGCACATGCTTGGTTAACCAAGTTTTTAATTCTGTATAATCATCGCTGGCAATGATTGCATCAATATTAGGAATTTCTTTTTGCATTTGATGATAGAACTGTGCTGCGTACATTAAACCTAGTGCGTAAGACGGGAAGTAACCAAAGTCGCCACCAGCCCAGTGAATATCTTGCAGAACACCATTTGTATCATTATCTGGACGAATACCTAGATATTCTTCGTACTTGTCGCCCCATGCTTTCGGTAAATCTTTTACTTCTAATTCACCGTTAATAAGTGCTTTTTCAAGCTCATAGCGAATCATAATATGAAGTGGATAAGTTAATGTATCAGCTTCAATTCGAATCAGCGAACTTTCAGAGATATTCACAGCACGATAGAAATCTTCCAACTTCACATGATCAAAAGCCGGTTTTGTTATCGCTTGAAAATCAGCATAATTACTTTTCCAAAAAGCTAAACTAGAACCGATAATAATTTCATAAAATAATGATTGTGATTCATGAATGCCCATTGATGCCCCGTTTGCAAGTGGGGTACCTACAAGTGCTGCATCAAAATTTTGTTCATATATCGCATGACCGCCTTCATGAATCGTACCAAAAACAGCCATTTTAAAATCATTTTCATTGTAACGAGTCGTAATACGAACATCGCCAGTATTTAAACCAGTCGCAAAAGGATGCACGGTTTCATCTAAACGACCTGCTTCAAAGTCAAAGCCCATTTTATTCAGAATGCGAATGCTAAATTCTTTTTGCTTAGCTTCTGATATTTTGGTGTTTAAAATGGTTCCATCTGGCTTCACGCCTTCGTTTGCGATTTTTTCGCGAATCGCCATAATTCCGTCGCGTACTTTTTCAAATACGGAATCGAGCACTGATACTGTTACGCCTGGCTCATATTGGTCGAGAAGTGTGTCATATTTATTTTCTTCATAACCCCAATACTCAACAAACTTACGCTTCATTTCAAGGATTTTTGTTAGGAAGGGTTCAAAAGCTGCAAAATCGTTTTGTTCGCGAGCTGTTGTCCAAGCGGTTTCTGCTTGCGCTACTAGTTTAGTATATTCCGCGTATTCTTTACTTGGGATTTTTTTATTTAAATCATATGTTTTTTGAGATTCTTCTAATGTTTTACGAGTGATTTCAGATAGATTTTCTTTATCAAGGTTAAGTCCAGCAATAAAAGCAGCCATTTCTTCTGATGTTTGCATATTGAAAATCTCTTCAGATAGAACGCCAATAACATCAGAACGGCCTTCCATCCCTTTTGCCGGCGCGCCTGTACGAAGATCCCAATAAACTAATGCGAGTGCTTCTTCTAAAGCTTCCATTTTTTTAATATACGCTAAAAATTCCTCTTCTAATGTTTCTACCAAACTTAACTCCTCCATTCAGTCTTCTTTTTTAGGACGTGGTTTTCTTGGACCCCAGTATTGATATAAATCGGTGCGCAAGTAACCATTATATAATTTCCGTTTTTTCGTCGCTTTTTTACCATAAACTTCTTCAAAAAGTTCATAAGAGGTAAGGACATACACTGACCATGTTGGCATGCGTTTATAAACAATACCCATTTCGCGGTATAGTTGGCGCACTGCTTCCTCGTCTTCTAACCGTTCCCCGTATGGCGGATTCGCAACAACAACCCCGTACTCATCTTCTGTTTGGAAATCAGCCACTTGAAGTTGTCTAAAAGTAATTAAATCGCCAAGACCAGCTTCAACCGCATTTTGTTTCGCAATTTCGATTAAACGAGCATCAATATCGCCACCAATAATGTTTAACGGTTGATCATAATTAGCCAAATCTTCGGCTTCTTGACGCGCATCTTCCCAGATTTGTTTCGGCATCCAGTCCCATGTTTCCGACACGAACTCGCGGTTAAAACCAGGCGCAATATTTTGTCCAATTAGCGCCGCCTCAATTGGAATCGTTCCAGAACCACAAACAGGATCATAAAAAGGTCTATCCGGATGCCAGCTAGTTAGTAACACCAGTGCCGCCGCCATTGTTTCTTTGATTGGCGCACTACCTTGAGCTAAACGATAACCGCGTTTATGTAATCCAGCACCACTTGTATCAATCGTTAACGTTACTTCATCTTTCAAAATGGAAACTTCTAGCTTAAATAATGCGCCAGTTTCCATCAAACGACCAGAACGACGATATTTTTCACTGACGCGGTTTACAATTGCTTTTTTCACAATCGCTTGGCAGTCAGGAACACTATAAAGCGTTGATTTAACTGATTTTCCAGCGACAGGAAATTGTGCATCTAGCGGCAAATAATCTTCCCATGGTAGAGCTTTTGTTTTTTCAAAAAGTTCATCAAATGTTGTTGCTTTAAAAACGCCAACCACAATTTTCACCCGGTCAGCTACACGAAGCCAAAGATTCGCTCGAGCAATTGCGGATAAATCTCCTTCAAAATATACTTTACCGTTTTCAACTTTTGGATCATAGCCTAAACGCGCTACTTCTTTCCCAACAATCGCTTCTAAACCAGAAGCCGCAGTTGCCACCAACTGAAATGATTTCATTGTGTCCCATCCTTTAATTAAATTTCTAATGAAAAAAGCTGTTTTAAGAGGAGGAGTTTTGTTTTAAATAGGCATTCAACCAGGTCGAACACCCACCTTAAAACTTGCGCTCCGGCCTTCTAAAACAGCCTTCAATGTTAAATTAAATCCTGTAAATAACGCTCTGTAAGCCATGTTCTGTTCTTTACTACATACAGGGTAATAGTAAAGAGATAACCATCTATCTGCACAAAAATACATTTGCGCCTCGTCCCTTGTTCTTGATTCCTCGGGAAAAGTGCCCCTACCATAAGTTTGAGTTTCTCGCTCGTGGGGTTTACCTCGTTCCACTTCCGAGCATTTCTGCCGGAACTTCGTCACTGTGGCACCTTCAAGGTTATAAGACCATATCCGAAGACTTAGGTCATTCACCTGCCGTCAAACCGGAAATCCGGAATGCCCTGGCTTATTGTTTGACCAGGCACGATCACTACGGGCATCACAGCACCGTGCGAGCATGGACTTTCCTCTGCTTCCATAAGAAAACAGCGATTATCCGAACGTTATTCATTTATTCTTAACTTACTTATACTAGCATACCTATTCGTTATCGTCCAGCTTATTTCCAAAAACGTGTTTTTCTAAATTAGAAAGACGTTTTAGAATATCAAAGTTGGTCGTTCCAGCAGGTTGTGCAGCTGCTTGGAAAGTCGGTGCTGGTTGTGTTGTTGTTCTCACTGGTGCATTATCCAGTTCTTGCACTAGACGAATATTTTCCGCTTGAAGTGCTTCAATTTCCTGTGTAAATGTACTGTAATCTTTAATAACCATGTCTAAAAACTCATCAACATCTTCTGGATTATAACCACGAAGTCCAGTTTTAAATTCTTTTTCCAATATTTCTTTGCCAGTTAAGTGATACTCAAATTGTTCCGAAGTCATGTAACTCCACCTCTATCTCTATTCTTACGTATTTTTTGTTCTAATTATATACTTACCCTTATTTTTCCAAATCTCACACCATTTGTCAATCTATTCGAGTGTTTTTTATAAAATAACCGTTTTCTTCTATATTAAAATGTTTGATTCATATCCTCGACAACATCTTGTAATGCGTAAAAATCAATGCATTCTAAGAAGTAATTAGCTTGTTCTTTTGCTAATTTAGCACGGTCATAAAAAAATTTAGGTGAGCCTTCTTTTTCTAAATCATAAACAAGCAACGCCCCGTCTGTATTATCAATAATAAATCCATCTCTAGCTGCAAATTGAGCGGGACTTTCATAAGGACGTTTTGTAATAAAAGCGTGATAATCAGCAGCCGCTAATACTTCCTCGGCCCATAATTGATTATTTTCGTTCCAGTTCGCACTTTGTTTTTCAAAAGGTTCCAGTACTGCTAATTTAATAGGATATTCTTCTTTTAACAAAGCGACTACCTCTCCGGCCCAAAGTTCAATTCCTAATTGTCCAGAAATAATAACCCACTCAAGCCCATCTTCTATTAGAGGAATTAAATGGCGTTTTATTGTTTCTTTAATATAAACAGCTTCATCCGCATCCTTTTTAAAAATTCCAAGTTCAAAATTTTTATATCCGGTCACTGCGATGGATTTCACATCGATTCCTCTTTTCTTTTTAAGAAATCTCTCACTCTTGTTAATGTATACTTAGTAGATTGATAATGATCTAAAAAATGTTTATAAAAAGATCTTCCATTAAAAGCACTTACTGCGGTCATCTGAACATTATCACAAGCTTGGCGAAGTTGTAGCTCCCCCAAATAAGGAGGCCGCTCAGTATTAACCCACGGAATGGCAAGTTCTAAAAAATCATCGGCACATCTTTTAGCCTCATCAACAAAAGGTTTCATGTCTTTATAAAAATCAAACGGCTTTTCTTCTTCTCGATTACTCAAATATAGTTCCCAGTTTTTTTCATTCTGAAGAAGCAATTGTTCCGTACGGATTAAAAGTTCCATTGTATCACTCTTTTCTTCACATTTTCAGTTACTTCAAGAATAGCATAGGTAGCAAAATCTTGCCTAAAATTCGATTATTAGCTAAAATATGGTAAAATAGACGAAGGTACGTTCTATTTATAAGGTAGTTTCATGCCAGAAAGAGCTATTTTGCATTTAATTGATACTATCATTTTCATTTTTATTTGTTATAATAGATGATAGTCTGAAATTCAGAATAGAAATTTTCTGATAGAGGTGAAAAAAATGGCTATTGGTTATCCCGGCGGCAAGAAGTATACAGCGAGTCATGAAGGACTTCCTTCAAAAAAACGGAAAACTCCTGTAACTTATGGTAAGCGAGGTATGTCTTTAGAAGATGACTTGAATGATACAATTGCGTATTATTTAGCCCACGACATCGCAGTCATCCATAAAAAACCTACCCCTGTCCAAATTGTCAGTGTGGACTATCCAAAAAGAAGTAGTGCCAAAATTAAGGAAGCCTACTTCAAAACACCATCCACAACAGACTACAATGGTGTTTATAAAGGAAAATATGTTGATTTTGAAGCAAAAGAAACGCAAAATACAACTTCCTTTCCACTCAGTAATTTTCATGATCACCAAATGACACATATGGCAAATGTCTTAAAACAAGATGGTATTGTTTTTGTCATTATCGCTTTCCAAAAACTTGGAGAAACACATTTCATTCCTTTCGAAAAGTTTTATCCATTTTGGGAACGCATGCAAAGTGGTGGAAGAAAATCAGTCACTATAAGTGAAATACAAGATGTATCAGACCAAGTTCCTTATGGTCTAAATCCAAGGCTTGACTTCTTGCAATCCATAGACAAATTATACTTCTAGTCAAACCTTTTTTAAAGGAGAGAGATTTTTAATGGCAGATAAACCGCAGACAAGATCTCAGTATCGCAAAAAACCAAAGGGTAGCTCTAAAAAAGCCCAACAAAAACGAGGAAAACGTGTAGTAGTTAATATTTTCAAAACGATTTTCTTTGTAGGGTTATTTTTAACTTTCTTTGGTATTGCGGCTGGTGCAACTATTTTTTATGATTATGCAAAAGATGCACCTAAACTGACCGACTCCAAACTGCGTGATCCACTTTCATCCAAGTTACTTGATAAGGATGGCAAGGTTTTCGCAGAAGTTGGAACCGAACGGCGGGAATATATTGAATACAAAGATATACCTGAAACACTTAAAAACGCCATTCTAACAACAGAAGATGCGCGTTTTTACGAACATGATGGGATTGACCCTATCCGTCTTGGCGGGGCTGTTGTAGCCAACGTAACTGACGGCTTTGGTGCAGAAGGTGCTAGTACTTTATCCCAACAAATCATTAAAATGTCTTATTTAGATTATACGAATAAGACACTTGCAAGAAAAGCACAAGAAGCATGGTTAGCACTTCAATTAGAAGAAAAATATAGCAAAAACGACATTCTTGAAATTTATGTCAATAAAGTCTATATGTCTGACCGCGTGCACGGTATGCAAACAGCTGCCGAACATTACTTTGGTAAAAATGTAAAAGATCTTACATTAGCCGAAACTGCACTTCTTGCTGGGATGCCTCAAAGTCCCAACAATTACAATCCATACGATCACCCAGAAGCAGCTAAAAAACGTCGTGATCAAGTTTTAACCAACATGTACACGCATGATAAGATTTCTAAAGAAGAAATGACTACAGCACAAAAATCACCAATTACAACTGGACTTCGCTCGAAAAAAGATCGTGAAGACAAAATTTATAAATACGATTCTTACGTAACACAAGTATTGAGTGAAATTCCTAAAGAATATGATGTCTATCGTGATGGCTTAACGATTTATACGGCACTTGATCGTGACGCACAAGAATATACAGAGAAAATGCTAAATACAAACAAAGTTGTTAATTTCACGGATGATGAAATGCAAGCCGGAATTGTTCTTCAAGATACTAAGACCGGTCGCGTCCAAGCAATTGGTGGCGGACGTAACCAAAAAGTAACTCGTGGATATAACTATGCCACTCAAGTAAAACGTTCGGTAGGTTCCACGATGAAACCTATTGCCGATTATGGTCCTGCTTTTGAATATTTAGATTGGTCAACTGCTCATATTTTAGAAGATGAACCTTATACGTATACTGGCGGAACCCCTATTAATAACTGGGACTTCGGGTATAAAGGACCAATTTCCGTACGACAAGCGCTTTATGATTCAAGAAACATTCCAGCACTTAAAACATTACAAGCAGTTGGACTTGATAAATCCGAGCAGTTTGTTAATAAACTTGGTATCACCTATGATAAAGGACAAAATGTAGAATCCAATGCTATCGGTGCAAACAGTTCTAATCCAATGCAAATGGCTGGAGCTTATGCTGCCTTTGGTAATAAAGGAATTTACAATAAACCTCATACAGTAACAAAAATCGTCTTATCTGACGGACAAACTGAAATCGATACAGAACCAAGTAGCACAGTAGCAATGAAAGAATCTACTGCTTATATGGTTTCTGATGTTCTAAAAGATGTACTTTCTGTCGGAACAGGTACGACAGCAGCTGTACCAGGAGTTCCTGCCGCTGGTAAAACAGGTACAACAAATATTCCACCTGAATTCACTTCGAAGTACTACTACCCTAGTGGTGCTGCCCGTGATTCATGGTTTGCTGGCTATACAACCAATTATTCTATCGCCGTCTGGACAGGCTATGACGATAAGAAAAAATATGTATCAGCGAGTGAACAAAAGATTGCACAACGCATGTTTAGTAAACTTATGGCTCATGTATCTGCCAATAAAACAACAGCAGATTTCAAAATGCCAAGTAACGTTGTATCCGTTCCAATTTTAAAAGGTAGCAACCCAATCGCTCGTGCCGCAGAAGGTACGGCAAGCGATAAAGTAAGCTACGAATTATTCTTGTCAGGTACGGCACCAACTAAAACCGCTTCGACACCAGAAGATGAGAAGAAAAAAGCGGAAGAAGAAGCGAAGAAAAAAGCCGAAGAAGAGAAGAAGAAAACAGAAGAAGAGAAAAAGAAAGAAGAAGAAGCTAAGAAAAAAGCAGAGGAAGAGGCTAAGAAAAAGGCTGAAGAAGAAGCCAAAAATCTTACTGCCCCTGCCGGCCTAAGAGCAAGTTATGATGCTAATTCTAAACAGGTTAATGTTTCTTGGTCTCCGGTAAATGGCGCAACCTATGAAGTAAATGTCAATGGTTCGACCACAACCGTCTCTTCCACTTCTGTATCTGTAAGTGGTGGTAACCCTGGCGATACTGTATCAATAAATGTCGTCGCCGTAAAAGATGGCAAGCGAAGTCCTGCCGCCTCCACTACAGTTAGAATTCCAGATAGTTAATTGAATAACAAAAAACGAGGAAGAGTAATCTCTTCCTCGCTTTTTATTATCTTTTAGCAATTAATTTCCGCTGTTCTAATACTAATTCATTTAACTGACGAAATCCTAAGAAAGTATTACCGCGTTTTAACACGTATTCTAGTCGTTCCTCCAAATTAAGTGGCTTCGTCTCAAGCGTTTTAATTTGCTCTGTTAAATTATCTAATTGAACTGGCCGATGATTACTCCAAAACAAAATAGATAGAAAAATACCAAGCGCATCTCTTACAATAACCGGAGATGGTTTTTGATGCACTTTTAAATCAGCTTCCATACTTTCTGCTAAATTAGTCATATGTTTTGCTAATTTACGGCAAGCTCGGTCCGTTTCATTTTTCCAAGGAATGACTCCTTCTCCTTTTGTGAAAAATTGTTGTTCTTGCCAAAATGGTAAGCCACTTACGTAAATTGATTCAGGATCATATTCTTCTGCAATTACATCCGGCGCTGGAAAGTCTGGATGGGTTAATTCTACTGCATATTTAAATTCAGCCATCAAATCCCCTCACTTTCGCTTGTTTTTTTCCTTCTCTACATAAATAAAGTAAAGGGCATGTCGGACATTCTGGATTTCTTGCTTTACAATGGTATCTTCCGAAAAAAATCATGTAATGGTGCGCATCCGACCATAGTTCTTTTGGAAGTTTTCGTTTAAGTGTTTCTTCTACTTCTACAACAGAATCTTTCCATCTACAAATACCAAGGCGTTTACTAATTCGCTCTACATGCGTATCAACTGCGATTGCTGGGATGCCAAAGCCAACTGATAAAACAACATTGGCTGTTTTTCTACCAACACCTGGTAAGCTTTCTAGTTCCGCATGTGTCCGAGGAACTTCTCCGTTAAATTCAGCGAGTATTTTTGCAGATAAGCCTTGAATATTTTTTGCTTTATTTCGGTATAAACCTATCGAACGAATATCATCCATTAATTCTTCTAATGGTACAGCTAAATAATCTTCTGGTCGGTGATATTTTTCAAAAAGTGAAGCTGTCACTCGATTGACTAAAACATCTGTACACTGGGCGGATAATACAACTGCAACCAGTAACTCAAACGTATTTTTATGGATTAGTTCGCAATGTGCTGCTGGAAACATTTTCGCCATTTCTTCTATGCATAATACGGTTTGTTTATTTGATAACAATTTGTTTACGTCACCCTTTTCTTTTTTCGAGCCAGTCGTATAATGGAATCGACCCTGCACTTTTTTTGACTTCGCTTTGATTAATCGTTTGGCTAGTTCGGCCGTTTTGATGAAATTCTTCTGCTACTCGTTTGGCATCTTCTGTTGTCTTAACGCCTTGTTTCGACCAATTAAGTAATATCCTATCAATATAGCGGAAATTTAATTTTTGTGAAATAACTGCTTCTTTAAGGGCCTCCTTGATTAAATCAGGGCTCGTTCTATCTTGGTCAACCCATGCAGATAACATTTCTGCTTCCATTGGTGAAAGTGGTCTGCCGAATTCCGCTTCGAATAAACTGTACAAATTCGTTTGTTGCTCCACTTCCTGATCTTGTCTATTATCCGCTTCGATATTTTCGTAAAATGCGACTAATTTGCCCCAAAGCGGTTCTAAATTATATTGTTCAGAAATCATTAGTGAATTATCTTTACTTTGTTCAATAGCAACCACGCCTTTTTTAAGCAGTGAATCCATTGTTTTAATAGTATCTTCCAGTCGAAGTGTTGTTCTATCTGTTAACATCTCCATCGAAGGAAAAAATTCTGCTTCTGCTGCAAATGATTGTATTTGAAGTAAAAGTACTAATTCATTTTCATTTAGGCCAATTGCTGCATAGTTTTTTACTAATACTTGCGGCAAAGTTACTTGCCCTTCAGCCATCCATTTCCCAAGCATTTTATGATCCATTTTAAACACCTCACTCCAAAATTATAACATGGTTTTCAAGGGAAAAATATAAAAGTAATGAGAAAATCACTAAATCAATTGGAAAAGCTGTTTTTTACTCGGTAGAAATAAAAAAGTGAAGCCAATAGATGGCTTCACTTTTTCTTAAGGATATAAACGGTTAAGTAAGCGTGGGAATGGAATTGTTTCGCGAACATGTTCTGTTCCGGAAATCCAAGCTACCGTACGCTCTAAACCAAGTCCAAAACCAGAATGTGGTACAGAACCGTAACGAGCTAAATCAAGATACCAGCTATATGCTTCTTGGTCTAAATCGAAATCTTCCATTCTAGCTTGTAGTGTTTCTAAATCATGAATACGTTCAGATCCACCAATAATTTCTCCGTATCCTTCTGGAGCAATCATATCGGCACATAAAACAACTTGATCGTTTTCTGGATCTTCTGGCATATAAAATGGTTTAATTGCTTTTGGATAATGTGTAATAAACACTGGTTTTTCGAAGCTATCCGCAATCGCTGTTTCATGCGGTGCCCCGAAATCATCTCCCCAAACAATGTCATCAAAGCCTAATTCGTGTAAACGTTCAATTGCTTCTGTATAAGTAATACGCGGGAACGGTGCAACCATTTTTTCCAAATGACTAACATCACGTCCAAGGCGATCCAGTTCCAAGCGACAGTTATCAAGTACTGCTTTTACAAGGAAAGCCACATAGTTTTCTTGAACTTGTAAGCTATCTTCTAACTTGTAAAATGCCATCTCTGGTTCAATCATCCAGAATTCAATTAAATGACGACGTGTTTTTGATTTTTCAGCACGGAAAGTCGGGCCGAATGAGAATACTTTTCCGAAAGCCATTGCTGCTGCTTCCATATATAATTGTCCACTTTGAGAAAGAAAGGCATCTTCATCAAAATATTTCGTATGGAATAGTTCGGTTGTTCCTTCTGGTGCACTACCAGTTAAGATAGGTGGATCTATTTTTAAGAATCCTTCTTTATTGAAAAATTCATAACTAGCGCGGATAATTTCATTACGGATTTTCATGATAGCGTGTTGACGATTAGAACGTAACCATAAATGACGGTGATCCATTAAAAATTCCGTGCCGTGTTCTTTCGGTGTAATCGGATAGTCATGCGATTCGCTAATTACTTCTACGCCAGATACAGCCATTTCATAACCAAATGGGGAACGTGTATCTTCATTAATTGTACCTGTTACAAATAAGCTTGTTTCTTGTGTTAAAGCTTTGGCAGTGGCAAACATATCGTCGCCAACTTCTGCTTTTACGACAACCCCTTGCATAAATCCTGTTCCATCACGTAATTGTAAGAAAGCAATTTTCCCACTTGAACGCTTATTCGCAAGCCATGCTCCAATAGTTACTTCTTTTCCGACAAATTCGGATGCTTGATTGATTGTAATTTTCACTTGTCTACACTCCCTATTTCATAAAACTTTTGATTCGATTTATAGCTTCTTGGAATAAGTCTGGATTTGTTGCATAAGAAAGGCGTATATAATCGGGCATTCCGAATCCTGATCCTGGAATGACTGCGACTTTCGCTTCTTCTAAAAGAGCTGCTACAAAGGCATCTACATCCTGAAAACCTTTTTTATGTGCCGCTTCTTTTACTTCAATAA
Organism: Listeria sp. Marseille-Q6474; assembly: GCF_946902005.1. Lineage (NCBI taxonomy): Bacteria > Bacillati > Bacillota > Bacilli > Caryophanales > Listeriaceae > Listeria > Listeria sp. Marseille-Q6474. Next base: position 532,834 of record NZ_CAMPPS010000002.1, on the reverse strand, counting down.
AGAAATAAAAAGCGCCATCTGGTTTTTTGGGTTTAAATCCTGGAATACTACTTAGTTCTGGATAAAAGCGTTCCATTCTCTCTTCAAAAGCTTTGTACATTTTTTCTGGAACTTCTTGACTACCAACATAAGCTTCCAGCGCTGCATACTGAGCATTCGCAGTGGGGTTACTTGTTAAATGGTCCGCAAGTTTACTCATCCCAGCGATAATTTCTTTATTTGCAGCTGCGTAACCAATCCGCCATCCAGTCATGGAATAAGCTTTGGATACACCATTAATTACGATAGTTAAATCATATAAACGGTCACTCAAGCTAGCGATAGAAACTAAATCCGCTTTGTTTCCGTAGTATAATTTCTCATAGATTTCATCAGATAAAATGTAAATCTGATGTTTTTCAGCAACTGCGCCAATTGCAGCTAATTCGTCTTTTGTATAACACATGCCAGACGGATTGTTGGGCGAATTCAACACAATTGCTTTTGTTTTTTCAGTGATAGCATGTTCAAAATCAGTTGCTGATATTTTGAAATCTGCATCAAAGCCAGTTTCGACAAATACCGGAACTCCGCCAGCTAATTTTACTTGTTCTGGGTAAGTAACCCAGTATGGAACGGGAATAATGACTTCATCGCCAGGATCCAAAATCGTTTGAAACGCAGAATATAATACATGTTTTGCCCCTGTACCTACAAAAATCTGATTGGTTTCATAGGTTAATGACTGGTCTTTTTTGAGCTTATCCACAATTGCTTGTTTAAGTTCGAGTATTCCGCTTGAAGGAGTATATTTTGTGAATCCCTTATTCATGGACTCGATAGCTGCATCGATAATATTTTGCGGGGTATTAAAATCTGGTTCCCCAGCACCTAATCCGATAACATCAATTCCTTCTTGTTTCATTTGTTTTGCTTTTGCCGTAATCGCGAGTGTTGGCGACGGGGCAACTCCTTTGACACGTTCTGACAACGGTAAGTCCATTTTATTCCCTCCTCCAGTTTAATTACAAATTCTCAATTTCTCTGTACCATTCACCTGTTTCAAAGTTAATGTCAAAGTAATTTAGCTTGTCGTTTTTGTCTAGATACGCTACTTCCCAAATAGGTGTTTCTTTTTCCATGCCTAAAGTGACATGCAAAATTTTTGCTGGATTCTTTTCTTTTACTACTTTGTCGCGTGCTTGACTTTCTGTAATACCATCAGATGCGAATTTAACATATACTTTGTCGGATTTTTTCTTTGGAACCCAGACAATGATTTTCTTATCTTTACTGTTTTTGCCAGTTAAGACATAATAAACTTCTTTCGGACCATTGTATAAATAAAATTTATCTGTGGTCTTTAAATCAACTTGGCCACTTATTCGGTCTAAAGCTTCTGTTTCTGCGTTGGTTACTGGTTTTTCTGCCTGTCTAAAGTACAGAAAAGCCGCCACGATAAGCACAATAATTATGCCGAGAATAATCGCTATCCATTTGCCAATCTTACGGTTTGGTTTTCTATTTCGCAAAATAATCTCGCTCATTTCTATTTCTAAATTACCGGAAAATTGCCCGGCGATATGCATTTTCATTTTCGCATAGATACATTATAGCAATAGCAGCCATAGATTTGAAGTCATATTAGGAAAAATTTAACCTTCCTTAAAGAATTCACTAACTTCTTCCAGTAAATCAGCTTGATTTCCTTTTAAAATTGGTGCGCTAGGAATAGACTCCAAAAAGGTTTTTCCAAATCTCGTAGTATCGACCCGATTATCAAACACAAAAACAATGCCGCGGTCCGATTCGCGTCTAATTAACCTACCAAACCCTTGTTTAAAACGCAAAACGGCTTCTGGTAAGGAATAGGTTTGAAATGCATTTTCACCGCGCTCTTTTCGAAGAGCAATTTGCGCTTTCGTGTAGGGATCATCCATCGGCGCAAACGGAAGCCTAACAATCACAAGACATGATAAATCTTCTCCTGGAATGTCAATCCCTTCCCAAAAACTCGTTGTCCCAAGTAAAATTGCTTTATCAAACATTTGGAACTGCTTGGTTAAACGTGCGGCACTTCCCGCTGAAACCCCTTGCGCGAGAACCACATATTCTTCTAATGATTTCTCATTTTTCATATGATAATACGTTTTTTGCAACATTTCTGAGGCCGTAAAAAGAACTAACATCCGCCCGTTTGTTTTCACAGCTATATGACGAATATATTTAGCTAGTTCCGCCGTATAACGTTCAATAGGTGTATCTTTAATTGGCGGCATATCATCAGGTATCATCACACGCGCATTTTCTTTATAATCAAATGGCGATGGAATACGTTTTTCAACTAGCTGTTCCTTTTCTAAGCCAAGACTTTTTCGCAAATAGTCAAATTTTCCATTTACAGTAAGGGTTGCTGAAGTCATAATGACACTTTCTTTTTTAGCAAAAAATTCTTTGCCAAGCGTTGGTTCGACTTCCATAAGTACCGCTTTCAGACGAATACTAGAGATAGAATGGTTTTTATCTGCTTGCAAATAGATAGTTAGAATAGGTGATTTTTTATGAAGCATTTGCTCTAGTTGTTTAACAATATTTTTCCAATCAAGTAAAAAGGCATACATTTCTTCTAAAAAAGCGCTCTCGGCTTCAGCTAGTTCATTTTCTTCTCGTTTACCTTGCGCGAGTAAAGTTTCCATATTTTTTTCTGATTCTTGAAGTAAGCGAAGTACTTTTTCAGCTGCATAATATATCGCGTCATTCCAAGCGTCTTTTTCACTATTTTCAACTAAAACAACTTCTTGTAAGTTTTTACGTGCGTAATTCAGTTGCATTTTTAGGAGGGTGAAAAATTCTTCTACTGCCTCGCCTAACTTCATCGCAGCAATATCTAAGTCATATAAACTATCCGCTTCTGGAAAAGCCATTGCTAGCCTTGTGAGTAATGAATATTTTTCAAGAGAACCAAGCTGATTTAAAAAATATTTAAGTTTACGATAGGAAAGAATAAAACTACCTTGTGTTCTAGCGCTATCAGCGAAATGGTGGGCCTCATCAATGACCGCAAACGCATATTTTGGCAATGTCTGTCTTCCAGAAAAATGGTCGCTTAAAAGAAGCGCGTGATTCACAATAACTAAATCAGCATTTCTCGCCTGTTCGATGTTGAATTTATAAAAATCATGTGCCAACCACGGATCATGCTTTTCAGATAAAAACCACCCAGTATGCTTCATACGGTTCCAAAATAGCTCCCCGCCACTCGATAAATTGACTTCATCAATATCACCGGTTGTAGTTTCCGTTAGCCAAACGAGTAGTTTTAGTTTGGTTACAACGACATCGTATTGCGGGTCGACTTCTTGAAGCAATTGTTCGAATTTAAATAAGTTCAAATAGTGATCCCGACCTTTAAGTAAACTCGCTTTTACTTCAAAACCAGTTAGTTTCGTTAAAAGTGGTACGTCTTTTTCAAATAATTGGGCTTGAAGTAGATTCGTATATGTACTTATTACAACAGGTAATTCAGCTTGTTTAGCTTGATAAATAGCTGGTAAAAAATAGCCCAATGACTTCCCAATACCTGTTCCTGCCTCAATTAGTGCATGTTTTCCTGATTTCATGGCTTGGAAAACTAGATTCATCATTTCAAACTGACCACTTCTTGCATAAAGTGGGGCTCCTGCTTTTTTAAATAACGCCATTTTCGCTTCATCAGTCTCAGGAAATTCAAGCAAATCTGCTCGACTATAGGTTGGTTTTTTGACCTCTTTTTTTCGAATTACTAGACCACGATGTTCGGTAAAAGCTGGATCAAGTGGTTTATTTTCTCGTTCTTTTTTCATTTCTATTTCAAACAAAAGCTCTGGTAAGTAACTTTTTAGGCTCCCTGAAATAGTTGCCATTTGCCGAATAATCGGAAGTGGTAAATTTTCGAGTTTGTCTAATAACAATAAAAGTAAATCTGCGGTTACTTCTGCATCACTATCTGCGCGGTGTGGTTTGTCATGCCCTAGACCAAATTCATCTGATAAGTCTTGTAATTTATAGCTATCAATCCCAGGATACATAATACGAGCAAGTTCAACAGTATCTAGCTTTTTCATTTTGCCTAATGAAATTCCAGCACGTGTCATTTCTCGTTCTAAAAAAGTCCAATCAAACGAGACATTATGCGCTACGAAAATAGTATCTTCTAACAAGCTAGCAATAATTGGCGCCACATCTTCAAATAGTGGAGCATTCTTCACATCTTTTGGAGAAATCCCCGTTAACTCTTGAATAAAAGCAGGAATTGGCTTTTCTGGATTTAAAAAAGTGGAGTATGTTTCCAGGCGTTTTCCAGATTCAACAAAACATGCAGCGAATTGAATAATGCGGTCTTCTCGTGAAGCTTGGTTTCCTGTTGTTTCTAAATCAACGACAATATAACGCTTCTTTTTCATTTGCTCCACCTCTTTCCTTCACTACTTTTATTCAAAAATAACGTTTCAAACAAACGAGTAGCTTGAGCAGAAATCCGCTCAAGCTCCCGAATTGCTTATAAAGTCGTATGCGCTTTTTCTTCTGGAAGAATCATTTCAATATGATTTTTTTCGTCTAATACCACAATTTTGGGTTCATGTGTTTTTGCTTCTTCCGCCGTAAACATCCCGTAGCTCATGATAATAACCACATCGCCAACTTGGACGTGTCTTGCAGCAGCTCCATTTAGGCAAATCACACCACTACCTGGCTCACCTGGGATAATATACGTTTCAATTCTTGCGCCATTATTATTATTTACAATTTGAACTTTTTCGTTTGGAAGCATATCCACCGCTTCTAAAATAGCAGAGTCAATCGTAATACTTCCTACATAATTCAGATTGGCTTCTGTTACAGTCGCTCGGTGAATTTTGCCATTCATCATAGTTCTAAACATTTTTTACCGCCTCTTCACATTTATTAATTCATTATCGATTAAACGAGCTTTCGAATATTTCACTGCCGCAGCTATAATTATGCCCTTAGTCCAATCTGTTACTGGAGTAAATTCAGGATAAGAATATAACGCTAGATAGGCGATTTTCTCGTGAGATGTTTGCTCATTAATTTTGTCTGTCATAACTTGCACTATTTTCGCTTCATCTGTCTCGCCAGATTCAATTAATTGCCGACCAAGTTGTAAAGCAGCGTGAATAACTGGCGCTTCTTTACGTTCGGTTTCTGTGAGGTAGACATTTCGCGAACTTTTCGCAAGTCCATCAGCCTCTCTAACTGTAGGAATGATTCGCAAATTCACCGGGAAAAAGTAATCTTCTACAAGGCCGGAAACTACCGCTACTTGTTGGGCATCTTTTTGACCAAAATAAGCATTATCTGGATTTACTAAATGAAATAGCTTCGTTAAAACTGTAACTACACCGTCAAAATGGCCTTCCCTGTCAGCACCATCAAGGACAGAAACGCGTTTAATGACGTGCAATTTCGTTGCTAATTCAGTAGGATAGATTTCCTCAACTGTCGGCACAAATAAAATGTCGACGCCACCTTCTTCAGCAAGTTTTGCATCGTGCGCTTCATCGCGTGGATAGGCGTCAAAGTCTTCGTTAGGACCAAATTGGGTTGGATTTACAAAAACGCTCATAACGACAAAATCCGTTTCTTTTCTTGCATGGCTTACAAGCGTCATATGCCCTTCATGTAAAAAACCCATTGTTGGCACGAAACCGATTGTTTTATTCGCTTTTTTTTGTTTTAAAATTGCTTCTTTAAGTTCTTGTCTATTTCGAATGATTAACATTGACTATTCCCTTCCATAAAGGCCTTTTAAGTCTTCTTCGGCCATTGTAAAGCTATGTTTCACTTCTGGAAACGCTAGTTCTTTTACGTCATTCACATAGTTTTTAAGTGCTGGTTCAATAGTTTCGTCAATATCCGCATAAGCTTTCACAAATTTTGCTCGGCGATTGATGCCATAACCGATTATGTCGTGGTATACAAGTACTTGACCGTCTGTTTCTAAACCAGCTCCAATACCAATGGTTGGAATAGTAAGTGCCTTAGTTACTTTTTCAGCTAGCTGACGAGGAATTGCCTCAAGAACAATAGCAATAGCTCCTGCTGCCTCAACCGCTAAGGCATTGTCAATCAACTCTTGCGCTTCTTGAACTGATTTAGCGCGTACTTTGTAGCTTCCTGTTAAGCCAACACTTTGTGGCGTTAAGCCAAGATGAGCGACAACTGGTGCACCAGCTTCTGTCAAACGAGCAATTTTGTTAACAACTTCTCCTGCGCCTTCTAGTTTTACAGCATGTGCGCCGCTCTCTTGAATAATCTTACGTGCGTTTTGAATAGTTTCATCTACTGAACCGTGATAAGTCATAAAAGGCATATCCGTTACAACAAAAGTATTTGGCGCCCCTCGTTTCACAGCTTTCGTATGATGAATCATATCATTCATTGTTACTGGTACGGTTGAATCGTAGCCTAATACTACCATTCCAAGTGAATCACCAACTAAAATCATATCTGCTTCTGCTTGTTCTACATTCTTAGCAGAAGGATAATCGTAAGCGGTAATCATCGTGATTTTTTCTCCGTTTTCCTTCATAGCAAAAAAGTCTACTGGTTTTTTCATTTTCTTAGCTCCTTTTCGTCCCTGTTAAATGAATTAATCAAGGCAAAAAACAAATTTTTGTAAGTAGCGTTAGTATGATCCGGTAAAGGTATCATCCATTCTTTGCTACCATATGTATAATACCATAAATAGATGCTTACTTAAAGTATGTAAATTGAAGAGAGGTTTACTCTGAAACCTCTCCGCTCACTTTATTCATCCAATTAGTTAACTTCGCTGGTTCATCTGTTGCAGCATAAGTAGATGCTACTTTACCGTCCTTTAAATATACCATTGTTGGAACGGAATCAATGTCCATCTTTTTTAAAAGAGCAATCATATCATCTCGGCTTTTTTCAGATGCTTTGTCAGTATTGTAATAAGCCATTTTTTGATCTGGTTGTCTTTTTTCAAGTTCTTTCTTTAAAATAGGTTGGAACGCTTGGCAGTCTTCGCAAGTTGGACGTCCAACATAAACAAAGCCGGTTGTTTTGTCAGCCATTTTTTGTTTAAAGTCTTTCGTGGAAATTGTATTTAAAAAGGTCGCACTCTCTTTTTCGGTTTGCTTTGTTTTCTCTTCTGTTTCTTTTTTATTATCGCCACATGCCCCTAAAGTGAGAACTATGGTAAACAGTGCTAATAATAATATAATTTTTTTCATAACAACGACTCCTTCGTGCTTATTGTACTAAATTTTTCTCAAAAAAGAAAAACTCGAAAAAGTGATTTTCACACTGTATTTTCGAGTTAAAAGATATGTTTTAGGCTATTTTATTAGGGTCAAATCATTCTTTTGATAGCAATTTTATTATTTTTCATTATCCAGCAAAATATCTGCTGAGTAAATCGAATGAACCTCGCCTAGTGAATCTTGAAGTAAGAGCACGCCTTCATCAGAAATACCTTTTACTTGTCCGTGAATTTTTCCTTTTGTCGTGCTGGCTGTTAATTTTTCACCAAAAGGAATCGCTTTTGTTTCCCATAATAACTTTATCGGTGCAAATCCTTTATCTAAGAAAAGTTCATAATACTTCTCTAAAGAAGTTAGTATTGCTTGTAATAATGCTTTTCTTGATATACTTTCGCCTAGTTCAAGTTTAAGTGAACTGGCTTTCTCTTTGATTTCTTCTGGGAACTCTTGCTGATTCACATTAATCCCCATGCCAATAATGACCGCATGAATTGTTTCTGCTTCGGCTTGCATTTCTGTTAGTACACCACAGATTTTTCGTTTACCAATATAAATATCATTCGGCCATTTGATTTTCGGTTCAAGTTTCGTGATATTTTCAATTGCTTCTGTGATAGCAAGCGAGGCGATAAAAGTAAACTGGGGTACTTTTTGAATTGGAATTTGCGGTTTTAAGATCACGCTCATCCAAATACCTTCCCCTTTTTTAGAATTCCAGGGACGAAGCAAACGCCCTTTTCCAGCGGTTTGCTCATCAGCTACAATAACGGTTCCTTCTGGGCTTGAATACATTTGTTGGTGCGCTATGATTTGCGTGGAGTTCACTGATTCATATATTTCTAAATGTTGCCCGATAAATTTTGTTTCTAAACCGAGTAGTAGCGCATCTTTCGTATACTGTTCAGCAGTTGCTGATAAACGATACCCGCGATTTCTGACTGCTTCGATTTCAAATCCTTCTTTACGTAGTGCTTCCATTTGTTTCCAAACGGCTGTACGCGAGCAACCTAGACTATCCGCAATTTCTTGACCGGATAAATAAGCGCCATCACTTTCTGTAAATAATGCAAGCAATTTTTCCCGATTATTCTTCATGATAGCCTAGCCACCTTTTAATCTGATTTTTTTCATTGTTAATTTTACCCAGTAATACTTGGCATTCAACTTTATCAAGCGTCTCTTTTACCCAAGGACCAGCGTTTTCCCCTGTCCATTTGAGTAAATCAGCACCTGTAATCGCTAAATCTTTTTTGGAGTGAATTGGAAGTAATTCGTATGCTTTTTTCAGTTCATCTTCCTTGTCACTTTGACCACGAATATAATTTATTTCATTTACTAACAAAAAAACTGCTTCCTGAGCATGGTATAGTTCTTCTGTGAGCCAAGTTTCTTTCATATTAAGGGCATCTTCGTAAGCTTTATTCACTAGTTGAATGGTTTTGTTCGGTAATTTCCACGCTTTTAAAAATGCGGTAATATTACTAGGTTTAACGGCAATTACAAGTCCAAGCCAAATCGCGGTTTCGGTCGTCCGTTTTTCCCAGTTCCAACTAGCAAATTCCATTAAGACTGATTTTTCACCTTTTAAACCTGGCAAATAGGCTTCCATTTCTACTTTTAAAAGTAACCCTATTGCGCGTTTTACGGCTTGACCTTTCATCATTTTTATCCATTCGACAGTGATTCTTTCAACAGAAGTATGCTGTAATAAGGCAATTTGATTTGCTAGAGCGGTTTCGGTTTCTTTATCTAACTGAAAATCAAGTTGGCTTAGAAAGCGCACTGCTCGCATCATTCTAAGCGCGTCTTCATGGAAACGTTCAGACGCTTTGCCAACTGCTTTAATTTCTTTATTTTGAATTGCTAATTGTCCGGAAAATGGATCGTGTAATTTAAAATTTTCGTCCATCGCAATCGCATTCATGGTAAAGTCACGACGCAGTAAGTCTTCTTCCAGCGAACGAATAAACGTCACTTCACTAGGACGTCGAAAATCTTCATAAGTGCCTTCTGTTCGAAAAGTGGTCACTTCATAGCACTCTTTGTTTTCTCTAACTGTTACAGTTCCGTGCGCAATCCCAGTGTCATAAGTGGACTGGAAAATCTCCTTTACTTCCTCTGGGAAAGCACTAGTTGCAATATCTACATCGGAAATAGGTCTATTTAGTAAGTAATCTCTGACAGATCCGCCAACAAAATACGCTTCAAATCCCGCAGTAGTCAATTTTTGCAAAACAGGAAGCGCTTTTAGAAAAACGTCATTCATCTGTCATCGCTCCTTTATTCATCGTTTCTTCTTAAATCTCGCCAATCTAGAAAGCCTGCTCCTAAACCGCGAATTAAAATTTCTGCTGTTCCAATATTAGTCGCTAAAGGAATTTCGTATACATCGCATAATCGTATCAGCGCGGTTACATCTGGTTCATGTGGCTGAGCGGTCAGCGGGTCACGCAAGAAAATAACTAAGTCCATTTTATTTTCTGAAATGCGCGCACCAATTTGTTGATCGCCACCAAGCGGACCAGATTTAAAACGATGCACCGTTAAGCCAGTTGCTTCAATAATCCGCAAACCTGTCGTGCCTGTTGCGTACAACTGATGCGGTTCGAGCAAATGTTTATATGCGGTTGCAAATCCAACCATCAAATCCTTCTTTTCATCGTGCGCGATTAATGCGATATGCATCTCATTCACCTATCCTTAGTCTAAAATATTTTCTAAGCCATAAATAAGTGTTTCAAGTTCTTTTGTTTTACGAACAGAAAGAGCAACACCAGACATAAAGGAAATTCGGTCATATGAGTCATGGCGAATCGTTAAGCCTTGTCCTTCCGCTCCAAAAATAACTTCTTGATGTGCAACAAGGCCTGGTAAACGAACGCTATGGATACGCATTCCTTCATATTCTGCGCCTCTAGCTCCTTCAATAAGTTCGACTTCATCTGCTGCACCTTGTTTAACGAATTCACGTGTTTCTGCCATCATTTCTGCTGTTTTGACAGCTGTTCCACTCGGCGCGTCTAGTTTATTATCGTGGTGTAACTCAATAATTTCGACGTTCGGGAAGTATTTAGCCGCTTTTTGAGCAAATTGCATCATTAAAACTGCACCTACAGCAAAGTTTGGCGCAATTAACGCACCGATTTTTTTCGATTCTGCAATTGATTTTAGTTCACTAATTTGTTCTGGTGTAAAACCTGTTGTACCAACGACCGCACATACGCCGTGTTCTAAAATCGTTTTCGTGTTACTATACCCTACTTTAGGGGTCGTAAAATCAACGACGCAATCCGGTTTTATTTCTTCTAACATTTCGCTTAAATCACCATACACTGGTACATCTAACGAGCTAAACTCTACAATTTCGCGGATGTTTTTTTCTTTTGGTTCATGGTCAAGTACAGCAACTAATTCCAAGTCTTCTTCTCTTAAAATTGTTTTAACAACCTCGTGTCCCATTCTTCCTTTAAATCCAGATACTGCTACTTTCATTTTGATTTGTCCTCCTTTTTTGTCCAGCGGTCTTTATCGCGTTCTTTAAATTTCGCCATGACCGTATCGTGTGCTTTTTCCATATCAATATCAAGTGAGTTTGCCATGCAAGTAAGAACAAAAAGGCAATCACCCAGTTCCTCTGCTACGGTTTTAGTAGGTTCACTTGTTTTCTTCGGTTTTTCGCCATAATAATGGTTAATTTCTCTGGCTAATTCTCCGGTTTCTTCAGTAATTCGCGCCATCATTGCTAGTGGGGAAAAGTAACCTTCCTCGAATCCACCAATGAAATCATCCACTTCTTTTTGTATTTCTGCCATGGTTTTCGCCATAGGTTTTCCCCCTTTTTGTGTTAAACTAAAATTGGTTTTAAGTCTAATTGTTAACTTCATTTCATTATACCTAAACAAATACATACAAGTCCATGATTTTTTACTTACTTATTAAATAGGTTCCAAGGAGGAAAAAAGCTATGTTAAAAACACTGCGCACGAAAAATATTTGCTTTATTATGCTTGGTACGGCAATCTATGCATTTGGATTAGTTAATTTTAATATCGCAAATAATCTCGGTGAGGGTGGCCTTGCAGGGGTTACATTATTCCTGCTCCACTTCTTCCAAATCGATCCTGCCTACTCCAACTTAGTCTTGAACATTCCTTTGTTTATTATAGGTTGGCGTGTATTAGGTAGTCGTTCCCTCATTTATACTGGAATTGGTACTGTTAGCCTTTCCTTATTTTTATGGATTTTTCAGCGTATTCCTTATACGTTAGATTTACATAGTGATTTACTTTTAGTAGCCCTTTTTGCTGGAGGTTTTAGTGGAATTGGGCTTGGGCTTGTGTTTCGATATGGTGGTACAACTGGCGGTAGTGATATTATCGCCAAATTACTGAATCATACAAAAGGAATTAGTATGGGGCGTACGCTCTTTGCAATTGATGCGATAGTGCTTGCTGCTTCTTTATCTTATTTGGATGTTCGCCAAGTAATGTATACACTTGTCGCTGTTTTCATCGGTTCACGCGTCATTGATTTTGTTCAAGAAGGTGCTTATGCTGCACGCGGCGCCTTGATTATTTCTAAAGATAATGATGCCATCGCTTCCCATGTAATGCTCTCGATGAATCGTGGTGTAACAGTACTTGAAGGTCGTGGTGGCTTTTCTAAAAATGAACAAGATGTGCTTTATATTGTCGTTGCTAAAAATGAAATTGTGCAATTAAAGAATATTGTCCAAGCGATTGATCCTCATGCTTTTGTTTCAGTGAGCGTTGTTCATGATGTGATGGGCGAAGGTTTCACACTCGACGAAAACAAAAATCCTATTTACTAATGTATTTTCTTGGATCATAATTTTCTAAAGCTAAATCGGTAGTGTTTAATAGTGCCAAATCTGCCAGCAGTTTACCGACATATGGTCCAGTTGTTAAGCCAGAAGCACCCAGCCCATTCGCTAAAAAGATCGAGTCAAAACCAGGTAGCTGTCCAATTAGTGGCGCAAAATCCGGCGTATAAGGCCGTGTTCCAACCGCCACATTAGCTATTTTACGTTCCAACTCACCCTCCATAAACTTACTGACTTCTGCTAATATTTCTGCCTTACCTTCCGCTGTTGGCTCTATATTGAAGCCAGCAGTTTTTTCATGTGTTGCCCCGACAATTATTTTTCCATTATCAAACGGAACAATCGATTTTGCACTTGGAGGTAAAATCACTGGCCATTCTGCTGTTTTGTACTCACTAAAATCGAGTTCAAGCAATTGACCTTTCTGTGCTAAAACATCCGTATGAAAGCCCGCCTCCTGTAATAAATTAGGTAACCAGGCACCTGCTGAAATAATTAGTTTATCGTAACTTTCTTTTTCCCCATCAACCAAAACCTCCCCTTTTGGTGAAAAATGAGCCAAACCAGTTTTGATTTCCACACCATTTTCTTTGGCTGCATAGCGTAAAGTTTCACAAAACAAACCGCCATTAACCCGCGCCGCCCCGCTTACATAAACAGAACTAAATCCCGGTTTCACTAAAGGGAATTTTTGCTTTGTTTCGGCTTCTGACAATTTTTCAATATCACCCATTACTGGTGCTCCTGCTCGTCTTTCCATTGCCAGATTAAAAAGTTCCGTTGCTTTTTCCTCTGTTTGCCGAAGTGCGAGCACGCCAACTTGTTTATAACCAGAATCTCTTCCAGTTTCTTCACTAAGACTTTCTGCAATTTCTTTATAAAACGCTGCACTGTTCTTTGCTAGTTCATACCAATATTTATTCCGTCTTTTGGAAAGCCATGGACAAATAATTCCGGCAGCTGCTCTCGTTGCTTGCCCAGGTTCATTAGAATCAATTAGCGTTACTTGGACATTTTCTTTTGATAATAAATATGCTGCGCTGGCTCCAACAATTCCGCCACCGATTATCACTATTTTTTGCATTGTTACACCCCTCTATATCAATTGTGACACAAGTTGACTTTTTTATAACTCTTTGTAATAATATGTGAAAATAGTTAAGTTTACAGTCTACTAAAAATCCTCTACTTCATTCTATCCATTGTACTGAAATCCAGCTTTAATTACAAAAAGGCAGATTTTGGCTTATCTCGTCGTCATTACCACATATCCTCTTAGAGATCGCTTTCGCCGATTGGTTGGTTCTTTGTACTGCGTCTCAGCTAAAAATTCATTTGTTTTTTTATTCTGCCTATATTAACTTTTCAGCTGATTCATTATGCTGAGATATGGGAGATTTTTTTATGCCAAATATTCTTGATTCATTATGGAACAGCATGGCGCTTTTTTTATCAGCGCTTTTTTTTCACGGAATGGCACTGCGGTCAATTAGAGAAAAAAAGCCTGCTTGGTTCCAAATTAAATTTGCAAATGAAATTATTAATTATGCACTGGGCATTTACTACGGCTTATTAGGTGTTTATTTTATTGTCCGTGGATTACCTGGGACGGATTCTGGGATTTATACCGATATGTTATTAGATATTTTAATTGTTTTACACTTGTTTTCATCAGCGGGTCCAGCTACTATCGCGTTAGTACTCATTGTGGCAGGAAAACTCTTTCTTGGTGATGCTCTCTTTGCCAATTTAATTTATGTGTTTTTAATTATTGGTTTTCACTTTGTTTGTATGGAAGTAGCTAAATTACGTCTTAGCTCTGTTCAAAAAGTAGTACTCGTCAAACTTAGCGCTATTCCACTAATGCTTATTTATTTACATCAAAAAATACATCTTACATATACAATACATGATGTGCCAGTTTGGACACTCTATTTCTTGGTTTCTTTTTTTATTACCTTTATTATTATTTCAGCGGCTTATTATATTGATACATCAAATAAGCTGATTTATGAATTGCAGCAATCGACTATTCTTGATCCACTTACCGGTCTAACAAACTTTCGTCACTTTGAAAAAACGTTCGAAGCTGCTTTTCACTATGCTACTTTAAAAAAATCGAACTTAAGTTTAATTATTATTGATATTGATTATTTTAAACGGGTAAATGATACATATGGCCATTTAGTTGGAAATGGTGTTTTATCTACTTTTAGCCAAATGCTTTTAAAAATTAGTTTTCCACCAAATACGGTTATATCTCGCATTGGCGGGGAAGAATTCGCTATTATTTTGCCGAATATTAATGTCAGCGAAACAGAACACTTAGCAGAAAAAATCCGGCGTAAAGTCGAGAAAATTGATGTTCCGATAGCAACAACTGGCTCGGTTATTACCATTTCCGCTGGTATCGCAAATTATGATGGTAAAAATTATCCAAACGCTAACGAACTAATGCATGCAGCAGATCAAGCACTTTACAATGCAAAACGAAATGGACGAAATCAAGTACATATTCGTGAAACAACAGATCCAGTTATTTAATAAAAAGGAGATGAGTCCATTTGTTCGAGCTAGTTAATTCATACATAGACAGTTTAGCGCTCTTTCTTGCTATCCTTTTTATTCAAGGTATGTCTTTTCGAAAAATAAGACAATATCGTCCTAATTGGTTCCAAAATGGTAATAGACGATTTTTTCTCTCTATTCTTCTTGGTGTTTATTATGGTTTAGCAGGGATTTATTTTATCTATGAAGGTGCATATGAACATAATCCTGTTATTTATACGAATATGCGGATTTTAATATTGATGGTTACAGGTGTATTTGCTGGTCGTACTCCGCTTATTGTTGCTTATGTCGTAATGCTTTTCGGACGAATTAGTTTTGATATAGCATCGCCCGTTACTAGTCGCTACGTTATTTTAATGACACTTATTTTTGCGGCTTGTTTACTTATTACTTTTTGGAAAAAACAACGCTTTTCAAAATTTATTGCATTAATTATTTTAAACTTCCCAGCAATCCTCTATTATTTTGTGAATAATTTTGATGAAGGACGAATTTTGCGGGGCGTTGAAATTGTTGAATACTTCCTGCTATTTTTCGTCACTGCTTTGCTGGTATTTTATGCGTGCAATTATATTGATAAAAGTAATTTAGTTATCCAAAACTTGACCGAAACCGCGATGACCGATAGTCTAACCAACTTACCTAACATGCGATTTTTCACGCAACAGTTTGCTTGGATTTTTAATAAATCTCAAAAAAGAAAAAAAGCGTTATCCTTATTTATTATTGATATTGATCATTTTAAAGAAATTAATGATTTTCATGGACATCAAGCAGGAAATACTGTTTTAGCGCAGTTTAGTAGCATTCTCAAAAATCGAACCTTTCCACCAAGAACGATGTTTGCTCGAATTGGCGGAGAAGAATTCGCTGTTTTACTGCAAAATGTTGGAACAGAACAAGCTGCCTTAATTGCTGATTTTTTACGGGATGAAATTGAACGAGCTAAGTTTCCGTATAATCCAGTTAGTGGTAATGTAACGGTCTCCATCGGGGTTGCTTCTATGGGGTACAACTATAGAACGACCGAATCACTTTTTGAGGCTGCTGACCAAGCACTTTATCAAGCAAAGCAAAATGGGCGTAACCAAATTGCCATTCATCAGGAGGAAAGCGAATGAAGCGAACAATTATTATCACTTTTTTACTGCTCTTAATTGGCACAGGTATATACTTTTTCCTTCGCCCAGAACAAAAAGATACTCTAAGCGCACCTAAAGAGACAAAACCCACTTCAAGCTCAGTTCAAACTTACGTAAAAGAAAATTATATGACCAAAAACGGTTTAATTATTGATTACAAAAATGCCCAAGAACCGCATTATTTAGCCGAGAGCATCGGGCTTTATATGGAGTATTTAGTAGAAGTGAATGATAGCAAGACTTTCCAAGAACAAGTGGCTACTTTACAAAAACATTTTATAACAACAGACAATTTTATTAAATGGGAAGCGACTGATAGCACAACTACCAACGCTATTGTAGATGATTTTCGGATTACAGAAGCACTTTATCAAGCGAGTAAAAAATGGGACCATCAAGCGTATCAAACCCTTGCCGATACACTTATCTCCAACACGAAAAAATATAGCGCCGTTCAAGGGGTTCCAGTGGATTTCTATGATTTTGTTCATAAGAAAAAAGCAGATACACTTCATTTAAGTTATCTAAATATCCAAGCAATGCGCCACATTAACTATAGCGCAAAAGCCTATGCTCCTATCAAGAACGTCAGCGCCACTCCTTTTTTTACAGAAGTGTTTCAAAATGGACAATTTCAAAATGCTGACGCAAACGAAGTCAATATGATTGATCAAATGCTCATAGCTATCGCCTATTATGACGAAAATGGTACAGTTGAGCCAAATTTCGACCAATTTTTACAAACAGAACTGGCTTCAAAAGGAAAAATTTATGCCAGATATGATAGAGAAACAAAAGAGCCGAACTCTGAAAACGAATCTACTGCCGTTTATGCCTTTTTGACACAGTATTTTAACAAGACAAATCAAGCTAAAAATGGTAAAATCACCAAAGAGTTGTTAGAGAAAATGGACACGTCAAATCCTGAAACGACCCATTTTTTCGATTATATAAATAAAGAAATAACTCTTAAGAAATAACGGAAAGAAGTTGGACAAATGAAAAAGCCCTCCGTAAGTGAGATTATTGATCAAAACCTCTTTGATACAATATACGAACCGATTGTTGCTGTTTCAAATACACAAGTTTTCGGATATGAGTCACTCACCCGCTTAAAAACAAATCACTGGAACGCCATTAGTGATTTTATTGAAGAAGCGGAACAGGAAGGTCAGCAAAAAGCTTTTGAACTGCTCACGCTTCATAATGCAGTCAAACGCTTTGAAAAAGGTGAAAACACGCCATTATTTGTCAATATTTCCTATGATACATTTTTAGAAAATCAAGAAGAACTACACGATACCCTTCTTGATAACGGGAAAATAGTTTTTGAATTTTTGGAAACATCCAAGTTACCGCAAGAACGAATGAACGACTTAGAAAAACAACTACGCTTATTCCAGAAAAAACATGAGACTAAATTTGCTATTGATGATTTTGGCTCAGGTTACGCCGACTTGCATCGCGTATTTGCGCACCATTCTGACTTTGTAAAAACTGATCGCTTATTACTTCGAGATTTATTTGAAAGTGACGGCAAGAGAAACTTCTTTGAGCAACTTCATCATTACGTCAAAAAGCATCATAAATCCTTGATTGTTGAAGGAGTAGAAACAAAAGAACAGCTAAAGTTCCTTCAAGAAATTGGCATCCCCTATGCACAAGGTTACTATTTTCATTAATATGTAAAAAAAGAAAATCTGATTGGTTTCAGGTTTTCTTTTTTTGAATCAGTTGTTATTCTCCTTCCCCCCATGTAAAATAGAATAGAATGAAAAGGAGTGCTTGAAATGACTTTAAAATCAGGTTTTGACTATATGAATAACCCACTATTAAATAAAGGAACAGCTTTTACAAGTGAGGAAAGATTAAACTATAAATTAGACGGATTACTGCCGCCAATTATCGAAACAATCGAACAACAAGCTTTGCGCATCGAAAACCAACTAGAAAACTTAGAATCCCCTCTACATAAACACCAACTTTTAACAAACTTATACAACGAAAATCGCACACTTTATTATTACGTTGTTACCAAAAACGTGAGCGAATATTTGCCAATTATTTATACGCCAACGATTGGGGATGCGGTAATAAATTATCATACAGACTATACCGCGCCTGATGAAGCTTTATTTATTGATGCTTTTACACCCGAAAAACTAAGAGCATCTGTTGAAATTTATGCGCAAAACAATCCAAATATTGATATGATCGTGATTACAGATGGTGAAGGCGTGCTCGGCATTGGTGATTGGGGCGTGAACGGCGTCAAAATAGCAGTCGGAAAATTAGCGGTTTATACGGTTGCGGCTGGCCTTTCCCCTGACCGTGTTCTCCCAGTTGTAATTGATGCAGGAACAAATAACAAAACACTACTTGAAGACTCGCGTTACTTAGGGAATAAACGTCCGCGCCTGTCAGAAAGCGATTACGATACTTTTATCGCACAATTTGTGGAAGTCATGAGTGATGTTTTCCCAAGCGCTATCCTTCACTGGGAAGATTTTGGCCGGGCAAATGCAAGTCGTATCCTCCACAATTATCGTGATAAAATTTGTACGTTTAATGATGATATACAAGGAACTGGCGCGATGGTTGTTGCCGCTGCTCTTGCAACAATTAACGTTTCAAATATTCCTTTAAACAAACAAAAGATTATTATTTTCGGTGCTGGAACTGCTGGCATCGGTATTGCTGATCAACTCAGTGGTCAATTGATGCGCGAAACTGGCCTTCCTTTTGAAAGTGCCAAAAAACATTTTTACTTAATGGACCGTAGTGGTTTAGTGCTTGATAATATGACCGGCTTAACGGATGGTCAAAAGAAATATGCGCATCAAGCTTCTGACTGGGCTAGCGTGCCTACTGATACATTAGAACACTTAGTTGAAGCAATTCATCCAACGATGCTAATTGGCTGTTCTGGCGTTACTGGAGCCTTTAAAGAGAGCATCGTTAAAAAAATGGCGGAGCATACAGAACGACCAGCAATTTTGCCGCTGTCTAATCCAACCAAATTAGCTGAAGCAACTGCCGCAGATTTGATTAAATGGACAGATGGAAAAGCGCTAATTGTAACTGGAAGTCCGTCCAAACCCGTGACTTATCAAAATATTACCTATGAAATTGGTCAAGCTAATAACGCCCTTCTATATCCTGGGCTTGGACTTGGCGCACTTGTTACACGTTCTAAATTTATTACAGACGGAATGTTAGCCGCTGCATCAAGTGCCGTTAGTGATCAAATTTCTACAAACGAACTTGGAGCTGCCCTCTTACCACATGTTCGTACACTTAGAGAAACTTCCCGCGCGGTTGCTATTGCGGTAGCGAACCAAGCAATCAAAGAAAATATCCACCAAGTCGAGTTAGCAAGTGTCACAAAAGCTGTCGAACGTGAGATGTGGCAACCAACTTATAAAGGAGTTTAAGTATGTTTTATAAAACGAAGCAATTACTAGATCAACTTGTCCAAAACGGGTCCACTCCAGGAATTAGCTATCAAATCAAAACAAATAACCTCGAAGAAAATAGAATAATGGGTTTAAAGTCCGTTTTCCCTGAAGCACAAATCCTCCCTAGAACGACAGATAACATTTATGATATTGCTTCTTTGACCAAAGTAATTGCTACGACAATACGTGTATTACAACTTATTGAACAAAAACATCTCCAGTTAGAAGATCCAGTACAATCCTATCTTTCTGATTTTAAGTACGAAAATGTTACTATTTTACATTTACTCACCCATAGCTCTGGCCTTGCACAAAATATCCCTAACTACAAAATGGATGCTAGAGAAGATGTTAGAAGCTATGTTTTTGCAACGCCTCAAGTGAATTCACCTGGAACTCAGGTCACCTATGCTGATGCTAATTTTCTCTTGCTCGGTTATTTGATTAGTAAATTTGATGGAAATTATGAGCAATCAATTCAAAAAAACATCTTAGAACCGCTGAAAATGTCACACACTAGTTTTCATCCAACTGATAAAAGCCAAGTCATTCCAACTGAACTAGACCAAACGCGTGGTTTAATTCAAGGTGAAGTGCACGATTTCAAAGCCTGGACCGCCAAATCAGGCACTGGACACGCGGGACTTTTTAGCACACTCGCTGATCTTTCAAAATTTCGAGATGCGCTAATTTTACAAAACGGCGCCCCTATTCTTACTGAAAAAACACTACAAATAATGCAAATTAATCATACGCCTGAGCTAAACCGGACACGCGGGCTTGGCTGGGATCTCCGCGGTGACTCTGTTTTATATCATACAGGATTTACTGGCACTTTTATGGTGCTCGATTTACAAAATCAAGCAAGCCTCATCGTGTTATCTAATCGCGTTCATCCAAGCCGTGCCAACCCTAATTTTGTCTTAAAAAGAGATAGCATAGTCGATACTTTTTTAGAAGAAGTGACTGCAAATAAAGAAGTCTAGCCTTAACGCTAGGCTTTTTTTCTATAAAAAAACTGTATTAACACAGCCATTCAAAGCCTTTTTTAGTTATATAAAAGAAATTTATTTTCTTTCCATTTTTATATTGTTTTCGTTTTCACAAAGGAGTATGCTGTTCAATGAAGAAAGATTCTAAGAACAAGTTTCTGGTTGTAAGTGAAAAGAAACACAATTGAAGGAGGAAATAATAATGACAAAAGCATGGGATGGTTTTAAAGGAACCGCATGGCAAGAAAACATTAGTGTAGGACAATTTGTTCAAGACAACTACACTCCTTATGATGGCGATGAAAGCTTTTTAGAAAAGAGCACACCAAGAACAACTAAACTTAATGAAAAAATAAATAAACTTGTAGAAGAAATGGACGCAAAAGGTGGCGTTCTTGATATGGATAACGCAATCGTATCAAACGTTGCCTCTCACAAAGCTGGTTACGTGGACAAAGAAAATGAAGTAATCGTTGGTTTACAAACAGACAAACCTTTCAAATTAGCATTTATGCCAAATGGTGGTCTTAGAACTGCAGAACAATGTTTAACAGACAATGGCTATTCTATCGACCAAGAATTACATGACTTTTATGTAAAAAACCGTTCCACTGCAAATGATGGTATTTTTAGAGCATATACAGATGATATTAAACGTGCGCGTCACTCGCATATCGTTAGTGGTCTTCCCGATGCATACTCTCGCGGAAGAATCATCGGCTTATACCAAAAACCAGCACTTTACGGAGTGGATCGTTTAATCGCTGAAAAACAACAAGATTTGAAAAAAATTGCGATTTCTTCTGATGAAAATATTCGTCTACGTGAAGAAATCTGGTTACAAATCAAAGCACTTAAAGACTTAATCGTTTTAGGTAACGAATACGGTTTAGAACTCGGCCGTCCCGCTGAAAACGCAACCGAAGCTGTACAATGGACTTACATGGGCTACCTTGCTTCAATCAAACAAGCAAACGGTGCTGCAAGCTCATTTGGCCGTATTCCGATTTTCCTTGATATTTACATTCAACGTGATTTAGAAAAAGGAATTATCACAGAATTTGATGCGCAAGAATTAATCGAACAATTAACTTTAAAATTAAGAATGGTCCGTTTTGCAAGAACAGATGGTTACAACGAGCTTTACGCTTCCAACCCAACATTCGTAACAACTTCTATGGCTGGTATGGGCGCAGATGGTCGTCACCGCGTTACAAAAACAGATTATCGTTTCTTACACTGCTTAGATAACCTAGGAAACTCAGCAGAACCAAACTTAACTGTCCTATGGGATGCTCGTTTACCAGAAAGCTTTAAGGAATATTGTATGAAAATGAGTGTAAAACATTCCTCCATTCAATATGAAAATGATAAATTAATGCAAGAAGAAGGCTACGGCGATATGCAATGTATCAGCTGTTGTGTGAGCCCACTTAACCCAGAAGCAGACAAAGACAAAGGTGAAACTCATAACCTGCAATATTTCGGAGCTCGTGTCAACGTACTAAAATGTCTTCTAGGCGCTATCAACGGCGGTAAAGATGATCTTCATAAAAACCAAGTATTCGACGTTGTAGAACCAATTACAACTGAATACCTTGAATACGACGAAGTGCTAGATAAATTCGATAAATCAATGGACTGGTTAACAGACACTTATGTAGATGCAATGAACATCATTCACTTTATGACAGACAAATACAACTACGAAAGCATGCAAATGGCCTTCCTACCATCAAAAGTAACTGCCAACATGGGATTCGGTATTTGTGGATTCGCGAATGTAGTAGATAGCTTAAGTGCGATTAAATATGCCAAAGTAAAAACCATCCGCGATGAAGATGGCTTTGTATATGACTATGAAGTAGAAGGCGACTTCCCTCGTTACGGTGAAAATGATGACCGTGCCGATGACATTGCCGTAATGGTTCTAAAAATGTTCAAAGACAAATTAGACTCCCATAAACTTTACAAAGATAGTGAAGCAACTGTTTCTGTTTTAACAATCACTTCAAACGTTGCTTATTCTAAACAATGTGGTAACTCCCCAGTGCATAAAGGACCTGTATTCGATGAAAATGGTAAAATCATCAAAGAACCAGAATTCTTCAGCCCAGGAGCTAACCCTTCTAACAAAGCAAAAGGTGGTTTCTTAGATAACCTTGCCAGTCTTTCTAAATTACCATTCCACTATGCAAATGACGGAATTTCCTTAACTATCCAAGGAGCTCCAAAAATGTTCGGTAAAACAACCGAAGAACAACACCATAACCTCGTTGGTATTCTTGATGGTTACTTTACAAAAGGTGGTCAACACATCAACTTGAACGTTCTTAACCACGATGAAGTAATCGAAAAAATCAAAGCTGGTATCCCAGTAATCTTACGTATCAGCGGCTACTGCTTAAATACAAAAGATCTAAACGAAGAACAAAAAATGGAACTTTGCCAAAGAATGTTCCACGAAAAATTAATCGGTTAATAATAAAAAGTACCAAGCCTTAGAAAATAAGACTTGGTACTTTTTTATATGTTTGACACTTCCGCAGCATAAGCTCCAGCCGTGTGTCCAGTCACTAATGCACACGTAATATTATAACCACCCGTGTATCCATTAATATCAAGTATTTCCCCGCAGAAAAACAACCCTTCCATCAATTTAGACTGCATCTCTTTTGGTTTGATTTCCTTCACAGAAACTCCGCCGCCTGTTACAAATGCCTTCTCAAAATCAAGCGTGCCATTCACTTCAAAAGTAAAATCTTTTAATAACTGAATAAATTGCTCAATTTTTTTCGGGCTTACTTGTTTGTATTCAGCCGTCTCATCCAGTTCTACTTTTTCCAGTAAAAACAATAATAGTTTTTCTTGTAAAAGCGAACTTAATGAATTTTTCAATGCTTTTTTCGGATTTTCTTCTAGCAGCTTATAAACCTCTTTCGAAAGTTCCACAGCTGATACATTCGGGAACAAATCAAGACGCATTTTCACCGCACCCGCGCCCGTTTTCTTTAGTTCACGCAGGACAAACATACTACATCTAAGTGCTGCTGGTCCAGATACGCCAAAATGGGTAAAAATCATATCCATTTGATGCGTAATAATCGGCTTGCCTTTTGCATTTAAAACAGACAAAGATACATCCCGAAGCGACGTCCCTTGTAACACTTTTTGCTTAATAAAAGGCTCACTGGACGTAATCGGCACTTCTGTCGGATATAGCTCTGTAATCGTGTGTCCTGCTTTTTTCGCCCAAGCATAGCCATCTCCTGTTGAGCCCGTCCGAGGAACAGATTTACCACCCACTGCGACAATTACTGCGCTCGCTGAAATCTCTTGCCCGTCTTTTAGCGTCACACCTTTTACATGGCCATCCTCGTAATCCACTTGCTTCACAGCGGTTTGCATGTAGATTTTCACGCCAAGCTTTTCCATCCGCTGAATCATCGCCTCAGCAACAGAACGCGCGCTGTTTGATACCGGAAACATTCTGCCGTGATCTTCTTCTTTTAATGCTACACCAAGTCGTTCAAAAAAACGAATAATATCTTCATTATCAAACGCATGAAACGCACTATATAAAAAGCGACCGTTACCCGGAATATGTTTAATGATTTCTTCTGCTGGTCGTCTGTTCGTTACATTACAACGTCCGCCACCAGACATAATTAATTTACGTCCCAGTTTCGGTCCTTTTTCAATTAATAAAACTCGTTTGTTTTTCTCCGCTGCACTGATTGCTGCCATAAGTCCTGATGGTCCGCCACCAATGACAATTACATCATAATCCATTGTCCCGCTCCTTTACTTTATCCGAGTATAAGTATAGCAAGCATTCATCTCACTGCCAAGCTTTTTTCACCAAACAAAAACCCGAGAAAATTCTCAGGTTCGTCGTTTATTCTAATTTCGATTCATATTGGTAAAAATGAGGAGTAATCTTAGAAGTTCAAGTACCGCAACAGCCATTGCAGCAACGTATGTCATCGCCGCAGCACTAAGGACTTTTTTCGCTTGTGGAAGTTCCGATGATGATACTAGTCCGCCACTTTCTAATTGAACAAGCGCACGTTTACTAGCGTCAAACTCAACAGGCAGGGTAATTAATTGGAAAAGCACCCCTACTGCCATCAAAATAATCCCTAATAACATAAAACTAGCTACATTTGCGAGCATCCCGATAATGAGGAACACCCAAGAAATATTCGAACTAAACATCGTTACAGGAACGAGTGCGGAACGAAAACGCATAAACGCATAGTCTTGCTCATCTTGAATCGCGTGTCCTACTTCATGGGCTGCAACTGCTGCCCCAGCGATAGAACGACCGCGGAAATTAGCTTCAGAAAGAAACACGGCTTTTTTTCTAGGATCATAGTGGTCACTTAACATCCCTTTTGTTTCATGAACAGGAACGTTGGTTAATCCATTTGTATCCAAAATATGACGTGCAACCTCGGCACCAGTTAAACCATTTGCCACACCAACTTTGGAGTACTGGGCATAGGTAGTTTTAACTCGATACTGCGCCCAAAGAGGGATTGCTGCAACGATAATAAAATAAATAATATACTGACTAAACGACATCTAATCATCTTCCTCCTACTACAATTTTTCGGTAAATATCCTTATCTCTTAGTATAGATGAACCCGTACTAAGACTCAACATCTTTCACTCATGATGAGGAAATTCTAATGAACGGTGACCTTTTTTTATCGTTTTATCATATACAAGCCATAAAACCATAACCGTTAGCCAAAAAGTTGCATAACCGATTTCAGGTAAGTATTTTTCTAATCCCATATAAATCGGCATTTGTCCAAATAAATAATCAATCACATCATTATGAAACACCCAAACAGCCGCTATCATAAAATGCCCTATACGGAAACGATAAAATGGTGCATATAAAATCCCTTCTAGCGCCATAAAACCATGCGTTAAAATTAGAACGACACCAGCCCAAACAATCGTCTTTTGCTCAAACATATAAAAAATATTCATGCCAATTGCCCATAAACCATATTTTACTAAACAGACAAAAGCCAGTGCCTCCATTAGCGGCCAGTGCTTTTTGGCAAGAAAGGCTACTAAAGTTAGAGTGAAGAATAGAATCGCGGTTGGACTATCTGGGACAAATAGCCAAAAACGCGGCTCTGTAATTTGTAATTGTGGTAAATACCATATGTATCCGTAAATCGCCCCTAGTAAATTACCGAAAAACAGCAATCGTAAAAAAGAGCGATTTGCAAGTAAACTATAAAACAAATGATTCCAACTCCTTAAAAAATCCTAGCATAGCAATAAAATGAAGCACTATTTCACTCCATTTTATTACTAACTAGGATTTATTTCTTATTCTTTTTCTGTATCCATTTGCTGTAAAATACGAACGAGCTTATGGAATGTCGCTTCATCACGAGTATCAAGCGCTTCATCGATTTGTTGTAATAATTTTTCTCTTGAAAATTGGTGCACAGATTGATAAATAAGCGCATCCGCCATTTCTTTTTCCTCTTCAGCAAGCTTCACTGCCGCAAAAGGATTGTCTTCACGAACAAGGGCATATTCAGGTGAGGTCATTGCCTCTTCAAAATGAAGTTCGACATACAACTCCTCGTCCCAGTTTAGCCGAATATCATGAAAAGCTTTTTCTGGATCTGTTGTCATTATGTTACCTTTGAAAAATAGGAATGGTTCGGATTCAACCCCGTGAGCACTAAGCGAAAGCCCACGCGCACATCCTTCCAAATTATCAACAAAATGAACATATTTTACAATTTGATCATGGCCAGCAATATAATTTAAAACCCACATTGCTTCTCTAGTTTTCATCTGGTGTTTGTTTAAAAACCAGCGAATAAAATCTTTCTTCTCGTCTATTGAAATGGATGCCTTCATCTTTCCTCAGTCCCTTCCTTCATTCTTTTGATCAATCAAATAAAGATAAAATCTCAGTATCTTCTGGTTCAAGTTCTAAATAGCTACGCAAAACTTCTTGTGATTTCGCGTGTTCGCCTTCTTCTCTTAAAAATAAACCATATTCCTTTAAGAACGTAGGATTATTTGTAAAGTGTGGATAAGCGAGTTCATAATTTGCTTTTGCTTTATTATATTGTTCTGTTTCCTGATATGCAACACTTACGTCCCAGAAAATTTGTGGTTCAGAAATAACTTCTTCCCCGAGCCCTTCTACTAATTCAATGACACCTTCGTAGTTTTCTTTCGCAAGTAATAATTTGTTCAGTTGCATAATCGCTTCTGAGAACTCTTCATCAAGCACAATCGCTTGACGATAAAACTCTTCTGCTTCTTCCGGCAAACGAAGCGTAACCGCGAGTTTCCCTGCTTCTAAGAACATTTCTTTGTTGAATTCATCTTGCGTTAAACCATCTCTGAGTACTGCAATGGCTTTTTCTGGTTCACCATTTTCTTCGTAGCTTTTTGCTAAATAGGAATATAACGTTGTGTACGATGGATCATGTTCGCGCAAATGTTCCAAGGCGTGAATTGCTTTCGTGTAATCTTTTGCTTGATAAGCCGTTAATCCCATTCCAAAAAGTGTATCCACCGATTCTTTGTCTTCTAGAGCGCGCTCATAGTAGGGTAACGCTTCTTCAAATGCTCCGCTAGCTGCAAAAGCTTCAGCAATACGTTCATATACAGACACGGCGCCATTTGAGATAATCGTTAACCCTGCTTCTACAGCGGTTTGATAAGACTGTACAGCAGAAGCAAATCGTGCTTGTGATAAATAATATTCCCCTAAAGCAAAATCAATAATCGGCTCATTTGGCGCCATCTGTTTGGCTTCAAGTAATTTTTGTTCACTAACTTCAAACAAGCCTTGCATTTGATACAAATCAGCTAACACGAGTAAACTTTCAATGTAGGCTTCATCTTCTTTGTTTACTTTTTCTAAATAATCTTGCGCAGTATCCATATCGTCTTTTTCAAGTGCTACTTCGGCGGCACGGACAAGTAATTCGCCCTCATCTTTATATTTTGCTAACAGAAGTTCGTATAAATCTTCTGTTTCATCTAAAAATCCAAGTGCGAACAACTCTTCTGCTAAATAATATTGTTCCTCATCAGTCCCCGCTTGCACTACTTCATCAAAGTATTTCTTCGCAAGCGCCATATCTTCATGCTCTAACGCATGTAACATTTTATTAGCCAATTCCATTTCTGCACCTTCTTTAATTATAAGTCGTTTTTCTATTATACCATTACTTCCCTCATAAGAAAAAGTGATTGCCTCTCTTAAATAAAATACCAGCGCCGATGTATTTAGCACACAGCACTGGTAGTCATTATTATTTTAAAAGGGAGCGAATATCTTCAAAAAATGTTGGGTAAGAAACGGATACTGCTTCTGCTCGGTCTAACTCAACGTCACCATCTTCTACAAGAAGTGCCGCGATTTGAAGCATCATACCGATCCGGTGATCTCCGTAACTTGTCACGTTTGCCGCATGAAGTGGTGTTTTACCACGAATAATTAAGCCGTCTTCAGTTGGTGTAATGTCTGCGCCCATTTTGTTAAGTTCATTAGCAACCGCATCAATTCGGTTCGTTTCTTTTACTTTTAATTCTGCAGCATCTTTAATAATCGTTGTTCCTTCTGCTTGTGTTGCCAAAAGAGCGATAACAGGAATTTCGTCAATTAGACGAGGAATAATATCGCCACCAATTTCTGTTCCTTTTAACTCGCTAGATTTTACAACAACTGTACCCGCTAATTTACCGGTACTTCTGCTAGAATCTTTTACAACCAAACTACCACCCATTTGTTCTACAACATCAAAAATTCCTGTTCTTGTCGGATTTAAGCCAACATGTGTCAGTTCAATTTCACTGCCTGGCGTGATTAAGCCTGCTACAATAAAGAAAGCAGCGGAGGAAACATCACCTGGAACAGTCATTTCTTGTCCAATGAATTTTTGGCCGCCTTTGACACGAATCGTTAAACCGTCCATTTCAATTTCACCGCCAAATTGACGAATCATGTGTTCCGTATGGTCACGCGTTTTTTCTTTTTCATGGATAATCGTTTCACCTTCTGCTTGTAACGCTGCAAAAATAATCGCACTTTTTACTTGTGCACTCGCAACTGGCATGTGGTATTCCATTCGTTTTAATGATTGGTTACCGATAATAGAAATCGGCGCAAACTCAGAACCATCTTTACCATGCATTTTTGCGCCCATTTCTTGAAGTGGAAGCATAACGCGATTCATCGGACGTTTGGCAATTGATTCATCGCCTAAAATAACAGTATCAAAATCTCGTCCTGCTAAAATCCCCATCATTAAGCGAATAGTTGTCCCAGAGTTACCAATATCAAGTGGTCCCTCTGCTTGTTTTAACCCATCAAAGCCAGTACCATGAACAATAATTTCTTCATCGGTTTCTTCAATTTTTACGCCTAATGCTTTAAACGCCTTAATCGTTCCAAGGCAATCATCTGCACGTAAGAAATGACGAATGACCGTTTTTCCTTCTGCAATTGCCCCAAACATAATGCTGCGATGAGACATTGATTTATCGCCAGGGACTGTGATTTCGCCAACCAGTCCTTGTTTATTTGTAATTAATTTCATCGTCATTTCTCTCCTATTCGTAGTGGCATGTATAGTTACTTCTAGTTTCAATGCAACGTTTCGCCCGGTCCCTGTCTTCATCTGTTTGGAAAGTAATTTGTAACACCCCGAAAATATCTTCGCGTGTTTCCAAAATCTTGATGTTCGTTAAACTAATTTCTTCTTCGCCTAAATATCTAGTTACCTCAGAGATAACACCTGGATAGTCAGGTACATCAACAAACAAATCGTAAAAAGACGGAATTGCTCCACCTTGATGGACAGGCAGAGAATCTCGAAATTCTTTTGCACCATCGAAAAAGGCATAAATCGAATTTGCATCTTCACTCTCAAGCATTCTAAGCGCTTGATTCATACTATCTCGCCAAATGGTCAGTTGCTTCGTTAATGTTTTTTGATTACTAATAGAAATGTCCGTCCACATTCTTGGATCCGAGGAAGCGACCCGTGTTATATCACGAAAGCCTCCCGCAGCTAACCGGAATGCAGCAGGATGTTCCTCAGTAAAACTTTGCGTCTGATTGACTAAAGCTGCCGCTACGATATGTGGCAAGTGGCTTAACATACCTGTAATTTCATCATGTTCAGTTGGTGATAATACTAAAAACTTAGCATTTGTACCAGAAAGCCATTGTTTTAAATCAGCTACCTTAGCATCTGCTACGTCTTTTGTTGGTGTCAATAAATAATAGGCATTTTCAAACAATAGCTCTTTTGCCGCCCGTACGCCACTTTTATGCGAACCAGCCATTGGATGACCGCCGATAAAAGTAATACCACTTTCTCTAAGCGCCGTGGATGCTTCCATAATTGTTCCTTTTGTACTTCCTGTATCAGTAACAATCACATTTTTCTTTAAACGCAGCCCAGGCAAGCGTGTCAATAACTGTTCTGTTTCTTTTACTGGACAACAGAAAATAAGTAAATCTGCTTTTGGTCCATCTATTAAAATACTTTCGCCAATTTCATCAATGACTCCTAGAGACTTTCCAACTTCTAAGGAATGATAGGAAACGTCAATTCCGATGATATGTGCTTCTGGGTGTTTGGCTTTAATCGCAAGGGCAATAGAACCGCCAATTAACCCAAGCCCCACAATAACTACCGTCCCTTTCATTCAAAAACGCCTCCAAACACTTACAATAATTTTTCTAAAAGTGCAATTACCGCACTGTTATCTTCTTCTTTTCCGATTGTAATTCGAACAGCTGTTGGAAAACCAAGCGCTGCGCCAGAACGTGTAATATAGCCATTTTTTTCCAAATAGCTAAAAATAGTCCCAGCTTCAATCCCTAAATCTATTAAAACAAAGTTCCCATTCGCCGGATACAACTTAACTTTTTCAAAACGTTTAGCGAATGCTTCGTATTGTTTAATTCCATTTGCATTGGAAGTTCTGCATTCTTCAATAAAAGCTTGGTCCTTAATAGCTTCAATTGCTAATTTTTGCCCGATACTCGTTGTATTAAAAGGTGGACGAACAATGTTCAGTTGACGGATGATTTCTTTATCCGCAATACCATAACCAACTCGCGCACTTGCCAAACCATAAATCTTACTAAAAGTCCGAGTAATAATTAAATTTTTATAAGTACGTACTAGTTTTTCGTGTTTTTCAGGCTGAGGAGTAACATACTCAATATAGGCTTCATCGAGAACCACAAGGACATCGCTCGGTACTCTATCAAGAAAAGCTTGAATATCCGCTAATTCAATGTAATTTCCTGTTGGGTTATTCGGATTACAAATCCAAACAATCGTCGTTTTCTCATCAATAGCGTTTAACATACCTTCTAAATCATGTTCGCCGTCTTGAAGAAGAGGAATTTCTCTTACTTCCGCCCCTTCGATTAAAGCATTTTGACGATATTGTACAAACGTCGGAGTCGCCATAACAGTATTAGTTGTCGTATCAAGTAGAACCCGAGTTAACAGTTCGATTAATTCATCGACACCAGCTGTAAAAATCAACTCTTCTTCTTCCAATTGATAAAAATTGGCTACTTCTTTACGTAAACTAGAAGCCCAACCATCCGGATAAATTTCTGTTTCCACGCTTGAATTAGCTTGAATAGCTGCTACTTTTTTTGAAGTTCCAAGTGGGTTTTCATTCGATGAGAGTTTAGTAATTTTTGTTAAACCAAGCTCTGCCATTACTTCTTCTTCGCGTTTCCCAGGTTTATAAGAAGATAGTCCTGCAAGTGATTTTTTCCATTTCATTACGCATCCTCCTCTTTCACTAAATCTGGGCGCAATACTTTTGCCCCGTGTAAGTAGACATGATTAATTGCTGTAAGGGGCTTATGTAAATCTGTGAATACCATGAAACGAATACACATTGGGAGCGAATTCGGCACTGGAATTTCTTGCATTCCCATCACAGGAACATATTCAAAGCCGTGAGTTTCGCGCACTGCCTTCGCAGGAAATGCAGCAAAAATGTCTTCAGTCACCGTAATAATAACCGATGTAAGACTTTCACTATCCGTTATCCCATTTTGCGTCAGGATTTCCTCAAATAATTCTTTCGTTGCTGTATAAATTTCTTCTGGCGTATTACTTTCTATTGTCGTTGCCCCGCGAATTGCTCTCAAAATAAATCCCCTCCATTTCGCATCACGCTTTTGTAAGTGTCAAAAATCAATTCATCTTCTGCTTTAAAAATAACCGGTTTACCAATGTCTTCTAGTAAAACCATACTAATTTCATTAAAAGTTGTTTTTTTGTCATGACGCATATTTTCCAGTATGTTACTAAAAGGAACCGTCGCATCAAAAGTCGTATTGTAACCTAAACGTTCTAACCATGTAGTAAATGTTGCTAAATCGAAATCCAGTCCGTAAACCGTCTCACTCATCGTAAGCGCGTAAATCATACCATAAGTAATTGCCTCGCCGTGTAGCCATTTGCCAAAGTTACCGTAAGCTTCTAACGCATGCCCAAATGTATGACCAAAATTCAAATAAGCGCGCACACCTTGCTCCGTTTCATCTTGAGCAACAATATTCGCTTTAATCTCAATTCCACGCTGTAAAAACGGCGTCAAATCCTTCGTATAAAAGTCTTTTGGTTCCGTAAACGTGTCCATTAAGGCTGTTAGCAATGTATGATCACTAATAAGCGCATGTTTAATCATTTCTGCAAAACCAGAACGCATTTCTCTTTCTGGTAAAGTCGCAAAAAACTGCGTATCATAAATAACCGCTTCCGGCTGGTAAAAGTTGCCAATCATGTTTTTGCCAAGGGGATGATTAATTGCAACCTTGCCGCCGACCGCACTATCATGAGCAAGAACCGTTGTTGGTACTTGATAAAACGGAATTCCTCTCATATAAGTTGCAGCGACAAAACCACCTAAATCACCAATAACCCCTCCGCCAAAAGCGATTAAAACGGCTTTTCGATCAAGCCCAGTATCAATCATTTTTGTCATCACATCTTCATACACGCGAAATGTCTTTGCTTCTTCTCCGTTTGGTGCCACATAATAAGTGACTACAGGTAAATCAGCAAGTACTGCATCAAGTTTCGCTTTATGAAGATTTGCCACGTGTTCATCTGTTAAAACAAACACGTGGGAATATTTAGCTAAACTTTTTGTCCATTGTTCCTTAACATCTGTCAAGGCGAACTCATTTATATATACAGGATATGTTTTACTTTTAGCACGGACTGTAATTTCTGGCATGTTTAAAACTCCTTCGTTAAGTTTCGGTGTTCCTCCACATGTTTTTTTAGTGTATCAAAACGATCACCATCGAATTTTTCTAATACAGCAACTGCAACTTCCCAAGCGACTACAGCCTCAGCTACAACACTTGCAGCAGGTACTGCACAACTATCAGAACGTTCCACACTAGCATTAAATGTTTCTTTGGAATCAATATCCACACTTTGAAGTGGTTTGTATAACGTAGGGATTGGTTTCATTACCCCACGAACGACGATTGGCATACCATTTGTCATTCCGCCTTCAAATCCACCAAGATTATTTGTACGTCTAGTGTAACCATCTTCTTTACTCCATAAAATTTCATCCATTACTTCGCTACCAGGTTTTCTCGCAGCTTCAAAACCGACACCAAACTCAGCGCCTTTAAATGCATTGATACTTACGATTGCACGAGCGATTTTTGCATCTAATTTTTTGTCCCATTGCACGTAGCTTCCAAGTCCAGCTGGTACACCACCGACAACAACTTCCACAATTCCACCAATAGTGTCGCCATTTTTCTTGGCATCATCAATTTTTTGCATCATCTCTTCTGCAGCAACCTCGTCTAAACAACGAACTGGGGAAGCTTCGGATGTTTCTTGGATTTCCGAAACCGCGTAATCACGTTTCAAATTCGCACGAGTTCCGCCAATTTCAAGTACATGACCAGCAACTTCAATGCCTAGTTCATGCAATAGTTTTTTGGCAACGGCTCCTGCTGCAACGCGGACAGTTGTTTCACGCGCACTGGAGCGTTCTAATACGTTACGCATATCGTTGTGGCCATATTTCATGCCACCAACTAGATCCGCATGTCCCGGACGTGGACGAGATACGCGACGAGATTTTTCATTTTTTTCTGGAACTGGTTCAATGCTCATAACTGTTTCCCAATGTTTCCAGTCTTTATTTTCAACAAACATTGCTACAGGTGCGCCGAGTGTTTTACCATGGCGAATTCCTGCTGTGATTTGTACTTGGTCTTTTTCAATACGCATACGTGCACCGCGACCATGTCCACCTTGTCTTCTTTTTAGTTCTTTATTTACATCTTCTGCAAGTAGAGGCATT
Organism: Listeria sp. Marseille-Q6474; assembly: GCF_946902005.1. Taxonomy (NCBI): domain Bacteria; kingdom Bacillati; phylum Bacillota; class Bacilli; order Caryophanales; family Listeriaceae; genus Listeria; species Listeria sp. Marseille-Q6474. Next base: position 499,170 of record NZ_CAMPPS010000002.1, on the reverse strand, counting down.
CCTGCTGGTAATCCTTCAATAATTGTCGTAAGCCCCGGTCCATGTGATTCTCCTGCCGTTAAGTATCTCATCTGCTCATCTCTCCTTTTTCTATTTCAGCTAGATTTTCTAGCGTTTATATTTTAGCGCTTTAAAGTATATGTGTAATATCTTAACATATGCCAAGCGAGAACACAATACTTTAGTCTCATTCTTTCATCATAACAAAAAACCGCGCCAAATGGTATTTTCTCTATGAAAAAAGAGCCTAGGTTTCCCTAAACTCTTACTTATTTTAAATCCAAGTATCTACTGCCTTTTCATAACTTAAAATTTCATGTGGTTCAAAAAATAACTGAATTTCCCGCTTGGCACTTTCAGGACTATCAGAACCATGAATGACATTTCTATTCGTATGTATTGCGTATTCCGCACGGATTGTTCCGGGATCGGCTTCAAGTGGATTCGTTTTTCCCATCATCCGGCGTGCTGTTTTAATCACATCATCGCCTTCTAAAACCATCGCAAATACAGGCCCAGAAGTGATAAATCCAATTAAATCCTCAAAAAAAGGTTTGCCGATATGTTCTGCGTAGTGCTGTTCTGCGAGGGTCCGATCAATCTGCATTAATTTACCAGCAACTAGCTTAATTCCTTTTTTCTCTATTTTTGCTACAATTTCCCCAATAAGTCCTCGTTCTACACCATCTGGCTTAACCATTACATAAGTTTGTTCCATTATAGAATCCTCCCTCACGTTAATAATTTCTTTTATCTAAAACACGGACAATTTGCTTCAGTGGCTTTAATTCAGGGACTTGTGGTAAAGAGTCAAGTGTTGCTACGGCTTTTTTTAGATAAGCTGTTGCGACATCTTCTGCTTTTTTTGCCCCTGATTTTTTTATTTCTTCCACTAAAACGGCAATTTCTTCTGCTTGCGTATCCTCAGTTACTTGGCTGATTCGTTTTTTAAGAAAAGGATCTTCCATTGCAAAAAATACTGGCAACGTCACATTTCCTTGACTCAAATCTTCTCCAGCCGGCTTACCAAGTTCTTTTTCAGTTCCAACGAAATCAAGTACATCATCCGTAATTTGAAACGCCATCCCCACGTAATATCCGAAACGATATAGTTTCTTGTAATCTGCTTCACTTTGACCAGAAACAACGCCACCAAGCCCACAACTAGCTGCTATTAATAATGCTGTTTTTCTTTTGATCCGTCGTAAATAATTACGCACACTTTGGTCAAAATTATATTTATCTTTAAGCTGTTCGATTTCACCGGTAGATAACTCAACTGTGACATGTGATAACATCTTGTGGGCAGCAACATCTTTAATTTCCGTCATATACTCTAACGACTTAGCAAACAGAAAGTCTCCAGTATACATCGCAATATGGTTCCCCCACTTGGATTTAATTGTCTCACGTCCGCGTCTTAAATCAGCATCATCTACCACATCATCATGAACAATCGATGCCATATGAATTAATTCAATCGCTACACCTGCATTTTTCACTGCTTCAAAATCCGCGTCAGGAGAAAGCCTTGCAGATAAACAGACGAACATCGGTCTGATTCGTTTTCCACCAGCTTCTAACAGATGAAGTGCCGCATCAGAAGTTGTTTCAGCAGCCGCGCCAGTAAGAGCTCTTTTTAGTTCTTTTTCAACTAAGTCAATGTCTTTTTGCATATTCGGGTATAAAAAGTTAAGTTTCATGCTTGCCACCTTATTGTTCCTTCTTTTTAAATCCAAAGTGGGTTGCACTTGCGCCGCCACTGTGTGAAATATATCTTACGTATGAAAATCCGGCTTCTTGAAACATTTCCGCAAGTCTTGCCATCCCTGGAAACTCGCGCGTTGATTCTTGTAACCAGCTATATTCTTTGTAACTTTTCGCAAAAAACTTTCCAAAAACAGGCATGACATATCGGAAATAAGCATTAAATACTTGTTTCCAACCTGGAATATTTGGTTGCGAGGTATCAATACATGCAAGTTGTCCGCCCGGTTTTAAGACACGATACATTTCACGAAGCACTTGCATATAATCAGGTACATTTCTAAGCCCAAAGCCAATTGTCACATAATCAAAACTATTATCTGGGAAAGGTAATTCCATCGCATTCCCGTGAATCAGCTCTACATTATGCAAATCTGCTTCTTTTACTTTTTCACGACCAACTTTTAGCATATTTTCACTAAAATCAAGTCCTGTCACATGACCTTCTGGACCAATTTCTTCCGCCATCATAATCGACCAATCTGCCGTTCCACAACAAATATCGAGAACATTTGTCCCTTTTTGAACACGCATTAGCTTCATCGTTTCTTTACGCCATTTCACATGTAGTTTAAAACTAATAACACTATTCATTCGGTCATAACTTGGGGAAATCTTCTCAAATACTTTATGTACTTTTTCTTCTTTAGTTTCCGTCATATCCCGAATCTCCTTCTATTTATCAGTCGTTAATAACTTCAATAATTCTTTTTTCAAGTATAGTAGAAAGCGGTTCAGACTCTTCTTTTAGTCGTTCCACTTCCATCTTCACGTCACGAATAATTGCTACTAACCAACTTTCAAAATTAGTGACAGCTTCTTTCGCAAAGTACCCATGGTCATAAGCACGCTTCAACCTAGACGCACCAATTTCTTGATAAGTCGCAAGTTCCATTTTAAGTCGTTTAAGTAAAAAGAACTGACAACCTAAAGCAATAAATGTTTCATCCTTCATAAAATACTTCGCAAACTTGGCAAAAATCGCCGCATTGGTCAAAGCAAGTTGTGTAAGATATTCTTCATCTGTCGCAACATGTAATTGGTAAATATTGGTTTTTGCTGTATTTGTTTCTTGAACACCACTTTGTAAGGCTCTGAGGAGTGGAATCATTTCTAATTCCGCAAGTGTCCGGTAATAGAGAGCACTATAAAAATCCCCAGCTAATACTGTTAACTCTTGTTCTTTCCGAGTTAGCTGTACAACATCACCTGGTTCATCAATTTTTTCATGCGTGTCATGAGCTAATATCATGTAAAGCGTTGCACTAACTACACGATACGCAGCAGCATCAGCCAAATCAGAGCCGGAAATCGCTTCATGAAGAAACAGCATTTGATCTTTGTCCATTTGCCCGCCTTCATTATTCTCTTGTAAATACTGATAGACTGCTTGCTCATGTACCAACTGCTCCACTTCCTTTAGCCCAGCCTCTCTCGCCTGATAAGTCATTTAACAATCCCCTTTGAATCTCCTTATTACGTAAAATAAATTATACCATAAAGGATATTTAATTATGCTTAATTAAAGCCAAAACTTCACTTCTAAGCTTATCGTCATTTTTAAAAGCGCCTCGTACTGCGCTTGTAATTGTTTTAGTTCCTGGTTTATTGACACCACGGATGGTCATGCACATATGCTCTGCTTCCATTATCACCATGACTCCCAGTGGTTTTAATTTATCCATCATAATTTCTGCAACAGTCGTAGTAATACGCTCTTGAAGTTGCGGACGACGACTCACATCATCCACTACACGAGCAAGTTTACTAAGCCCTGCAACTCGTCCATTTTGAGGCAAATAAGCCACATGTGCTACGCCAAAAAAAGGAACAAGATGATGTTCGCACATAGAGGAAAAACGAATATCTTTTACAAGCACTAGTTCTTCATGTTGTTCTTCAAAAATAGTATCGAAATGAACAGAAGGATCTTTCTTAAGTCCAGCAAAAACTTCTTCATACATACGAGCTACTCGCATTGGTGTATCAATTAGTCCTTCACGTTCTGGATTTTCTCCCACTGCTTCTAAAATAACTTTCACTGCGTCAGCAATCTTTTGTTTGTCTATTTGCTCCATCCTTAATTCCCCTATCTTTTTAGCATTATATACCTTGTATATCTTAACACAGCCGAACTTCAAGGTAAATTTAATTTGCTTAAATAAGAGATAATAATGATGTTTTACTATTTTGTTCTCTTTATTCCCTATTTCGTCTGGAAATAATCACCAAAAAAAAACTAGCCTAGCTTAATTATAAAATTAAGGCCAGACTAGAGTTAGTGCTTAAAAAGTCTATGTAACTTATTTAACAGCTTCTTTAAGCGCTTTACCAGGTTTGAACGCTGGTACTTTACTTGCAGGGATGTCGATTTCTTCTTTAGTACGAGGGTTACGGCCTTTACGGGCAGCACGTTCACGTACTTCAAAGTTACCAAATCCGATTAATTGAACTTTTTCACCTTTAGATAAAGAAGTTTGAATAGTTTCGAATACAGCTTCTACTGCTTTCGCTGCGTCTTTTTTAGAAAGATCAGCTAATTCAGCTACGCTATTTACTAAATCAGTTTTATTTGCCATTGTGTTTTTCACCTCCTTCACAGAATACTTCAAAATAAGCAGGCACTATGAGACACCTGTATTTCTCGTTTTTTTCCAAAAGTAAAATTAATTTTGGAATTTAAGGAGAATTGTGACTGAAATGGCTTAACTACAAGCCTTAACAGTAATTCTGATAAAAGATTATCACATAATCCCAGCAACTGCAAGGAATAATGCCAAACTGACACTGTTTCTTAACATTTTCAATCACATATGTTTTTCTCTTATGGCTTGAAAACGTGATAGTATCAACCTGTTAACCATAATACTAACTTGGAACCCTTAGAATAGCAAGCGATACCACCATAATTGGCTAAAATAGTTCTTTTTTCATAAAAATAGAAGCAAATTCAGAGCTATTACCTGACAACTCTAGGTTTCTGAGCCTAGTTTTATTCTAATAATTGTTGTTGGATGATGGCTTTTTCTTCCGCAGTAATTCCGATTCCTTTTTCCAAATAGCCATCTACTGAACCGAATTGTTTTTTCATTTCATCAAAGGCTATTTTCAAATATTCTGGACGAGCTTCTGCCATCGGACGAAAAGCTTCCAAGTCGATTTTTTCGTTTCCATTTGAAAAAAGTGACACAATCCCACCCATTTCTTGTAGAATGTTGTCCTGATAGCGGTTAGTGATTGCGTAATCGTCAAAAATCGTTTTTTCTGGTACATCTAGTAATGTTAATAAAAGTGCCGCTAAGACCCCTGTACGGTCTTTTCCAGCGGTGCAATGAAAAACAAATGGAAGACCCGCTTTAGCATCCGTTAATATCTCGCTAAAAATTTCTTTAAATCCGTCTACTGATTGCACAAATACACGGTAACTCTCCCCCATCAAAGGTTCATAGATCGCTTTGTCATTTGATACTGGGAGGGTCGTTTTTTCATTTTTTGCTGTACCGATTGGGATATGTTTATTAAGAACACCTTGGATTTCTGGAGTGGGTTGTGCCTGTACTTCAGAACTACTTCGCAAATCACAAATCCATTTAATATGTAACTTTTGGAGCAATGCGGCGTCTGCTTGATTTATGTTTACTAAATTGGAAGAACGATATAATTTACCCCATTTTACGTGATGCCCATGCTTCGTTTCGTAACCCCCCATATCTCGGAAGTTAAAAACACTTTCTAGCGGTAATATCCGTTCAGAAACAACTCTTTTGTCTCCGTTCGGTGCCTGTAAAAAGAAATAAACTGGAATGTCCTTTGTTTCAAAAGTATAATGTTTTGCTGCATTAGATACTTTAAAGACAGGTTCACTATTTGCCTCTAGTGACGGACTACTACTTACAAAAACCAACGTACCTTCGCTGACTTCTTCATTTTCCCATCTTAATGTTACGGCTTTATCTGTACGAGTAACTTCCATATTCTCCACCTACTTTTTCAAATTTGGCTCTTCTGCTTCATTTTAGCATAACTCATAAAAAAAGAGCCAACATAAGCGGAAAACTTATCTTGGCTCTCTCTATTAAAATGATTCTTTTTCGATTTTCTTTTTACGACCCATCAATAAATCAACGGCTTCTCGAGCATCTTTATTCTCGAATAAAATCGCGTAAATCGATTCGGTAATTGGCATATCAATATCTAGTTTTTTCGCCCAACCATGAACTGCTTTGGCTGTGCGCACACCTTCAACGACCATACCCATTTTTTCTAAAACTTCATCTAAATTCTCGCCTTTACCGAGCATGTTTCCAGCACGCCAATTACGTGAATGCACACTTGTACAAGTAACGATTAAGTCACCAATACCAGTTAGCCCGTAAAAGGTTTGTGGATTAGAGCCCACAGCAACTCCGAGACGAGTAATTTCAGCCATTCCGCGTGTCATTAGTGCCGCTTTAGCATTATCGCCGTATCCAAGGCCATCAGAGATTCCTGCGCCAAGTGCGATAATATTTTTAAGCGCCCCACCAATTTCAGCACCGATGACATCATCATTCGTATAAATACGTAAATTATTATTAATAAAACGATCTTGCACGATTTCTGCCGCTTTCAAATCTTTACAGCTAGCACAAAGCGTTGTTGGATGACGAAGAGCTACTTCTTCCGCGTGACTAGGCCCTGAAAGAACAACAAGAGCTTTACGTTTTGTAGCATCTACTTCTTCTTCAATTACTTCTGACATTCTAAGATTTGTTTCTGGTTCAATCCCTTTACTAACATGCACTAAAATAGTTGGTTCTTTCAGCGCTTCATTTAGCTGCTTACAAACCACACGCATTGCATTTGTTGGAATAGCAATCACGACAATTTCAGCACCATCTATAGCTTCATCAAGTGATAATGTCGCTTTTACCTCAGTTGGTAAAATAATATCTGGCAAATAGTGACTATTCGTGTGCGATTCGTTAATTTCATTCACAATTTTATCTAAGTTTCCCCAAATAACTGGTTTATGATTATTATCAGCTAGGACAAGTGCGAGTCCTGTTCCCCAACTTCCAGCGCCAAGAATAGCTACTTTTTTCTGTGTCATTATATTTTTCCTCCCGAAAACTTTACTTACGCTTACGAGCAATTACTCGAATTGGCGTACCATCAAACGGAAATGCTTCTCTAATCCGGTTTTCTAAGAAACGTTCATAAGAGAAATGCATTAGTTCTGGATCATTAACAAATACAACAAATGTTGGCGGTTTAACTGCCACTTGTGTTGTATAGAAGATTTTAAGTCGTTTACCTTTATCCATTGGTGATGGATTCATTGCAACTGCATCACTAATAACATCATTTAGCATACTAGATTGTACGCGTAATGAATGATTATCGCTTACTTGGTTAATTAGCGGGAATAAGTTGTTTAAGCGTTGTTTTGTTTTAGCAGATACGAAAACAATTGGTGCATAGCTTAAGAATTGGAACTGCTCCCGAATATCTTCTGTCCATACATTAATTGTTTTTTCATCTTTGTTAATTGCATCCCATTTGTTCACTACAATAATGATAGCGCGTCCGGCATCATGCGCATATCCAGCAATTCGCTTATCTTGCTCACGAATACCTTCTTCTGCGTTGATAACCACAAGAACAACATCGGAGCGTTCAATTGCTCTCATTGCACGTAAAACACTATATTTCTCTGTGCTTTCATACACTTTCCCACGTTTTCTCATTCCGGCTGTATCAATCATGACATAATCCTGACCATCAAATGTATAAGTAGTATCAATTGCATCACGAGTAGTTCCCGCAATGTCAGAAACAATGACGCGGTCTTCGCCAAGAAGTGCGTTTAGAATAGATGATTTACCAACATTTGGCCGACCAATCAAACTAAATTTCACTGTTTCATCTGGGTATTCTTCCTCGTCTTCTTTTGGAAAATGAGCACGAACAGCATCAAGCATATCACCAAGCCCTAGTCCATGAGAACCAGAAATTGGATACGGCTCACCAAACCCAAGAGAATAAAAGTCATAAATCTGATCACGCATTTCTGGGTTATCTACTTTATTAATCGCTAAAACAATTGGTTTATTAGACCGGTAAAGAATTTTTGCTACTTGTTCGTCTGCATCGGTAACCCCTTCACGACCATTGGTAATAAAAATAATTACGTCTGCTTCATCAATTGCGATTTCCGCTTGTGCGCGAATTTGCTCTAAGAATGGTTCGTCGGAAAGATCAATACCACCTGTATCAATAATGTTAAATTCTTTTCCAAGCCATTCCGCTGAATTATATATGCGGTCACGTGTCACACCGGGAACATCTTCCACTATGGAAACACGTTCACCAACGATTCTGTTAAAAATAGTCGATTTGCCAACGTTTGGACGTCCGACAATCGCTACAACTGGTTTTGCCATTATTTCACCTTCTTTTTTCTCGAATCCTATTTATCAAACTTTCTTTAGTTTATCAGTAAAACAGCTTACTGGCAATGAAAAGTTCGATGTGAAAAATAAAAAGAGCCTATGGGAACAGTCTCCCTAGGCTCTTTTACGAACAATTATTTATCGTCGTTTTGAAGTCCTTTTAATTTATCACCAATTAAATCGCTCATTTGGAATCCAGTACTTTCTTCTGGAAGTTCATAATCAGCTTCTTCAACTGGAGCATCTTGCAAGTCTTTAATACTTAAAGATAAACGTTTGTCATCTTCATTAACTTCTAGTACTTTTACTTCTACTGTTTGACCTTCTGAAAGGACTTCTTGTGGTGTTCCAATATGTTCGTGGGAGATTTGAGAAATATGAACCAAACCTTCTACGCCAGGGAAAATTTCCACAAAAGCTCCAAAAGTTACTAAACGAACTACTTTTCCTTCTAAAACAGAACCAACTGGCGCTTTTTCAGAAATACCATCCCAAGGTCCTGGTAAAGTTGCTTTAATAGAAAGTGAAATGCGTTCATTTTCAGGATCAATCCCGATAACTTTTACCTTAACTTTTTGACCTTCTTCTAACGCTTCTTGCGGTGTAGCTATATGTTTATAAGAAATTTGTGAAATATGAACAAGTCCGTCTACCCCACCAATATCAACAAATGCGCCAAAGTTAGCTAAACGTTGAACAGTACCTTCAATCACGTCGCCTTCTTTGATTTCATTTAATAGTGCTTGTTTTTGGTTAGCTTTTTCATTTTCCACAACTGCACGGTGACTTAAAATTACTCGGTTGTTTTCTGGTTCAAATTCTACTACTTTGAAAGTAAGGGTTGTACCTTTATAATCTGCAAAATCTTCCACAAAATGATCTTCTACTAAAGAAGCGGGAACAAAAGCACGTACTCCAAGGTCAACTACTAATCCGCCTTTAACAACATCACTGACAACTGCTTCGAACACTTCACCAGACTCAAATTTAGCTTTAATATCATCAGACGCTTTTTCTGCATCCACTTTTCTTTTAGATAAAACAAGTACATCGTCTTCTACTTTAGTGACAATCAAATCAAGTGTGTCGCCTACGCTTACAACGTCAGAAGCTGTCTCCACATGTATATTGGAAAGTTCACTTATTGGAACGACACCATCAAGTTTGCTATCGGGAATACCAACATAAACTTGTTTATCTTCCACGCTTGTAACTGTGCCAGTGACTTTGTCTCCTTCTTCAAAATTTCTAACTTCCACATCAAATAAATCTTCAGACATGTGTAGCCCTCCATTCGTTAGTCGAATTTTAGGAATTTCTAATTCAGAAGCAACTTTTCACGTTTGCCTCATCCGCTTGACTAGTTTTCCTCAATAGGCAATTTCTAATTAAATAAAGAAAAATAACAAATACACCCTCAGTAAAACTTATCTTCCAGCTAGAAAATCCTTTCAAGATACTTTTCACAAAGTAAAAAATCTCTCTTATAACATCCTACAAATCCAAACATTTGTCAAGCTCTTTTAAGGGGGTTAAATTGCCTATAGACCGTGAAATCGCTCACCTTGTTTAGACTTTCACGGTTAAATTAAAATAGTGCTACATTTCCATTTAGTTCTGAAAATGTAGCACTTTTTCATTAATTTTGGATTTTTTGTTCAGCAAGTGAAAGAATTTTATTTGCGACTTCATCAATTGACATCGATGTTGTATCTACTTCAATAGCATCGTCTGCTTTTTTTAAAGGAGAATGCTCACGAGTATAATCTAAGTGATCTCGTTCTTCAATTTCTTTCTTTAATTGATTTAAATCGCCAGCAAAACCTTTTGCCATATTTTCTTTATAGCGTCGTTCTGCTCGTTCTTCTACGCTGGCTAGCAAGAAAATTTTAAGTTCTGCGTTTGGAAGTACAGCAGTTCCAATATCACGACCATCCATGACAATTCCGCCTTCTGTTGCAAAAACTTGCTGACGTTCTTGAAGTGCTTCTCGAATAGCTGGATGTGCGGCAACGATAGAAACATGATTAGTTACTTCTAGTGAACGAATTACATCTGTTACATTCTCTTCATTTACAAATACTTGTTGTACTTCACCAGGTTCGAAACGAATCACCGTTTTTTTAAGTAAAGCATCAATTGCCATTTCGTCTTCGTACGCCACTTTATTTTTTAGCGCAATATATGTAACCGCTCGATACATAGCTCCCGTATCAATATAAACAAAACGCAATTTTTTCGCAACAATTTTTGCTACTGTACTTTTACCCGCTGCAGCTGGCCCATCAATTGCGATACATATTTTCTTCGTCATAGAATAAAACTCCTTTTATCTGAAATTGGTTTGATTGATCTCTTCTTGGGACGCTAAAAGCACCATTAATTTCATCCGCGCTTTTTTGCTATCATAATCTTTTCCTAAAATAACACCTCGATTGTATAAATCAAACGTGCTACCTTCGTAGTCATATGTAGTATAAACATTTCCTTCTTCCGCGCTCGTCGTAATAACAACAGGAATGTTCGCATCTAAAGCCCGAATAATTGCTGGCATCATTTTCGGAGCAACTTGTCCCCGTCCTACACCTTCAAGTACGATTCCTGAAACGCCACTATCAATTGCTGCATCAATGAATAGACCATCTGCACCAAGGTAGCATTTAATAACTACTACTTCCGGTAAATCAAGGCGAATATCAAAACACTCGTGTTCAAGTGGCTTTTGATAAAGAAAAACTTGATCGTTATCAATAATTCCCAGATAACCAAATCCAAATGCACTAAAACCTTGAATATTCGATGCATGCACTTTTTTGACATAGCGTGCGGCAAAAATACGTTCATTAAAAACTACTACTGTACCAGCTTGTCGTAGATTCACTTCGCAGGCTGTATAAATAGCATGGCGAATGTTCACGTAAGCATCTGTCCCTGGTTCTTCTGGCGCTCGTTGCGAACCGGTAACAACAATTGGTCTTGCATCAGTTACAGCAAGGTCAAGGAAATAAGCTGTTTCTTCCAGTGAATCAGTACCATGCGTTACAACTATACCATCATATGTTTCATCCATAAAAATAGATTCTATTAATTGTTTTAAACTAATAAGATCTGCGAGTGCAATGTGCATAGAAGGAAGTTGAAAAGTTGAATAAATATCAATTTGGATTTCTGTTGGTAATTGGCATAATGCAGCTAATTCTTCTCCAGATAATTCTCCTGATGCAAGTTTTCCTGATGCTGTTTTTTTACTTGCAATCGTACCGCCTGTTGTAATTAGTGCTACTTTTGCCATAATCATATCCCCCTACATTTTTCCATTTAAACAAACAAATGAGTCTCGGAAGCGTTTCCCAGACCCATTCAGTGTTGTTATTACTGTGGAATTGTTAAAACTGTACCAACTGGAACATTGTTACTACCAAGCCCATTTGCTTGTTTGATTTTCTCAACACCAGCAGCAGCCCCAGCTTGTCCATAAGTAGAACGCGCTATGCTGTAAAGAGTATCTCCTGCTTTAACTGTATGAGAACCTCCAGCTTTCTTTTGTGTTGATTCAGTTGCTTTTTTCTGAGCGGCTTCTGCTGCTGCTTTTTCTTTAGCAGCTTTGTCTGCAGCGGCCTTCTCTGCGGCAGCTTTTTCTTCTGCGGCTTCTTGTTCTTTCTTAGCGGCTGCGGCTTTAGCAGCTTCATCTTCTTGAGATTTTTTATCTGCAGCAGCTTTCTCTTCTGCTGCTTTCTTTTCTTCTGCAGCTTTTTCAGCAGCGGCTTTTTCTTCTGCGGCTTTTTTAGCTTTTTCTTTTTCTGCTTTGGTTTGTGTGTTGTCAGAAACATTAACTGTCGATTCAGTCTCTGTTTTCACTTCATTAGTTGATCCCATATTTTGTACTGTTACAAATACAATTACTATAACGATTGGAATTAATAAGAAAAACACAATCAATAAATTAAGCAATGGGTATCTAAAAATAGTTTTCTTTTTTCCTTTTCTGCTATCAGAACGGGACAGCATCGGCGGTTCATTGTTAAATTCGTCTTGTCCTTCAGAATTCATATCATAATCAGCCGGTTCTTCATATTCCCGTTTACTTTTTCTTGTTTTTGCCACTCAAAGTTCCTCCTTTAGTGCTTTCTAATATTATCCTATGCACTATTATTGGCACAGAGAAGTGTTACATAAGATGTTAATAAATGAAATACCTTTGAAATAATTATAACCATAAAAGCAATATACAACAACACTTAAACCGCTTTTTTAGAAGAAAAAAGCAATAATCATTATAATTTAGTACTTCTGGCATATAAGCTTTTTTTATTTCACACAGATTACTGAACAAAATAATAACAATTTTTCCGCCAATAAACAAGTCTTTTTTTTACAAAAAATGTGAAATAAGCTACTTTTTGTCAAAATTCGTAACTTAATATCTATTGAAGTAGATAAGATAAGTAATTTTCCCAAGTCAAAACTTCTTTGGCGCTTGTTTTTTCTTCTTTTTCAAAACTTATTGTAAAGGTACTATCTAAATCGCAGCAATTTTCTGGTGTTACTTCTAGCGGACTTTCTTCAAAATAACGCATAATATAGTTTCTACGGCACTCTTCTTCATGTAAGTATCCGATAAATTGTTGTAAATTAGCTCTTTTCCAGCTTTTGCGATATTCCATTTTGGTTGTTAATTCGGCTGTAGTTAAACCACTTTTTTGGTAATAATCAATAAAGCGTTGTTCTGCTTCTGGAAGAGTTTTAAGTTGTTCTTTCGATAGATGCATAAGATTAACATCTGGTATGTCTTGATCTGCTAACTGCATTTGGATAAATTCATCGCCACTAGCATACAGTAAAATTGCAATACTACCCTTTCCGTCACGACCAGCTCTGCCAATTTCCTGCAAATAAGCTTCTAAGTCTGCTGGCATGTGATAATGAATAACAAAACGAATATCTGACTTGTCTATTCCCATTCCAAAAGCACTTGTTGCACAAATAATATCTAACTGCCCATAAACAAATTGTTGCTGAATCACAATTCTATCTTCCGTTTCCATATCACCATGATAGTAGGCTACATTTAATCCTAATACTTCATTCAACTCTTGCGCAGTACTTTCAGCTAGTTTCTTACTAGAAAAATAAATAATTCCTGGCGTTTTTAGCTTGGAAACTAGTTCATATAGACGTTCTTTTTTAGAAAGTTGATTGGTAAATTTTTCCACTTGCAAATAAATATTAGGACGGTTAACGGAATAAATCACTTGTTCACAGTCGTTTAGACGCAATTGTTTTAATATATCGGCTCGGACTTTTTTAGTTGCGGTGGCTGTAAGTACCATTGACACTGGAAATTTAGCATCTTCAATAAACTGTCCCAACATCAAATAATCAGGTCGAAAGTCATGCCCCCACTGAGAGATACAATGTGCTTCATCTATAACAAATAAGCTAATCTTTTGTTGTAGAAGCGTATTTTTGACGAATTCATTGTTTAACATCTCTGGAGATAAAAAGATAAATTTATATAAATGAATATTTGCAAGGATTTGTTGTTTTTCTTCTTTATTTAAAAAACTATTAAGCGCCGCAACACGTTTTTCACCGTGAGCTCGCATTCTCTCCATCTGATCCTGCATAAGTGAGAGTAGTGGAGACACAATCAACACTAGTCCGTCCATTAGATGTCCCGCTAACTGATAACAAACGGTTTTCCCGGTGCCGGTTGGTAGCATTGCAAAACAGTTTTTCTTAGCTAATGCTTTTTCAATTACTTCTTTTTGTCCAGGACGAAATTCATCAAAACCAAGATAGGTCTTTAATTCTTGTTCTAAATTCATTGTTCGTCCTCCTTACTAACGACAGCTAAGCGAATTTGATAATAATCTAAATCTGGAAATGCAGCTTTTATGTCGCGAAGTAAATGCCAGTTTCTCGAATTAATTGTTTGGATTAATTCTTCCTCAGGTAAATAAGGAACTTTTGCTTCTTTCAAAGTAGCTCTAATTTCCACAAAATGGTCTTGTATCGTACTTGTTTTTAAATTTCGGATTCGTTCAATCATCTCCAAATCCATTCCTTTTGCCCATAGTGTATAAGTTTTTATAGCAGAAGACGTTAGGCTCATCAGCTCATTCGGTATTAAACTAGCTAAAAGTGGCCACTCCTCTTCGCTTTCTTTTATGGCAGCAATCAAGCGATGAAGTTCATGTAACACTTCAAAATAAACATCCCACTTCTCTAGTTGATATTTAGTAGCAATTTGTTCTGTTGTATAGCCCATTAGTTTCCCGCCAGAAAATCGTTCCACTAAAAATTCTGGTCTACTTACAGCCAAGCTATTAAACCACTTGATGAGTTCAATATATAATCTGTCAGCAAGATCCTCTTGTTGCTGGTTTTGTAGCCAAATTTTGATAAATTGCTGTACTTTCTTATCGCGGATAACTGGTAAATAATATTTCTCAGCATGGTGTTTATTACTAACAACTTGAACTGCAAGGCGTAAATGGGCGAAAAAGGCAAAAACTTGTTGTTGAAAAGCAAATCCATGAAAAGAAGGATAGCTCATTTCAAACGAAACATTCGGCTTCTGTTCCACTGTATAGCCATTTTCAGTAACAGTAATTATACCTTGTCGCATTAATTCTTTAAGTCTTGTTTCTAAATAATTTAATTTCAAATTTGGTACTAGTCCAAATAAATGCTGCATTTGAAAAAGATGAGCATCCTGAACAGCTTGACCAGTTCTTCTACCAGCCAAAATAGTATGTAAAAATGGCGATTTTCTAGGAGTAATACTCTTTTCTAAAATTGTTGCAATATAATTATCTAGCTTATCCAAGACGTTCTCACCACCTTTTTTTCTAACATCAATCATACCACAGAAACACTTGTTCTACATTACTTTTCCCGAAAAAAACTTTATCAAAATATGTTACAATAGAAAAAGAAAAAATCTTGCTTCAAACTGTTATTTTAGAAAGGAAGCGTAGAAAATTGAAGTATTGTCTCGTTGAAAAAGACACTTGTATTGCTTGTGGTGCTTGTTCTATTCACGCTCCAGATGTTTTTGATTATGATACAGAAGGTCTTGCCTATAATTTATTAGATAATAATACTGGAACAAAAGAAATCCCAGAAGACTTAGAAGAAATGGTTATTGACGCTGAATTTGCTTGTCCTTCCCTTTCGATTAAGGTTTCTGATTCTCCGTTCCATTAAAAAATCCGTGAGTCGCAGTGGACTCACGGATTTTATTTATGTTAATGACTTGTTTCCTGCTGTCTTTTTTCAAATTTACGACGTTCTTTTACAGTTTGGTTTTTAGCAATCCATTTTTTAAGTCTAGAGTACAGTATCAAGAATACAGCACTAACGATGACTCCTTTTAATAAGCTAAAGGGTATAATCGTATATGTGACTAACCAAGCAACATCTGTATCCGCCGGAAGTCCACCAAGTTTAATGTAAAATGGTAATAATACAAAATAATTAAATATCACCATTGCGCCTGTCATTACTAACGTTCCAACTGCTGTTGAAAGCACCATTCCTTTTGTTGAGCGGAACCAGTGAAATAAATAATAAATCGGTAATACATAAAAAATACCATTAATAAAATTGGCTAATTCTCCAACCGGAACCCCGACTGGACTACCTGACACAATGTAAAGCAGGACATTTTTGATTAGTTCTACTAAAATCACTGCGAGTGGTCCGAATAATAAGCCACCAATCAAAGCTGGAATATCACTAAAATCGAGCTTTAAAAATGGCGCACTCGGTAGCAGCGGAAATTGTAGCATCATTAAAATAAATGCTAAAGTACCAAGAACCGCCACACTTACAAAAACCTTCATTGAATAATTCTTCATTGTCATTTCTCCCTTGATGTTCACCAAGAAGCGAGTGACATCACTAAACGAATGCAACCCAAGCAAATAAAAAACCTCAACTAAAAAAAGTCGAGGGAGAGTTTGTGATTAATTAAACAAGCACTGAATACTCAAATAAGCATCACAGCTTGCTAACACATGCTCGTGAAGACAAACGAAAAGGTCTGCCAACATCTTCTCCCATCCAGACTATACTGTCGGTCCTGGAATTACACCAGAGTCAACTGCTAAGAAAGCAGATCGTGGACTTTAACCACCGGTCGGGAATTGCACCCTGCCCCGAAGATGAACGAATATTTTATTACAATTTTCATTTTACCATGAAAATATTTTTTCGCAAGTCCTTTTGTATATTTTTTCACGTAAGCGCTTTCTTGGTTGCAAAAATAAAAACCAGATGATTATCTGGTTTTTATCTATTTACCATGGAATATTCGTAGACAATGATTCCGCTAATGATTGATTTTCTTTTAAACGAATTTTACGCGCAATGCTTCTCGCTTCTGCTCCAGCGTGGATTCTTTTTTGTTCTTCTGTTTCTGGTTTAACAAGAGGTACTTCCACTGTTTTACCATCTTTATCTAGCGCAACAAAAGTTAGAAAAGAAGTGGCTGCTAAATAGCGTTCCCCTGTTTTTAAGTTTTCCGCAATGATTTTAACAAAAATTTCCATGGAGCTTCTACCTGTTGAGGCAACATAGGACTCTAGGCAAACAGAATGGTCGTTTTTAATTGGCTTTAAAAAGTCCACCGAGTCAGTCGAAGCTGTTACGATTTCTGTGCGACAATGACGAGATGCACTGATAGAAGCAGTATCGTCAATATACGTCATTAATCTTCCACCAAAGAGTGTATTATGATTATTTGTATCGGATGGAAACACCCGACTAGTTTTAATTACTAAAGATTCTTTACAAAATTTCGTTTGTCTATTTTCCATGATTTTCGCTCCAATCTATTTATACAAAGGCAAGGTAATGATAAAGTCTGATCCTTTACCTAGCACACTTTCTACTGAAATTTTTCCGTTATGAGCTTCTACGATGTTTTTTACAATTGCAAGGCCAATCCCTGTCCCCACAGCTTTTCCGCGTTTTCTAGCCTTATCTACTTTATAAAAACGCTCGAATAGGTATGGAATGTCTTCTTCAGCAATACCACTACCATTATCGGATACTGTAATTACAAGATTATTTCTTGTTTCATCAATTGTTTGTTTTAAAATAACTTTTCCAGCGTAGCCCTCTTTCCCGGTGTGGCGGATAGCATTCATGATTAAATTAATTAACACTTGCTCCATCCGGTCGGGGTCATAGGAATACTCTAAATCTGGTGTTTCAAGTTCTAAGCCAAGTTCTACAAAGTTTTCTTTCGCAAGAACATCAAAATTAGCGATTACTTTTCGTAGTAATGGAGCTAGAGGTAATTTTTGATTGTCCATTTGATTAAAACCGGCTTCCATTCTTGCAAGGTCGAGCATATCATTAACTAATCGACCAATGCGAAGGGATTCGTCATAAATAATTTGTGCAAATTCCCGCACTTCTTCATCCGACTGAGCAACTCCATCAATAATCGCTTCACTGTAACCTTGAAGCATAGAAATAGGCGTTCTAAGCTCATGCGACACATTGTTAACAAAATCGCTCTTCATTTTCTCAAGCTGTTTCTCTTCTGTCATATCACGAATAACTGCAACAATACTTCGAACATGCTCACCTGTATATAATAATGTCAAAATTGCTACATACGTCCGGTCAGAAAAAGTTATTTCGCCCACTTGCGATTCTTTTTTGTCTAAAGTATCATTCAATAAATCATTTAAAGCTGTTGGTATCAGTACTTTTTCCGTATTCTCAGGTGAGAAAAACCAATTATGTAAAAATTCTTCTGCAGGTGGATTACTTAAAATAATCGTTTTATCTACACTGAATTTAATTACCCCATCTGCCATTCCTACTAAAATATTAGATAATTGCTCTTTTTCTTGGCGAAGGGCACTAATGTTATATTTTAATTGTTTAGCCATATCATTAAACGCGACCCCGAGTTCACCGATTTCATCATGCGTGTAAGTCGGAACACGATTATCAAAATTTCCTTTTGAAACAGCTATGGCGATTTTTTTCATTTCACGAAGAGGAAAAGCCATTCTAGATGAGAAGACAAAAGATAAAATCGAAGTAATAACAATAGCTATGATACCTGAAACAATAAGTGTTCTCATCGTTTTTTGATTCACTTTTAAAATATCATGATACGATTGGTAAACATAAACAACACCGGATTCTCCGTTACTTAAAACAAACTTCTGTGCAGAAATTTCGACAGGTAAGGAGCTATCTTCTGTTTTGAAATTATACTTCATTGTAATGCTGTTATCTTTTTCTAAAGCTTTATCTAAAACTTTATCATGAATGAGTTTGTTTGCAGATGCGCTAGAAACCGTGTCAGGAGATTGAGATTGATAAATATTCTTTCCGTTTTCTTCAATAATGACGCCCATTGTATTATCAAGTAATGTCAGTGCGGAATCATTATCATTTTCGTTGGAGATAACTTCATCGTTTTCTTTCATAATGGTGATAATACTTGATGTCGTCTCTTCTAACTCTTTTGTAATATGAGCCATATTATTTTTTTCATAAATCATCGCCACTAAGAATCCCGATATAACTAAAATCCCAATCAATAATAAAATGATTGTACTCCATATTTTGCCAACGATACTATTCCAAATCCTCATCTATCTCACCTCACTTCACAAAAAAATAACGAACAAAGCACGTGCGGCATAACACTTGCCGATTAAACGTCTTTGCCCGCTATCTTAATACTCGTCATTAATCTTCTGGAACTTCGAATTTATAGCCAAGGCCCCATACTGTAACAATCATTCTAGCAGCGTCTTCAGATACATCATGTAGTTTTTCACGAAGGCGTTTTACGTGCGTATCAATTGTACGCAAATCACCAAAGAATTCATAACGCCACACTTCTTTTAAAAGTGATTCACGGTCGAAAACTTTATCTGGAGATTTAGCTAAATAATAAAGTAAATCATATTCTTTCGGTGTTAGGCCAATTTCTTTTCCATCTACAATAACACGATGAGCTTCATTATCAATTTTCAAATGTGGGAATGTAATAATGTCTCCTGGTGTACCTCCAGCAGCTTCTTCAGATGATTGTTTTGCACGACGAAGAACAGCTTTAACGCGTAGCACTACTTCCCGAGGGCTGAACGGTTTAACGATGTAATCATCTGCTCCCACTTCAAAGCCTTGCACACGGTTAGCTTCTTCTCCTTTTGCAGTCAACATAACAACTGGTGTAGATTTATATTCCCTTAATTCACGACAAACTTCGATACCATCTTTACCTGGCATCATTAAATCAAGCAGGATCACTTCATAATTGTTGTTCAGTGCCATGTTTAATGCTTGATCACCATCACTAGCTTCTTCAATACGATAGTTTTCTCTTTCAAGATACATCTTAAGAAGGCGGCGTATCCGGTCCTCATCATCCACAACAAGCACTCTAACTTGTTCACTCATAAGTACTCATCCCCTAACTCTCATTTACATAAAAACGCATCATTTAAATTCAAATAATTAAATGGAATTTCTCGTACCCACATACGGAAAACCATACAATTGCCTATACCAAATTTACTACGATTTAAATTATACATGTTTTTCACAAAACACGCTATCAGAAAGTATATTTTATGTCGAAATGTCACTTTTTATTCTTGCCAAATCTCGCTTCTGTTTTTAATTGTTTTACTTCATGATGTGATAATTCTCTTCTTTCACCCGCATTTAAACCACGTAAATTCAAGAAAGAATATTCTTCGCGCGCTAGTTTTTGTACTTCAAAACCGACTGCTTCGAACATTTTACGAACTTGGCGGTTTCGTCCTTCATGGATAGTGATTTCAACTATCGCTTTGTCTTTTGCTTTATCAGAAGAACGTACTTTTACTTTTGCTGGAGCGGTTTTACGACCATCGATAACAACTCCGCGCTCTAACTCACGAATAACTTCTCGTTCTGGAATTCCTTTAATCCGAGCAATATAAGTTTTGGACACTTCATTTTTAGGATGCATTAGCAAGTTCGCAAAGTCACCGTCATTTGTCATTAATAATAAGCCAGATGTATCATAATCAAGTCTTCCAACTGGATAAAGTCGTTCTGGAATATCTGTAAAATAATCCGCTACCGTCGTGCGTCCCTTGTCATCTGTTACAGCTGACACCGTTCCTCTTGGTTTATAAAAAAGGAAATAGCGGTGTTCTTCTTTTGTAAGTTGGATTCCCTCAACTTCAATTCGTTCGGTTCCTGAAACCTTGACACCAAGTTCTGTAACTACTTTCCCATTTACTGTTACTTTACCTTCTTGAATAAGTTTCTCTGCTTTTCTTCTAGAAGTTACTCCCGCATTCGCAATCACTTTTTGTAAACGTTCCATTCTTATTCCTCCTCCTGTTCTTTACTTTGGTTAAACCGGTCAAAAAACAGGTCCATTTCGCTTTGATCTGGGTCTTCTGCTTCTGGGTCAGCAAGCTTCGGCAAATCGTCTAAAGAATTCAGCCCGAATGCATCCAAAAACTCACTTGTAGTCACGTATAGTTTTGCGCGTCCTGCCCCGTCCACGCGACCTTTATCAGTAACTAATCCTTTTGCAACAAGCGTTCTAATCGGTCCATCTGTTTGCACACCGCGAACTTCATCTACTTCCATTCGGGTCACAGGCTGGCGATACGCAATGATTGCCAACGTTTCTAAGGATGCTTGTGATAAAACTGTATTGCTCGGAACTTCCACTAATTTCCGTAAAAATTCCGCATGTGCTTTTTTCGTAGCTAATTGGAAAGTTCCAGCAAGCTCTAGTAAAATCAGCCCTCTGTCCGCATTTCCATTATATCGTTCACTTAAAAGCTCTAATAAATTGAGTGCTTCAATATGCGTGATTTCCATGACTTCCGTTAATTGTTCTGTTGAAAGACCTGCATCCCCCGCTGCAAAAAGCAAGCTCTCTAATACGCCTAATTGTTCTTCTCTGTTCACGATAGTTCTTCCCCTTTACCTTGCACATATAAATCTGCAAAACTTGCTGATTGCTCTACTTCGACTAATTTTCGTTTCATTAACTCCAGCAGAGCTAAAAAAGTCACGACAAGTTGTTCTTTTGTCTGTTCTTCAAATAGTTCATCGAAACGTAAACGGTGATTTGTTTGTTGATGTAGTTTTCCGAGTACGGAATTCATTCTATCATCAATCGAAATTTCTTGGGTTGTAATTCTTGTGTGCAGTGGTTTATTTAATTTCTTGCGTCGTAGCATCTTGTTAAAAGCACTTAACATATCATTTAACGATACATCGAGTTCCGCCACTTTGGTTCCGTCGTCATACTCGGCCAAATCCATTGGTGGTTTACTAAAATAAAAGCTACGTTCGGCTTCTTTTTCTTTCAGTTCTTTTGCGGCTTCTTTAAATCGTTTGTATTCCATTAGTTTTTCAACTAAAGCGTCACGTGGATCTTCTTCCTCTTCTAGTGTATCATAATCGATTTCTAGTTCTTGTTTTGGAAGAAGCATTTTACTTTTAATTGCTAGCAAAGTAGCGGCCATTACTAAATATTCGCTTGCAACATCTAATTCCATTTCTTGCATTGTATGAACAAATTCCATATATTGATCCGTGATTTCAGCCATTGGAATATCATAAATATCGACTTCTAGTTGACCAATTAAATGAAGTAATAAGTCAAGCGGACCTTCAAAAGCTTCTACTTTAAAATTCATTTCTACCATGTTTGTCCCGCCCTACTATAATGAAAGATCATTTTGTACTAAATTTTCATAAGTTTCGCGGGCAACGATTAATTTATCCATTCCGTTTTCCACAAAAACTACTGGTGGTCGTGGAATTCGGTTATAATTACTTGCCATCGCATAACCGTAAGCCCCGGTACAAAATACTGCTAAAATTTCGCCAGCATCTGATTTTGGTAACGGTAAATCCCAAATTAACATATCACCAGACTCACAACATTTTCCTGCAATAGCTACCGTTTCTTCGGCAACTTTTTCTGGATTTGCTGCAAGAACAGCATCGTAGTGCGCATCGTATAATGCTGGGCGAATATTATCCGACATACCGCCGTCTACTGCAATATAATTCCGAATACCCGGAACTTCTTTACGAGAGCCAACTTTATAAAGAGTTGTTCCAGCTTCACCAACGAGCGAACGACCCGGTTCAATCCAAATTTCAGGAATAGCAATATCATTACTATTAGCAACATCACGCACTTCATCCATGATTTGACGCACATATTCACTTGGTTCAAGTGGCTCATCTTCAGCAGTATAACGCACACCAAAACCACCGCCAAGATTAAGAACTTTGGAATCAAAACCGAGTGTTCCGTGCCATTCTACTAATTTATCCATAATTCGACGAGCTGCGAGTTTAAAACCTGTTGTTTCAAAAATTTGCGATCCAATATGACAATGAAGCCCAATTAAGTCAAATGAAGCACTTGCATGAAGCACTTGCTTAATTGCTTTTTCAGCCTGCCCGTTTGTAAGACCAAATCCAAATTTCGAATCATCTTGTCCAGTTAAAATATAATCATGTGTATGAGCTTCAATCCCTGGAGTCACGCGAATTAAAACAGCGGCTTTTTCATTTCGTTCTATTAATATATCTTCTAATAAACTAATTTCATAATAATTATCAATAACAAAGCAACCAATCCCATAATCAAGCGCCATATGTATTTCTTCAGCACTTTTGTTATTTCCGTGAAAGTGAATTCTTTCAGGAGGGAAATTCGCTTTAATGGCTGTATAGAGTTCGCCGCCCGATACAACATCAAGAGACAAGCCTTCTTCCGCCATTAATTGGTAAATTGCTACAGCAGAAAACGCTTTACTCGCATAAGCTACTTGGGCTTTTACACCCAACTCTTCAAAGGTTTTCTTAAATCCTCTTGCTCGGTCACGGATTAGCGCTACATCATAAACGTACAGCGGCGTACCATATTTTTCAGTAAGCTTTAAAGTGTCCACCCCTCCAATTTCGAGATGTCCTTCTGCATTTACATTCATTGTTCCAAGCCGTTCAAACGTCACGCCAATCCCACCTTTACATTATAGATTTTTAAAAGTTCTTTTATATAGTAGCATACTAAGAAGCCGAGCGACAATAACTATCTGAAAATATTATCAAATACATAAAAAACTCAGCCCATATTCATTATTTCTCGCTTCAGAAAATAACGAATTTGGGCTGAGATTAGCTACCAATTATTTTAAGAAATTTTAGCAACAATTGCTTTTACATATTGTAAAAACGTGCTACGAACTTGGTCAGTTGTTTCAATTACTTCTGTATGAGAAAGTGGTTGGTCGAGAATCCCCGCCGCCATATTCGTAATACAAGAAATACCAAGCACTCGTAATCCAGCGTGGTTAGCAACGATTACTTCTGGCACTGTCGACATTCCAACAGCATCTGCTCCAAGTGTTCTCATCATTTGAATTTCAGCAGGTGTTTCGTATGTTGGACCGCTAAATCCAGCATATACACCTTCACGAATCGTTAAATTAAGTTCTTGTGCAATTAATCTAGCATCGACACGTAACGCCAAGTTATAAGCTTCAGACATATCTGGGAAACGAGGGCCAAAATGTTCGTCATTTGGTCCAATAAGTGGGTTAGTTCCAGTAAAGTTAATATGGTCAGAAATTAACATCAAGTCTCCAGCAGAATACAGTTCATTCACGCCACCAGCAGCATTAGTAACGATAAGTAATTCAACACCTAATTCTTTCATTACACGAACCGGGAAAGTAACATCTTGCATGGAATATCCTTCATAAAAATGGAAACGACCTTGCATCGCTACTACTTCTTTTCCTTCTAATTCACCAAAAACGAATTGCCCTGCATGACCTTCAACTGTAGAAACAGGAAAGTGTGGAATCTCGCTGTATGATAGTTTTGTTGGATTGTTTACTTCATCTGCTAATACACCTAGACCCGATCCAAGAATTAAACCAACCGTTGGCGCCCCAGTGTAATTTTCTCTAATTTTCGCAACAGCTTCATTTACTTTTTCTAAACTCATTGTTGTTCCTCCTCTTTCCTATTTCAAATCTTTTAAGAAGCTTTTTCCGTATTCAGGCATTTTTACATCAAAATTGTCCGCTACTGTTGCACCAAGATCAGCAAAAGTTTGGCGTAATTCTAATTCAGAACCGCCGTTTTTAAAGCGCGGAGAGTATACAAGTAAAGGTACAAATTCACGAGTGTGGTCTGTTCCAGAGTATGTTGGGTCATTTCCGTGATCTGCTGTAATAATTAAAAGATCATCATCTGTTAATTTCTCCATCACTTCTACTAAGCGACCATCAAAATCGACAAGTGCATCCGCATAACCTTGAGGATCACGACGGTGACCGAACAGTGCATCAAAGTCAACTAAATTAAGGAAACTCATACCATTAAAATCTTTATCTAACACATCGATAAATTGGTCCATTCCATCCATGTTTGATTTTGTACGGATAGATTCAGTTACACCTTCTCCGTCAAAAATGTCCGAAATTTTACCAATCGCAATGACATCTTTCCCACCATCTTTTAAAGCATCCATTACTGTTGGTTTAAAAGGTTTTAGGGCATAATCGTGACGGTTTGGAGTTCTGACAAACGCGCCAGGTTCACCAACAAATGGACGAGCAATAATGCGACCAAGCATATACGGATCGTCTAATGTAATTTCACGACAGAATTCACAGATTTCATATAGCTCTTCTAAAGGAACAACATCTTCATGCGCAGCGATTTGTAATACAGAGTCAGCAGAAGTGTACACAATTAGCGCACCTGTTTTCACATGTTCTTCCCCAAGTTCCGCCATAATTTCTGTACCACTAGCAGGCTTGTTGCCGATTACTTTACGGCCAGTTTTTGCTTCAATTTGGTTGATTAAATCGTCTGGAAATCCATCAGGAAATACGCGGAAAGGCGTATCAATATAAAGTCCCATAATTTCCCAGTGACCTGTCATTGTATCTTTTCCATTAGAAGCCTCTTGCATTTTTGTATAATAAGCAAGTGGTTTTTCAGCTTTTTCAATTCCTTCGATTTCACGGATATTGGATAATCCTAATTTGCCCATTTCAGGCATTTTTAAGCCGCCAACGTGTTTTGCAATATGACCAAATGTATCCACATCGAAATCACCAAATTTAGCAGCATCTGGTGCTTCCCCAATACCAACTGAATCCATTACAATAACATGTACTCGTTTAAATTTATCTGGCATATTTACTCATCCTTTTCAACTTTATTTTTTAAGCGCGCGGGTGAAATTGTTTGTAAACATCTTTAAGCCGCAGTTTTGTTACATGGGTATAAATTTGTGTGGTGGAGATGTCGGCGTGGCCAAGAAGCTCTTGCACCGACCTTAAATCAGCCCCGTTTTCAAGTAAATGAGTAGCAAATGAATGACGCAATGTATGCGGTGTAATCGGCTTTTCGATGCCCGACTCCTTCGCGATTCCTTTTAAAATTTTCCAGAATCCTTGTCTTGTCAGTCCTTGCCCGTGGTGATTTAAGAACACAAAATCATTCCGGTATTTCGGTCTTCTAAGTTTAGGTCTTGCTTCTTCTAAATATTGTTCCAACACAGTGGTTGCTGTTTTTCCAAGCGGGATAATTCGTTCTTTATCACCTTTACCAATCGTTTGAATAAAGCCCATTTGAAGATGTAAATCATCCATTTTAAGCTTTACAAGTTCGGTTACACGAAGCCCCGTCGCGTATAAAATTTCTAGCATCGCTTGGTCTCTGAGTCCGAGCGGAGTGCTAGTATCTGATGAACTAAGTAATTTTTCTACATCATCTAAGTTTAAAACTTTTGGTAGGCTTTGCGCTTGTTTTGGCGTTTCAATTTGAATCATTGGATCGTGCGACATTTTTCCATCATGCATTAAATAATGAAAAAAAGATCGCAGCGAAGCAATATATCGTGCTACGCTTCTTGGTGATTTTCCTTCTTTTCTAGCAAATGCCATGAATCCAACTATATCGTTTCGTTCGAGTGTATCCGGGTCCGTTAAAGTTCTAGAGGTATCCATGTATGAAACAAAATAGTGTAAATCTCGTTCGTAAGCTTTTATTGTATTCGCGGATAAGCCTTTCTCTACAATTAAAAAGTGTAAAAAATCATCAATCAAATCATTCATAAGCATTTCCTCCACAAATCCTATTCTACCATGTTCCTTCCTCAGTGAAAACGTTTAAGCGATGAAAAAAACTTATAATACTTTTCGCACAATTCAGTCCATCTTTTTTGCCAATAAAAAAAGTTTGAGATATATAATCCCAAACTCAACTATTATTTTTTTTAGATTTTTGTCTGCAATCTGCGCAAATCCCTTGGAAAGTTAAACGATGATCTTTTACAAGGAAATTCCATTTTGATTCCACGATTTTTTCCACATCTTCTAGTAAATCTTCTTGAATTTCTTCCACAGATCCACATTCCAAACAAACAAGATGATGATGGAAATGTTTGGCGCCTTCTTGTCTCAAGTCATAACGAGATACACCGTCACCAAAATTAATTTTATCTACCACGCGTAGTTCTGTTAAAAGCTCCAATGTTCTGTAAACTGTTGCTAGGCCAGTGTCAGGCGCAATATCTTTCACACGCAAGAAAACTTCCTCAGCACTTAAATGATCTTTTTCATTTTCCAGTAAAACGCGAACAGTAGCTTCTCGCTGTGGGGTTAATTTATAACTAGCATCATGAAGTTGTGCTTTAATGCGTCCAATACGACCTTCCATTATGGTTCCTCCCTTAGTTGCGATAACAAGTTGTCGTTCTAAATTATCATCATTATCATTTAACAATAAATACAGTTTATAATAATTATAATTAAAATGCAAGTTCAAAATCCACTTATCACTTTAAAAATGGCACCTAGACAATTCCTATTTCTTATGTTTACTAAGATAGCACAAAAGCAATAGGCTGTCTACAATGATTATCAATTACTAGTTAATTTCTCGTTATTAATAATAATTATTATTTAGCTTTAGCAAGAAGAAACAAGAAGTACGGGGCTCCAATGATTGCGACAACAATTCCCGCAAAGATTTCGGAAGGTTGAATAATCAAGCGGCCAATCGTATCAGCGAGTAGTAACAATAGCCCCCCTGATAAAGCCGCCGTAACCATTACCCAACGATGCGCTGAGCCAACAAGTTTTCTAGCAATGTGAGGGCCTATTAAACCAATAAATGCAATCCCGCCGCTAACAGAGACACAAGCCGCTGCTAAACCAACCGCTACTATTAATAGAACAAATTTTTCGCGTTCCACTCGGACACCTAGCCCGGTTGCCACTTGATCGCCAAATGACAGTACATCGAGTGTTTTTACTTTCATAAAAGCAATCGCACCAAGCACAATCAACCACGGCAAAAGCGCATAAACATATTGCCAACTCGAAGCCCATATATTTCCAGCCATCCATTCAGCATAACGCTGGTAATTTTGCGGATCAAGTCGAACAGTCAAGAGCGTAATCAAAGCAGCAATCGCAGCTGCAACAGCAATCCCTGTAAGTAACAAACGATTAGGAAGTAACCCCTCACTCCTACTATAAGAAAGCCCATATACAACAAATGCCGTTAAAATAGCTCCGACAAATCCAATAAATGGCATAAATAAAACCGGTACATCCATCGTTGAGGGAAAGAAGGAAATATAAAGCATAACTGCCAAACCTGCTCCGTTGTTAATTCCAAGAATCCCCGGATCAGCCAGCCCATTTCCAGAAATACCTTGTAAAATCGTTCCCGAAACCGCAAGTCCTGCACCCACTAAAAGCGCAATAACAATACGTGGCAACCGAAATTCTGACACAATCAGTTGCGTTCCCGCATCCGCCATTCCAAAGAAAGACTTAATCACTTCTATAAAAGGTAATTTCGAATACCCAGCATTGACACTATATGTAAACGTACAAAATATAAGCACACTTAAAATAATTAAAGTCCAAATACGCCGTGATTTCTTTCGTTTTTCAGCAACAGTCATATACATTATAAGTTCCTCCTTTCTTTACGAGCTACATATAGGAAGAAAGGAACCCCAATTAATGCAAAAATAACACTAATCGGCGTTTCATATGGAGGATTAATTGTTCGGGCAACAATATCTGCTGCTAAAGTCAAAAACGCCCCAACTACAGCCGAACAAGGAATAATAAAGCGATAATCCACCCCGACTAAAAAACGT
This sequence comes from Listeria sp. Marseille-Q6474, assembly GCF_946902005.1. NCBI lineage: Bacteria > Bacillati > Bacillota > Bacilli > Caryophanales > Listeriaceae > Listeria > Listeria sp. Marseille-Q6474. Next base: position 470,748 of record NZ_CAMPPS010000002.1, on the reverse strand, counting down.
ACCAAATGCGGCACAATCAATCCGATAAAGCCAACCGGACCAACAACTGAAACTGCAAGTCCTGCTAAAATTAAAACAACTACCATCGAAGCTATTTTAACAAAAGTCGTTTTTTCACCAAGACCAACTGCAATATCATCACCTAAACTTAAAATCGTAATTGATTTGCTTAATAAAATTGCCGCAATAAGCGCACCGAGTAACCACGGCCAAATTGCCGCAAGCTGACTCCATTTCACACCAGCGACGCCTCCCGCATACCAAAACGCCAAATCTTGACTCAGCTGAAAATAGATCGCAAGCCCTTCACTAAGCGCCGTAAGAAGCGAACTCACCGCTGCCCCCGCAAGTACTAATCGTGTAGGAGACATCGCACTTCCAGCAATGGAACTTACTCCAAAAACCAAGAACGCTCCAATCGCTGCACCAACAAAAGAAAATATAATTAGCGAGTTATAACTAAGCCATGGCATAAAAGCAAAACACACAGCTACCATAAACGTCGATCCAGCATTCAGTCCAAGCAAACCAGAATCAGCCAGTGGATTGCGCGTAATCCCTTGCATAATTGCTCCTGCCACCGCAAATGCTGCTCCAATCGCCATATCAGCTATCACACGAGGAACTCGCAAACTCCGAATAATCTGATGCTGAGTGTCCGAACTATTATAATGAAAAAGCGCGTCCCAAACCGTGCTCAAATTAATATTAGCCGCTCCTACTGCAATCCCGAATAACGCTAGAATAAGAAGCAACAAAATCCCACCCGAAAGTATGAATATAGCAACAGTCGGTCTTGTATTCATTTTTATCTGTTTTGACTTATCCATCTGTACATGTTCCTTCCATCTAAATTATCCGCTCATTTTTAGTGATAATAATTATCAATCGCAAAGAAAATTATATCAATATCATTCACTAAGCGCAATCTTTAGTTGGATTCAAGTAACTTCTCGACAACAATATCCAACTGCCCTTCTACTGCTAAAGGATCATAATAAAACATCGTGTCAAAATCCATTTGATAGACATTTCCCGCTTTAAATGTCGGTAAATTTTTCCAAATTGGTGAGTTGGTTAAATCTTTTAAAGTTTTCTCTCCGTCTTTAGCACTTCCAGAAGAAGTATTTGTCACAAACATTCTATCCGCTGCAAACTCAGGTAATACTTCTAATGAAATTTTTTGCCAGTCTTGTCCGTCCAATACATCCGTTTGAATTTTAGCTGGTGCTTTCAGTTGTAAGGCATTATAAATCGCTTGACCTCCGCGCCCCATATTTTGCCCCATTACATAAAAATCTTTATCTTGAACTTCATAAATGCCCACCGTTTCATTCGGCTTTAATTTTCCTGCTAATTTTTCTCTGCTTTCCTTCGCTTTTTGATGAAATTTATCTAGCCAAGCTTCTCCAGCTTTCTTTTCACCAACTAAATCTGCAATTTGGCGCACATCTTCTTCCACATTTTTAGAAGTCGCATACGGGATTAACACAGTTGGCGCAATTTTGGACATTTTTTCATATTCATCTTCTTTGGAAACAACAATTAAATCTGGTTTTAATTCTGCCACTTTTTCTGCTGAAACTGGATCACCAATATCTGTAATTCCTTCCACTTTTCCTTTCAAAAACGGATTTTCGATTTGTTTCGCTCTAGCCCCAACTGGCTTTATCCCAAGCAAAACAATATTTCCTAGATATTCCGATGCTACAATGCGTTTTGGATGTGCCGGAATTTCTACTTTCTTCCCATTTGCCATTGTATATGTACGCATTTCAACCTTGTCATTTCCTGCCGTTTTATCATCTCCACAAGCAGCCAAAACTACTGTAGTTAAAAGCATTAATACGAGTAAACTTAAACCTTTTTTCAAATGAACCCCTCCTGTAACTGATAACAATTCTCAGTTAGTATAGCAACTTTGTTCTTAAAGTGCAAATCCTCTCTGACAAAGTATCACTTGCATCTTTAACGTAAAAACTCTATACTTAACCATTGAGAATGATTATCACCTTAACTTTAAATTGGAGCGATGAAAATGAAAGACCTTCATACAGATAACTTACAAATTTCATACGACAAACGAATCATTGTTGATGGTTTAGATATAGCCATTCCTGCTAATAAAATAACTGCCTTAGTTGGGGCAAATGGTTCCGGGAAATCAACTATTTTAAAGACGATGTCCCGCTTGATGAAACCTAGCAAAGGTGCTGTTTATTTAGACGGCAAGAAAATTCATAATGAACCGACACGAGAAATTGCCAAACAATTAGCTATTTTACCACAAAATCCTTCAGCACCTGATGGTTTGACGGTGTTTGAATTAATTTCTTATGGCCGCTCTCCGCATCAAAGCAGTTTTAAATCAATTACCGCAAAAGATCGGGAAATTATTTTCTGGTCATTGCGTGTAACGAATTTAACTGAATTTGCGGACCGACCGATTGACAGTTTATCAGGCGGACAACGCCAACGTGCTTGGATAGCAATGTCGCTCGCGCAAGAAACAGACGTACTATTCCTCGATGAACCGACAACCTTTTTAGACATGACTCACCAACTAGACGTCCTTAACCTACTCAAACAATTAAATCAATCAGAAAACCGTACAATCGTGATGGTTGTTCATGATTTAAATCACGCATCTCGTTACGCTCATCATATGATTGCTATTAAAGAAGGAAAAGTAGTTGCAGAAGGTTCGCCAGTTAACGTAATGACTGAAGAAACGTTAGAAGACGTATTTAATATTAAAGCCGATATTTTAATTGACCCACGCAGCGGTGTTCCTCTTTGTCTCCCATACGAAACTTGCAACGGATGCGAAATTGTAAAGGAGCTTGATTCCATTGCCAAATGAAGTGTATGATGTAACGATTATTGGCGGCGGTCCAATTGGGCTATTTTCCGCATTTTATAGTGGTTTACGTTCCATGAAAACAAAAATTATTGATGCTGAACCAGATGTTGGTGGCAAAGTCCGCTACTTTTTCCCGGAAAAAATTATTCGTGATATTGGTGGAATTCCAGCTATTACTGGAGCTAATCTCGTTGCCAATTTAAAAGAGCAAGCAGAAACTTTTCACCCTACTATTGTATGTAATGAACGAGTAGTTGATGTAACTAAACTAACTGATGGCGTGTTTCAACTAACTTCACATAATGGGAGTATTCATTTTTCTAAAACGGTTGTTATCGCAACAGGAAGCGGCACTTTTGAAGTCAATAAATTAGAAGCGATGCATGTGGACGATTTCCCGCTAGCCATCAATTATGACGTTAAAAACCTTGAACAATTTCGCGACAAAATCGTTACGGTTTCTGGTGGCGGAAATTCCGCTATTGACTGGGCGCAAACACTTGAACCAATTGCAAAAAAAGTGCATTTAATATATCGTGGCGAAGATTTTAAAGCGCATGAAGAAAGTGTTCGTGAACTTAAAAATTCCCGCGTTGAAATTCATATCCATCATGAAATCAAGGAATTAATCGGAGCAAATAATCAACTAGCAAGTATAAACATTTGCTGTAACCAAACACAAGTTACTAAAACGATTGAAACAGAAGCACTTTTTATTAATCACGGTGTCAAAGTTGACCTTGGAACGATGGCTGAATGGGGCTTTGAACTAGCAGATTTCGGTATTGTTGTTGATGACGAAATGAAAACGACTGTACCAGGTATTTTTGCTTGTGGAGATAGCGCGACCTATTCACGAAAAATCCGCATTATCGCAGCTGGATTACATGAAGGTCCTATTGCGATTAATAGCGCCAAAAAATATTTAGAACCTACCGCAAGAGACGAAGCAATGATTAGTACCCATCACGAAAGCTTTATTGGTTAAAAAAAGGATTCGGGCTCACTCGCCCAAATCCTTTTTTTCTTCACATATACCAAATTCGACAATTCGCATCATTTCCGTAAAATCATTGGCAAGTGGAATAAAATCTTCCATCGTCGCATTCGGATGTCTTTGCAAAAACACCGTACTTTTCTCTGTAATATGCTGAAAAAGTGCTTCCATCACTTTTCGCGCCGCATCCATGTTCACATCTTTTTTTAACTGCATTTCGTTTAAAACTTGATTCATTTGCGCTTCAGACCGCTCAATTGCCTTATCGAAAAAGCCATCTAATTTACCTTTCAATTCTGGCGGTGGATTTCCGTAAGCTTGCATAATCAAACCAAAAATCGCAGGATATTTACGATTAAAATCCAGTTTCATTTTCGTTGACCAAATCGCCATCTCGACAAAATCACTCCATCGTTTCTCTTCCAAACTAACCTCATTCGTCGCAAAATCAACCGCGTAAGACACTGCCGCAATATAAAGTTTTTCTTTAGAGCCAAAATAATGAAAAATAAGCCCTTTGGAAACGCCCGCTTTTGCACAAATTTTATTAGTACTAGCTGCCTGATAGCCTTTTTCTGTAAATTCTTCCATCGCCGCTTCTAAAATTTTTAGTCGTTTTTCATCCATTATACTTTCAAATCCTTTTTCTTATAAAGAACAAAAGTAGCTGCTACCGCTACAATAATCACCGCGCAGGAAATTAGTGCATTCGTTCCAGTAATCCCTTTGTCCATAATTTCTGATGGAATCGCATAATTGATTGGCGAAAAGTATTTGAAAAAGTCAACATTATCATTTAATCCGGCCATTATACCTAAAATATAAGTTAAGAAAACAAGAGCAAGAGCGACGGGAGAAGCTTGTTTAGCGGAACGTAACACTGCTGACACCATAAAGCCCACACTCATAAATACAGCTGCAACAAGTAACTCACTCGAAAATACTCGAACAAGCTCCGTCACTAAATTCCCGCTATCTACCCCACTTGGTTTTAAAACAAGAACGAGCACAACAGAAGCCACAAACGTAATCAACCAAAAAGCCACGAAAGATAATAAATTCCCAACCATTTTCCAAAACACAAGACTAGCCCGAGTAATCGGCTGGGCATATAAAAATTCAATTGTGCCATCTGTTTCTTCTTTTATTAAAGCCTGTGCACCAATCAATGCTGCATATACGCATGCCGCAATAAAAATATACTGAAAAACATACGCAAAATAAGCATCAATATTCGTTAAATCCGCCATCGAATCCATATGCAAAATTTTCATCATATCTTGCGGAAGTGCATTCATCTTCGTATTCACTAAATCTTGCATACCGCTACTTTGCATACTAGGGAAGAAAGCCATAAACACACCTAAAATCACAATTACTACAACGGACCAAACAACAAGGCTTTTTATTCTTGTTTTCCATTCAATGTGTAAGATGTTCATTTGATTTCTCCCCCTTCATATAGTGTCATAAATTTATCTTCTAATTCCTGATTTGTAATCGTTAAATCCGTAATTTCTTTTTCCTGTAATAGTGGCAAAATTGTTTTAATATCATCGTCAAAAATAAGTCGTGCTTTACCTGTTTCATTTTCGATAATTCTTGCACCCGCATTCGTTAATTTTTCTAGGGGCAAATTCGTCCCTTTGAGCGCAATCACTTTGCCGGTCATTTGCTGATTGGCGATGTCTTCCACCGCGATAATGTTCCCGTTTCGAATAAAAGCCGCTCTCGTGCAGTATTCTTGAACCTCACGTAAATTATGACTTGAAAGGAAAATCGTCATCCCCTCTTTATTTCGCTCGGTCATTTCTTTAAATAAATAATGTTGCATCAAAGGATCAAGGCCGTTTGTTGGTTCATCCAAAATAAATAATTGCGGTTCAGTTATAAGTCCAGCCACAATCGCTACTTTCTTCTTATTTCCAAGCGACATTTCACCAAAGCGTTTTTTCGGATCAATCGAAAACATTTCATAATATCTATTCATTTTTTGTGTTGCATTTTTGATTTGATGGAATTTAGCAGCATAGTGGATAATATCATTTGCAGTCATTTGTGGATAATAGCGAACTTCACTAGGGACATATCCGACCATTTTCTTAATCTCTGCTGACTGTTTCACTACATCTTTTCCGAGAACCGTGGCACTTCCGCTGGTTGCATAAATAAAATTCAATAAGACTTTGATAGTTGTTGATTTCCCAGCTCCATTCGGACCGATAAAACCGTATAATTCGCCTTCATTTACCGACAAATTCACATTTTCAATTGCTCGTTTTTTATGGTAATTTTTTGTGAGCGACTCCACTTTAATTGCTTCCATGTTCTCTCCTCCACACTTAAATTGACCACTTGGTCAACTTGAGTATAACCACTTTTGACCAGGTAGTCAATCAAAAACTATAATCAATAATAGTATCCAAATTACTGTTTTTCATGCTATCTAAAGTCTTTAAATTCCCAATTTTAGCTTGATAATACTAATTTCAATAATCGCTTTATTACGGATAGAATAACTAGGTTCCAGGTGATATACTATAAGTACGTAAGCAAGTTTATGGTGGTGGCTAGCTCTTTCAACATGAAAGGGGGATGCCTATGGCTTTTTTGTTAGGAACTCCTGGAAAGGATAACCCATGACCGTTTATGAAGCACTCTCTTTTGCAGTCGCTTTTACAACTTTAATGTTGTTACTAAACAGTCAAAATAACACAAAAAAATAACCACTCATAAACTTTGGACGGTTTAGTGGTTATTTTTATAATCTATTAAGCTAGCTGCCACCTTAAATGGGGCTTACATTTGAGGGTCATGTTCTTGCATGGCTCTCTTTTCATGTTTATGATACCACATTTCCATTCTTTATGCCAAGTATTCCCAAAGAAGTTTTTTCATCCGATTTATTCGTTTTCTTCTATTAATAGTTGTAATTTCCAGTGCTGTATCGCGTACATTGTTTTTGCGTCATGAATGAATTGTTGTGCTATTAACTGTTCTGCTTCTTCCATCGTTACTTTGACTAAATTAATAAATTCATCTGCATCTTGCGCTAGAGGGTGTTCCATTTTCCGAAGATCCCGTGCTACATAAATATGTAAAAGTTCACTAGCAAACCCAGGTGATGTATAAAAAGAAGTGAGATACGTTAAATCATCTGACTGAAAACCAGTTTCTTCTTCTAGTTCCCGTTTTGCGGTCACGAGCGGATCTTCCCCCGGCTCCATTTTACCGGCTGGAATTTCGATAATGTTTTTTTCGAGTGGCTTTCGGAATTGCTCTACTAAGTACATTCTTCCATCTGCTGAAAAAGGTATAATTGCCACAGCTCCAGGATGCTTGACAATTTCGCGCTTGCTCCTTTCCCCATTTGGCAACTCTACATCATCTACTTGCAATTCAATAACATTTCCACTAAAAATCTTTTCTGTATGAAGTGTTTTTTCCTCTAGTGAGTCCATTTCTGCCACCTACTTCTCGTTTTTTTTCATTATAACATAACTAAGTCCGAGTTTAATTTACATCGCACGACTGATAACATCTGTTTTCTAAATATGGTATGATAAGAACAAATAAAGGACACTTTCTAAAATATAAAAACCATGCTACTTGCTTAGTGCTCACATACTAAATATACTTAAATGGTAGTTACATTCCATCAATCTTTATTTTTAGAAAAATATACTATTAAGAAAAAGCGGACCTTTTAAACAGGTACTTAAAGGAGAAGATGTATAATGACCGTTTTTAAAAAGATATTAGCATTCACAGGTTCTATTTTACTTGTCATTATTTTGGGTGGTATTCTTACTTCACTTATCCATAGTGGCTTGGTAATTGCAACAATTGTTATCGCTGTTGCAGCTATCCTATTTTTCTTTTCATCTAAAGCTGGAGACCGGGCGCAAATGATTGCAACTGGATTAACCAAGAAAGAATATAAATATATTCGTACTAACTTAGAAGAAGCTCGTGTGAAAATTATCCGCCTTCAAAAAATCATGACACAAAACAAAGCGCTATATTCTTTCCAAGAGCGCAACAAAACACTTTTACTTACTAAAAGAATATACGGCATCGTAAAAGAAGAACCTAAACGTTTTTATGAAGCAGAAGATTTCTTTTTCTCTCATCTTGACTCTTTAGTAGAGCTCACCGAAAAATATGCTTTCTTAGAAAAACAACCTGTAAAAGACAAGAAAATTTATCAAACGCTTTCTGATACACGCACACTTTTAAATGATTTAAGTCGTGTTATTGAAAAGGATTTATTTACACTTTTGAATCAAGATGTAAACAATCTCGATTTTGAATTAGAAGTAGCGAAAAACTCCATTTCCAAACAGAAAAAGAAATTCGAAAGGGGTACAAAAGATGACCGAGAACAAGCCAAGTGAAGAAACAAATGAATTAAAAGATTTAGTAGTGGAGAAAGAGTTTAACCAAACATTAGATGATCTTCTAGCTAACCCATTCGGATCAGACGGCGAATCAGCTGCAAGTATCGTAAATAACGAAACAGATGCGGCTCCCCGCTTAGTAGATATGCTTACAGAAACAAATAAAAAACAAGCGTTAGAGTTATCCAAACAAATCGAACCTGGAAATCAAGCAGCGATTCTTGGTTACGGAGCACCTGCCCAAGCTAAACTGCATGACTTTTCTCACTCGATGTTAGCTCATGTGCAAAAGCAAGATGTTGGACCAATTGGCGATATTATTAGTGATTTAATGTTCCGCTTGCAAGAAGCCGACCCAGATGAACTAGCTGCTCGCAACAAAAATGTCTTCACAAAAATGTTCCACCGAGTTAAACAATCCATCAATGAAATTACTTCTAAATATCAAAAAATTGGTACCCAAATTGACCGCATCGCGTTGAAACTGGAACATTCCAAAAAGCGTTTAATGGAAGATAACTCTTTCCTAGAACAGCTTTATGATAAAAATAAAGATTACTTCCAAGCACTTAACATTTACATTGCTGCTGGAGAATTAAAATTAGAAGAAATTAATACAAAAATGCTCCCAGAACTTCGCAAAAAAGCAGAACAAACTGGCGATCAAATGGATTATCAAGAAGTAAATGATTTAACACAATTTGCGGATCGACTTGATAAGCGTGTATATGACTTACGCTTAAGTCGCCAAATCACTATCCAACAAGCGCCGCAAATCCGTTTAATCCAAAACACAAACCAAGCACTCGCTGAAAAAATTCAGTCTTCCATTATGACTGCAATTCCACTTTGGAAAAACCAAGTAGCCATCGCGCTTACGTTGCTTCGTCAACAACAAGCCGTAGCCGCTCAACGCCAAGTTTCTGAAACAACGAACGAACTTCTAAAACGAAATGCCGATATGCTAAAAACAAACGCAATCGAAACAGCGCGTGAAAACGAAAGAGGTATCGTTGACATCGAAACGCTTAAAGAAACTCAGTCCAGCTTAATTGAAACCTTGCAAGAAACACTTAAAATCCAACAAGAAGGCCGTGCTAAACGTGCCGTAGCTGAGAAAGAACTAGTTACAATGGAGCAAGAACTGAAAGAACGTTTACTGGAAATGAAATAAATGAAAAACCACTCTTCCGAAAAAGAGTGGTTTTTTTAATACCTTTTTATTTAGTTAAATAACTATAACCTTCTAAAAGAAGTGCAGCCATCTTCTCTGCAAATAGTTGTATCATCTGTTCCCCTTTCTCCTCTGTGGCAAGGCTAGCATCCCCATATACACCACTTTTGCTTAAATCACCTAGCGAAATAGTTGATTTTCCGTAAAGGGTTGGTTTTTCAGGATATTCTCTAACCGCTTTTTTCATCTGCACTAATTCTTTTTTAGTCGCAAGCATTAAAGAGGTTTCAAATTCACAGGCATGAATCATTCCATGCCATGTACCAGACTCACAACTCTTTTCCATTACTTCAGAAAGAGACGGATAAAACAGATACATAACGGGCATTTCTAGCTCATCTGCTAATTCTCTAACAGCATATTTCATCGAGTTATTGTTAGAATCATGTCCATTTATTAAGACAAGCATTTTGACACCATAGCGAGAAACACTGTGTGCGACATCCTTAATAATTGCTTCGACATGATGTTGTTGAATAGAAATCGTTCCTGGAATATCACGCCATACCCAAGAATAGCCAAAGGGCATTGGCGGAATCACTATTGCTCCTGTTTTTTCCGATACCAATTCAGCTAAATGCTCTGCTAAAAATATATCGACCCCAAGTGGTAAATGATGTCCATGTTGCTCTGTTGCTCCGAGTGGTAAAATTGCGACTGGAAAATCAGTTATCGCTTTTTCCACTTCATCTCGTGTCATGTTTATTATTTTGTTGGCTGATTGCACCATTTTACATCCATCCTATCTTTGAAAAGCTTTTGCATTTTCTCTTATTTGATTGAGCATAGCCTTTGTGGCACCGCGTGGAACAAGTTCACTTCCAATAGCGTAAGAATCACACCCGGCCGCTTTAAATTCTGCGATATTTCCTGAATCTACCCCGCCAACTGCCATTAGATGAATATTAGGGAATGGACCTCTTAAATTTTTAATGTAAGTCGGTCCAAGTGTTCCAGCCGGAAAAACTTTAAAAATTTCTACGCCTAATTGTATTCCTTCCATAATTTCGCCTGGAGAAAATACTCCTGGAAAAACAGCTATGTCTTGTTTTATGCATTCTTCTACAATACTTTTTTCAAAACCTGGAGTAATAATAAACGTTGCTCCTGCTTGTTTCACCTTTTGAATTTGCTTTTTTTCTACTACTGTACCAGCTCCAATTGTCAATTGCTTAGCTGAAAAATGCTGACTTAAGGCTTCTAAACAAGCTAATCCTTTTGTTTCATTACTTAACGAGACTTCTAGCGTTGTAATCCCTTCTTCTAAAAGTAATTCTACAATCGGAATAACATCTTCTTTTGCTACATCCCGAATAATTGCCATCAATTGGTCTTTCTCCATAGTTAACAAATCACACGCACTCCTTTATTAAAATTTGGCTAGCCAGTTTGCTGGATTATCATAAAATATAGCTTGTATTTGTTGCTCCGTTACGCCTTCTTCTAAAAGCCTTGGAATAAATTTTGTTTTTATAAAACGGAATCCCGGACCACCACCATATGCGTGCAGATAACTTTTTCTTCCCATATCTCCCGAGATGAGCAATTTATCCCCAAAACCATTTTCAAGCATATTTTTCACTAGTTCAACTCGTGTGCTATCTGGATAGTATTTTACTTTTCCACAGCCATCAAACTGAACATACGCTCCTTTTTCAGCTAATTTCAGATGATAGTATGGATCTGCATTACGGTCGCTATGCCCAACAGCTACAAGTTCCATATCCACGCCTTCTTCTTCTAATATAGCAAGCATTTCTTGTCCCATAGTGCCCGCTTCTGTATGCAACCAAATTGGTGCACCTGTTTCTTTTTGAGCCCATGCAACAGCTCGTGTTACTTTGTCTTCTAATGGATGAACGAGGTTGTACCATGAACCTGACTTCAAAATGCCTGCACGAGCATCGGATCCATCCATTCCATTTTCAATATCATAAATTAATCGATCTGTAATTTGTTCGATGCTTTCCTCCTGCACCCACTCCGGGAAATAAATATGTTTATTAAATCCTGTAACACCAAGAACATTCACACCAGATTCTTCAGACATAGCTTTTAGTTTATTTCCATCACGGCCATAATCCAGTGTTGAAGCATCTACGAGTGTTTGACCTCCAATAGATTGAAATGTTTTTAATTCTTCTAAGGAGGACTCATAATCGGTTAATTCAAAATCACGATCTTTCTGAACTGGTGGAGGACAACACCACAAATGTTCATGAGAGTATGTGAAACCAAGGCTTTCTTTCGAAATGTCACCAAGAACCGTTCTAATTTTCTTTTCCATTTAAAACCATCTCCTATATTTTTTAAAGTGCTATCCCAAATAGTGTTCCAATTAATCGAATAATGACGATAACAATAATTGCATCCGTCGAAGCGAACCATAAGCCTTGAATACCATAGCCATCTAATCCTAAAATTGGATAAGCAATTGCTACAATCATTTGAAAAATAAATCCTAATAATAAACCAGCAATAATGGCTCCTCGTCTACCACCCATTGCATTTCCGAATACACCAGCTGCTCCGCCCATAAAAAACAATCCAATAACAGATGGGAGCACGACAACTGGAAGCATGGTAGAAACTAGTGTCGCTCCAAGCCCTCCGACTACTGCACATAAAAAACCAATGGTCGTTGCAGTAGGTGCGAATGAATAGAAAATGGGAACATCAAGAGCTGGAATTGCACCGGGAACAATTTTTTCGCTAATACCCTTAAAAGCAGGAACTAATTCACCTAAAAACATCCGTACTCCTTGAAGTAGTATTAATATTCCGACAACAAAAGTGAATGCTTGCAATATTGCGAATAATACATTACTTTGTGTGCCAGCTAGTTCTTTCATCACCGGTTCATCCACAAAGAAAGATGTAAAGATATAAATCACTGCCATGACAATCCCCATTAAAACAGACATTTCTTTCAAAAAATCTAGTTTTTTAGGAACTTTTAAGTCCTCTGTAGAATTAGCTTTATTTCCTAATTTCCCTCCAAGCCAACCGGTTGCCCAGACAAGGGAGCTGCCCCAAAAGCCAAAACCGACTTGATCATTTCCTGTCACTTTACGTACAAAAGGTTGTGCGAGAGCTGGAAAAACAATACTCGAAATACCTTGCGCGATAGAACCAAACAAAATAATTTGCCAGCTATTAAAGCCCATTTGATCAAATACAATGGCCATTGTTGCTGCGAAGGAAAACATCATATGCCCAGTTAAGAAGATATATTTCCATCTGGTCGTTCTAGCAAGAATAACATTAATAATAAAACCAAATACAAGAATTAAAGATGTTTCCGTACCTAAAATTTGCTGAACAGCAGCTGCAATAGCATTATCTTCTGCTACCACCCCTTTAAGTTGAAAAGCATTTTCAAACATTGTGCTAAATGGAATTAGACTTCCAACAATAATCGCGGACCCTTGCTGTAACATAATAAAACCAAAAATCGTTTTTAATGTTCCTTTTACAATATCAGAACCGGTTTTCCTTAAGGCAATTAACCCAATAGCTGCTATAATTCCTAAAATAAAAGCGGGCGTAGAAAAAATTTCTGTGATGAAAGTAAGCATCTCCATCCTCCTTTTTTATGAAACAAAGTATTGTTTGATAGCTGGCAGAACTTTTTCTTCTATTTCTTTCTTATCGAGAATATTAATGATTGGGACAACTTTGACTTCTTCCTCTGCTAATTCTTTGGCTATTTCACTGGAAGCAACAATAATGTCGCACTTTCTTCCCTTCGCACTACTTAAATCCGTTGCTTCCCCTCCAACTGTAAAGCCATGTTTTTTTGCCATATCTTGAATTTCCATGAGTAACATCAAGCTAGTTCCAAATCCCATTCCGCAAACCGTTAAAATTTCCACTACTTTTCCTCCTTATTTATGGTACATAAGATTTCCGCTTTATCGGTACTTGTTTTTAATATTTTCAGCTTATCTTCATCGGTTAATAATACACTAAGGGCTTGGAGCATTTTGATGTGAAAATTTGTATCTACACCACCAATTGCGATAACAAGAGTCACATCGTCATTGGCTGGATGCCCAAATTTGATTGGTTTTTTCAAACGAACAATTGACATACATTGTTTTCTTACTCCGTGTTCGGGCCGTGCATGCGGAATTGCAATATGTGGTGCTAAGACTATATAGGGTCCTAATTTTTCATAACTAGCAACCATCGCATCTACATAACTAGATAAAGCGCTCTCAGTTTTCACCAAGAGGTTTCCAGCAGCTCTGATAGCATCTACCGGACTTTCTACCTCCACATCCAATTCAATTTGTTCTAAAGTAATTGGTAACAATACGTCTCCCTCCTTTTCTATATGATATGTTTTTTAGTTCTACCTTCTAATTCAGCCAAATATTGGTACCTATCTCCGCGAGCTACCATATCTACCACTTCCACTGGGGTATTGCCTTTCATATAGGAAGTACGTCGAACATGAAGCACCGCAGAGTCTTCTGGAACTGCGAGCAAGGCAGATTCAATGGGCGTAGATAATCTTGCTGTAATAATTTCATCTGCATGTACTAAACTAATATGATAAATTTCTTCCAAATCATGGTAAAGGGAATCTGATTTCAAACCATTTTCTAGTAAACCAGGAACATATTTGGCTCGTAAATAATTAATCATAATTGCAACAGGTTCACCATCAATTTCTCTCACGCGTCTAATACAAGTTACTTCTTCATTCTTGCCTAATTGAAGCGCTGTACGGATTTTTTTTGATGGGATTGCTGCAGAAATTTCTACACTGATAGTCTTAGATTCCTTATGTTGTAATTTCATTTCTTCTGACCAACTAAAAATCCGTCCAAGTCCTTGTGTAGTCTTTGTTTGACTCACAAATGTTCCTTTGCCTTGCTGTTTACTTACAATCCCCTCATTTACCAGCTCTTCTATCGCTTTTCGAACTGTCATCCTGCTAACATGATACATCTTTTCAATTTCTGTTTCTGTCAAAAGTAAATCTCCAACAGACATATCTTGTTCAATTTTCTCTTGTAGTTGATTTTTCAGTTGCATATAAAGTGGTATAGAAGATGATTTATTTAATTTTTTCATATTAGTTTCATTCCTCCCGAAAAGTTATCTTTTGATTCATTATAACATTTGCAATAATATAATCAAGAAACATTATAACCTTTCGTCGTTTTCAGTGTATAACATCATGATGAATTAGTCAAGATTTTTTTAAAGGTTATAATCTATAGGCATAAAAAAAGAAAAGGTTGGATGGCCTTTTCTTTTTTTAAAGTCCTTCTAAACGTAAATTCTCAAAATAAACGGGTTTTAAATTGGTTACGGTAAGTCCAATCAAGCGAATACTGTCCTGACCAGTATAGCTTTCTCTTAAAAGAAGGGCTGCCGCTTGATAAATTTGATTTGCATCATTGGTATATTCGTTTAAAGTAAGGCGCTTAGTAATGGTTGTAAAGTCACTGTAGCGTAGTTTTAGTACTACCGTCTTGCCATGTTTTTGTAATTTGATAAGCCGTTCTTCTACTTTTTTGGCGAATTGCATCAGGCTTTGTTCGAGAATTCGGCTATCTAAGACATTAAATTCAAAAGTGGTTTCTTTACCGACAGATTTGCGATCACGATGCGGATTCACAATGTTGTTAGAACGACCTCGAACGTGTCGATATAAATGATAGCCATGTTTGTGTAATTCGCGAATAAGGTCCCACTCGCTCCACTTCTTCAAATCCGCTCCCGTTTCAATTCCTAAACGGTGTAATTTTTCTGCGGTTACTTTTCCTACCCCATAAAATTTAGTGACTGGTATTTGTTCTAAAAAGGCTTCTGCTTCTTCGGGTGTAACTACCGTAATGCCAGCAGGTTTCTTAAAATCAGAAGCGATTTTTGCGATAAATTTATTAAATGATACGCCGGCAGAAGCAGTTAGACCAAGCTCGCGGTAAATCGTCTGCTGGATTTCACGTGCAACTATTGTGGCGGATTTCATTCCTTTTTTATTTTCAGTTACATCCAAATAAGCTTCATCTAAAGAGAGTGGTTCGATAATATCCGTATATCTGGAAAAGATTTCGCGGATTTGATTAGAAACCTCTACATAATGAGGCATATTGCCGTGAATAAAAATACCGTTCGGGCAAAGTTTAGCGGCTTGTCTGGTGGGCATAGCTGAATGCACACCGAATTTGCGCGCTTCATAAGAACAAGTCGCAACGACTCCGCGTTTATTAGGATCCCCGCCAATAATAAGCGGCTTTCCTCGGAACTCAGGATGGTCGCGTTGTTCTACAGATGCATAAAAAGCGTCCATATCAATATGAATAATTTTTCTACTCGTATCCATAACTGCATCTCCCTTAAAACGAACAAGCGTTCTTATTCAATTATAAAGGTTAAACTCATTAATTACAAGAAAAAAATACCCTATTTTCATAAGGTATTTTCTTCTGATTTATTTCTTTAAAAATGCCCCTTTACCGAAGAATTCGATAACTTGTGGCATTACTTGATAAAGTCGTGTCGCAATATTCATTACAAAAGGTAAATTGATTTCGCGGCGCTTAGTTCCCATAATTTGCACTGTTTTACGCGCAACCTTTTCTGGCTGTAACACTAATTTGCCAACTGTTTCTAAATAGTTTCCTGATTTATCCGCTACATCGAAAAAGTTTGTGGCAATTGGGCCAGGATTGATTGTTGTAACATGGATTTTGTCTGGCATTAGTTCTAAACGAAGTGCATTAGAAAAACCTAAAACCGCATATTTCGTTGCTGAGTAAACAGTTGATTTTGGTGTAGCTATTTTAGCAGCTTGGGAAGCAATATTAATAATATGTCCTGCTTTGCGTGCTTGCATTTGCGGTAAAATCAGTTGTGTAAGTTGAATTAAGCCAAGTACATTCGTATCAAACATTTTTTCAATTGTCTCAAATGGAATATCTACCGCGTTTTCAAATAAACCAAAGCCTGCACAGTTGACTAACACGTCAATTTGATACGATGCATTTATCTCTGCGCTGACTTGTTTCACTTGCTCGAAATCCGTCATATCTAAAGTAAAATAAGTCGCTTCTACTGAAAAATTATCATGTATATCTTTTTGTAACTCTAGTAATTTTTCCGTACTTCTGGCTGTTATAATAACATTGCCACCGGACGCAGCAACTTGTCTTGCAATTTCAGCGCCAAGACCGTTAGAAGCCCCGGTAATTAATACCGTTTTATTCTTCAAAAAAGGGTTCATTTTGTCACTCTCCTACTTGAAAAACAGCTAAGTCATAAGCTATTTCAGTATTTTCAAAAACAGTTTTTGCTTCTATTAATAACTCTTTACTTGCATCTCGATCATATCTTGAGCTGATATGGGTTAAAATTAATTTTTTGACATTGGCAGCTTTAGCAAGGGTTGCCGCTTGAAGCGTTGTCGAATGCATATATTCTCCTGCCATTTTTGCTTTATCACCTTCAAATGTTGCTTCATGAACCAAAATATCGGCGTTCATTGCCAATTCTAGTTCGCTAATAGTTTCTTTTGTATCACCAAAAATACTAATAATCTTCCCTTTTTGTGGCTCACCGATATAATTTTTACCATCGATTACGCGTCCATCAGCTAATGTTACGATTTCGCCGTTTTTTAGCTTTTGAAAAACTGGTCCCGCTTCGACACCGTCTGCTTTTAGTTTTTCAGCATTAAGTGCGCCTTGTTTATCTTTTTCAACAATGCGGTAACCAAAACTGCGTACGCCGTGGTCAAGATCGTCAGCTGTAACTATAAACATCTCATCTTCAAAAATCACACCTGGCTCTATTTCTTCAAAATTGATTTTATATGTAAGCCTTGTTCCACTGAGTCTTAAGGAAGTTTCGACATATTCGGCTATTCCAGCTGGGCCATAAATAGTCAAATCGGAATCTCCACCTTGAAAAGAACGGCTACTTAATAAGCCGGGTAGTCCAAAAATATGGTCTCCGTGCATGTGAGTAATAAATATTTTTTCTAGCTTGCTAAGTTTGATATGGCTTCGCAAAACTTGATGTTGGGTTGCTTCCCCGCAATCAAAAAGCCAAATTGCGTTTCGTTCATTTAACATTGAAAGTGCGATGGATGTGACATTACGGCCTCGCGACGGTACGCCTGCTCCAGTTCCTAAAAAAACAAGTTCCATTTTGTTCCATTCCCTTCCCAGTTCGTGTCTTATTTTATCACATTCTTAATCGAACAGGAAATAAACATTTTCATGCTAAAAACCCTTATAATTCAGAAATAACTGTCAAATTAAAAAAATATTCGAACCAAACAGTTGCACAAATGCTTCTTTATGGATAAAATAGTATGGACTAATGAGGAAAATTAATAGCTCATTTAATAAGGCCTTTTTTTGTGGGTTCTTTTCAAACTAAGAAATCTTTTTCTTAGCAGTTAATTTTTTGCCATTAAGAGAATAAGAAAGAGGGTAAATGACGTATGACAGATGAGTTAGAACAAAAAGCACTGATTACTATTTTTGGCGGTACGGGAGATTTGGCAAATCGCAAACTTTACCCTTCGCTATATCATTTGTACAGTAAGGGATCTCTTGGCGACAATTTTGCTGTAATTGGAACGGCTCGTCGTGAATGGAGTAACGATTTCTTCCGTGATAAAGTAAAAGAGTCTATCAAAGACATTGACGGTTCCGAAAAAGACGCGGATGCATTTGCTTCTCATTTCTACTATCAATCCCATGATGTAACAAATAAAGAATCTTATGTAACTTTAAAAGATTTGTCTGATGAATTAGACGCTAAATATGAATTAGGTGGTAATCGCCTTTTCTATCTTGCAATGGCACCGAACTTCTTTGGAACGATTGCTAGCCGCATTAAATCTGAAGGTTTTGTAGACACAGACGGTTTCCATCGTTTAATTATCGAAAAACCATTTGGTCATGATTTAGCTAGTGCGGAAGAATTAAATAATTCGCTTCGTCAAGCTTTCAAGGAAGATGAAATTTATCGTATTGACCATTATTTAGGAAAAGAAATGATCCAAAATATCTCGGTTATTCGTTTTGCCAATTCTATCATTGAATCGCTTTGGAATAATCGTTACATTGATAACATCCAAGTTACTTTGACAGAAGTGCTCGGAGTTGAAGACCGAGGACGTTATTATGACGAAAGTGGCGCACTACGAGACATGGTTCAAAACCATATTCTCCAAATCGTTTCTTTACTTGCGATGGAGCCGCCAATTAACTTAACGACACGCGAGATTCGTCATGAAAAAGTTCGCGCGCTTCGTTCGTTACGCGTTTTTGAAGGTAAAGAGGTTCACCAAAACTTTATTCGTGGTCAATACGGGCCTGGTGAAGTAGGTGGCAAAGAACTTAAAGGCTATCGTCAAGAAGATAATGTGGATCCTCATTCCAATACGGAAACATTCGTTGCAGCTAAACTTGAAATCGATAACTTCCGCTGGGCTGGTGTTCCATTTTATATTCGTACTGGTAAACGTCTTGCGAAGAAAACAACACAAATTGCTATTCAGTTCAAAGATGTACCACTGAATTTATTCGGGCAACAACAATCGCTTGGTGGTAACGTACTTGTTATTCATATCCAACCGGACGAAGGTATTACACTTCATTTGAATGTAAAAGAACCTGGTCAAGGAATGGTTACAATGCCAGTTAACTTAAATTACATTCATTCTTCTCCAGATGGTATGAATACACCTGAAGCTTATGAAAAATTAATTTTAGACTGCCTACGCGGTGATGCAACTTACTTCTCTCACTGGGATGAAGTATCGCTATCATGGAACTTTATCGACCATGTGGCAGATGTTTGGACAAATACTAAAGACCACTTCCCTAACTACAAATCCGGTTCGATGGGTCCAAAAGAAGCAGACGACCTTATCCAACGTGACGGATTCCAGTGGTTCCCAATCGATTAATCAAAAAACCAGAAATATGGCTATTTTAGCCTGTTTCTGGTTTTCTTTGTTTACTTGCAAAAACCCCTATGCATGTTAGAATAGAGAGGAAAACTAACTAGTTAAAGGAGCTCATATAATGGCTGAAAATATTGATGACTACCTAGAAAAAGGCATGTATGGGGCAAAAGAAATTAATCCCGCTGAGAAGAAGAAATACTTAGGAACTTACCGCGAACGAGTATTAGTTGCGCTCACAAAAGAAGAAGTTTTAACCCAAGAATATCTTCCAGAACTAGAAAAAGCAATACTAGAAAACAGTGACTCAAAGCTTTTGTTAAATGGATTACTGCACTATAATTCTCTGCGCCCTTACATTAAGCTAGCGGAAAAATGTAAACATGAATTTTCTAT
Organism: Listeria sp. Marseille-Q6474; assembly: GCF_946902005.1. NCBI lineage: Bacteria > Bacillati > Bacillota > Bacilli > Caryophanales > Listeriaceae > Listeria > Listeria sp. Marseille-Q6474. The sequence continues at coordinate 450,918 of NZ_CAMPPS010000002.1, read as the reverse complement.
CGTCAGTCGTTTGGAAGGTGAAACAGATATTTATCTCGTCCTTGCCTGTCAAAAAGCGGTCAATAAAGAAGATATTCATTTGTATAAGGAAGAACAAGAAAACGGCGAAGAAGAACCTACCTCGTTACTCGAGAAGGTTCGTAAACTATTTAATTAAGTTTTTCCGTGTAAACATATAGGAGGTCGATCTATGCTACACCTTATTACTGTATCACTCGCTATTTTAATGGCACTACAAACCATATATTTCTTCATTCGGAAAAACGTCAATATGGGAGTTATGTTTTTACTAATAACTGCCGCCCTTCTTCTACTTAGCGCAATTTAGTGGAACATTCGTCGCGACAGCTTGCTTTAACTCTTGTTGCATAATACCAATTCCAGTCGCACCTTCAAGTGGAAAACTGAATGGCTGTTTACCATCAGTAATACTCATTAGTAACCCTCTGAATTTTTTGCCGCCTAACATCGGGATTGGTTCAGAAGGGTTTATTTGTAGTTGCTTCCACTGTTCTTTCAGTTCATCAAGCTGAATTGTGTCTCCCCCTACCCCTTTCATCGTAAAACGGACATCATAGGTTTTTGCAACAATATCATCTGGTCTTAAAAATCCATATTTTGGGGATAAAATCAAATAATTATCCGCAAACTGTTCCGCATAAGCTTTACTTAAACGATGAAACGTTCCGGTATACACTTCACTTGCCTTAACTGGACCAACATCTGGAAACTTATCCCAAATTTTCGGTTTTCCTGAGGCGATAATAATCAGGTTTGTTTTATTGGATATTCCCACATCATCACTCTTCCTTGTTTCTCTTCAGTATCTTTTTCTTTAATATGTACAAAATGATTATGCTTTAGTACTTGGATAGAAGCTTCGTTTTGCTCATAACATCTAGCAAATATGCGGTTAATGACAGGTTGATGTTCTAACCAATCAATCATACTAATGAGCGCTTCTGACATATATCCTTTATTTTGATAATCTGGGACAATACTGTAGCCAATTTCGATTTCTCCCGTTTCATCTGGGTTTCCTTGTCCGCCAATTTCACCGATAATCTTATTTTCTGTTTTTAACACGACCAAACGTGTCCATTTGATCATTTTATCGTCTTTTTTTACATTTTCTAATACATATGGCAAATAAAAAAAGAAATCAATTCCGGGCCAGTCAGGCGACACGTGGTAGCCGCTTGTTTTTTCTAAAGCTTCTGTCCCATTTATCGTTGCTTGAATCATTTCTAATGTGTAGTTTATTAAAATTAATCGATCTGTTTCCAAATTATCCACAGCAAAAACCTGACTTTCCTACTAATTTATTACTTTCAATTTAGCAGAATTTGCTATAAAAACGCAACTAATGTGTGATTTTTTATCCAAAATATTAATTAATTCGAGTAAAACTATAAAAATAAAACTATTCTGACTATATACTTGACCTTTCATTTTTGAATGCGCTTCCATTTAAGTTATAAGTCAAATATAAGACCAGGTACTAATTTAGTATAAAAGAGTAAGTTGCTTGAATTGTGCAAACTGACGGAAAACTTTCAAAATAACAATTGACAATCGCATGGCAACCATATATATTAAATAATAACATAACATTTCTTGATATTAATTTTTTTCAAAAATGTGCGACTAATCGGAAATCTAAAACCATTTAACGAAGGGGATAATGACTTATGAAAACGACCAAATCAGTCATTACAATTTTATTACTCTAAAAGGACTTTGAGCACTGTAGAAATTTACAGTAGTTTGAGTCCTGTTTACGTTAAATGGGATTCTGGCAAAGCATCCCATTGTTTTCATCATTGGGGTGCTTTTTCTTTAGCTAGATTTCAAGGTTTAAGCATAGAAAAGTAACTATCAAGCAAGCAACTACTTATTCATATATATTAATGCCACGCTATTTTGCAAATTCTAAAAATTCAGCGTCGGCAAATAATTCTTAATTAGAAATGGGGTAAAGTCATATGCGTAGTGACAAAATTAAAAAAGGTGTTGAACAGGCTCCAGCAAGAAGTTTGCTGCATGCCACAGGTCAAATCAAAAGTCCAGGTGATATGGATAAACCATTTATCGCTATTTGTAACTCTTACATTGATATTGTGCCAGGTCATGTTCATTTGCGAGAACTTGCGGATGTGGCTAAAGAAGCTATTAGAGAAGCTGGCGGTATCCCATTTGAATTTAATACGATTGGTGTAGATGACGGCATTGCTATGGGGCATATCGGTATGCGTTACTCCCTCCCTTCTCGTGAGGTTATTGCTGATGCGGCTGAAACTGTTATTAATGCACACTGGTTTGATGGTGTTTTCTACATTCCAAACTGTGACAAAATCACACCAGGTATGCTACTTGCTTCTGTCCGTACAAATGTACCTGCTATCTTCTGTTCTGGTGGTCCTATGAAAGCTGGATTATCCGCTCACGGAAAAGCCCTTACTCTTTCTTCCGTTTTTGAAGCGGTTGGTGCTTTTAAAGAAGGCAGTATGTCACAAGAAGATTTCCTTGATATGGAAGCAAACGCGTGTCCGACTTGCGGCTCGTGTGCAGGAATGTTCACTGCAAACTCAATGAACTGTTTAATGGAAATCCTCGGTATGGCTGTTCCGGGAAATGGTACAACGCTTGCTGTTTCGGATGCACGCCGAGAACTTATTAGAGAGTCAGCATTCCATTTAATGGATTTAGTGAAAAAAGATATTCGGCCTCGTGACATTATTACTAAAGATGCGATAGATGACGCATTTGCTCTAGACATGGCAATGGGTGGCTCTACAAATACTGTTTTACATACACTCGCCCTTGCAAATGAAGCTGGGATTGAAGATTACGATTTGGAACGTATCAATGACATCGCTAAACGCGTCCCTTACCTTTCCAAAATCGCCCCTTCTTCTTCTTACTCGATGCATGATGTTCATGAAGCTGGCGGCGTTTCTGCCATTATTAAAGAACTTGTTGATCTTGGCGGCGCTATTCATCCAGACCGCATAACGGTTACTGGAAAGACAATTAGAGAAAATGTTGCTGATGCAAAAATTAATAATACAGACGTTATCCATCCAAAAGAAAATCCTTATAGCCCGGTTGGTGGACTTTCGATGTTGTTTGGAAATATCGCACCAAAAGGAGCCACTATTAAAGTTGGTGGTGTAGATCCTTCTGTACAAGTTTTCAAAGGAGAAGCTATTTGCTTTAGCTCTCATGATGAGGCGGTTGAAGCCATTGATAATCATACGGTTCGCGAAGGTCATGTAGTAGTTATTCGCTATGAAGGTCCAAAAGGCGGACCAGGAATGCCAGAAATGCTAGCTCCAACATCTAGTATTGTTGGCCGCGGTTTAGGTAAAGACGTCGCACTCATTACAGATGGCCGTTTCTCCGGAGCAACACGCGGGATTGCAGTTGGTCACATTTCTCCTGAAGCTGCTGCTGGTGGTCCAATCGCACTTGTTCACGACGGAGATATTATCACAATTGATTTACCAAATCGGACGTTAAATGTAGATGTTCCAGATGAAGTTTTAGAAGAAAGAAGAAAAGAATTACCGAAATTTAAAGCCAAAGTAAAAACTGGTTATCTTGCAAGATATACTGCACTCGTAACAAGTGCTCACACTGGTGGTATTTTGCAAATTCCAGAAGATTTAATCGACTAAAAAAATGAGGTGATAAGCGTGATTGATACGACGAAGACAAATGAAAAAGCGACAAAAAAGCTAAATAAAAGTGGAGCTGAACTTTTAATTGACTCCTTGAAAAAACAACAAGTCGAAATGATTTTTGGGTATCCAGGTGGCGCTGTTTTACCTCTTTATGATGCCTTTTATGACTGTGATATTCCGCATATTTTAACGAGGCATGAACAAGGAGCGATTCATGCTGCTGAAGGTTATGCCCGCGTAACCGGTAAACCTGGTGTCGTTGTTGTAACGAGTGGACCTGGTGCAACAAATGTATTAACTGGTATTGCAGATGCGATGAGTGATTCTATTCCTTTAGTTATTTTTACAGGCCAAGTTCATACGCCTGGTATCGGAAAAGACGCTTTCCAAGAAGCAGATATGATTGGACTCACCATCCCAATTACTAAATACAACTACCAAGTTCGTGATGTTCGTGACTTACCAAAAATTGTCAACGAAGCTTTTCATATCGCAAATACTGGTCGTAAAGGTCCTGTTGTTGTTGATATTCCAAAAGATATGGGTATTACTCAAACGGACACGGTTCGTCCTGATACGATTGACTTGCCAGGTTATCAACCGACTTATTCACCTAATCCACTGCAACTCGAAAAATTAATGCAAGCTCTTTCTGCTCGGAGTAAGCCTCTTATTCTTGCAGGAGCTGGTGTGAACCATGCTAGAGCTACGGCTGAATTACTCGAATTTGCTGAACGTTATCAAATTCCTGTTGTTAATACACTGCTCGGTCTAGGCAGTTTCCCGCAAAACCATGATTTATTTCTTGGTATGGGAGGAATGCACGGTTCTTACGCAGCAAATATGGCGTTAACTGACTGCGATTTACTCATTAACTTTGGTTCAAGATTTGATGATCGCCTTGCTAGCGCGCCAAAAGATTTTGCTACGAAAGCAACCATTGCTCATATCGACATTGATCCCGCTGAAATCGGCAAAATTATCGAAACCCAAATTCCAATTGTTGCCGACATCAATGAAACACTCACACAACTACTACAAATGGAACTTCCGGTTCACCCAGATACATCTCATTGGTACAAATTAAATATGACTCGTAAAAACCGTCATCCATTTAATTTTGATAGAACGAAAAAAGCGGAAATTAAACCACAGCGTGTAATTGAACTTATTGGTGAAATTACGCAAGGTGAGGCACTTGTTTCTACCGATGTTGGACAGCATCAAATGTGGACAGCTCAGTTCTATCCGTTCCAATTTGATCACCAAATTATTACAAGTGGTGGTCTTGGCACGATGGGCTTTGGCTTTCCAGCAGCTGTCGGTGCACAACTTGCTTTCCCTGACAAAACAGTAGTCGCGGTTGTTGGTGATGGTGGTTTCCAAATGACTAACCAAGAACTAGCAATTTTAAACGATTATCAGATTAATGTAAAAACAGTCATTATCAATAACGGGTCTCTTGGAATGGTTCGTCAGTGGCAAGAAAAATTCCACGGTGAAAGATATTCCCATTCGATTTTCACGAGTCAACCTGATTTTGTGAAACTGTCTGAAGCATATGGGGTTAAAGGCGTTCGTTTGACAAATCCTGAAACGCTTGAAAAAGATTTAAGAAAAGCATTCGCGCACCCTGGCCCAATTGTCATTGACGTTCATGTTGCAAAAGATGAACTAGTACTTCCAATGGTTCCAAGCGGTAAACCAAATCACCAAATGGAAGGAGTGGAATAAATGCGCCGAATCATTACTGCTACAGTGAATAACTCATCTGGCGTACTAAATCGTATTACTGGGGTTATCTCCAGACGCCAATATAATATCGATAGCATCTCTGTTGGCTGGACCGAAATCCCGAATGTTTCTCGGATTACCATCGTCGTCCATGTCGACTCACTATACGAAATTGAACAAGTAACCAAACAGCTTAACAAACAAATCGATGTGCTTAAAGTAAGTGATATTACTGATGACGCGCACATTGAACGTGAACTCGCTCTACTTAAAATCAACTCCCCTGCTGCTTTACGTTCTGAGCTAAACGCAGTAATCGAACCATTTCGCGCCACCGTCATTGATGTCGGTACTAAAAATGTCGTCATTCAAGTAACTGGTACAAGTGAAAAAATTGATGCTTTCGTTGATACTGTTCGACCATATGGCATTAAACAAATGGCTAGAACAGGTGTAACTGGCTTTACAAGAAGTCCTAAAAAAATGGGCTAAAATCATTAACTACAGAGCAATTCGTTGCTTTGCTAGCATCAGAACAGCACATCGCTCTTCTGAAATATAAAAAGAAACTAGTTGGAGGTTAGGAAAAATGACAAAAGTTTATTATGAAGATGCAGTAAAAAATAACGCACTAGAAGGTAAAACAGTAGCAGTAATCGGGTACGGTTCACAAGGCCATGCGCATTCTCAAAACCTACGTGACAATGGCAATAACGTTATTATCGGAATTCGCGAAGGTAAATCTGCCGAATCTGCGAGAAATGATGGCTTTGATGTTTATTCTGTTAGTGAAGCGGCTGAAAAAGCAGACGTTATTATGATTCTTTTGCCAGATGAAACACAAGGTGAAACGTATGAAAATGAAATCAAGCCTAACCTAAAAGCTGGCAATGCACTTGTTTTCGCTCATGGTTTTAATATTCATTTTGACGTAATTAATCCTCCAAGCGATGTGGATGTTTTCCTAGTAGCTCCAAAAGGTCCTGGTCACTTGGTTCGCCGTACTTTTGTCGAAGGTGGCGCTGTTCCTTCCCTATTCGCTATTTACCAAGATGCAACTGGAAATGCACGTGATACGGCTCTTTCTTACGCAAAAGGTATCGGCGCAACTCGTGCTGGCGTTATCGAAACCACTTTCAAAGAAGAAACCGAAACCGATCTATTTGGTGAACAAGCAGTTCTTTGTGGTGGTGCAACTCATCTTATCCAAGCTGGATTTGAAACACTTGTAGAAGCTGGCTACCAACCAGAACTTGCTTATTTTGAAGTACTACACGAAATGAAGCTAATTGTTGATTTGATGTATGAAGGCGGCATGGAAAAAATGCGCCACTCGATCTCCAATACAGCAGAATATGGTGATTATGTTTCCGGTCCTCGTGTTGTTACAGCTGATACGAAAAAAGCAATGAAAGAAGTACTTACCGACATTCAAAATGGTAACTTTGCTAAATCATTCATTGACGACAATAAAAATGGTTTTAAAGAATTCCATAGAATGCGCAAAGAACAACAAGGTCATCAAATCGAAAAAGTTGGTGCTGAACTTCGTGAAATGATGCCATTTGTTAAACCACAACATTAATACTTAATTCGGATTGCTAGGTGAGAATTCTCGCCTAGCAACCGTTTATCCTTTTTCAATATGAGTTTAAGCAAGAACGTGTTTCTTCCCTAAACTGATACTGAAAGCAGGAAAAATCCACGCTTCCCTATCTAATATAAAACAAGAGGTGAAATCGAATGAAGAAAATCCAGTTTTTTGATACTACACTTAGAGATGGCGAACAAACCCCTGGAGTTAATTTTGACGTAAAGGAGAAAATCCAGATTGCCTTACAACTCGAAAAACTTGGAATTGATGTGATTGAAGCCGGCTTTCCGATTTCTTCTCCTGGAGATTTTGAATGCGTCAAGGCAATTGCAAAAGCGATTAAACATTGTTCTGTAACAGGGCTAGCACGCTGTGTTGAAGCGGATATTGACCGCGCGGAAGAAGCGCTTAAAGACGCAGTTTCCCCGCAAATACATATCTTCTTAGCAACGAGCGATGTGCATATGGAATACAAATTAAAAATGAGTCGGGCGGAAGTTCTTGCTTCCATTAAACACCACATTAGTTATGCTAGACAAAAATTTGACGTTGTACAGTTTTCACCAGAAGATGCAACGCGCTCAGATCGTGCTTTTCTTATTGAAGCAGTTCAAACCGCGATTGATGCTGGAGCTACCGTTATTAACATTCCAGATACAGTCGGATACACTAATCCAACTGAATTCGGACAATTGTTTCAAGATTTGCGCCGGGAAATAAAACAGTTTGATGATATTATTTTCGCATCCCACTGTCATGATGACCTTGGAATGGCTACGGCTAACGCACTCGCTGCAATTGAAAACGGTGCGAGACGCGTTGAAGGTACAATTAACGGCATCGGTGAACGTGCTGGAAATACGGCGCTAGAAGAAGTTGCCGTCGCACTTCACATCCGCAAAGATTTTTATCAAGCAGAAACAAATATTGTCTTGAATCAATTTAAAAACTCAAGTGATCTAATTAGTCGTTTGTCTGGTATGCCAGTTCCTCGTAATAAAGCCGTAATAGGTGGAAATGCATACGCACATGAATCCGGTATTCATCAAGATGGCGTTCTAAAAAACCCAGATACGTATGAAATCATCACCCCTGCTCTTGTTGGTGTTGATAAAAATTCTCTTCCTCTTGGCAAACTTTCTGGGAAACATGCCTTCAATACACGAATGGAAGAAATGGGTTATACGCTAAGTGAACAAGAACAAAAAGATGCTTTTAAACGTTTCAAACAACTTGCTGATGCAAAAAAAGACGTGACCGAAGAAGACTTGCATGCGTTAATTCTTGGTCAATCTTCTGAATCTCATGATGCTTTCGAATTAAAACATTTACAAGTACAGTACGTTACTGGCGGTGTCCAAGGCGCTATTGTACGGATTGAAGAACGTGATGGCGCGTTAATAGAAGATGCAGCAACTGGCTCAGGAAGCATTGAAGCCATTTATAATACTATTAACCGACTAATGAAACAAGATATTGAATTAACCGATTATCGTATTCAAGCGATTACAGCAGGCCAAGATGCCCAAGCAGAAGTCCATGTCGTCATTAAAGATGATAATGGCACTGAATTCCATGGTATCGGTATCGATTTTGATGTTTTAACAGCTAGTGCTAAAGCTTATTTGCAAGCATCCGGAAAAAGCAAAACTACAAGTAAGCAAGCAGATTTCGAGGAGGTAAAGTAACGTGGCATATAAAATTACTTCCTTAGCTGGCGACGGAATTGGACCGGAAATTATGGCTTCCGGAATCAAAATACTAGAAGCTATCGCTGCGAAATACAATCATACGTTTGAAATTGAATCACACCCTTTTGGAGGAGCCGGAATTGATGCAGCAGGCGATCCAATCCCGCCTGAAACTTTAAAAGCATGCCAAGATGCCGACGCAATTTTACTTGGGGCAATCGGTGGTCCTAAGTGGGATAATGCGCCTAAACGGCCTGAAGACGGCTTACTTGCACTTAGAAAAGCGCTTGGTCTTTTTGCTAACATCCGCCCTATTCAAGTCCCTAGTTCGATAACACATCTTTCTCCTTTAAAAAAGGAAATTGTTGAAAATACTGATTTTGTTGTTGTTCGTGAGTTAACTGGTGGACTTTACTTTGGGGAACCAAAACATTGGGATGATGTAGCTGCTGTTGATTCTTTAACCTATACTCGCGTGGAAATCGAACGAATTATAGAAAAGGCATTCGAAATTGCATCGACAAGAAATAAAAAAGTAACTTCTGTTGATAAAGCAAATGTGCTAGCTTCAAGTAAATTATGGCGCAAAATTGCTGAAGAAGTAGCAAGTCGTCATCCAGATATTACACTAGAGCACCTGTATGTTGATGCGGCTGCGATGCTAATGATTCAGCGTCCAACGACATTCGATGTTATCGTAACCGAAAATTTATTCGGTGATATTTTAAGTGATGAAGCGTCTGTTATCACTGGATCACTTGGGATGCTCCCTTCTGCTAGTCACGCTGAAAATGGACCTTCTTTATACGAACCAATTCACGGATCTGCACCAGACATTGCTAATCAAAATATCGCCAATCCAATGTCAATGATTTCTTCTGTGTCAATGATGCTCCGTCAATCTTTTTCACTTTTTAAAGAGGCAGATGCGATTGATGCGGCTACAGCAAGAACGATGCAAGCTGGATTTTTAACCGCTGATCTTGGAGGTAATACTTCCACAACCGATTTTACAAATGAAGTTCTAAAACAAATTGAAGGAGGAGAATAAAATGGGGAAAACACTTTTTGATAAACTTTGGAACCGCCATGTCATTTATGGTAAAGAAGGTGAACCGCAATTATTATATGTTGACCTTCATTTGATTCATGAAGTTACTTCTCCTCAAGCGTTTGAAGGACTTAGAATGGAAAATCGACCACTGCGGAGACCAGATAAAACATTTGCTACAATGGATCATAATGTTCCTACTGAAGACATTTTCAACATTCAAGATTTAGTTGCTAAAAAGCAAATTGAAGCACTACAAACTAACTGCGAAGAATTCGGGGTAACACTAGCTGATATGGGTAGCGACCGTCAAGGAATCGTGCATATGGTTGGACCTGAAACTGGTCTTACTCAACCTGGAAAAGTGATTGTATGTGGAGATTCGCATACTGCGACACATGGTGCTTTTGGCGCGATTGGCTTTGGGATTGGTTCCAGTGAAGTAGAGCATGTTTTTGCGACCCAAACTATTTGGCAACAAAAACCAAAATCTATGGGTATTGAAATTAATGGAAAACTTCCCAAAGGCGTTTATGCAAAAGATATAATTTTGCATTTGATTGCCACATATGGCGTCGCTTTTGGAACAGGTTATGCGGTTGAATATTATGGCGAAACGATTCGCAATATGTCGATGGAAGAACGTATGACGATTTGTAATATGGCTATTGAAGGTGGCGCAAAAATGGGCATGATGGCGCCAGACCAAACTACTTTTGAATATGTTAGCGGTCGTGAATATGCTCCTTCTGACATGGAAAAAGCCATTCGTGATTGGGAAACGCTTAAAACTGATCCTGATGCGGAATATGACCTTCATATCGAAATGGATGCAAGCATTTTAGAACCATACGTCACTTGGGGAACAAATCCAGAGATGGGTGTCCCTTTTTCAAAAGCATTTCCGGAAATTAAAGATATGAACTATGAGCGAGCTTATGAATATATGGGGCTAAAACCCGGCCAAACAGCAGAGCAAATTGAACTTGGTTATGTGTTTATCGGTTCTTGTACGAATGCTCGGCTGTCTGATTTAGAAGAAGCAGCTCGTATCGTTAAAGGAAATAAAGTAAAAAATAATATTCGGGCACTAGTCGTTCCTGGTTCTCGCCAAGTTCGTAATGCTGCAGAAGCAATCGGCCTTGATAAGATATTTAAAGATGCCGGTTTTGAATGGCGTGAACCTGGTTGTTCGATGTGTCTCGGAATGAATCCCGACCAAGTTCCAGACGGGGTCCACTGTGCTTCTACTTCGAATCGTAATTTTGAAGGGCGCCAAGGTAAAGGAGCACGTACCCATCTCGTTTCACCAGCAATGGCTGCAGCGGCGGCAATCAACGGACACTTTATCGATATTCGAAAGGAGGCGGTTATTAGTGGAGGCAATTAAAGTACACATTGGTAAAACGGTTGCACTAATGAACGATAATATTGACACCGATCAAATTATTCCAAAAAGTTTCCTAAAGCGAATTGAACGGACTGGTTTTGGCGAATTTCTATTTGATAGTTGGCGCTACCTTCCGAATCGGAAACCAAACCCGGATTTTCCGCTCAATGCTCCTGACCGTCAAGAAGCAACGATATTAATTACAGGAGATAATTTTGGTTGCGGCTCTTCTCGTGAACATGCGGCATGGGCGCTACTTGATTACCGTTTCCGAGTGATTATCGCTGGAAGTTATAGTGATATTTTTTATATGAATTGTACGAAAAATGGCGTTCTTCCTATTGTTCTTCCTAGAGAAGCTCGTGAAAAATTAGCGAAAATCACTGCCGAGGAAAAAGTGACGATTGACTTGCCAAAACAACAAGTCATTAGTTCAGTTGGTACCTATCCATTTGAGATTGATGCTACATGGAAAAATAAATTTATTAATGGGCTGGATGATATTGCGATTACTTTTGAACATATTGACGCGATTAAAGCCTATGAGCAAAAAGTGGATTCCATATAAGAAAAGGTAGTGAGGATGATGGAGTTAGTTGATTTATTAGTGACAGAAGAAGATGTCGAAAAAGCCTATGTTGTATTAAAACCAGTTGTCAAGCATACCCCGCTTGAATACGATTTTTACCTGTCAGAAAAATATCATTGCAATGTATATTTGAAACGTGAAGATTTACAACGGGTGCGTTCTTTTAAATTACGTGGGGCTTTTTATGCCATTTCTCGACTGTCAGCAGAACAGTTAGAAAAAGGAGTCGCCTGTGCAAGCGCTGGAAATCATGCTCAAGGAGTCGCCTATACTTGCAAACGTATGACGGTTCCGGCAACGATTTTCATGCCAACTACGACCCCTCAACAAAAAGTATCGCAAGTGAAATTTTTCGGTGGAAGTAATGTGGAGGTTGTTTTAGTTGGTGACACGTTTGATGCATCTGCTACTGCCGCAAAAGAATTCGCAGCAGAACATGGCCAGACATTTATCCCGCCGTTTGATGATCCAGATATTATCGCAGGCCAAGGATCGCTCGCGGTTGAAATGGTAAAAGATTTAAATAAAGCACATGAGCAAGCGGATTATGTTTTTGCAGGTATTGGTGGCGGCGGCTTAATTAGCGGTGTGGCATCTTATTTAAAAGCGAAAAGTCCAATCACAAAAATTATCGGTGTAGAACCAGCTGGCGCGCCTTCGATGACAGAAGCATTAAAACAAAATCAAGTCGTGACTTTAGATAGAATCGATAAATTTGTCGACGGAGCTGCAGTAAAAGAAGTTGGAAGCTTAACATTTCAGCATGCAAAAGTCTTAGTTGATGAAGTGACAACCGTTTCTGAAGGAGCAGTTTGTTCAACGATTTTAGATATGTATACGAAGCAAGCGATTGTCGCCGAACCAGCTGGTGCTCTTTCCGTTGCTGCTCTCGAAACTTATCGTGAGGAAATCAAAGATAAAACAGTAGTCTGTATCGTTAGTGGTGGAAATAACGATATTAATCGAATGCAAGAAATTGAAGAACGTTCCCTACTTCATGAAGGATTAAAACATTATTTCATCGTCAACTTCTCTCAACGCCCTGGTGCTCTAAAAGAGTTTGTAAATGATGTTCTTGGACCGCATGATGATATTACGAAATTCGAATATACGAAAAAAGTAAATCGAGGCAATGGACCTGTTATCATCGGTGTACTTTTACAAGATAAGAATGATTATGAAGGTTTGCTTGACCGGGTTGCTGCTTTTGATCCGAGTTATATACCGATTAATGATAACCAAACACTTTACACCTTACTTGTCTAAAATGGGTTCTCGCATGAAGCGGGAGCCTATTTATATTACAGTTTATCTGTCTGTTATAGTAACAGTTTATTTTGAAAACCGGTTTAAAATCTTTTGTTTAAGGATATAAAGTAGTATAATGAACATATAGAAATTAGACTGTATTATTTAAAAGCAACTTTTTATATATAACAATTCAAGGAGTGGCAATGATGGACACAGTAAGAAAAAATCGATTATTTCAGCATTCTACAATGGCAGCACTTGTTGGTGGTCTTTTTAGCGGAACGACAAGTTTTAAAGAATTACTACAACACGGTGACCTCGGTATAGGAACGCTTGACCAATTTGATGGCGAACTGATTATTTTGGACGGGGAAGCTTTTCAAATACGCTCGGACGGTCAAGCTTATAAAGTAAAACCGGAAGACACAACACCTTATGCGAGCACTACTTTTTTTGAAGCCGATACGTCTTTTACTGTTTCAGAACCTACTTCTAAACAAACTGTGGAAGAAAAAATCGCCGAATTAGTGCAAGGACCGAACGTTTTTTACGCGGTGAAAATGACTGGGAATTTCCGTTATGTGGACACTCGTGTTGTTCCAAAACAACAAAGACCATATCCGCCACTTATTGAAGCGGTAAAGGAACAGCCAACGTATCATTTTGAGTATATTACTGGTACAATTGTTGGTTTTTGGACACCTGCTTATATTAGTGGTATTGGGGTCTCTGGCTATCACGTACATTTTATTGATGATATGCGCAAAATCGGTGGTCACGTATTTGATTACGAAATGCTTGAAGGTACTGTTGAGGTTGCACAACAAACTGAATTCGAACTTCAGTTACCACAAACAACAGAATTTCTTAGAAGCGATTTAAGCACACCGGATATGTTAGAACAGATTGAAGCAGCGGAAAATTAATAAAAAAACTCCTCTAAAAAGTTTTAGAGGAGTTCTTTTTTTATTTTGCTGTTAAAGTTAAATAATCATCTGTTAGTGGCATATAGCCTGTTTTACTTTGATACGTTACTTTGTACCAAATACCATCATTTGTATCCATTTCTACTTTTACCGGAGTACCCGCAGGAATAACTTGAACTATGTCGCTATCCCATTTAGATTCACCACGTAAATTTAAATCTCCTACTGCATAATACGTTTTCAAGTTCAATGGTTTTTCGACTAAATAGTTATCACTTAAAATCATATAACCTTTTTTACCACCGTAAGTTACTTCATACCAACCATTGATACTTGTTTTCGAATTAATAGTTACTTTTTCACCTTTTTCTACTACTTGAGAAATTTCACTATCCCATTTTGCTTCGCTACGTAAGTTTAAATTATCTTTTGCATAATAAGTTTTTAACACAGCAGTTTCAGATAAATATAAATCATTTAGCGGCATATAACCTGTTTTATTTTGATAAGTTACTTTGTACCAAGGACCATCACTTGTGTTCATTTCAACTTTTACTTTAGCGCCTTCAGGTACCACTTGGCTTATGCTGCTGTCCCATTTAGATTCACTACGTAAATTTAATGTGTTAACTGCGTAATATGTTTTCAAATCTAGTGGTTCTGCTACAAGATAATTATTATTTAAAATCATATAGCCTTTCTTACCACCGTATGTTACTTCATACCAGCCATCGATACTTGTTTTCGAATTGACTGTTACTTTTTCACCTTTTTCTACTTTTTGAGTAACTTCACTATCCCATTTTGCTTCGCTACGTAAGTTTAAATTATCTTTTGCATAATAGGTTTTTAACACAGCGGTTTCAGATAAATATAAATCATTTAGTGGCATATAACCTGTTTTATTGTCATAGGTTACTTTAAACCAATTGCCAACATTCGTGTCCATTTCGACTTTGACAGCTCTACCTTCTGGAACCACTTGACTTATGCTACTATCCCATTTCGCCTCACTACGTAAATTTAAGCTACTCACCGCATAATAGGTTTTCATATTAAGCGCTTTTTCGACTAAATAGTTATCATTTAAGATCATGTAACCTTTTTTACCACCATAAGTTACTTGATACCAACCATTTACACTTGTTTTTAAATTAACTGTTACTTTTTCACCTTTTTGTACTTTTTGAGCAACGTCGCTATCCCAAGTTGCTTTTGTTCTTAGGTTTAAATTATCTTTAGCATAATACGTTTTTAGAACAGTAGTTTTGGATAAGTAATCATCTGTTAGCGGGATGTAACCTGTTTGGTTTTGATATGTTACTTTATACCAAGGGCCACTATTTGTATCCATTTCTACTTTTACAGCTCTGCCTTCTGGTACAACTAAGCTGATGCTACTATCCCAGTTTGCTGCACTACGCAGATTTAAGGTACCAACCGCATAATACGTTTCCATATTCAAGGGATTTTCTACTAAGTAATTATTATTTAAAATCATATAGCCTGTTTTTCCGCCGTATGTTACTTGATACCAACCATTCACATTAGTTTTAAGGTTCACAGTAACTTTTTCACCTTTTTGTACTTTTTGAGCTACATCGCTATCCCATGTTGCTTTCGTTCTTAAGTTTATATTATCCTTGGCATAGTATGTTTTTATCACAGGTGTATCGGAGAAATAATTAGTTGTATTTAACATATAACCTTTAGTATTATTATATGTTACCATGCACCAACCATTTTTATCACTGTCTAGGTCAATAGATACTTTAGCGCCTTGTGGAACTTTTCCAGCTACTGAACTATCCCAGTTATTGCTAGATCGTAAATTTAAATCTGACACAGCATAGGCGGATTTAGATCCTTTTTTCTCGGAGAAATTGAAGGGTCTTGCGTATCCAACAAAGCGCTGTTTCCAATATGTAGCACTAAGATTATCAATTTTTACTCCGTTGTCTTGAGCATTAATCATTTGGCCATTACCTATGTATATACCAACATGATTTTGCCCTGTGAAATATACTAAGTCTCCCGGTTTTTGATCGCCATTTTTCACTTTATCAGCATTTGAATATTGAGACGTTGAATTCCTAGCAATTGTTACACCGGTTACCGCTTTATAGACATACTGCGTGTACCCTGAGCAATCGAAAGTATTCGGTCCTGTTGCTCCCCATGTATATGGTTTACCTAAATGTTTTTTAGCTTCTGCATAAAGCTCTTCAAATGTTTTATTTGTATTGGTTGCTGCACTTGCTTTAATTGTGAATGGGCTAAACAATCCCAGTACAATAGCAAAAATGCACAATACAGATATAATTCTTTTCATTTTTCCATCTCCCTTTATTTATGTTTCAAGGTAAAAACGATCGAGTTCTGCAATCGTTTTCATCTTGAAAAATAATTATATCACAAAGGTTTGTGAAAAAAGTATCATTATTAAAAATTTCTTCAACAAAAAAACTGTAAAAATTTCTTTAGGAAGAGCTAAAGAATTTTTACAGTTAAAATTTTTATTCTGTAATAATTTTATGAATGAGTGTTGGTGCTGTTGCTTGGTCAGCGATTTTGATGTTTTCGTAGATTTTTGCTTTTACATTTTCTACGTCTTCTTGGTCGGCAAAAATCGTTACGAGTGAATCGCCTTCTTTGACTTGATCGCCTACTTTTTTGCGTAGCATTAAACCTACTGCTAGGTTAATTTCGTCTTCTTTTGTTGCACGACCGGCGCCTAGAATCATTGCTGCGATTCCAATTTCATCAGCAACGATTTGACTTACGAAACCGGATGTTTTAGCGGGTACTTCGATTTGGTATTTTGCTTGTGGGAGTTTTTCTGGGTGGTCAACAATACTTGCATCGCCACCTTGATTAGAAAGGAAGGTTTTGAATTTCTCTAGTGCTGCTCCGTTTTCGATTACTTCGATTAGTTTAGCGCGAGCTTCATCTAAGGTTTCAGCTTGTTTAGCAAGTACGACCATTTGGCTTCCGAGTACGAGAACTAATTCAGTTAAGTCTTCTGGACCTTGACCTTTTAATGTATCAATAGCTTCTTTTACTTCTAAAGCGTTTCCGATTGCTTCACCAAGTGGTTGAGACATATCAGAAATAACTGCCATTGTATTTCTACCAACGTTATTACCGATGCGAACCATTGCATGTGCTAGGTTTTCTGCATCTTCGTCGGTTTTCATAAACGCACCAGCACCAGTTTTAACATCAAGTACGATTGCATCTGCACCGGCTGCGATTTTTTTACTCATAATGGAGCTTGCAATGAGTGGGATAGAGTTCACGGTTCCTGTTACATCACGAAGCGCGTACATTTTTTTATCAGCTGGAGTAAGGTTACCTGATTGTCCGATAACAGCTACTTTGTCGCGGTTTACTAAGTTAATGAAATCTTTTTTATCTAGTTCAATATGGAAACCTTCGATGGATTCTAATTTATCAATAGTGCCTCCAGTGTGACCTAGGCCGCGTCCAGACATTTTGGCAACTGGAACACCAACTGCTGCTACAAGTGGAGCAAGGACAAGTGTTGTTGTATCACCAACGCCACCAGTACTATGTTTGTCGACTTTGATGCCCTCGATTGCAGATAGATCAATCGTGTCGCCAGATCCTACCATTGCCATTGTTAAATCTGCGCGTTCTTGATCGTTCATATCTTGGAAAAAGATTGCCATGGCTAGAGCACTTGCTTGATAATCTGGAATTTCCCCATTTGTATAGCCATCAATGAAAAACTGAATTTCTTCTGTTGATAAAGCTTTGCCGTCCCTCTTCTTGGAAATAATATCCACCATTCTCATTTCTCTTCACCCTTTCTTTTTGTCCACTTTAGCATTTTATGTACCTTTATTGAGAACGGTTACACTTTTTAAGTAAACCGTTTTACTAAACAAGAACATGTGCTTAACATGCTCACTATATCGTACTCGCTCACTTCTTGTCAATACTTTTTGTACTACTGCGTTCGATTAGAGAAATATCAAGTAAGCGGTTCTCTAATTTCTCGGTTGGATTTTGGAGATTTTTTAGTAAAAGTTCTGCGGCAATTTCGCCAATACCATAGACTGGTTGGCGAATGGTTGTAAGTGGAGGGGTCATGTATTCGGAAAGTTCTATATCATCAAACCCGATAACGCTTAGTTCTTTAGGGATGTGAATATTGTTTTCTAATGCTGCGCGGTAAGTCCCCATTGCCATTAGATCATTGGTAGCAAAAATGGCGCTAATATTTTCTTGCAGTAATTTTTGCGAGGCGATATAGCCACCGTGCATCGTTTGGTCTCCGCTCACAATCCAGCCATCTTCTACAGTAAGTTGATAATCTTTCATACAAGCCAAATAACCTTCATAGCGTTCATGTACGTTATAAAAAGATGTATCAGAAATGATGATTCCGATATTCGTATGGCCCAGTTCAATTAAATGTTCTGTTGCCATATAACCGCCTTTGAAATCATCAATTGCGATATTTCCTTCTTGTCTAGGATTGCGCTGCCGGTCGAGTAATATATACGGCGACCGCTTCTCTTCCATGCGTTTAATAACACCTGAGAGCAGAATATTAGGGCTGGCGATAATTAAGCCATCGACAGCCCGGTGTAATAATTCTTCTACGTATAAATCTTCTCGTTCTTTATCATTAGAAGAGTTACAGAGCATAATCATATAACCTTCTTTATTTAAGTAATCTTCTGCCCCTTTGACCATTTGGGAAAAAAATGGATCGGTTACTTCTGGGACAATCATTCCAATTGTGTTCGTGTGACTAACAATCATGTTTTTTGCGAAAAAGTTTGGTTTGTAAGACATCTCTTTTGCTGTTTTCAGGACTTTTTCACGGGTTAAATCGCTAAATCGTTCCCCTTTACCATTCAAAATTTGAGAAATCGTCGTAATTGAAACGCCTGTCTTTTCTGCTATTTCGCGGATGGTTGCAGCCATTTAAACTCCCCCAGTCAGATTATCTATTCTCCTTATTTTGCCACATTTAAGAATAATAATAAAGGGGTTTCATCCAAAATTAGTAATTATCTGGTTTAGCTGGTTTTTCGCCGGAAACAATTGCGACACCTGCACTTGCGCCGATACGAGTTGCGCCTGCTTCAATCATTTTTTCCACGTCTTCTTTTGTACGAACTCCGCCAGATGCTTTTACGCCGATGTTTGGTCCAACAGTTTTGCGCATTAAAGCGATATCTTCGGCAGTTGCGCCACCTGTGGAGAATCCAGTGGATGTTTTAACGAAGTCTGTTCCTGCTTTTACAGCGATTTCACATGCGCGAACTTTTTCTTCGTCTGTTAATAGGCAAGTTTCAATAATTACTTTTACTAAGGCTTTCCCTTTGGCAGCATCAACTACAGCACGAATATCACGTTCTACTAATTCATCGTCTTTGTCTTTTAATGCGCCGATATTAATAACCATATCCACTTCTTTAGCGCCGTTTTCGATGGCATTTTTCACTTCAAAAGCTTTTACTTCTGGTGTATTTGCTCCAAGTGGGAAACCGATAACTGTACATACAACAGATTCTGCTCCTGAAAGCTGTTCAGCGGATAATTTCACCCAAGTTGGATTCACGCATACGGAAGCAAAACCATATTCTCTTGCTTCTTTTGTTAATGTTAAAATTTGTTCTTTCGTTGTGTCTGGTTTTAAAGCAGTGTGATCGATCATTTTGGCAATTGTCATTATAAAAACTCCTTTAAAATTGGATTTGACTTTATCATATCGCACTACAGAACATTTGTAAACTAATTGCTGAAATTTTGTTCAAGTAGTTGTTTTGCTGTAAATTGGTCGGTAATAAAATGGTTGGCATAACCGCCACGGAGCGCGCCATGAATTGCTTTTATTTTCCGTTCTCCGCCTGCGACAAGAATAGCTGTTTCTTTTTGTTTTAAATCTTGTAAGTCAATGCCGATAGTCCGTTCATTCATTTTTTCGTCAGCAATTTCGCCGTCGATAGTGAAAAATCGAGAACAAATATCGCCAACAGCTTTTTCTTTTAAGCGCATTTTTTCTTCGTCTGAAAAGTATCCTAATCGGAAAAGTAATGCCTCTTCGCGTACTGTCCCTACTGTAAAAATGGCGATATTAGCTTTTTTGCCGAGTTCGATGATATTTTTTATATGACGGTCGGCTTCTACCATTTGTTTCGCAAGCGGGTTATCTAGGACGACGGGAAGCGGGAGCGATACTGGTGCTGTATCATAAGCTGCACCGAAAAGAGCGAGCGTTTCGGCAGCATAGGTATTGACATCTGAATGACTCACGCCACCTTTTAGCTGGACGACTTTGATTTCTGCTTTTAGTGGAGGAAGTTTTTGGGCAATCTTGTACATGGTTGTTCCCCAGCTCACACCTAGAATATCGCCATCGTGGATAATTTCTTCTAAATATTCTGCTGCACTTTGGCTAATTTGTTTAGAGATTTCGCTATAGTCATTGGTTTGACTGAAAGCGACTGTTACATTTTTAAGGTGGTATTTTTCCTTTAATGCGTTTGCTAGTTCGGTAAGGTTAGAAAATGGATCTTGTACTTCGATTTTAACGTATCCTTTTGTTTTCGCATTTTGGAGTAATCTGGAAACAGTTGGTCTAGAAACACCTAGACGTGTGGCGATTTCTTGTTGACCGAGATCGGATTGATAATAAAGTCTCGCAACCTCAATACTCAGCTGTTCTTTTTGTTTATCCATTTCATCCCTCCATCTTTTTCTTTTTAGTATAACGTATGAAGGAGGATAGTTCGAGAGGGAAGATAAAAAAAGACAGCCGCGGCTGTCTTTTTTTCTTAAAAGTCTTCTTCTATTTCTTCAAGCGGCGCGGCATATTCATAAATCCCTAGCCGGCCAGTTTCGGCGACTTGATTCGCTAGTTCTTTTAAAGGTAGCATTTCCCGGCTTAGGAATGCTTCTAATAAAAGAGGTATATTCACACCTGCAACTAGTTCCACTTCATTAAAGTTTTCAAGTAATCGAACGAGGACATTAAACGGGGTTCCGCCTTTTAAATCAGTTAGAAATAAAAGCCCTTCTGATACATCAAGTTTAGCTACCTCATTAACTATTTTCATCTGCAAATTTTCCGCAGATTCATTTACTTCAAAAGGAACAAAACTTGTATTTTCTTGTTTACCACAAATCATCTCAGCAGATTGAATGAGCTCTTTTGCGGCGTTTCCATGGGTACAAACAAAAATTGCTTTCATTTTCTAAACCGCCTTTTTAATAGTCTAACTGACGATAATATCTTCTGATTTCCATTGGGTGGCAGTTAATTTTTTCCACGTGGACATCGATTCGGTTATTAACTGCGTGGATAATAAATGGCGATAAAGCCCCTCTGAATTTAGCGGAAATACCAGGCATATCGTAATCTTTTGCATCAATAACTGTATAATTAGCGCAAATTTGTGGAATAAAATCAACCACTCGCTCACTTAAAAAACGCTGGCTATCTTCCGTCACATAAATAGTAACTGGTGTATCGCGTTCTACAATTTCAAACATCCCGTGGAAAAACTCATGCGATTCAATCGATTTCGTTTTAATCCAGTGTTGTTCTTCCCAGTAGCACATTGCGTAAGAATAAGTTGCGCCCCACTGGTTCCCCGCGCCAACAAAATAATGAATGTCATCTTCGTGGTGTTTAAGAGCAAATTCTTGTCCAAATTTATCAGCAGCTTTTTCTACTTCGACAATGCCTTTAGCAAAATGTTGGTCCATTTCTTGATAAAACGCATCGTAATCATCAAATTCACCTGCTAAGTACATAAAA
Source organism: Listeria sp. Marseille-Q6474 (assembly GCF_946902005.1). NCBI lineage: Bacteria > Bacillati > Bacillota > Bacilli > Caryophanales > Listeriaceae > Listeria > Listeria sp. Marseille-Q6474. Next base: position 429,205 of record NZ_CAMPPS010000002.1, on the reverse strand, counting down.
CGATCTGCTACCATGAAGAATTTCAATTGCTCGTTTAACGGATATGAAATTAGGTGGTCCACTAAAGTAGCTAGTTCTGCTTCTGCTTTATCAATAAATCCAAAAACAGTTGCGCCAATTTCATTACATTTTTTCACTGCATCAACTACTTCTTGCGTGCTTCCTGTTACTGACGAAATGACAACAAGCGTATCTTTCGTGACGCGTTTATTACCAGTTGTTAAAAATACAGCAGCATTCTCATAAAACGTTTCTAATGCTGTTTTTTCTTTCATATGCACAACAGCTTGCATTGCAGATGCGTAGGTTCCCCCAATGCCAAGCCAGCAAATATTGCTAAATCCTCGGTTGTGAATTTGGTCAACTACTTCATTAATTTGCGGGCGTAATTTTAACGCCCCTTCCATATTTTCTCTTACTTTTTGTTCATCAAATTTTAGCACTGCTCATTCCTACTTTCTTTGATTAAATTTTAGATTTAGTTATTTCGTCAAATTCCGGGAAAGCTGATACTTCTAAATTAATGCCTTTTTCCTTAGAAATTTTAAAAGATAATAAGTGAACTGGGATTGTCATAAATAGCGGTGTTAGCAGTTCAGCTGTATTTAGGCCGAGTAATAAATCATCCGTACTTTCGCCGCCAGTGTTCGCATAAATTGTTCGGATTTTCCCAATATGTCCTTTTAAAAATTGTTTAAGTTTGTCCGCACGATTTTCTAACAAACCATGTGGCTCAATGAAAATAATATAGTCACGGGCGGATAATCCAATGTAAGGGCCATGCATGTATTCCTCTAATTCTTTTCCAAAAGAGGTAATTCGGATGGTTTCCGTTACTTTTGTTTCTCCCTCACGCGCCACGCCATAAGTAGCACCATATCCAATGAAAAAGATTCGTTCCGCTTCCATTAATTCATTAAAATGGGCTTCAATCCATTTTTCTGATTGCGCGATAGCTTTTGGTAAATGAGCGGTGATTTTTTGTAATTCCGCTATTTCCGATTGATAGGTTGTTTCTGTAATTTTTGTTTGCAATAAGGCCATTTCGAGTGCGATTAAATTTAGCATTAAAATCGTGGCACTATATCCAAGGGTGACATAAGGCATCTCTTCTATGCCCATTCCAAGGTCGATCGTATGCGTTCCTGCTTTTGCAATTGGGCTTGTTAAATCACTCGTTAATGTGAAAACATTGCCACCCTGACGCTCGATTTCTTCTACAAGATGGATGGTAGAATAACTATGTCCACCTTGTGATATGGCGATATATAATGTGTTTTTGTTTAAATGAAGCATGTAGTTAGCTGCTGTAGATGGTTCTTCTACATAAACCGGTATAGCTAGTTTCGCCGACATGTATAACTGTGCCGCAAACGCTGCATTAGAACTTGAGCCTGTGGCGAAAATTACGATAGCTTCATAGTCCGCATGCTTCATTTGAATGATGTCTTGTAAAAGTTCCTTCCGATTTCGGATAATATTTTCATACACTTCTTGTTCTGACCGGATATAGTAATCCATATTTTTCATTTTTTCACCTACTTATTTTAATAGACCTGTAAATGCTCCTAAAATACCAATACCAGCAATTAAAAGCAGAATCCAATGCGCTTTTAGACCTTTTTTATCTAACCAAAAGATAAAGAAAGTGAAGCCGAGTGCGAGTATGCCTGGAACAATTCCATCAAAAACGCTTTGGATTGTAACAGCCTCGTCGCCAGAACCGAATTTCATTGGCATATTGATTGTTACCATCGTGGCGACCATAGCTCCCACTACACCAAGACCTATAATAGAAGCGCCGTATGACAGTTTATCCATCAAACCAGTCTTTTGAATTTTTTCAATAAAATTAGCTCCAATGTTATAACCGATGAATAATCCATAATAACGTGTCAGAATAGCTGGAATATTGAAAATAAGAAGGAACAAAATCGGTCCTAATATATTACCTTGAAGCGCAAGTGAGGTCCCAATACCTGTTGCAATTACGCGTAAAGTTCCCCAGAAAAACGAATCACCAATTCCGCTTAACGGTCCCATTAAAGCTACTTTTATATTATTGATAGAATCAGTGTCAAAATTATTATCTTTCGCTGATTGTTCTTCCATCGCAATCGAAATCCCGAGTGGAAAAGTGGAAAGCCAAGGTGTTACATTATAAAATTCTAAATGTCTTTGATAAGAAGAAATTCGTTTGTCTTTATCATTTTTAAAAATTTTATTTAAAGCTGGTAACATGGAAAAGCCGTAACCTAAGTTGGATTGTCGTTCATAGTTCCATGACCATTCCATCGTGAACGAACGCCAGAAAACTTTCATTAAGTCTTTTTTTGTTAATACATCAGAATTCTTCATCTTCATAGTTAATACCTCCATCATTCGCAAGTGCTGGCTCTGTATTATTGTTCGTTGGTCCATTGTCATTTTTTAGAGTTGCATAACCTGTTAAAATTAGTGCTAAACAAGCTCCGAAAATCGCTACTCCAGTTACAGGTACTTTCAAGTAAACGGCTAAAGCAAAGCCAAATACGAAAAATACTGCATTCTTCTTATTGACCATTAATTTTAGTAGCAAAGCAAAACCGTATGCTGGTAGTAAACCTGTCGCGATACCTAGGCCGGCTATAACAAAGGCTGGAATGGCATCAAGTACGCTTTGAATCACTGGACTTCCAACTAAATAGGACGTTGCAACAATGATACCGATTGGTAAGTTAATTGATAAAAACCCACCTAGTAATTGCATTCGGCTAATCCCTCTTGAATTTCCCTCGAGTGCGTATTTATCGGCTTTATGAACAAAGTATGGTAGTACGAAAATAAAGCATAGATTTTTTACGACAAGTACTAAAGAGGCGATTGGAATACCAAGTGCTAATGCTACGGCTGTACTTTCACCAGTTGCAATTGCAAAGGCAGTTCCTAAAATACTTCCTGAAATAATTTCTGGTGGAATGGATGCACCGATAGAAAACGATCCTACAAAAGCTAATTCCAAAGTCGCCCCCATAATAATTCCCATTTGTACATCGCCCATGATGAGACCGGCGAGCGTACAAGTCACAAGTGGTCTTGATAGCATCGATGAACCAAATAAATATTCTCCATTTGCAAGCATTGCTGCAAGTGCAAGCAAAATCGCTGTTCCAAACTGTTCCATAATTTATCCCTTCTTTCGTCTTTTATGCTTCAAAGGTTACTTTTTTCTCATTTGGCACTTGTTGCATAAATACATCAATTTTTTCTTTTTGAAGCTCTGTTAGTTTTTCTACTTCTTCAGGGGTTAAATTGACTGCTTTCGAATAGTTAGATGTCCCTTCTCGTTGTTTAGTTCCGCCGAGATTTAGCATTGGGATTTTTCCGTTTGTGCCTTGAATTAGTTTGTAAGCGTCTTCAACAGATTCCACGACAATAAGTAAATTATACTTATCAGTCACTCCTGAATTAATTGAGTCAATACTTTCAGCGATACTTTTCATTACTAGTTTTGCGGCCTCAGGTTTAGCTAAACGGATTGCCGACTTGCGGAAATCGTCCGCTGCTACCCCATCATTTGCCACTAAAATTGTATTTACATCTAAAGCATTGAACCAAGATACCGCAACTTGCCCATGTAGTAAACGATGGTCTACTCTTAGAAATTGAATCATTTTTTCTTCCTCCTTATTGTTAGTTAAAATCAACTACATATTTGGTTGACTCAGCATCTTCATAATGATATTGGATGGCAATTGGCATGTCATTTTCCGCATAAAAAACGCTGCTTAATTTAAAAACAGGATCATTTTCATTTAAATGCATATTTTTGATTTGCTCATTCCCAGCTAAAATAAGTTGAAGTTCCTGCTCAAGCTCAAATAATTTATATTTACCTGAATTAACAAGCTCTATAATATTAATAATTTGAAAATCCTTCGCTTGTAAATCAGGGTATAAACTTAGTGGTAAAATTAAGCGATCTAGTGTGACACCGTGCTCGCTTTTTTGTACAAACTTAATGGAGTAAACTAGCTCATTTTCTTTCATTCTGAATATTTCTGCGTAAAATTTCCCAGCTTTACGAATGTAAAAGTCTTTAATGTCTTTCTTTAAATTTTCATTGGTATCATTTTTCATAACACCTGTCATTTCTAAAATATTTTGCGCGGTTAATTTTGGTTGCACGTAAAGTCCTACTCCATTTTTACGCACGACGAGACCTTCCTCCACTAATAAATCTACCGCGCGACGGATTGTGGTTCGGCTACTGGAATAAATTTCTTGTAGCGCAGTTTCGTTTGGCATAAGCATTCCCGTTTTATATTCATCACGATTAATACTATCTTTTATTTTCGAAGCAATTACTTCAAATAATGGTTTTTTAGCTGCCATGTTCACTCGTCCTCCAAGTAATCAAATATATTTTTCGCATTAATTTTGTATTTGATTTGATTACCGATTAGATATTGTTTGCTGTACTCAAACGGTTCATCATTTTGGTCAAATGCTTTACTCACAACTTCAAAAAGCGGGGTGTTTAGGGGTACCTTCAAAGCTTCTGCCAGTTTTTCGTTTGCGGATACAAAACGTAATTCTTCGCGCCCATAAGTAGGTTTGATACCAAATTCTTCTTCTAAAACGCTGTAGAGTGAGGAATTATTTAAATCAATTTTCTCAATTCCAGAAAATCTAGCGCTGTCTACAAATGAAATCTCATAAGAAAACGGCTTTTCTGCAACGATTCTTCGCCGAACTAGTTTAAATACAGGCTTATCTTCATCAAGTGTCAAAAAGCGATTTACTTTATCTACACCTTCAACTATTTCTTGGGATAATACCTCGACTCTTTGCTCGCCAGGGAGTTGACTACTCATGGAATTCATTTTCAAAATGTTGATTGTTTGCTTTTGGTTAATTTCGATGCCTTTACGGTTTCTTTTTTGGATTACTGCTTCTTTTTCGAGCGTATCGAGTGATCTTCTAAGTGTGGTTCGGCTGACACCTAGTTCATTCTCAAGGGCTCGTTCTGATGGGAAGCTTGTTTCTCCTACTGCTACTTTTTCTTGAATAAGCTGTCTTAATTGTTCTTCACTTTGCACAGCTGGCGATAAGTCCTTATACTCCATGTCTCCACCTCTTATTTTAAAATCGTCTATAACATTTAAGTTTATAAAAGATACAGCTTTAACTATTTTTAATACCACTTTATTGTAAACGGTTGCAAATTATTTGTCAATAGCCTTTTCCATAAAAAAAGCACGAGTTAGTTTTTTCTAACTCATGCTCCATATTTTTATTTACTTGTAGGGAGGGCGCCAACGACTGGATGCGGGATATATAGTTCTTCTAAATAATTAACTTCCGCTTCCGTTAATTTAATATCTAGCGCTCCAATTGCGCTTTCCAAATGACTTTCTTTTTGAGCACCGATAATTGGTGAAGTGATTTCATCTTTATTTAACAACCACGCTAAAGCAATTTTATCTCGGGATACTTCATGTTTTAGAGCAAGTTCAGCTACGCGTTCAATAATTCCTTTATCCGAATTCATCATGCCGTCGTATTTAGATTTTTGAATTGGGTCTGTTTCTGAACGATTAGTTGTTTCTGCAAAATCACGCGTTAACCGACCTGATGCTAGTGGGCTGTAAGGTGTAATCGCGATTTTTTCATCCCGGCAAAATGGAATCATTTCTCGTTCTTCTTCTCGGTAAATCATGTTGTAATGGTTCTGCATGGAAACGAATTTTGTCCACCCATTTCTTTCTGCGACGCGTTGTGCTTTTTGGAACTGCCAAGCGTACATCGCACTTGCACCGATATAGCGTGCTTTACCCGACTTAACGACATCATGTAAAGCTTCCATTGTTTCCTCGATTGGGGTATTTTCATCAAAGCGGTGAATGATATATAAATCAACATAATCTGTTTCTAAGCGTTTTAAACTATGGTCAATTTCACTTAAAATTGTTTTTCTAGATAAACCGCCGCTATTCGGACGATCAGGGCGCATCGTTTGGTGTACTTTTGTGGCTAAGACAATATCATCTCGGTTAGCATAATCTTTGAGTGCTCGGCCAACAATTTTTTCACTTTCGCCGTAAGAATAAATATTTGCAGTATCAAAGAAGTTAATGCCCAGATCAAGCGCTTTTTTTATAATTGGACGACTATTCGCTTCATCCAAAACCCATTTGTGGATCCATTTATCTTTGTCGCCAAAGCCCATTGTTCCTAAACAAATTTTCGAAACATCCATCCCAGTATTGCCAAATTTCACATATTCCATTGAAAACCCTCCTAGTTAATTTCTAGTACTATTACAGCATATACCTTGAAGCTCACTCCAAGTCAACCTTTAACTAAAAAAAATCTCCCGGAAAGTCCGAGAGATTTTTTGCTTTTTAATAAAATTGGTCTGGTAGTAATGTTTCACCGAGTTTAATGTTGTCGCGGTAATCAATTGGAATATCTACAACGACTGGGCCTTCTGTTTCAAGCGCTTCTTTTAATACGTCGCTAAGTTCTGACGGTTTAGTTACACGAAGTCCTTTTGCACCGAAGCTTTCGGCGAATTTAACAATATCGACGTCGCCAAAACGAACAGCTGCTTCTTTGCCGTATTTCATTTTTTGTTGGAAAGCGACCATGTCATAGCTTCCGTCATTCCACACAAGATGCACTAATGGAGCACGCAAGCGGACAGCTGTTTCTAATTCCATTGCTGAAAATAGGAAGCCACCATCGCCTGAAATAGATACGACTTTTTCGCCTGGATGCACTAGTGTAGCTGCAATCCCCCAAGGAAGAGCGACACCAAGCGTTTGCATACCATTACTAAATAGTAAACGGCGTGGTTCATAAGAGCGGAAGTGACGCGCCATCCAAATGTAGTGCGAGCCAACATCGACTGTCACAGTTACATTATCATCAATCGCCGAACGAAGCGTTTGAATGACAGATAACGGATGCACCCGATTTGTTTCATCACTTTCTGGCGGTACATCTCTTTCTTCTAATTGCGCATGAAGTTCTTTTAAAGTTTCAAGTTCTTTATCAGCTAATTCCAAACCACTAAATTTCGCATTAACACGATCTAATGTAAGTGCAATGTTTCCGACTAATTCGGTCACTGGTTGATAATAATGGTCAATATCAGCACGGATGTCATCTAAATGTACAATCGTTCTATCGCCTGAAGCATTCCAAGCTTTCGGATCGTATTCAATTGGATCATAACCTACTGTAATAACTAAATCGGCTTTATTTAGCAAAATATCACCTGGTTGATTGCGGAAGAGACCGACACGTCCAAAGAAGTTATCTTCTAAATCACGTGAAATTACTCCTGCTGCTTGGAAAGTTTCTACTACTGGGATACTTGTTTTTTGCAGTAAACGACGAATGGCGCCTGTTACTTCTGGACTTGAGGCACGCATACCTAATAACAATACTGGTAATTTCGCTTTTTTCAAACGAGCAACTAATTTAGCGACTTGTTCTTTAGAAGCTGGTCCATTTTCTGGTTTAGCAAGTGGACGAATTGCTTTTACAGGTACATTTGGTTCGTTCACAATATCTTGTGGTAAACTTACGAAAGCCGCGCCTTGGTTCGGTTCTGCCGCTGAACGAAATGCGTTAGTGATTGCTTCTGGAATACTTTCAGCGTGAACTACTTCTTCGCTATATTTTGTAATCGGACGGAAAAGTGCAGCGTTATCCATCGATTGGTGGGTTCTTTTTAGACGATCTTGTCTAGTTACGTTCCCCGCAATCGCGACTACAGGATCCCCTTCTGCTGTTGCGGTTACAAGTCCTGTTGCAAGGTTCGAAGCTCCAGGTCCACTAGTTACAAGCACAACACCAGGTTTACCAGTTAAACGACCGATAGCTGCAGCCATAAAAGCAGCATTTTGCTCATGACGACTAACGATTAATTCTGGCCCGCGCTCTTCCATTACATCGAAAACTTTATCAATTTTCGCACCCGGAATACCGAAAACATGCGTCACTCCTTGATTAATTAAACTATCAACAACTAAGTCTGCCCCTGATTTACCTTTTGTTTGGTCTTTTTCATGCTTTTCCATCTTTATCATCCTTTTGTTATATAAATTATTTATATTTAAGTAGTACAGATTATAATAAAATCTCATTCACTAGACTCATTATACTACTCAAATGAATTATTGCAAGATTACTGACTCAAAAACTGTTATATAATTACATAAAAACTGTTATACAAAAAAAGAAAGAACTTAGTCAAACTAAGTCCTTTCCGGTTCTTATTCTTGTGTGGCGCGGTATTCGTCGTATTGTTTTTGCATTTCTTTCATTACTTTTTTCATACCCGCATCGTTTAATTTAGCTTTAAATTTCTCGGTGTATTCTACTGGATCGACTGTTCCGGTTAGAAGCGCTGGGGCAAATTCATTACAAACATTTGTAATTGAAGCGATTTCTGTTCTTACTTTAGATGAGTCAAAATAGAAACCTAAGCCCGGTGATGCTACTGATTTTTTATTAAATGTTTTAAATTGATCCCATTTATCAGCTGGTTCATCTTCATATAATTTAAGGATAAAGTGATTTCCTAGTGCATAAGTTGGCATGCTATAACGTTCCACACGTGCTGGTAAATCTTGAATTTTACCATCATCTAACTCTTTATAATGGGTGCCTTCAATTCCTTTATCAACCAAATTGCGTAAATATTCATCTGTGTTTAGTAAATCAAGGAATTTCACTGCTTCTTCAGGATGTTGACTTGTCACGGATACAGCTTGAATTGCGCCTGTGACTGAGTTATTTTTAATGATTGGTGTTTCGGCAATTGGTTGTGTGACTACTTTATATTTACCACCTGTATTTTTATCCCAAATGTTTTCTGCGTATGGTTGGTATTTCTCAATACGTACAAACCAGTTTTCTTTATCGTAAGACCATGGATCAGTTGAAGTGGCAATATCTTTAGTAACATAACCTTTTTGGTAGAAGCTATGAAGCGATTTTAAGGTTTCTAATGTATCTGGTTGTTCATAGAAGTTAACGATTTTACCAGTATCTTCGTATTGATTCACGGCAAATGGAAGTGGCACAGCGTTATCGATTAAATAATCATATGAAAATGCTGGCTTAAAGTCTTTATTCCCGCCAATTGGTGTGATGCTTGGTTCGTTTTCTTTAATTGTTTTTAACATTGGTTCTAAATCGCTGAAGTTTTTTACTTTCGATATGTCCATTTTATATTTATCTACTAGATTTTTATTGAAAACATAGACTTGTTGTTCGCCGACTTCTTTGTTGGAAGGTACACCGTAAATATTGCCGTCAATCGTTGCTCCTTCCCAAAGAACTTCATTTAATTCAGCTTTCATTTTCTTGCCTTCTTTATCTAGATATTTATTTAATGGCAAGAATGCACCTTTTTGCGAATAAGAAACGAATTCTCCTGCTGCTGAATAGGCAATATCAAAGTTTTCTCCGGAGTTAATAACTGTTTGCATCCGTTTGCCGTAGTCACCCCAGTCAATTTGTGTCATTTCTACTTTGACACCAATTTTTTCTTCAGTATATTTATTTACTTCTTTCATTACTTCTTCCGTGTCTTTTTGTGGTGTCCCAATCATGTACCACTTCAGTGTCGGAACTTCATTTGCATCAGCTTTCTCATCGCTTCCGCACGCACCTAAAACTAGTAGCAAGCAAAGTGATGCGATGATTACTCCCCATTTCTTTTTCATTAAATTCCCTCCATCTTTTTATTCTTTTACGCCGCCAATTGTGAGTCCACTAATGAAGTATTTTTGGAAAAACGGATAGGTAATCGCGATTGGTAAAGTTGAAATAACAACCATCGCCATTTTTGCCCCGTCTTGAGGAATGGACTTAAATGCGCCGGCAGTATAAGCAATTTCTGAGTTTTGCCGCATAAATTCTAAATTGTTTTCAATTTTCATAAGCAGAGATTGTAATGGAACTAAATTTGGATTATCAATATAAAGTGATGCTTGGAACCAGTCATTCCAGTAACCGAGTGTAGAGAAAAGCGCGATTGTCGCAAGTCCCGGTAAGGAAAGCGGCACAACCATTTGTAAAAAGATCCTTAGTTCCCCAGCGCCCTCAATCCGCGCCGCTTCAAGGATTGGTTCCGGAATCGACCGTAAGAAAAATGTACGCATAATCATAATGTAAAAAGCATTCATTGCTAGTGGTAAAATCATTGCCCAAATACTATTTCGTAAGTGCAAAAATTGTGTCATAACGATATAAGCTGGCACCATCCCGCCACTAAACAGCATCGTGAAGAAGGCAATAAATGTGAATTGACGGCGATACTTAAATTGTGGTCTGGATATTGCATAAGAATAAAGAGCAATCATTGCAACACTACACACAGTACCTATAACTGTAACTAAAATCGTGATGCCATATGACTGTAAAAGCTGACCTTTCATCTTCCATAAATATTCGTACGCTTCCATGCTCCACTCTTTCGGTATTAGTTGAAAGCCATTTGCCGCCAGAGATGTTTCACTCGAAAAAGAAATAACAATAATATATAAAAATGGAAAAATACAGATGAGCGCTAAGAAAGCGAGCATAACATTCATCGCCACATTCATCTTTTTGCCAAAACCGATAATATCTTTTGCCGGCTTGTTTTTTGCTGGTTTTTCCATTTCGCCTCGCACTTGTTCTATTTCACTCACTGCTTCAAGCTGTTCTGCCAAAGCGTCTCGCCTCCTTTTTTAAAATAAGCCATATTCTGGGTTTATTTTTTTCACGATGTAGTTAGTGAGTAACACTAGAATAAAGCCGACAATCGACTGATAGAAACCAGCTGCCGCACTCATACTCATATCACCGAGCGACGTTAAGCCTCGGTATACATATGTATCAATAACATCCGTCACCGGATAAAGTGGCCCTGAATTTCGCGGTAATTGATAAAACAACCCGAAATCCGAATTAAAAATCTTCCCGACATTCAAAATCGTTAAAATAACCATCAGTGGTGTTAGTGCTGGAATCGTTACATGTCTAATTTGTTGCCATTTACCAGCGCCGTCAATCATTGCGGCCTCGTAGTATGTTCGGTCAATTCCAGCTATTGCAGCAAGGTAGACAATACTTCCATAGCCAAGCCCTTTCCAGACATTCATCATGATTAAAATAAATGGCCAATACTTCGGATCGTTATACCACGAAACAGGATCTTGCCCGAATGCAAGTAAAATATTGTTCATCAGTCCGCTATCTTCACTTAAAAAGCTAAATAAGAAATAACTCACAACAACCCATGATAAGAAATGCGGGAAAAGCATTCCTGTTTGATAAATTTTTGCTCCTCGTTTATTTAGTAAGCTGTTAAAGACAATCGCAAGTGCCACGCCAAGAAACAGCCCAACGATAATAAATACTAAATTATAAAGGACGGTGTTTCGGGTAATAATAAAAGCGTCGTTTGTTTGGAATAGGAATTTAAAATTTTCAAGCCCCACCCAGTCGCTGTTCATAATACTGGATAAAAAACCTTTCCCATCAATCTTGTAATCTTTGAACGCAATAACTGTACCAAACATTGGTAAGTATGAGAAAACCAGAAACCATAGAAGGCCCGGAAGTACCATTAATAGCCAAATCCGATTAGCTCGAATTTGTGATAAAACTTTTTTCAATCCATCCACCCCTCTTTTTTGTAAGTGCTTTCAACATCTTTAGTTTATCGTTTTTAAGGGTGTTAAAATAGTTGCGGATGTTTAGATTTATAGACAAATATTAGAAATAATTTTATTGATGGATTTTCCGGTAACGATTTGGTGTTTCGCCAGTATGTTTTTTAAACTGTCTATAGAAATAGGCCATATCTGTATAGCCGGATTTCCCAGCAATAATCGTTAAATTATCTTTTGTTTGCAGCAACTCTTCCTTCGCATAGTTTACTCGGTAGCGATTCAAATAATCCGTAAAATGCTCACCCATTTCTTTTTGGAAAAGTTGCCCAAGATAGACTGCATTAATGTGAAAATCGTTGCCAAGCGTTTTTAAGGACATACCTTCTGAAAAATGTTCGGTAATATACGACAATACATTTTGGATTATAGGGCTTTTCGATTCATCGGTTTGTTTTTTACGATTGTAATAACGAATCGCATAGGTGAGTGTTGCTTCTTCTAGCCCTTCAATACTTGTTTCTTCTGCGATTCGCCCCATTGACTCGCTTAATTCTTTAGGGTCTGATTCTGCCATCATCACGAGCAGTTCATTCAAAATATGGAGCATTTGATGTGGATCGCTTTCTAATTTATGATCGTTCCATTCTTTAAAAAAGTTGTTAATCCATGCTTTGATTTCTTTTTCATTATTCATTACGAGTAGTTTTGCAAGTTGATGTTGTTTTCTTTTTGGTCGCCAAGTGTGTTTCGTTCTTTTTTGGTAGGCAATCAAGCTGCCGGACTCTTTTACAAGCCGTTCTGGAAGTAATCTCGTCAGTTGTCGGAATGCTTGCGGATACATCATTTCCCCTTGTACTTTTTCGCTAACAAAGATATAAAAAGCTTCGTTTGAAATATGTTGCTTTATATCTTGATGGATCGCTAAAATTTGTTCGGATATAGAGGTTTGTTCGGTTATTCCTAAGATGATTTCATTTTCTGGAGTAAGTAGCATAAATGGATAGGTGCGCCGGTAGTGTTCAGAAAGCTTTTTCCATTCAGCCATGTCGGTTTCTTTAGTTGGTTGAATCTGGATGAGGACGGCGCTCTCGTTTTGATTTAAAGTCATCTCGTATAACGCAAGTCGCTCTTCCCATTCTTCTTTATTAATTCGTAAATTTAGCCAGCGCCAAATCGTATTGTCCCGTAAAATGTAGTACGCTTCTTCCCTTGGTACGACATTATCTGTCACTTGTTTTTTCTCTATTTGTACGAATGTTTCTTTTAATTCTTGTTCGTTTAAAGGTTTTAATAAATAATTTTCGATTCCCGCTGAAAGTCCACGTTTTATATAATGAAAATCTTCAAACCCAGAAAGAACGACGGTTTTAGTAGTCGGTTGGCGTTTTTTCCATGCATCGATTAATTCTAAACCATTCATCACAGGCATTTCTATATCTGTTAAAAGGACATCCACTTCTTGATCCGCAAATAACTCTAGGGCTAGTGCGCCATTTTTGGCTGTCCCGACAATTTCAATGTTTTGCTCAAACTCTGGAATAATGCTTTCTAAACCTTTAAGGATAAGGGGTTCGTCGTCTACTAGTACTATTTTTAGCATCACTTTTCTCCTCCCGTATTTTGAGGTACTTGAAATAGAATGATCGTACCTTCATTTGGCTTGCTTGTAATCGTTAATGAGTAAGCTTCACCATATAAAAGTTGCAGTCGTTTGTTTAAATTAGCTAGACCGATGTGGCTTGTTTCAGCTTTACTTTCAATCGTTACTTGCACTTCTTTTAGTTTTTCCGCGTCCATTCCTTTGCCATTATCTTTTATTTGAAATTGTAAATTGTTATTTTCCGCCGTGACCGTAATTGTAACTACTGGATGTTGGTTTTCTTTATAGGCATATTTGAAAAAATTCTCAATGAGCGGCTGCAGGGCAAATCGTGGAATATGGGTATGATTAAAACGTTTTTCAATATGGATTTCTAACTTAATCGGCTGTTCATGGCGCATTTCCATAAAACGAACATATTGTTTTACATAATTGATTTCTTCGCCTAAAGTCGTGATTTCGCGGTGGTTAGCAGTATAGCGTAGTAACGTCGCAAGTTGGTAAATCATATCACTTGTTTCTTTTGCTCCTTCTACGCGCGCATTCATTCTAATTGCTTCTAAAGAATTATAAAGAAAATGAGGTTGCATTTGCCCTTGAAGCGCTTTGAGTCGCGCTTTTTGTTCTTCCATTTCAAGACTATAGACCTTCTTCACATAAGCATCGAGATTTTCAGTCATATGGTTAAATCGCTCACTAATCATCGTCAGTTCATCCCCATTATTATCGACAGGTAGTTTTGCATCAAGCGTTCCATTTTCCACTCGGTTCATCCCACCAATAATTGTCAAAATCCGCTTGGAGTAGCGCCTGCTTATTACAAAATTAACGCTAATAGAAAAAATAACGAGTAACAAACCAATCCCAAATAAGGTCAACTCGATTAGTGGCGCGCTATCATCCGTGACACGATATAAAAATGTATTATTTTTTAAGCCAGTAGTTTCATCCTCTGTTTTTTGAAAGTATATTTTCTTATTATCTACATTCATCCAGCCTTGTTTTTCGGGTGGGGTTATTTGTTTTGCAGGATGATTGGAATATAACTCGGCCCCTTTTGTATTATTTATTTGGAAAATCGAGTTTTTATAATCTTTCGTAATCCATTTGTTTAAAAAGGTTGGATCAATATAAAGTAATAGATAGCCCATTTGTTTTAATGTACTCGGATCGTTAATCGGCTGTTTCACGACAATTTTATTTTCTATCGTATAAAAATTTCCTTGTTTCGATGCTTGACTGGCAATATTTTCTTCACCATATGTATCAACAGTTTCTTTCCATTCACGGTAACGACTCGGAAATGTATAGGAGTAGCTTCCGTCATCTGAAATAAGCTGCAAAGCAATAATATCTTCATCATACGAAAAATAAGACTGTAAATAGGTTTGCATATCTACAGAATAAAAATTTTTACTTTTAAAATAGTTGTCGATATTTTGCTCGGTGTAGCTATCGTAATCATTCGTCATCGCAATTTGAACATCTTGCATCAAATCACTATTGCGGTAAATATCTTGGGTTAAACTAATTAACGCCTTTTGCTTTTCAGTTAAAGCTTCCAACTGCTTGCTGGCGATGGTTTCTGCGCGCTGAAGATTTGTATCTAGCTGAATATTGGTATAGTACTTGTAAATGAAAAAAAGCAACAAGCTCACGGTAAAAAGACTTGTTAAAGAAAAAATTAATAACATCCTTTTAAAAACGCGCTTACGTGGTAATTCTTGTGTCATTCTAATTCATTGCCCCCTTTTCCTTTCTGATTATTGCATACTATCAAAAATAATGTAAGGGGTTACTTTGGCTCCATCTGTTTAAAACGTTGCAAGTTGATTTTCATTATCCAATAACTTGGTAAAACACCCGAAATAAACAAAATAAAAGCTGGCATTTTAGAAATCAACCAGGCACAAAAAACAAGGCCAACCACAATCATAAAGGTATTTTTAAAACTAGTAATGGCAAGTAAGAATGCTTGACCAACATAAGCGCGAACATTTTTCATTTGGAAGTGAACAAATACGGTAAAATACTGTAAAAAGGCAATACCAACGAGAAAAAGTAAGAACATCAAGAAAAAGTATAAAATGGTCGACCAAAATCCTTGCATCAGTTCAAAAACAATCCGTAAATCAGCATAAAGAAATATCCCAATGGCTGCAAAAATCCCACCTGCTAAATTAGCAGAAACAAATACTTGCTTATAAGTTTGCCAAGCTGATTTCCAAACAGGCGCGTCTAAATCACCTCTCGCCCATTTTCTCGTAATCGTAAAAAGAGCAACTGTCGCTGGCATAAATCCAAGCACAATCCCGCCTATTAATACAAGGAAAAGCCATACTAAATTCGTCCAAACAAGCCGTATTATCCAATCACTAATAACTGAGAATTTATCAATAAGTTTCATTCTTTTTTCTCCTTTGATAGTAAGAGAAAGCCTGAGTTTTTCGCCCAGACTTTTCTTTTTTATTTACTTAATGGGCTTCCTTTTACATATACACCACATAAACTTAGAACAAATTCGCTAAACATCGCATTCGACCAAGCAAACCAGTCGCGAGTGAATTCAGCTGGGTTTGAAGCGTTAACTCCTTCATGCATGTAATCCGTTCCACCATCACCAGCTATTAACATCTCTAAAATAGCTTGTTTCTCGCTTTCTGTTTCTGCGGTTAAACCTTCAATGCTGAGCGCAATCGGCCATACATAATGATCCGGCGTATGAGGGCTACCAATTCCAGTAAGGACGCTACCTTCTACAAAATAAGGATTTTCTCGGCTTAAAATGAGTTTTCTAGTCGCTTGATATGCTGGATCATTTTTTTCACAAAAACCTAGATACGGCGCAGCGAGTAAGCTCGGTACATTGGCATCATCCATAAATAACTTGCGCCCAGTTCCGTCAACTTCATAAGCATAAACATCGCCGTAATACGGGTGCGCTTGTTTAGCGTATGTTTCAATTCCAGTTGCGACTTCTTCTCTTAACTCCGAACTAGCTTGGATTAATTCCTTATCGTCCGAATAAAACTGTGCCGCTATTTCTTGGACGTAATCCATCACTACGACCAAAAACATATTACTCGGCACAAGATAACCGTACATACACGCATCATCGCTTGGTCTAAAGCCACTCCAAGACATTCCTGTATAACTTACATCTGTTCCTTTTCCATCATTATTTAAAGTATCTGATTGACGCACATTTTCTCGTTCAAAACGATATGGGCTTTGCTCCGTATGCTTTTGTTCCGTTTTAAATACATCGATAATCTGGTGTAAAGCCTGCCTGAATTCCTCGGTAAAATGACCCGTGTGATTAGTACTTTTCCATAATAGATAAGCTAACTGGACTGGGTAGCAAAGTGAATCAATTTCATACTTACGCTCCCAGACAAGGTCTGTCATCTCTGTTTTATCTTGTTGAAAACCGGCACCATTCGCAGTTTTATTAAAAGCATTCGCATAAGGATCATGAAGAATATATTTTGTTTGCAGTTTTACGAGATTTTCAATTAATGTCGCCATCTCTTCATCTTCTTCTGCAACAATTAAATAAGGGCGGATTTGGCTCGTTGAATCGCGTAACCACATAGCTGGAATATCACCTGTAATAACAAACGGAAGCCCTTCTTCTGTTTCCTCTAAAGTAGTTGTATAGGTGTTAGTAAAACATTTTTCAAACATGCGATGTAATTTTTCGTTTTCTGGAAAAGTCGTTTTTACTATATCAATCCATTTGTTAAAACTTGTTGGTACTTTCTTTGTCATGAATTACACTCCTTTTAATGTGATAATTTCGTTTGGTTTAACGGTAAATTGATTTTTTGCATCTCCTGCTTTTTCTTCTAAAATGGTTGATTTTCTCCACAGATTAACCGTGTTTAATAGTTTTGGCTCGGATCCGGTTTGATAGAAACGAATAATTGGTTGATTGTCTTTTGCTAGTTTAAATGCGGAAAAAACAAGTCCGTCTGCTACTTTCCATTTCGCAAAATCTTTTGTTTCTGCAAGAATTTTTTCTTTTGATGATGACGGGTGTTGAATGGCAAAAGTAGGTGTTAAGAGTGCGTTAACTTGTGCAGGGACGTTGACGCTTGATTCGTCTGTTAAGAATACATGGAACTCGGCTGTGATTTCGCGGTGGCATTCTGCTTCATATGCTGGGAAATCACCCCAATCGCCAATTTCTGATACTGCGCGTAACAGTGTTAGTTCCAATCTGTCCCCTTGGTCGCTTACTTCATATTCCGGTAAGTCGAGGCTTGCAACAACGATATTTCCACTAGTAACAAAACCTTGTTTCCGGTTATCATTAGCAGGATTTGTCCATTCTTCCACTTGTTTATTCGCGCGCGTTACTACTTCAAAAACACTGCCCGCTTGATGTGTTTCTGTTTGTTTCCCAGTTGGTAAAAGTACGCGAAGGCGATGGTCATCCACCTGGTTATCTAGTTTAACGCGAACAGTTAGTTGCTTATCATGTTTATTCAGCGTCAATTCTGTAGTGATTTTAAAAGTAGTACGATTGTCTGAACGATGTGACGTCCGGTCCGGATGCCATACTAGTCGGCGTTTTTCTTCAGCAAATGTCGCACTTGCGCTTACTGGAATTTCTATTTCATGTTTAATTTCGATTGTCTTTCCAAGCTTATCTTCACGCAACACGCGAATTTCTGGTTTTGAATTAAAGGTATTTATACGTAAATTATCACCTGTTTCTTTAAACATATACTCGTTACCAATATCGCCAACATCCTCATATGCCCCAAGCCCCGCGACTTCTACAGCCGTCTCTTTATCCAAAATGGAGTAAGTTCCGTTCGGCGCGATTTCTACTTTTAAATATTGATTTTCTAACTGTAAGTCCCCTGTTAGCTCTTTTTCGTCATCCGAAACTGCGACCGGATGCGCATAGATTGTTTGGTACCCAACTGCTGGTAAATGTTCGACAGTAAAGGTTAGTTTATACTTTCTTGCAAAATAAGAATCGCGGAATTTTCGTTCTGGTAAATCATAGTTAAAATGAATACCAAGTGGCTCAACTACAACCGGAATTTCCTCCCCATTACTTGTTTCCATCCGAAAACTTTGTTCGGGAAGTTTTGCTAATTCATCTGGTATCAATTCAAAATGCATCTCAGAAAAATGAATCGCGTCTGTTTCAAGTTCAAGTTCGACAGTTCTAGTTGCTTCTACCCCGCCTGCATGGAAAACTGTAATTGGAATACCCGCATCATTCGTTGCGATTTGTTCCGTTATTTTACGTGCTGCGCTTTGAATAATCGCCATAGTTGTTTGTTCCACTTTTTCAAAACGAGCTTCCATTTCGCGGTGTACTTCATCCAAACTACATCCTGTAATGCTGTCATGGATTTGATTTTCCATGAGTAATTTCCAAGCAAAAGCCAGATATTCATGCGGATAACTAACACCAGCTTCTGTTGCCATTACCGAAATCGGTTCAGCTAAACGCTCTAATAAACGTTCAATTTTAGCATTGGCTTGCTTCAAATAAATACGCGAGGAAGCTGTATTAGCAAGCGTTGACCAACCATCCGATTGTTGGCTTGTTAATTCTCCGTGAACTGTTTGTAATTTTTCAGGTTCAAGCCCGGCTTTGACAGCATCTTGGTATTTTTCAAAATGACTATGAATAAAATCAACCTCTGGATACAGTTCCCGTGCTACTTCAAGAGCTTCCGCTAAATCTGTTTGGACAGGCTGGTGGTCACAACCGTTCATAAATAACCATTCATCTGTTGACGCAAATCGTTCCACGTCTGCCAATTTTTTATCCCAGAAAATTTTTGCTGCTTCTTTATCAGTTGGAATTTCATTACCATTGGAATACCAATTAGCGAGTAAAATTCCTAAAACTTTCGAACCGTCCGGGCTTTCCCAGAACATCTCTGAATATTTCGAGGCAAAAGCACTATCAAATACTTGGTTATTAAAGCCAGTTGGGTTAACACCTCGTCCAAAAACAACCGTGTCAAAACCAGCTTGACGCATTAATTGCGGCACTTGACCATATAAACCAAACGTATCCGGAAAATAACCAATTTTTTCCGCTTGACCGAATTCTTCTGCCATTTCTAAACCATATTGCAAATTACGAATATTCGCTTCTCCACTCGTCAAAAAAGCATCTTGTAACATATACCAAGGGCCGATTCGTAATTTTCCATCAGCAACCAGTTGTTTCATTTTTTCTCTTTTAGCAGGTTTTACAGCTAAATAATCCTCTAACATAATCATTTGTCCATCCATATGAAAATGATTAAAACCAGCTTCTTTATCAAGTAAATCTTCTACTTCATCCATAAGTGTAACGAGCCTAAATCTTAGGCTTTCCAGTGGTAAAAACCATTCTCTGTCCCAATGAGAATGCGATATAATATGCGCTTTCTTTCTAGTCATTTTGCCCCTCCAAATATCCTTTTTGTATTCGCTTTCAAGCTAAGTATAGTAAGGGCTAAAGCGAATTGCAATGCTACGCCAAAAACTACTATGAATAATCCATTTTCCCTTGATTTGTCCATTTCAAAAAAGCTTATTCCTTACCGCTCTAAAGATGAGAAAAACAACCCTGCCAAATTCCCTCCAAAAGCCAAATTGACTTCTTTTCCCGCTATGATATATTGAAACCGTTCTAGACAAAAAAGAAAGGATTTGAGTATATAGATGTTTTTCACAAAAGATAAACTACGCGGTAGACTAGATGAAGTCGCCCTTTACCGCTATGAAAAAACGCATCCGATTCAGAAGTTCCAAGCAGCTGAGGATATGGACGGAAACATTGCAGCGCGTCCTCAAACTGTCATTTATGATAACGAATTAACTATTGGAGAAAACTGGGCCGGCCGCGATCGCTACGTCTGGTTAAAAACAACGATTACCTTCCCCAGTGCCAAAGAAGGTACTCGCTTAATCGGTTACTTTGATTTTGGCAATACTGGCGACGGTCATAATTCTGGCTTTGAATCCTTATTATTCGTAAACGGCGAACCATTCCAAGGCGTCGATCAAAATCACCAAGAAGTTCTTTTTCCAGATAGTTTTGCCGGAAAAACGACCGAACTTGTCTTTCGTTTATGGTCTGGTCTTGAAGGAGGCGGCGTTCCTTCCATCCAAACACATCAGTTAAAAGAGGCATTTATTGGTTATTTAAACCTCGTGATTGACGATTTATATTTTACGAGTAAAGCTACCTTAAAAACACTCGATCAACTGGAAGAAAATAATCCGACATACGCTCCCCTGCTTCAAGCTATTAACCGCGCTTACCTAGCGATTGATTGGGGAACACCAGGCTCTAACCAAAATCTTTCCTCCATGGAAAACGCCAACCAAATCTTGCAAGCAGCAATAAAAGAACTGCCGAAAAACTTTCCTATCAAAGTAGCAGCAGTTGGACATACCCATATCGATGTAGCATGGCTATGGCGTTTAAAACATACCCGCGAAAAAGCAGCACGATCATTCTCGACCGTGCTCCATTTAATGGAAGATTATCCTGAATACTTATTTTTGCAATCACAGCCCCAACTGTACGCCTACATCAAAGAAGATTATCCAGAAATTTATGCCAAAATAAAAGCTAAAATCGAGGAAGGCAACTGGGAAGCTGATGGCGGAATGTGGCTTGAAGCCGATTGTAATATCCCTAGCGGAGAATCACTCGTCAGACAAATGCTCTACGGTCAGAAATTTTTACGCGAAGAGTTTGGCAAACCTTCTAGTTTTCTATGGTTACCTGATGTATTTGGTTATAGCTGGGCCTTGCCGCAAATTCTCCGTAAATCAGGCATCAAAACTTTTATGACGACTAAAATTAGTTGGAATCAATATAACCGAATGCCGCATGATACGTTCCAGTGGCGCGGTATTGACGGCACAGAAATCCTAACTCACTTCATCACCGCACCAGAAAAAAACAGCCGAATTTCTACTTATAACGGTAAAATGACCGCGCGTGAACTGGTGGGACTTTGGGATAAATATCAAGATAAAGAAATAAACCAAGAATTATTACTTGCTTATGGTTACGGCGATGGAGGTGGCGGGGTAAATCGCGAAATGCTCGAGATGCGTCGCCGCTATGATAAAATGCCAGGAATCCCTGAAGTAAAACCAAAAAGCGCTACCGATTATTTTAATAATTTACATGAAACGATTCAGAGCACTGATCAATACGTCCACACTTGGAACGGCGAACTTTACTTTGAATACCACCGCGGAACTTACACCAGCCAAGCCTTCACGAAAAAAATGAACCGTAAAATCGAGCTTGGTTTAAGAAATAGCGAATGGCTTTCTGTTTTAGCGAACTTAAAAGCAGGAACTACTTACCCAACCGAAAAATTAGCGAACATTTGGCAGATATTACTTCGAAACCAGTTTCACGATATTATCCCTGGCTCTTCTATCAAAGAAGTATATGATGATGCGCTAATTGAGTATACTGAAGCACTCACCGAAAACAATGCGATTATCTCTACACAACTGGAAAAATTAACCCAGCCGGCTTCTGAAAAAATTACGCTATGGAATAGTTCCACTTGGAATCGTCCGCGCTATATCGAAATTAAAGCTGATAATCCTGCTAGCAACTTAGCCTTTTATGATCAAAAAAATAAGCCACTCCCTGCACAAAAATTAGCAAATGGCGCGTGGCTCATCCAGCACCATCACTTGCCAGCGCTCGGTGCCACAAGCATTTCCATTAAAGAAACATCTAGTGAGCTAGCAAAATCGCCTTTCACTTACAAAGACAAACAATTAGAAACACCCTATTATCAAATAACTTGGAATGAAAACGGTCAATTCACTTCCATTTTTGACAAAAAAAATAACCGCCAAGTATTAGCAGAAAACGCGAGTGGTAATGTATTTCAATTATTTGAAGATAAGCCGATGTGGCATGATGCTTGGGATATTGATCTATTTTATCAAGAAAAACAAAAGGAAATAACCACATTAGACTCTTTTGAAGTAATCAATAATGGACCACTTGAACTCACTATTAAACAGGTGCTTCACTCAGAGAAATCACAAATTACGCAGTGGATTCATTTTTACCACGAGAGCCCTGAAATCAGATTTGAAACAGAAGTGGATTGGCGTGACCGTAACCAGTTGCTGAAAGTCGCTTTCCCTGTTTCCGTTCATGCCAGTGAAGCTAGTTATGATATTCAATTTGGTAATGTAAAACGACCGACACACTGGAACACAAGCTGGGATTATGCTCGTTTTGAAACAGTTGGGCATCAGTGGGCCGATCTTTCTGAGAAAAATTACGGGGTTAGTTTGCTAAACGATTCCAAATACGGCTATGATATTAAAGACTCGACGATTCGACTAACCTTACTCAAAGCAGCTGGATACCCTGACCCAGAAGCCGATTTAGGTCTTCACCAGTTCACGTATTCCCTTTTTCCACACCAAGGAGATTTCTTAGACGGAGAAACAGTCCAAACTGCTTGGGAATTAAACAACCCGATTTTCACATCTAAAGGAGAAATCGAACCATTCTCGCTTTTCCAAGTTACTAATCCTTATGTGATGATTGATAGCGTCAAACAAGCTGAGGACGGTAATGGTCTTATCATCCGGCTGCATGAATTCGCAGGCACACACGGCGAAGTGACGCTAACTAGCGATTATGCTATTACTTCCATCACAGAATGTAACTTACTGGAGGAAAACGAAACAACACTTGAAACAGCAACATTTACCATTACTCCTTTTGAAATTAAAACTTACCGAATTTATCTGCAATAAAAAAACACGCAGCAAGGCTTCTCCCTAAGAAGTCCGCTGCGTGTTTTATTAGTTTAACGTGATCAGATTAAAGTTTAGTAACTTTTTCTGCTTGTGGGCCACGTTGGCCTTCAACGATTTCAAATTCAACGCTTTGACCTTCGTCTAAAGTTTTGAATCCTTCACCTTCGATAGCACTGAAGTGTACGAATACATCATCTCCGCCTTCTACTTCGATGAAACCGAAACCTTTTTCACTATTAAACCATTTAACTGTACCTGTTTGCATATTTCACAAACCTCCAAAAATTTTCTTAATATGTTTCTTTTACTAACGAAAAAGATGTTAACAACAAGCTAATCATTTTTTCAATTACAAAATTCACATATTAGCAAAGATACTCATTTACATCAATATCCTTGCTAATACATAAATAGACTTCCTGCAACACTTATATATTAACGCCAACGGACAAATAAATCAAGTGAAAAAGTCGCACGGTTACAAAATAGAGTATTCAGTTTATTAACTAAAAAACCCTGCTATAAGTCAATTCTTATAACAAGGTTTTCTATTAATCGACAATACTTTTATCTTTAATACGCCATTTCACAAGTAAATTATGTAACGGTTTACGCACTAAGAAATAAACGCCTAAAGAAATGAGTACAGAAGCCGTACCAAGTAAAAATCCGCCCAGTACATCTGTTGGGAAATGCACGCCTAAATAAACACGTGTATACATTACAAACAAGATAAATCCATAGCCGATAATTCCGATAACGATTTTTTGCCACATTTTTGGCACTGTGAAAATTAAGAACATCGCTGCAAGTCCGTAGAAAACCGCCGTAGCAGTCGCATGTCCACTAGGAAAACTAAAACCTGACTCATCTATTAACCAGTTAACGCTATCTGGACGTGTACGAGCAACTAATGTTTTCAAGACTAGATTAAGGACAACACCACAAGCAAGCATCGTTCCTCCAAACCATAGTCCAACAACAAATTTTCTTAAAAAGAATAGGATAAGAACAACAACAATAGTTAAAATAATAGTTGTTTCTGCACTACCTAAATTGGTCACTAGTTTAACGATAGCTGTTTTATCAGGTTGAATCCCGCCGCGAATCTTTTCAATCCAGCTTAGATCAAAACGTGCTACCCAGTTACTTTCTGTCGCAATGGCTGCTGCGATTGTAATAAATAAAATCAGACAAAATCCGCCAATAACGAATAGCGGTGTCGCTTTTTTTCGATTTGTATTCATGGTTAACTCCTTTTCATTCGGTTGTTTTTAAAAATTGCTTTACTTCTTTTACAAGCTCTTGATACTGCGCTTGTTCTGGTGTCGCTTCATTTGTAAGTTCAGTTACAGTGCCTCTTTCGTAGCTAACTGACCCCGTGCTAACAAATGTTGCATTACCAATTAATTGTAGCGAAATTTCACCAGCTTCGTCTTTTTTGGCAGTCACTTGTACTCGGCCACCATCATTATAAACATTAAGTGGTGTTTCAAAAGTATCCTTATCTAACATTTTTTTAATTAAACTACAAGCTGACATCGCTGTCCCGCATGCATTCGTAAAACCTACGCCGCGTTCAAATGTCCGCACATAAATCGCATCATCGCTTAATCGTTTCACAAAACTAACATTGACACCATCTGGAAAATAAGGATTTTCGCTGTTTAAATAACTCGCTAAAGTTTCTTGTTTATCCGAATCTAACACAGTTTGGTCCACAAACGTAATCAAGTGTGGATTTGGAACAGACACAGCAGAAAAAGCTAGTTCCGAATCTAGTTCAGGAACGACTTGATTAAATAATTTTTCCACACCGACATTCATTGGTAAACTTTCTGCATTAAATTTAACTGGAGAAATTTCAACTTGGTACGTTGGTATATCAAAACCAAGTGAAGTTGCTTTTTTGACATCCAGTACCGCTTTCATTGTTTCGACTTTTGCTTCTGTTAACGCGTGCTTTTCAAGTAAATAACGAGCTACCGTTCTTAGGCCATTCCCGCACATCGACGCAATTGATCCATCCGAATTAACGACGCGCATTTGGCCAATTGGTCCAGCTTCATTACTTTTTGTGACATATAAAATACCATCTGCCCCACCAAGCGAATGCTCTCTATCACAAAGCTTTATTGCAAAATCAGCACGTTTCGCATCCGACCAATCCATAATTTGATTTTCTTCTTCATCAACTAAGAAAAAATCGTTTTGCGAACCATGTACTTTTGTAAAGTGAATTGTTGCCATTCCTTCAAGCAACCTCCTTTATTTGGAATTACGTCTATAATACCACATCTTAAATTAAAAAAGCTTGGGGAACCTCCTTTTTAAACTACTAGGATTTTCCCCAAGCGAGCATTAAGCTTCGTAGTGTTTTACAACAATATCAGCACAGCGGCCACAAAGTGTTGGATATTTTGGATTTACGCCTACATCTTTTTTCACTACACGGCAACGTTCACAAGTTTCGCCTTCCGCTACTGTAATTTGAACAGCTACTTGATTTGATTTAAATGCAGATTCTGGCGCATTTTCCAAACCTTCCACAAGTTCAAAATCAGAAACGATGAATAGTTGTGCAAAATCGCCTTCTAATGAATCAAACAATGTTTTCGCTTCTCCGTCTACATATAGAGTTACTTTTGCAAGCATTGATTTACCGATAAGTTTTTCATTACGAGCGAATTCTAGCGCTTTTTGGACGTTATCACGGATTTGCATGAATGCGTCCCATTTCGCAGTAATTTCTTCACTATCAGCTAATACTTTTACATCTGGTAAATCTTGTAAATGAATACTTTCCGCGCCTTCACCAATCAAGCTATTCCAAACTTCTTCCGTCGTATGCGGTAAAATTGGAGCAAGTAGTTTTGTCAAAGTAACAACCGCTTCATAAAAGACAGTTTGCATAGCACGACGATCATGACTATCCGCTGCTTCAATGTAAACAACATCTTTGGCAAAGTCCATATAAAATTGGCTTAATTCTACTGTACAGAAATTATTGATTTGGTGGTAAATAGTAGAGAATTCAAACGCTTCATAGCTATCCTTCACATTTTTCACTAAATCGTTTAATTTAATCAGCATGTATTTATCTACTTCACGTAAGTTTTCATAAGAAACACCGTTAGTAGTTGGATTGAAGTCATTGATGTTTCCAAGTAAGAAACGCATTGTGTTACGGATTTTACGGTACACTTCGGATACTTGTTTTAAGATTTCATCACTAACACGAACATCAGCTTGATAATCCACAGAAGCAACCCAAAGACGAACAATATCCGCTCCAAGTTGTTTAATTACTTTGCCTGGAAGTAAAGTATTTCCAAGTGATTTACTCATTTTACGGCCTTCACCATCCAGTGCAAAACCATGACTTAGCACATTACGATAAGGTGCTTCGCCAGTGATTGCTACAGCTGTTGTTAAGGATGAGTTGAACCAACCACGATATTGGTCAGAGCCTTCCATGTACAAATCAGCCGGACGACTTAATTCTGGACGAGCATTTAATACGGCTTGATGACTTGAACCAGAATCAAACCAAACATCCATAATATCCGTTTCTTTTGTAAATTCGCCATTTGGGCTACCTGGATGTGTAAACCCAGCTGGTAATAAGTCTTTCACATCACGCTCAAACCAAACGTTCGAACCATGCTCACGGAACAGTTCTGAAATATGGTTGATTGTTTCGTCTGTGATAATCGCTTCCCCGTTTTCCGCATAGAAAATAGGTAGCGGAACGCCCCACGCACGTTGACGAGAAATAACCCAGTCGCCGCGGTCGCGAACCATATTGAATAGACGTGTTTCACCCCAAGCAGGAGTCCAGTTAACACCTTTAACAGCAGCGAGTAAATCATCACGGAATGCGTCAATTGAAGCAAACCACTGCGCTGTAGCACGGAAAATAACTGGTTTTTTCGTACGCCAATCATGTGGATAAGAGTGAGTGATGAATTCCATTTTTAGTAATGCGCCCACTTCTTCTAATTTTTCTGTTACCATTTTATTCGCTGTATCGTAAAATACGCCTTCAAATCCTGGAGCTTCTTCTGTGAATACGCCACGATCATCTAGTGGAGCAAGAATTTCTAAATCGTATTTTTTCCCGATTAAAAAGTCATCTTCCCCGTGTCCAGGAGCCGTATGAACCGCACCAGTACCGGCTTCAGCAGTGGCATGTTCGCCGTTCATTACTAAAGAGTCACGGTCATAGAATGGGTGTTTAGTTACAACGCGGTCAAGTTCAGAACCACGAACTGTTTTAACAACTGTCGCATCTTCAAAGCCTAGTTTTTCACGTAAGCTTGGTAAAAGTGCTTCTGCTACAACATATTTTTCACCCGCGGATTCAATTACTACATAATCCAAATCAGGGTTAACAGTAATACCCATGTTTGCAGGAATTGTCCAAGGAGTTGTTGTCCAGATAACGATATTCGTACCTTCATCTAGTACACCTTTTCCGTCTGTTACTTTGAAAGCCACGAAAATCGAAGCAGATGTTTTATCTTGATATTCGATTTCTGCTTCTGCAAGCGCAGATTCACTAGAAGGAGACCAATAAACAGGTTTTTTACCTTTGTAAATGTAACCTTTTTTCGCCATTTCACCGAATACTTTGATTTGCTCTGCTTCGTATTCTGGTAAAAGTGTAATGTAAGGATTTTCCCAGTCGCCGTTAATTCCAAGGCGTTTGAAACCTGTACGTTGGCCGTCTACTTGCGTCATCGCATATTCGGCACACAGTTTACGGAATTCAGCGATCGACATTTCTTTCCGTTTAACACCTTTTTTGGCGATAGCTGTCTCGATTGGTAGTCCGTGTGTATCCCAACCAGGAACATACGGGGAACTGAAGCCAGCCATTGATTTATAACGAACGATAATATCTTTGATTGTTTTATTTAACGCATGCCCCATATGAAGCTCTCCGTTTGCGTAGGGAGGGCCATCATGTAAAATATACGCCTTGCGTCCAGCATTTTTTTCTTGAATTTTCTCATATAGCTTTTCTTCTTCCCATTTTGCTTGCCATTCAGGTTCTTTGTTTGGCAAATTTCCACGCATTGGAAAATCTGTTTTTGGCATTAATAACGTATCTTTATATTCCATACTCTCTTCTCCTTTAAAACTTTATTTTTAAACACAAAAAAATCTCTCCCAAAAAAGGGACGAGATTCGCGGTACCACCCTTGTTGACATGCATGTTAATTGCTTGCCCACTTCATTAATGCCATAACGCCGGCTCGCGCTAACACTTACTCAAGCAGTTGCTTTTTCGGGTTAGAACTAAAGAGTGATTTCGATTTTTTAGAGGATAGCTGGTCTCACACCTTGCACCAACTCGCTTTGTATCCTATATCTAAAAAATTTACTTGTCTCTTATAATCGTTTTTAACGTTCTTCTGATTCAGCAGCTTCGACTTCTTTAATAGACGCTAGTTCTGTTGCATCTACATCGTAAGCCATCATTTGCTGCCAGTCTTCACTTTTAATTAAATCCATTTGCGCTTCTACTAACATACGAAGACGCTCGCGGAATACTTTAGATTGGCGTTTTAGGTCTTCAATTTCAATCGCGATTTTACGAGCTTTAGAAAGTGAGTCGCTTAAAATTCGGTCTGCATTTTTTTCAGCTTCACGGATAATAAGTTTTGCTTCTTTTTCAGCGGAAGCTTTCACTTCTTCGGCAGCTGTTTGTGCCACGATTAATGATTTGTTTAATGTTTCTTCAATGTTTGTAAAATGACCTAAACGTTCTTCACTATTATTTAAAGTGTCCTCAATACGCTTTTTCTCTTTGATAACTTGTTCATAATCTTTAATGATTTGATCGAGGAAGTCATTTACTTCGTCTTCGTCATAACCTCTAAAACCACGGGTAAACTCTTTGTTATGTATATCCAGCGGCGATAATGGCATATCTAGCACCTCCATACGACTATTGTTTATAAATACCTAACATACATTCTACCATAGTTACTAGCTTTTTCCTAGAATTTATATTGAAAAATGGTTAGATTAAAAATCCAGCTTTATCTAGCGCCTTAATCGCTTGCTCTAATTGTTCTTTCGTATCTGCTTCAATCGTATGTAAATGGGTTCCGTCCGTTAAACCAGAAAGCATCGTTGCTCCTGTTGTTTGCAATTTCCGCACAAATTTTTCTACATCAAAACGGCTTTTTAAATGCAGTGAAGCGGTGATTTCGCCGTAGATTGGATGATCCACAATTACATCAATAATGGAAACACCGTGATCCACCAAAATATTTAGTTCCTCGGCAGCTTGTTCTTTCGTATGTTTTACAGCGATAACGCGTCTTTCACCTGTATAACTCGTTTCTTTCGCATAAATATAACCTTGTGGAGTAGCCATAATTGGTTCATTGCCAGCTTTTAACAAAGAAATATCTTGAACAATCACTTGGCGGCTAACATTTGTTTTCTGTGCTAATTGATTTCCAGAAATTGGAGCCTCAGCTTCTTTCAGCCATTTTAAAATCATTTGCCTACGCGTATCACCTAATATTTTTTTCATCTTATCACCTTTTTCGTAGTAATTTATCGATTTCCTCTTTAAAAATAATACTATCGTTTAATTCATTTTCTTTTCCAAAAGATAGCCGGATAAAACGGTTTGCTTCTTCTGTTGTTTTTCCAGTAGCGATTAATGTTCTGGACGGAGCTAAATCACGTAAACTACATGCGCTCGTCGTCGAGATTTGAATATCTGCTTCGTTTAAAGCAAGTAAAGCTTCCTGACCTTGCATATTTGGCAAAGTAAGTCCTAAAATAAACGGCGATGTATTTGGTCCACCTTCGACTTTCACCCGCGTTTCTAATGTGTCGCAAATCGCAGCTTTTAGTTTCAAAGCTCTAATCGCTTCTTGCTCTCTATTTTCCATTATATCATAGGCAGCAGTTGTAAAGGCAGCAATAGCTGGAACATTTACCGTCCCCGGTCTAAAGCCAAATTCATGATGTACATCTGGCAAAACTGCCTGCAAAGGAGAATCTGGTTTCATAAAAAGTATTCCAGCCCCTTTTGGTCCATAAATTTTATGCGATGAAATACTAAAACTAGTGACATCACTTAAATCTAAATCAAGTTTTCCAAAAGATTGAACAATATCGGTATGAAAAAAGACACCTGCTTTTTTAGCAATGTGAGCTAGTTCGGCGATTGGTTGGATGGTTCCGATTTCCGAATTAACATGTTGAATAATAATAAGCCCCGTCTCAGCAGAAATCATTTTTTCTAAAGTAGCTGGATTTACTTGCCCAAACGAATCAACTGGTAATGCTTTCATACGACACTTCCCCGCTTGTTCGAGTGCCATTAGTTGCTGCCAAACAGAAGCGTGTTCCAGCGGACTTACGAGCACTTCTTTCTTATCAGTTGTATGGAGTAGCGTTTGGATGGCGATTTGATTACTCTCTGTTCCACCACTCGTAAATAAAACCCCTCGGTTTGGAACATGTAATAACTCAGCAAAACTTTCCCGACATTTTTCTAAAAGGGCTGCTGATTTCGTCCCGGCATCGTGTAAACTTTCCGAATTAGCGAAGAATTCTCGCGAGGCATCCATAAAAACTTGTAAGGATGTTTCACTCATTTTCGTAGTTGCTGCATGGTCAAAGTAAATCATCTCTTTATCTCTCCCTTAAAATTTTATACTTGAATTTAGTTTGATTTTGTGTGATTATAGATGACAAGACAACTGTATATTCATTAAGAAGTATACAATTAATCGAACCTACTATGCAAGAGGTGGAAACAATGACAAAAGAACGAGTTATTATCATTGGGAGCGGTATCGCAGGTTGCACTGCTGCCCTCAGATTAATGCAGGACTATGATGTGACAATAATCACAAAAGCGCATAAAGAAGAAAGTAACTCTATGCTCGCTCAAGGTGGTGTCGCCGCGGCTATATCAAAAAGCGATACACCAAAAAAACATTTTAGCGATACCTTTAAAGCTGGTTGTTTTCATAATAAAGTTCGCGCTGTAAACCAACTTGTGACTTGTGGTCCGATTGTGATCCAAAAATTAATAAAAGAAGGAATGACTTTCGACAAAAAAGATGGCGAACTTTCGCTTGGATTAGAAGGCGCGCACCAACTGCCTCGTATTTTGCATTCTGGAGGGGATCAAACTGGCAAATTTCTTACTACATTTTTACAAGAAAAATTGACAAATGTTAACTGGCAAGAGCAAAAAATGGCTATAGAGATTATTAAATATGACAGTAGAGCAATTGGGGTTCACTGTTTAGATAAAGAAAACCAGCTACATACTTATTACGGCGAACATATTATTTTAGCAAGTGGCGGACTCGGACAACTTTTTCCTGTAACCACTAATGCTGCAACTATTTCTGGAGATGGCTTGGCTCTTGCTTACCGAGCTGGTGCGACACTATCCGACATGGAATTTATTCAGTTCCACCCAACCTTGCTTTTTCTAAACGGGCGTTGTCATGACTTAATTTCTGAGGCAGTTCGCGGCGAAGGAGCTACACTTATTCGCGTGGATGGTTCTGCTATTATGGAAACCGTGCATCCACTGGCAGATCTCGCTCCACGTGATGTCGTTGCAGCCACACTTTTTGAAGAAATTGAGCGTGGCAACCAAGTGTTTCTTGATATTACTAAGGTGGCTCATTTTGAGAAGCGATTTCCTGCAATTACAGCCAGCTTAGACGAGCACCAAGTACCATTTCGCGAAACAAAACGAATTCCAGTTCATCCAGGTGCGCATTTTTTAATGGGTGGTGTTCGAACGGATTTGAACGGCAAGACGAATATCCCTCATCTTTATGCCATTGGAGAAGTGGCAAATGCAGGTGTACACGGCGCCAATCGTCTCGCCAGCAACTCCCTTCTTGAAACACTTGTTTTTGGTGAAAAAGTAGCGGAATATATTCACACGCAAAAAACTAATCGAATAATAGCTCCAGAGAATCCCCCCACTTATCAACCAACAATGCCCCATTTACCTGAAAAACATATACTCCAAGAAAAAATTTGGGAAACATTAGGAATCACACGAAAATCTGAGAAAATCACTGAATTTCTCCATTGGTTAGAAACTTTTGATTACGCTAACCACACGAGGGAAACAGCTGAAATAAGTCATATGATTATTACCTCAAAATTAATTGCCGAAAGCGCCATAAAACGAACTGAAAGCCTTGGCGCACATAGAATTTTAAAAGGAGTAACAAAATGAACTCAATACTTATGAATCAAGCAATTCAAGCATTTTTATTAGAAGATATTGGTCAGCATGATTTAAGCTCAGATAGTATTTTCTCCAGTGAAACAATGGGAGAAGGCGTTTTTATTGCTAAGGAAACAGGTATTCTTTGTGGCATCGCTATCCCGCCCAAAGTATATGAAATCCTTGGTGGAAACGTGCATTTTGAAGCCGTAAAAAAAGATGGTGACACAATTAAAAAAGGAGATATTATCGCGACTGTCTCGGCCCCTGTTCGCACTTTACTTTCCGGTGAGCGTGTTATTTTAAATTTAATGCAACGAATGAGTGGTATTGCTACCCAAACCCATATTGCCGTAAAACAGTTAGACGATTCGACTATTCGAATTTGTGATACAAGAAAAACAGCGCCTGGTCTTCGTGCCTTCGATAAATACGCCGTGCAGAGCGGTGGCGGCTTTAACCACCGAAATGGTCTGTACGATGGAGTCATGCTAAAAGATAACCATATCGCCTTCTCTGGTGGTATAACCGAAGCTGTTTCTACCGTTCGTGAAAAACTGGGACATATGGTAAAAATCGAAGTCGAAACAGAAACTGCCTCACAAGTAAAAGAAGCCGTTCAAGCTGGTGCAGACATCATTATGTTTGATAACCGCACACCAGAAGAAATCAAACAACTTGTTAAACTAGTGCCAGACCACATTACTACGGAGATTTCCGGCAATATCACTTTAGATAATATTAATCATTATAAAGGCTCTGGTGCGAATTATATTTCTTTAGGATCACTAACGCATTCGGTTCGCGCTCTTGATATTAGTTTTAATAGTAAAGGAGGTATAAAAGCATGAATTTACTTGAAACAGTGGAACAAGATACGATGCCTGCTCGTTATAAACATATGACCTCGCAAGAAATGATAGCTCGTGTGACAGAAATCAAAGCACAGCTCGGTGAAGACCTTTTTATTCCTTGCCATCATTATCAAAAAGATGAAGTCGTTCCTTTTGCAGATGCAATTGGCGACTCTTTACAGTTAGCACAAATTGCTGCAAATAATAAAAAGGCAAAACATATCGTTTTTTGTGGTGTTCATTTTATGGCTGAAACAGCAGATATGCTTACGACAAATGAGCAAATTGTGACGTTACCGGATATGCGCGCTGGCTGTTCGATGGCGGATATGGCAGATATTCATCAATTAACCAACGCATGGCCCAAACTACAACATCTGTTTGGTGATACTATTTTGCCAGTTACTTATATTAATTCCACCGCTGCAATTAAATCCTTCGTCGGCGAGCATGGTGGTACAACAGTTACATCCAGTAATGCAACCAAGATTGTTTCGTGGGCACTTCAGCAAAAAGAGCGGATTTTCTTTCTTCCAGACCAGCATCTAGGTCGGAATACAGCTTTTGAACTAGGCATCCCGTTAGAACAAATGGCCATTTGGAATCCGATAAAAAACGAACTGGAATACGACGGTAACCTAGATGATTGTAAAGTAATTTTATGGAAAGGCTACTGCTCCGTCCACCAACATTTTACAGTTAAAAATATCGAAAACATTCGTAAAAATCATCCTAACATGCGAATTATTGTTCATCCTGAATGTACGCATGAAGTCGTTTCACTAGCAGATGACTCTGGATCAACGAAAAAAATTGTGACGGAAATAAGTAACGCAGCACCTGGCAGCGAATGGGCTGTCGGCACAGAAGCCAATCTGGTCGGTCGCATTATTCAAGAAAATCCCGATAAGAAAATCGTCTCGCTCAATCCTTTTATGTGTCCGTGTATGACAATGAATCGAATCGACTTACCTCATTTACTTTGGACACTCGAGGCTATTCAAAACGGCGAACAAAGAAATCAAATCAAAGTGGATGAACATACAACCAAATTTGCGCTAAAAGCATTAGAAAGAATGCTGCAATTAAGCTAATAAAAAAACGAAAGCAGTGGCTGCTTTCGTTTTTTATTTTAAATAACCAATTTCAATTCGAATTTTATCTTTTTTCGTCCTACCACCAGTCGATAATACCTTCACTCTTCCGTATCCACGAGCTGATAATACGTCTTCTTCCTCGCATTCAAAATCCGGATTTTCCACTGTTTTCCAGTTTACTTTTACAAGGCCCGCGGTGACTAATTGTTTTGCCTTCTGCCTAGAGATATGGTGCGCATTACTAATAATAACATCGAGTCGCATACTAGAAACAGTTAGGCCCATTTCTTCCCAAACAACTGGCGCGTAGACAGCATTTGCCAAGTCAGTTTCTTCTAACATCACATTCACTTTACCGATTTTTTCAAGCTGTAATGTTAAATAATCCTTCATCGTACTTTCTACTAATAACTGCCATTCACTACCATTATTTAAAATATCACCAAAAATATCTCGTTTCATTCCAAGCGACATTAATGTACCGAGAATTTTTTGATGCGTGAGTGTCGTGAATTTCACCGGGTAGCGAATATGGAACAAAGCCACCTCAAAATCAGCTTCTGTTGGGGTATAATAATCAGGATAAATCAGTGCGCGCCGACGTTCTGCATGCGGAACCCCACCAAAAAATTGGACGCCAATATGCTCATAACCACCAATTACTGTCTCGGTAATATAACGTTGCCTCGGGTCCAAAAAATCCGTTAGTTGCGGTGTATATTCATTTTCAACTTGCATCGTAATTCCTAATATCTTATCAATAAATGCGTATTCTTCCGCGCGAAAATGCTGATATATTCCATCCATCATCGTTTCTCCCTTTCAATCCGTTCCAAGTCTTTAGCCCTATTATACCATGAAAACAGCTGCTACTCTGATAATCTTGCTTCATTATTCAAAAAAAGCCACCCATTAGAAAACGGGTGTGCTTTTTAAAATAGCATTGGAATAACGTACACTTGAATTAGTCCAGTTAAAACTCTCATCGCATATTGGAAAATGAAATAAGCCACAAGGGACGAAATATCAAACATACCAATCGGCGGAATAATTCTTCTAAAAGGCTCTAAAATCGGTTCAAAAATACGTGCTAAAAATTGACCGATTTTCGATTCTCTTGCACCTGGAAACCAGCTCATCAAGAAATAAATAAACATTAGTGTTGGCAACCATCTAATAACAAATAAAATGACTTCCACCACTTGATATAAAATACTTTGCAATCTAGTTTACACCTCTAATTCATTACATAAAGTTTTGTTCATCAAGCATTTCGGAAATAGAGCCATTTACTTCAACGTTATCTGGAGTACATAAGAAAATATTATTTCCAACACGTTGAATATCTCCACCTAACGCATAAACAGTACCGCTTAAGAAATCAACAATACGTGTCGCTTGGTCATGGCTAATGCGTTGTAAGTTTACAACAACCGTTTTATAATCTTTTAAGTAATCCGCAAGTTCTTGGGCTTCTGCATATACTCGCGGTTCTGCGAGTACCATACGACTAGAAAACTGTGCTCCCTGCATACTAACCACCTTCGCATCTTCTTCTTCAACGGCATAAAAACGATTTTTACTAGGTTTTTCTTTCTTCGTTTTCTTTTGCATAGGTTCTGGTTCCCTCGCTACTTCTTCTTCATAATATTCTTCCTCTTCATCTAAGAAAAAGAATGACTTAAATTTATTCGATAGTCCCATTTGTTACACCTCCATATTATCGTCACTCACCAAAGCTCTTCCTACTCGTATAAATGTAGCACCTTCTGTAATCGCAATTCCGTAGTCGTTTGTCATCCCCATAGATAACTCAGTACACGGAATATTTTTTAACTGAAGCGCATGAATTTCTTGCTGCAATTGCTTTAACTCATGAAATACGTGATGCAGCTCTTTGTCACTATTTGTAATAGGTGCCATTGTCATTAAACCAACAACCTCAATAAAATTGAAATCTGCTTCTTGTAAAAACGACAACGCCTCTTCTTTTGAAAAGCCATGTTTGCTTTCTTCCCCAGAAATATTTACTTGTAAGAAACATTTAATTGGTTTTGTCGCTCGCTTTTCAATTTCTTTTGCAAGAGAAGATCGGTCAAGCGAATGCAAATAATCGATTTCTGGTAAAACATCTTTTACTTTACGTGTTTGTAAAGAGCCGATGTAGTGCCAACAAATGTCATCCTTATCCGCAAGTTCTCTAGTTTTGTCTAGAAATACATCTGCCCGATTTTCACCAAAGTGACGAATTCCTAAATCATACAGCTCTGTGATTCCAGCTACATCAATCGTTTTTGTAACAGCTACTAAAGTTACATCTGTCTGTTGACGATTGCTTTTTTCACAAGATTGTTTTATTTGTGCAGTTACTTTTTCTAAATTAGCTTGTTTTGTCATTTGTTTAATCACCTTATATAATTCCCGAAGCGCTTCATTTAAAACGCTTCTTGTTATAATCAGATACCCGGTCACTTAATCACGCATTAACAGTGGCCGGGTGAAATTGTGTTATAAGTATTATCCGCGACGGTTACGGTTACGGATAAATGCAGGTACATCAACGTCTGAACTATTTTGTTGTGGTTCAGCTTGTGGTTGTTCGTGTACCGGATTATTTCCTTGTTGCGGTGCATTTTGCGCGTAATCATTTTGCGGCTCATCTTGCACAGCATAGCTTGGACGATTCACTTGAATGGATTGGTTAGGACGACGATTCGCTTGCGCTTGTTGTTGCGCTTGTTTTTCTTCATCAAAACCTGTTGCAATAACCGTTACAATCAATTCATCTTTTAATTCATCGTTAATAACAGAACCGAAGATCATGTTTACATCTTCATCAGAAGCGCTAGAAACGATTTCTGCTGCTTCTTGTACTTCATAAAGACTAAGGTTAGATCCACCAGTAATGTTCATTAGAACGCCTTTAGCTCCATCAACGGAAGTTTCAAGAAGTGGCGAAGAAATGGCTTTTTTAGCAGCTTCTGCGGCACGGTTTTCACCAGTTGCAATACCGATACCCATAAGTGCAGAACCGCGATTAGTCATAATTGTTTTTACATCGGCAAAGTCTAAGTTAATTAAACCAGGAACGGCAATCAAATCAGAAATCCCTTGTACCCCTTGACGTAAAACATTATCTGCTTCACGGAAAGCTTCAAGCATTGGCGTATTTTTATCAACAATTTGAAGTAAACGGTCGTTAGGGATAACAATTAAAGTATCCACCGCTTCTTTCATTGCTTCTGTTCCAGTTAGGGCTTGTTTCGTACGTTTTGGTCCTTCAAAACCAAATGGTCGTGTAACAACACCTACAGTTAAAGCGCCCATTTCTTTAGCGATTTGAGCGATAACAGGTGCAGCACCAGTTCCAGTTCCGCCGCCCATTCCAGCAGTTACGAATACCATATCAGAGCCTTTTAAAGCTTCTTCAATTTGTTCGCGACTTTCTTCTGCTGCTTTTTTACCAATTTCAGGTACAGCTCCCGCGCCTAAACCACGCGTTAATTTTGTACCGATTTGTAATTTTGTTTCTGCTTTTGCTAAATTAAGTGCTTGAGCGTCTGTATTAACGGAGATAAATTCTACTCCTTGAACACCATGCTCAATCATACGGTTTACAGCGTTGTTACCGCCGCCGCCAACACCGATTACTTTAATTGTTGCCAAACTTTCTGAACTAGTGTCAAATTCTAACATATTATTGCCTCCTATTTGCCGATTTATACGATTTGTTTTTCTTGCTGCCTTACCAGCTATTCGCTTTTATTCAAAAAATGCGCCGAAAAAATTCTTCATTTTTGTTGATACTTTTTCGTCATCTGATTTTTTTGGTTTTTGTTTAGGTTGTTTTGGTTTTGGTGCTTCGTCATCATAACGAGGCTCACTTGCGGTGCTACTTACATCGCGACCTTCTAATTCAGCCATTTGGTAAGCATATTTAATCAAACCTACTGCTGTTGTGAAGGATGGTTCGCGAACACCGATATAATCAGGAATCGCCAGTCTAACATGTGCTGCCAATGTTTTCCCTGCTAAATCAATAGCTCCTGGAATCGCCATTGAGCCACCAGTTAATACATAGCCTCCTGGAAGATGCGTTTTACCTACGCGGTTCAATTCTTCTACAACTAATTGGAAAATTTCTTCCATACGAGCTTCGATAATATCCGCTACTTCTACTTGTGTAAAATGTTGTTTTTGGTCACTACCGATAACATCAATTGCAAAAACTTCATCCGGAGAAGCATCATCATAAAATGCGTAACCGTGCTCTAATTTAACACGATCTGCATTGGCTGTAGATGTATTTAGTCCAAGCGATAAGTCTTTAGTGATATTATCTCCACCCACTGGAATAACACCAGTGTAAGTTAACCTTCCTTGCTCAAACACGCTAACAGTTGTCGTTCCTGCACCAATATTCACAAGAGCAGTACCGAATTCTTTATCGTCTTCAGATAAAGAGATAGATGCCTCAGCAAGTGGTTGTAAAGCAATATCAGAAATCTCTAGACCAGCACGTTCCACACAACGTAACGTATTATGTAAAATTGTTTTTGAGCCAGTGATTAGTGTGCCTTCCATTTCTAAACGAACACCAATCATTCCACGTGGATCGGTAATCCCAGTTAAACCATCCACAACAAATTGATCAGGAATAGTATTAATAATTTCTCGTTCAGGAGATAGAGGAACGACTTGAGCGGCATCCATCACATTCCAGACATCTTCATCTGTAATTTCCCGGTTTTCGCTACCTACTGCCACAATTCCTCGGCAAGCTTCTAAATGTACCTGACTCGATACTACCCCAACGATTACTTGAGAAATTTCAACGCCAACCATTCTTTCTGCTTGTTCAATTGCCTTTTTAATGGATTCTACAGTCTTGTCTATGTCGATAATAATCCCTTTTTTAATTCCGGATGACTCGACATTCCCAACACCGATAATATTGAGTCTATCGTCAGCCATTTCCGCGATGATTACTTTCACAGAAGCTGTTCCAATGTCCAAACTTACATAAATTTCGCTATCACCCATTTATCGGCACCTCCTTTTATTCTAGTCATTTAAAGTATAATATTTCATTTTTTATACCGAGCAAAGCCGGTTTTTTTTACTTGCTTGAAAAAGCGGTGTTACTTCTTTATTTATATGGCGTCAGTGTAGAATGATTCCCCATTCTGCCTAACATACAAAATCACTTATTTACAGTCTACACTAAGAAAGAAGGTAATAAAAGCACAAAGAACAATTTTTGGCAAATTCTTAAGATATTTTTTTCATTTTATTCAAAAAGCGAACAAGTGTTGGTATCGCAAGCTTGCAGGTCATCATTTTGTCACCTTTTTGACATATCTGTTAAGTGCTAGTTCGCCAAAAATGCGAGAGAAGAAACAAGTCTTTATTCGTTTTCTTTTTTCTTCTCCACGGCTTTTTCTTCGGCAGCTTTTTTTTCGGCGTTTTGTTGATAATAACTTTGGAAATAAGAACCTACTTCAATATCAATCACGCCTTTTTGTCCTTTCGCTAGTTGAGCGACAATTGCTGGATAATGCTGCATCTTTTCTGCAAAACTACTTATATCAGCTGAAACTTGATTGCCATCATTCATATATAATTCAATATGATTTTGATCGGTTTTCGTAGGACTATAAATCACTTCGGAAATAGAATTCACTACATCTTTTGGTAATTTGTTAATTTGCGCTACCATTTTTTCGAGCGTTTTACCATTTTTAAAATTCTGGAACAGTAAGTCGTTCCCTATTGGAAATTGTCTTGGTTGGTCTGTTAGCATAATGCCATTTTCAAGGACATCATAGTATTTACCGTCATTTTGTTGGTAACCAATCGTTTTATATTCTGTAATGTTAATTTTCACATCATTTAGGCCATCTTTAGAAACGGTTGCGCTTTTTATTAACGTGTTTTTTTCGAGCGTTTCTTCGGTTTTTCCGTTTCTTATTCCAAGGACAAATTCACCGGC
Source organism: Listeria sp. Marseille-Q6474 (assembly GCF_946902005.1). NCBI lineage: Bacteria > Bacillati > Bacillota > Bacilli > Caryophanales > Listeriaceae > Listeria > Listeria sp. Marseille-Q6474. The sequence continues at coordinate 388,972 of NZ_CAMPPS010000002.1, read as the reverse complement.
AGTAAGCCCGCTTTCTTTACGAACTTCATTTTCAGTTAGTTGTTTATTTCCACTTACAGCAATTTTATCTAACTTACTCAGTGGGGAAAGGAAATAAAGTGTAATTAAGATTAAAATCGCAAAAATTCCGATTAAAATGGCTAAATGTCTTATTAACTTTTTTTTGCGGTATTTTTTTAATTCAGGTATACGGTTTTCGATGGAAACTACTCGTTTGTTTTCAGCCATTTTATTCGCCCCCTTCTGCAATTTATTTCATAATACTAAGGACTGTTTCTACCAGTTTTTGAGCTGCATCTGGGCGCCCCATTTGTTTAGCACTTAATTTCATACTATTTAATTTTGCTTCATCTGTTAAAATAGCATCTACTGTCGCCATTAAATCCGTCTCTTTTAATTCAGACTCGGTAATAACCACAGCCGCATTATTTTTTTCTAACGCGCGTGCATTATATTCTTGATGATTCGCGGTCACATAAGGGCTAGGTATTAAAATACTTGGCACCCCAAGCGCTGTAAGTTCAGCTATTGTAGTCGCTCCTGCTCTTGAAACAACAAGTGTCACAGCATTTAAAATCTTAGGCATATCATAAATAAATGGTTGAACACTAATATGATTCCCTAAATTCATCTCTCCTAAAGAATCTTTTATCTTTTCAAAATGGACATCACCTGTCACATACAACAATTGAAAATCTCGTTTATTCCATTCCGGCAAGATTGCTTCCACAGCTTCATTTATACCTCGAGCACCTCTACTACCTCCAAAAACAAGCACAGTAGGTTTTCCTGAAACTAAACCATATGCTTCTAGTGCGCCTTCACCGTCCACACCAACTACTTCTGAAGCTCGTGGATTTCCAGTGAAAACAATTTTCTCAGAAGCAAACGAATCACTTACTTCTTCAAAACAAATCGCGACTTTATCTGTGTAACGGCTTAAAAATTTATTTGTTAAACCAGCAACACTATTTTGTTCATGGATTAAAGTAGGTATTTTAAGCTTAGCGGCTGCATAAACCACAGGACCGCAAACATAACCCCCAGTTCCAATTACGACATCTGGTTTAAATTCCCGTAGAATTTGCTTGCTTTTTTTAGCTCCACTTAGAAAACGCATGACTGTTTTGATATTTTCAAGAGATAATGAACGTTTAAACCCGGTAATTTCTATTGATTCGAAAGGAATACCTTCTCGTTTAACGATTCCTGCTTCTAAGCCTTTTTCTGTTCCAATGTATAAAAATTCCGCTTCTGGATGTACTTTTTTTAATTCTCGGATGAAAGCAAGTGCTGGATAAACGTGACCTCCAGTACCACCACCGCTTATTGCTACTTTCATTTTTCCACCTCTTCTATTAGTTCACTGATTGCGTCCATGTAGGCATTTCCGCGAACTTCGAATGTCCGGTATTGATCCCAACTTGCACAAGCCGGTGAAAGTAAGATTATATCTCCTGGTGCTGACTCGCGATATGCAACCGGAACAGCTGCCTCTACATCATCCACATAATGCACTTCAATTCCTGCAATTTTCCCTACTCGACCAATTTTATCTGCCGTTTCACCAAAAACAATAAGTGATTTCACATTTTTGAAAAATGGTAGCAATTCGTCGAACGAGTTTCCGCGGTCCAGTCCTCCAGCAAGTAATACTACTGGATTTTTAAAACCTTTCAATGCGCTTTGAGTTGCTAGAATATTAGTTGCTTTAGAATCGTTATAAAATTTACGTCCTTGCCATTCCACTACAAATTGAGTTCGGTGCTCGACGCCTTTAAATGTTTCAAGGACATACATAATTTCTTCATTTGTCACACCTAATGTTTTGGCTACTGCTACAGATGCTAAAATGTTTTCTAAATTATGCTCTCCCGGAAGTAAAATGCTATCACGGGATCCGATTACTTCATCGTCAAACATAATATTGCCATTTTGGACGTAGCTTCCTTGTTCTAAGCGCTGCGTTGTTGAGAACGGAATAACTTGTGCCTTTGTTTGTTTAGTTAAATTCTTCAATTCTTCTTGATCCCAATTAATTACTAAGAAATCGTCTGCTGTTTGATTTTGTTGAATGTGCCATTTTGCTTGTACATATTCACTGCGGTCTGTATGGTAGTCTAGATGCGCTTCATAGATATTTGTAATTACAGAAATATGTGGCTTAAATGTTTGTACACCCATTAATTGGAAGGAAGATAATTCCATCGAAATATATTGATCGCTTGTTGCGTTTTCTGCAACAGCTGATGCCGGAAAACCGATGTTTCCTGCAAGCAAAGAGCTATTTTCTTTGTGTGCATTTAACATATGGTGAATAATCGTTGTTGTAGTAGTTTTCCCGTTAGTTCCAGTAATACCAACTATCGGCGCTTCAGAAATTTGGTAAGCTAACTCTACTTCTGTAATAACTGGAATTTTGAGTTTTAAAGCTTTTTCAATCATCGGGTTGTTATACGGGATCCCCGGGTTTTTAATTACGAGTTCAAATCCTTCATCTAATAATTCAATCGGATGCGATCCACAAATAACTTTAATCCCTTGTTCAAGTAATCCTTGTGCTTCTGGATTTTCACTAAAAGGTTTTTGATCGTTTACTGTGACGAATGCTCCTAATTTATGCATAATTGTTGCCGCGCTAACACCACTTCTTGCAAGACCTAAAACAAGCACTTTTTTGTGATGGTACATTTCAATTTTTTTCATTTCCTTTGGTTCCCCCATTTATATCAAAATTGGCGGTCGATTCTATGAGATTCACAAAAACGACGGAAAGCGCCAACCAGATTCTGTAAAAAACAGCCAACTAGAGACGCTTTTGCCGCAAAAATCACGGCGCTTTATTTAAAAGATAACAACACAGACTGAAATAATTGCTCCGATTAATCCGATTCCCCAGAACGTTAAAACAACACGCCACTCGGACCAACCACCAAGTTCGAAATGATGATGAATTGGTGTCATACGGAAAATTCGTTTTCCTCCCGTTGCCTTAAAGTAAAATACTTGTAAAATAACAGATGCAGTTTCAATAACGAAAATAATTCCGATTAAAAGTAGTAACCATTCTTGATGCACTAAAATCGAAACAGCTGCGATACTCCCACCTAGAGCAAGTGAACCAGTATCTCCCATGAAAATTTTCGCTGGGTTTTTATTAAATAGAAGAAATCCAAGCATTCCGCCTACAATCGCGAAACAGAAAATCGCTACATCCATTTGTTCTTGGTAAAAAGCAATCACACCAAAAGCAGAGAATGCAATAACAGATAGACCAGAAACAAGTCCGTCTAAACCATCTGTTAAATTAACTGCATTGGAGAAACCAACTAACCAGAACAAGATAAAGATAACGAAGAACCACCCGAGATCAATTTCTGTATTCGTAAATGGAATCTTAAGCGTTTCTGCAAAATCACTAAAATGATATACCAGATAGAATAAAATCGAAATCGCAACTTGACCTAAAAACTTCTGCTTCGAAGTGAGGCCTAAGTTACGTTTTTGAACTACTTTGATATAGTCGTCCAGAAAACCTAATGCGCCAAATAATGCCAGCGTAATGAATAGTAGCCAAGTAGCCGCACTAACTTCACCACTGATGAATGAAAAAATCAAAAAGCTAATGAGCATGGCAGTAATAAAAATAACCGCACCCATAGTTGGTGTTCCTGATTTCTTTTCGTGCATTTTCGGGCCTTCATCCCGAATACTTTGGCCAAATTTTAATTTCACCAAGAAAGGTATAAATAGTGGGACACCTATCACCGTAATGATAAAAGCCACTGCAAAAGTTGATACTAACATGTATAAAGACACAATAAATTCTCCCCAATCTGTTTGTCAAAGCACTTCACTTCATATTTTATGCGAGTCCGAGTTTTTTTTCAATAGCTATTCGAGCTTCTACGCGATCATCGAAATCAATAACCTCATCACCAATCACTTGATAATCTTCATGCCCTTTACCAGCAATCAGAATAACATCCCCTGCTTCTGCCATATTTACTGCATAACGAATGGCATCGCGACGGTTCTCATGAACAACGTATGAATCGCTCCCTGGAACACCTTGAATCATATCTTCAATAATCGCATGTGGGTCTTCACTACGCGGATTATCTGATGTAAAAATTGGATTTGTCGCATAGTCAACAGCAATTTTTGCCATTTGTGGTCGTTTTCCTTTATCACGGTCACCACCACATCCTACGACAACAAAGACACGTTTTTCGGCAAATTCATCAATCGTTTGTAGAACATTTAACAAGCTGTCAGGTGTATGAGAATAATCCACTATTACTGGAAAATCTTGTCCTGCATTTACGAGCTCAAAACGTCCTTTTACCCCTGGAATGCTCTCAACCGTTGCAATTGCATTTATAACTGGAATACGTAGCGCAAAACTTGTAGCAATCGCGGCTAATACATTATATACGCTGAAATTTCCAATCATTTTTATTTTTAATGCGAAATCTCCAACTGGTGTTTTTAAATCAAAAGTTGAGCCATGGCTTGTAATTTGAATGTTAGATGCGCTAAAATCAGCCGGTTCTTTTATCCCAAAAGTTATAATGTGCGCGGCTGTTGCTGTTTGCATTCGAACGCTTTCTTTATCATCTGCATTTAAAACAGCAATTTTGGGATTACTCAAGTTATAACTGTTACCAAGCTGCGCGAACAATAAGCTCTTAGCGTAAGCATATTCTTCCATTGTATGGTGATAATCTAAATGATCTTGAGATAAATTCATAAATACTGCTACGTCATAATCTGAACCGTATACGCGGCCCTGAACTAATGCGTGAGAAGAGACTTCCATTACTGCTGTACTCACACCACTCAGAAGCATATCGCGAAAAGTTTCTTGCAAGGTTAGGCTGTCTGGCGTCGTATTTTTTGTTTCTAAAATTTCATCGCCAATTTTACGATACATCGTACCAATCAAGCCAGTTTGCTCGCCGTTTTCGCGAACAATTTGTTCTACTAAATGGCTAACGGTTGTTTTACCATTTGTCCCTGTAATCCCAACTAGTTTTAACGCTTGGGTTGGAGAACCATAAAAGTAATCCGCTAACATTGCCATTGCTCGTTTAGAATCTCTAACATAGAGAACTGGCACGGAAACATCTAATTTTTTTTCAGCGACAATTGCTACTGCACCAAGCTGAACGGCGCGGTCAGCGAACTGATGTCCGTCCACTATTTCTCCATCTATACAAATAAATAAGGTACCCGGTTGTACTTTTCTACTATCTTGCGCAATTTGGTTAACTTCAATTGCTACACTTGCTTCTCCAGTATAGACCGGGATAGCTTGCATTAGTTCTTTTAACTTCATTCTTGCCATCTCCTCAAACTTATTCTTTCTGTTAGTTTTGCTAAAATCAAAAAGAATCCTTTTCTATCTTAGCAAAAACAACAAAGTATATCTACCACGACTAAAGACATAGATTGCTTTTAAAGTTAGAAGTATGCCACTTTACTCAGCTGACATACTTCTATCTTCCTATTATTCATTCAGTAAATCACCTATACCTGCATTTTCTCGAATGTCTGTCGCTTTTTTATTTTGCTCCGCTGTATCTTGGTCATGATTTTGGTTAAAGTCACCAATTTGTTCTGGCGAGGCGAGCGTTATTTTCATTTTCGTTTCACTATTGATTACGCTACCCGCCGAAACGCTTTGACTTTTCACATAACCATTTCCACTAAACTCAAAAGGAATACCAGTGATTTCTGAGACTTTTAGCGCGTCAACTTTCGACCAATTCACCATATCTGGAGCAGTCATATCTCCATCAGTCATCAGAATTACTTTTTGTCCTTGCATGATTTCGCTATTTGCTAGTGGAAGTTGTTGAACAATTTTTTTGCCATTACCAACAACTACGGGTTCAAGCCCTTTGTCTTGTACAGCTTTTTTAGCTTCGTCTACTGTTTTTTCAGCTACAACAGGAACTTTTTCACTGGCTAGTTTTTCAACATCGCCCGGTTTAATGTTCATGTATTGTAAGCTGTTTTTCATTACAGGATTAAATACTTCGGAAACTGCTTCCCCACCTGTTTGGCTACCAGATAATTGCGGTTGTTGCATGGTCACATATATCACGAGTTCAGGATTATCAGCAGGTGCCATTCCTAAGAAAGAAAAAATATAATTTTCTGCCCCAGTCATGTACTTACCTGTTTTTGAATCTGGAATTTGTGATGTTCCTGTTTTACCAGCTACATCATAACCAGGAATCGCATATAGTTTACCTGTTCCGTTTCGACCGCTAATAACATTTTTTAGTTCATCTCGAGTTTTCTTAGCTGTTTCGGCGCTGATTGGTTTTCCAGCGATTTTGGTTTTTGTTTCTGTCTCTTCTCCAGTATTCGTATCTTTGACGCTTGAAACCACATAAGGCTCTTTCATCGTGCCGTCACTTGCAATAGCAGATGCGGCTTGAATCATTTGCATCATCGAAACTGTTGTCCCTTGACCGAAGACAGTTGTTACTTTTTCAATCGGGTAGTTATAAAGAATTTTTCCTTTTGTTTCATTTGGTAAAGCAATGCCTGTTTTCTTGCCAAAACCAAATTTATCTAAATAGGTTTTAAATGTATCAGTGCCCATTTTGTTTAGCAGTTTAGCGAACGCAACGTTACTTGAACGTTCTACGCCTTCGCGGTATGGAATCGAGCCCCATCCATTCCCATTATTATGGTCATGAATTGCGATATCGCCAACTTTATAGGAACCTGATTGATAGTATTCGTTTGGATTATAAACGTTTTTATCAATAGCAGATGCTAAAGAGATGATTTTCATTACGGAACCTGGTTCATAAGCATATTCTACTGGTAAATCTTGCCAAATGCTCGAACTGTTTCCAGTAATTGTCGACCTGTCAGCCGGATTAAATGAAGGACGTTGACTAATTGCCAAAATCTCTCCTGTTTTCGGATCTGCAACTACGGCCATCATATTTTTCGGTTTATATTTTGCATCGACAGTTGTCATTGTATCTTCTAAAAAGGTTTGGATTTTTTTGTCCAATGTTAAGGTAATATCCTTACCGTCTTTTGCTTCTGTTACTTTGTTTTTTGAGTCAGGCAAAATATAGCCCATTCGGTCGGTGCTATAATCGATTTTCCCATTTTTGCCTGTTAGTATATCGTTATAGCTGGATTCAATTCCCATTTTACCTTCTAATTTGGTAGTGTTTTTTTCTTCTTCTTGTTGCGCAAAGCCGATTAATTGTGTCGCGAAAGTACCATTAGGATAGAAACGTTCTGATTGACGAGTAAATTCAATGCCTGGTAAATTTTCTTTGTCGATTTTAGCTTTTGTTTCTGTAGAAATATTTTTCCCCGCAGAGCCAAATTCAACTTGGTATTTACCTTTTTCATTGAGTTTATCTAGAATATCAGATTCGTCCATAGGAATATATTTTGCAAGAATACGAGCTGTTTTTTCTTCATCAACTACTCGCATCGGATTTTTCGTTGTTTTGGATAATTTATCACTAACTACCGCTGCAATCGTGTAAGAAGCCGTATCCTCTGCTAGCACTTCTCCTTTTCGATCTAAAATGGAGCCGCGTTTTGCTTCGAGAACACTGCTTTTTAAATGTTGTTTAGATGCTTTAGCTGCTAGCGGAACCCCATTTGCTTCTCCCGTAATTTGCAAATAAAGAAAACGGCCAGAAACTAAGAGAAAGAGAATTGTGAAAAAGATAAAAAGCACAAGAGCTCCCCTTCTCATGTTACCTATACGCCGTTTCATTGACCATCTACCACTTTCACATTATCGCCATCAAGTTTTAACCCTTTTTCTTTAGCGATTTTCAAAATACGTTCATATCTTCCTAAATCTTTTACTTCTACTTTTAAGTCTTCATTTGATTTTTGTTGTTCGAGAATTTTTGTTTCTTTTGTTTGAATTTCTTGGTTCACTGTATAAATTTGAGCTTGTACACTGATGATTCGAAAAGCAACAACTAAAACAATCGCAAGCGCAATCGTGATGATTACTTTTTCTCCAAGTGTCATTTGACCACGTTTTAGGATTTGTTTTTTAGGCTGTTCCGCTTCTCTATGTACTCTATTTGGCTCGAGATTTGATTTATAGGCGACATTGCTCACATTTTTTCAACTCCTGCTATTTAATAATTTTTTCGATTACACGTAATTTTGCAGAACGTGCTCGGTTGTTTTGTTCCAGTTCCTCTTCACTTGGTACGATTGGCTTTCTTGTAGCAAGTTTGAAATCTGGTTTATATTCATCTGGAATGACTGGAAGACCTGGTGGTAAATCTGGTCCTTTTGTCGCTTCTTGGAATAAGTGTTTTGTTATGCGGTCTTCTAATGAATGAAACGTGATTACGCTAATTCTGCCGCCTGGTTTTAATAATGTTAAGGCATTTTCAAGAGAATCTTCTACCGCACCAAGTTCATCGTTAACGGCAATTCGGATTGCTTGAAAAGTACGTTTCCCTGGATGTCCGCCTTTTCTTCTTGCTGGCGCCGGGATAGCTGTTTTGATGATGTCTACTAGTTCGCCGGTTGTTTCAATAGGTTTTACTTCACGACGACGTTCGATTTCACGAGCAATTTGTTTAGAGAATTTTTCTTCGCCGTATTGGAAAAAGATGCGAATCAAGTCTTGGTAAGACCATTCGTTAACAACTTTTTTCGCCGTCAGTTCTTGCTCTTGATCCATACGCATATCAAGCGCTGCATCTTGGTGATAACTAAAGCCGCGTTCTCTTTCGTCTAATTGAGGGGAAGAAACACCTAAATCATATAAAATCCCATCAACCGCTTCAATTCCGCGCTCGTTCAAAGCTTCTTTCATATAGCGGAAATTTGATTTAATAAAAGTTACTCTATCGCTATATTCTGCTAGTTTAATTTTTGCATTATCAATTGCTGTTTGATCTTGGTCAAAAGCAAATAAGTGCCCTTGTTCATTAAGCTTATTTAGTAAATACTCTGAGTGACCTGCGCCGCCAAGTGTTGCATCGACATAGATTCCGTCTGGTTTTACTTCAAGCATATCGACTGTTTCATGTAGTAGTACGGTTTCGTGCTTAAACATGCAAATTCCCCCTTAAATATCAAAGCCAATCATATTTTCAGCTAAATCAGCAAAGGACTCTTCTGCCTCGTTAAAGACATTATCCCACTCTGATTTACTCCAAATTTCAATACGACTTGAAACCCCGATAATTACTGTTTCTTTTTCCAAATCCGCATACTGTAGTAAGTTGGATGGAATATTTATCCGGCCTTGTTTGTCTAGTTCGCATTCAGACGCACCGGAAAAGAAGAAACGTGTAAAGGAACGAGCATCTTTCTTAGTAAGTGGTAAGGTTTGGAGCTTTTCTTCAAGCTTTTTCCATTCCTCTTGTGGATAAGCAAATAAACACTTATCAAGTCCTCGGGTTATAACAAAATTATCCCCCAAAAGCTCACGGAATTTAGCTGGCACAATTAATCTGCCCTTTATATCGATGTTATGTTGATATTCTCCCATGAACATTAGACTTCACCCACTTTCCTAAATACCACTTTACCACATCTCCCCACTTCGCACCACCCAAAACCTAAAAAAGTGTAAAAAAAAATCACTCTACTATTTAAGTAGAATGATCAAACCCTTATTTAAAGCCATTTTAACTACAATTCCTTTTTTAAAATGATTGTGGGGCCGGGTGGAGGGATTCCCCACTTCTCACCTAAAAACTATTTTGCTAATACTTTTTTCCAACCCGATTTTAATGCAGTTGCGGAAAAAACAATACTTAAAACCCCTAGTAAAATCGTAAAAGTCGCCATACCATACTTACCAATAAAAGGTGCAAATACAAGGCTCACTGAACCAATCATTTTACCAATTTGGAAAATAATACCGTTAAACGCCATATATGCCCCGCGTCTGTTATCGTCCACAATTGCGGCTAAAATCGTTTGACGCGTAGGCACGTAAAGCAACTCTCCAATAGAAAGAACTGCCGTCGCTAGTAGTAAAACGGCTAGATTATTCGCAAAAGCACACACCGCAAAACCTATAGCAAATAAAGTAAACCCAACGTACATAATAGGTTGTTGCGCTCTTTTTGTTACGAACCTTGCAACCGGAACTGTGAAAAGAACGATAAACAAAGTATTCACTGCCGTTAAAACGCTGACTATTTGTACGCCATTTAGAGTAATGTTTCCGAGTGGACCGAAATGAACGAGCAAAGCCTGAAAATCTTCAGCTAAACGTACGGAAATGTAATTGCTCCGTTGAAATTCAATCGACATAACTGCAATTCCACCAATAGTATATAGAAGAAAACGGTAATCATGTAACACTTGCCCATAATTTTTAAGCATTCCTACTAACCCGTAAGATCCTTTTTCTAACACTGCTTTTTGCTTTAATGTTTCTGAAATCAAGCTTATAGTAAGCCATGCAGTGACGAATGACATAATGAAGAGCGCAACGAGTAACGGAAATAAGTAATCCACGAAAAACCAACCACCTACAATAATCCCTATCATCATAGATAAATTATTTGCCCAGTAACTAACCGAATACATAAAAGAACGATTTTCCGGCGTACTTACATCAATCAACATCGCTTCTCCAGCAGGATTTATGAGTCCTTGCGCCACACCAATAAGAAGTAGCATCACAAACGTTATCCATGGTGAATGGAAAATCGGCGAATTACAAAGCACCATTCCTAGAAAGGCAAATACTTTAAGAAGTTCCCCTGCCACCATCAGTTTTTTACGACCAATAATATCCGCCAAATGCCCGCCATACATACCCGCAAGAAACTGCGCCAATACATTAATCATCAAGAGAATTCCCGCGACCTTACTATTAATTTCCATTGAAAAATAAATTGCCATAAAAGGAAAAATCATTGACCCGATTATTTTACTTAAAAATTGAATCAATATCCGCGCACGAATATTTGGATGTAACTCTTTAAACATGGAATCCCCTCCATTGCAATTTTTCTGACTTCTCTGTTAGTATAAAAGGGAAACAGAAAGATAAAAAGGGTATTTAAAAACATAAATTGTCCCCTTTTAGATTGGAGCTGGCTCATGGACAAAGATTATTTCACTATGCGCGCGCATTTATATGAACAAACTACAGATTTAGAAGTACCTTTTAAACTAAATAATTTAGCAGATATTTGGTTTTGTACTACTAAAAATGCCAAGCGAAAATTGCAGCAATACCAATCAAAGAACATGCTCACTTATTTACCGGGGCTTGGTCGCGGAAATGTTTCACGGCTTATTTTTTCGAAACAATTAGAAGATGAAGTTCTGGAAGTTTTGGAGCAAAGTTTAGCAAAAGATGCATTTAGCGATATATTATTTCTACTACAATTACCAATACCAAAAAGTTGGTTTTCGAGTATATCTACTGAAATTCAGCACATGTTTGGTTTACAAGTAACAGAAAATCAGCAAGAAATACTCCGCTCTATTGTCCGGCGCAAACTTACTACGCTTGATCCGCTGCAAACCTCTGTTTCAATGGAAGCTTTTTTAATTACACAAATCAGTGATACTCTTGTAAAATATGATGAACAAAAAAAGACCATCATTCCCCATATTGCCCATAATTGGAAAGTTTCCGATGATTACACAGAATGGACTTTTTATTTACGAAAAAGTGTTTTATTTCATCATGGGCGTATGCTTGATAGTGAAGACGTCAAGCACACCCTACTCCGTTCGAAGGAAACAAATTCGGTAAGCGCCTGGCAACTAAAATCAATTAAAGCAATTCAATGTGGAAATAAATTTACCATTACGATTTATTTAAACAAGCCAGATCCTTTTTTCATTCGCTATTTATGTACTGCCAATATGGCGATTTTGCCACGCGACGTGGTTTTTGATGAATACAAATGGATTTCAACGGGGCCTTTTCGGATAGTAGAGCGAAATGACGAACGCCTAGTCTTAGAAGCATTTGACGCTTATTTCTTAGAGCGCCCTCTTCTTGACCGAGTAGAATTTTGGACAGCTCAAACCGGAGACACTTTAACAAACATTCCGATGCAGTTTACTTCCGTTGATTACGAGGAAAATAAAGCTTATGTTGAACGTCGCAAACTAGGTGTCGGTGTCAACTTTATTTGTTTTAATACCCATCGGCAAGGCGTCCCGCAACATCCAGCTTTTCGCGAAGCAATTTATCAACTAATAGACTGCCAAATAGCTAGTGAGCAAGGTTTCGAAAATTACGGCACAATCGCTTCGAATTACTTTCCAGAAAAATCGATTGCTCCTATTAAAAACCCTGACAAAATTGCCGACTTATTAAAAGAAGCAAATTACCAAGGAGAAAAAGTCATATTTGCAACAACACAGCATCCTACCGCTTTAAAAGAATCGAAATGGATTCGTGACCGGGCGGCACAATTCGGAATTACGCTTGAGCAAAAAATCATAACTCATCATGAAGCTTCTTATTCAAATGTACCAAAAGAGGAAACGGACTTGATGATGATGGGAGAAATTCCAGCTTCTGATAACGAGATGGCTTATTTGGATTTCTTAAATAACCCTTACCTTTTACCACAACAGCTACTTAATCCAAGTATTCTCCTCGAACTTTCGAAAAAATTAGATGCAATGAAATTAGAAAAAAGCGCCTCCAAAAGAGACGCTTTGCAAACGAATATCGATCGTTATCTAACCGAAAATAACTATTTAATTTATTTACATCATCCAGAAAAAAGCCAATCGCTCCATTCCATGATAAAAGGTATTGCAGAAAATCCATATGGCTACTTTGATTTAAGTAAAGTATGGATTGAAACAAAACCGCTTAAAAAAGTAAAATCAAACTATAAATAATGCCATATAAATAAAAAACGACATATAGTAAGGCGAAAATGAAGAAACAAAGTCTCCAGTAACCACGAAGGATTTTGCGAAACTGAATCTCGCCTTCTTTTTTTGCAGCTAACACCACAATAACGATGCCTAAGATAAATAAAAACAACAAAATATAAAGTAAAAACGAACGGTTAAAGATAACAATCATAAAAAAGTGTACCGCGATAATTAAGAAAATTGTCGATAAATCCGCTGCCAACATAATTCTCCGTTGCGGTTTCCGAAATTTAAAACGCGCTAAAAACAAAGTAAGTACAAATACCACTACGGGTAAAATAATAATAATAGCAGTTGAATTAGTTAACCAATCAAACATGACGTTCTCCTTCCAATCCTTTAATAATCTGGTAAAGTGTCCGAAGTGTAGGAAGGGAAGTTTCTGTTTGGTCCCCTTTTTCTAAAATTGGTAGCACAATCCCATCAATTTCTGTCATACGTTCATTCATACAGTCAAGTGCCATCGAAGAAAAGTTAAGCGCAGTCGTTCGGCAAATCGTCTCAACTTTCTCTAATGCATTTTCTATCGGTAAGACAGTTTCAACTTCATTTACTACCCTTATTAACAAACGATGCCATTCTTGATTTTCTAAAAGTTTCCCATTTTGAACACCAAGTACCGCTGTTAAAGGGTTAATCACTGCATTGATAAATAATTTTTCTTGGATAATTGCTTGATAATTCGCATGTTTTTCAATCGGAAAAGCTGGGCTAGACGTTAGTAATTCTTTTAGGTAGTCATTCAGTTCTCCTTGGAAAATGCTATATTTTGTTCGGCCGTGTCCGCGCCAAATAACGGTCGTATCATCCTCGCGACCTGCCCCGTGCTCGCTAATGCCTAATAAAATCGTGCGTGTTGTCCCAAGCTCACTTAAGCGTTCTAGATGTCCGGCGCCATTTTGAATGAATAAAATCGGGATTTTTGTCGGTAGTTTTTGAAGTATTGGTATTATTTCATTTAAGGAATACTGCTTTACGGCGATAATTAGTAACTGTTGTTTAATTAACTGTTCTTCTTCGGTAATCTGTGCTGCATGAATATGTATATTTTTTGTTGTTTCATTGTCTATTAATGAAATTCCTTTTTGATTTAATAAATCCGCTTGTTCTTTTCGATGTGTAAAAAGGGTGAGCATAGATTTATCAGCGAAATTAGCTGCGTATAACAGTCCCATTGCTCCCGCGCCAATAATCCCAACATTTATTTGGTTTTCCATTGATTTCAGCTCCATATTGGTTGATGCTTTTATTTTATCAGAAGTGGCGATTCTTTGCACTTTTGCGCGCAAACAAAAACCTCGAAAGACCCATGGCGTCTTTCGAGGTTCGTCTTCAACAAGTGAAACGTCACTTGTTTTTAACAATATTAGCTGTTTGCTACATCTTTGCCATCATATTGTCCACATTCTGGACATACGTGATGGGAAAGTCTGTATTCGCCGCAATTCGAGCATTCGTTCATGCCCGGAAGTTGAAGTTTAACGTGTGTACGACGCTTACGCTTTTTGGCTTTTGAAGTTCTTCTAAAAGGTACTGCCATTTCCTTACACCTCCTTGACGATAACTAAGTACTTGTATCGTTAATCTAAGAAAAATAAATTCCTTAATATATTCCAGCTTCACGGGGAAGTTTAGTCTTCTTTTTTCTCATCGAAAAAATCGGCTAATCCCGCAAGACGAGGATCCACTTTTGGTTCTTTTGCTATTTGTTCTAGTAGGTTACCTTCTTCTGTTTTCATTTCCCATTCTTTGCCTCGTGGAAGCTTACTCATTTCGAGTGCGTCTTCACTGAAAACTTGCATCGGAATTTCAACTAGTAAAAGTTCTTCTACTACAGGGGTTAAATCGACCATATCCTGTTCCATCACATGCCAAGATTCATCTAGAACTTGTTCTTTGGATTTCACAAAGGTTTCCGTCGCATGCACTTCATAAGGATAAATAACATCCTCAAGTGTACGAGCACATGGAAGTGTCCACTCGCCTTTCATTGTAAGGTTAGCAGTAACTTCTTCTGGGTGTACAATTAGTTCCCCAGTTACTTGTACGGGGCTTGCATCACGAACGTCTATATTGTTCTCTTGAAAGAACTTTTTTAGGTCAGCTTTTTCATTAATCGTGAAGTTGCTGTCACGATATTTTTTCAATTGACTGATAGACCATTTCATCCTACATCACTCCAAGCGCAACACAAAATATTATAGCTTTTTTAAAGGCTTTTGTCAATGGTTTTTCAGGGACCGAAACTAGCGGCTGAATTTTATGCTAAAATAGATTATCTAAAGGAGGGAACCGAAATGAAAGCAACTGGAATTGTGGTCGAATATAACCCTTTTCATAATGGCCACCAGTTACATTTAAATAAGGCACGTGAACTTACAAAAAGCGATGTGGTAATTGCGGTAATGAGTGGTTCTTTTGTACAACGCGGCGAGCCAGCAATTATACCTAAATGGGAACGAACGAAAATGGCCCTTGCAGCTGGCGTCGATATGGTTATTGAGCTCCCTGTTTCGTTTGCGACACAACATGCGACTATTTTTGCAGAAGAGTCTATTCGACTATTAGATGCGCTTCATATAGATACACTTTTTTTCGGAAGTGAGCACGGGGTTAGTGAAGATTTTTCTACTGCTGCTAAAACAGTTGTTGAGAACGAAGCCGCTTTTAATGAAGCCATTCAGCTTGCTTTAGGTGATAAGAAAACATCGTATGCGAGAGCTTATACAGAAGCTTTTACACGTTTATTTGGAAAAGAACTACTGGATCTCACTAAGCCTAATAACATTCTCGGTTTCCACTACGCACTCGCTATTCAAAAACAAAATCCTTCGATTGCACTTCAAACGATGCCGCGTGAACATTCCGGCTATCACGATGTGGAAGCAAGCCATGATTATATTGCTAGTGCAACCGCGATTCGAAAGTTACTCCTTGCTGGGAATTTAGAAGAAGCTAGTCGCTACCTTCCCGATTCCTCTATAGAAGTTTTAAATAATTATCGCGGACCATTTTTATCGTTTGAAGATTATTGGCCGCTTCTAAAGTTTCGTTTAATCCAAGCTAATTCGGATGAGCTTGAAGGGATTCGCGGTGTTAGTGAAGGAATTCAAAATCGAATGCAACTTGCGGCAAAAAAAGCGCATAGTTTTTCAGATTTTATTGAAATAATGAAAACAAAACGTTACAGCAACGCACGATTACAACGAACGGCGTTACAAATTTTATTAAATGCCCAAAATACGCCTCCAGCAGAGCCCTACATCCGAGTTCTCGGAATGAGTAAAGCTGGTCAAAAATATTTATCGCTCCATAAAAAAAATATTTCGCTGCCAATTGTTACGACAGTTTCTAAAGCAGAACCAAGTCTTTTAAAAGAAGATTTACGGGCGACAGACATTTATACGCTAATAAATGGATTAGAAGATTATCAAGCGGGCGACTTTCATACTCCACCAATTCTAACCTTGTAAAACTTTACAAGGTTTTTGGTTGACTTTCATCGTTCTATTTTGCTAAGATGTTTGTCCGACTCAAAAAACAGGAGGTATGTGTATGGTACAAGAATATATTCGATTAAGAGGAGCTCGTGAAAACAATCTCCGGAACATTTCCCTAGATATACCAAAACGAAAAATCACTATTTTTACGGGAGTATCTGGTTCTGGGAAATCTTCTATTGTATTTGAAACTATTGCCACAGAATCGCAAAGACAGCTAAACGAAACATACAGCGCTTATCTTCGTAATTTCCTACCGAAGTATACGCAACCGGACGCAGATTCAATTGAGAACCTCTCCACCTCTGTTATTATTGATCAAAAACGACTTGGCGGTAACTCCCGCTCCACCCTTGGTACCATCACAGATATTAATTCCATTTTGCGCTTACTTTTCTCGCGTGTGGGAAAACCTAGTATCGGTACAGCAAATCTATTTTCATTTAATGATCCTGCTGGCATGTGCCCTGACTGCCATGGTGTTGGTCAAAAAGTATCTGTTGATCTAGTCAAATTACTCGATCCAAATAAATCACTTAAAGAAGGCGCCATCTTATTTCCGACGTTTTCAGTAGACTCATGGTACTGGAATTCCTATGCTTATTCCGGCTTTTTTGATGTGAACAAAAAAATAAAAGATTATACCGAAGAAGAATATGACATGCTTTTAAACGGGAAAGATGTGAAAGTCTTTTTAGAAACACCAATGGGTAGCATGAACGCAACATACGAGGGCTTAATCCCTAAATTCAATCGGCTTTACATTCAAAAAGAAGGCGAAATGTCTGCTTCTACTAAAAAACGAGTAGATAAATTCACTCATATTGCCCCGTGCACAACTTGCGAAGGTACGAGACTTTCGAAAGAAGCATTATCTTGTAAAATAAACGGCGCGAATATTGCTGACTATACCGCGATGCAGTTAGATGAACTCAAAGAAACACTTACTAGCATAAAAGACCAAGTAGCAGCTCCGATGGTCAAAAGTGTA
Organism: Listeria sp. Marseille-Q6474; assembly: GCF_946902005.1. NCBI lineage: Bacteria > Bacillati > Bacillota > Bacilli > Caryophanales > Listeriaceae > Listeria > Listeria sp. Marseille-Q6474. The sequence continues at coordinate 371,575 of NZ_CAMPPS010000002.1, read as the reverse complement.
ACAGAACGGGTGCAACATTTAATTGATATTGGGCTTGGTTATATGACACTAGACCGGCAAACAGCTTCTCTTTCTGGCGGGGAGTCACAACGCGTCAAGATGATTCGTCATTTGAACAGTAGCTTAACTGACTTGCTTTACATTTTCGATGAGCCAAGTATTGGGCTCCATCCTCGTGATGTTCATCGTTTAAATGACTTACTCGTTAAATTACGTGATAAAGGAAATACGATTCTCGTCGTCGAACATGATCCTGATGTAATCAAAATTGCCGATCATATTGTCGACGTAGGTCCGCACGCTGGAAAACATGGCGGTGAGATTCAGTTCGTTGGAAGTTACCCAGATTTACTCAAGTCGGATACTTTAACAGGCCGTTTCCTCAATCGCCACTTGCCAATTAATGATAAACCACGCGCACCAAAAGGCTTTTTATCTACTGAAAAAAGCAGTCGTTTTAACTTAAAAGATATTCAAGCTACTATTCCAAAAGAAGTACTTACAGTGATAACTGGTGTGGCAGGTTCTGGGAAGAGTACATTAATTCATTCTGTTTTCCTAAAAGAATATCCAGATGCCATTGTTATTGACCAGTCCGCTGCTCATGCGAATATCCGCTCCAATCCAGCAACATATACGGGCATTATGGATCCAATCAGAAAAGCATTCGGAAAAGAAAACGATGTGAGCCCTTCACTATTTAGTTATAATTCGAAAGGCGCCTGCGAAAACTGTAAAGGCCTTGGCTTTACAACGATGGATTTAGCTTTTATGGACTCGATTCGTACACCTTGTGAAGTCTGTCATGGCAAACGATTCCAAGATTCCGTTTTACAGTATAAGCTTGATGGAAAATCGATTAGTGATGTACTAGAATTAACCGTTTCAGAAGCCCTTGAATTCTTTACAGATAAAAAAATCTTGAAGAAAATTACGGCAATGGAAGAAGTTGGAATTGGCTATGTTACACTGGGCCAAGCACTTAGCACACTTTCTGGCGGAGAATGCCAACGCTTAAAACTTGCCAATGAGCTCCATAAAAAAGGATCCATTTACATTATGGATGAACCAACAACTGGGCTTCATATGTCAGACATTGAACACATTCTGTCTATTATTCACTCTCTTGTAAATAAGGGAAATACGGTGATTGTGATTGAACATAATGTTGATATTATTCGAAATGCTGACTGGATTATCGACCTTGGTCCAGAAGGCGGAAGTTCAGGTGGGCAAATTCTATTTGAAGGCGCGCCACTCGATTTATTAAAAAACAAACAATCGTTAACTGCGAAATATCTTTAATATGAAAAAAGCCGTTTTGTCTATACTCAGACAAAACGGCTTTTTTTATTGTAGTTTTTCTAAATAATCAACAGCATCTTGGAATGTTTTCACTGGGACAATTTTCATTTTAGAGTCAATGTCTTTCGCTGTTTTAACTGCTGTATCGTAATTGCTTTCAATGCTTGGATCGCTTTTTTTCATTTCTTTTGTAATTGGATCTTTCGGAGCAAAGAAGATTTTCGCGCCACTTTTATCTGCTGCGACAACTTTTTGGTCAATTCCACCAATTCTTCCTACAGTTCCATCAGGATCAATCGTTCCAGTTCCAGCGATTTTTTTGCCATCTGTTAAATCATTTTTTTGGAAGCGACTGTAAATTTCTAGACTGAACATTAAACCAGCAGATGGTCCGCCGATTTTTTCAGAGTCGATTTTCACAGTTGGGTCTGCAGTGATTTTTTCATCATCCACTAGTGTGATACCAATTCCTGGCGTGCCTTTTTTATCGATAGCTGTTAGTTTAATACTTGCTTCTTCATTTTTATTGCCATGTTTGTATTTGATTTTGACAGTGTCACCCACTTTTTTGCTGTGGATGTAGTCAATAAATTCTTGGCTTGATTTAAAAGATTGTCCGTCAATTTCAGTAATTAAATCTCCCGCATGAAGGATACCTGCTGCTGGGACGTCCTCTTTTACACTTAATACGTATACACCATCATAAGTAACTTTGACTTTTTGGTCCGCTGCTTTATATGCGACTTGGATGGCATTGTTTTTTGATTCGTTCATCATTTGCATTTGGCGAACGTTGTATTCTTCATCTGTTTCGTTGTCGTATTTAATATCACTGTCTTTTTCTAATTCATGATATGGCAGGAATTTAGCTGTCATATATGTATAAATATTAGCTTTTCCCATTGCAATCGTAACTAGGCTGAGTGAACCGTCTTTTTTATTTGGATGGTCATCTACCGTAACGAGTGGTGCAAGTTCTTCCGTTCCACCAGGTTTTGAAATATAATACGGAACCGGAATAAAAAAGCCCGCTATAATAATGATTAACAGCACTATCGCCGTTATTTTTTTCCACTCTTTACGCATTATCTGTCCATCTCCTACTTATTGAATTTTGCTTTTACCGCTTTGTTTACGACTTCAGGTACAAGTTCACGAATATCACCTTGATACTGCGCCACTTCTTTTACCATACTTGAACTTAAAAACGAGTATTTCGTATTAGTCATAACAAAAAAAGTTTCAATGTCTGCATTAAGTGTGCGGTTCATCGAAGCTATTTGCATCTCGTACTCAAAATCACTTACTGCTCTGAGTCCTCTGACAATAGCAGTAGCCCCGCGTTTAGCAGCATAATCAACTGTTAATCCACTCGCACTTTCCACGTGAACATTTGGTAAATGAGCCGTTACTTGTTTAATCATTTCCATTCGCTCTTCTACGGTAAAAAGTGGTTTTTTAGACGAATTATTTAAAACGGATACGTAAAGTACATCGAATATTTTCGCTGCACGTTCAATAATATCTAAATGTCCATTTGTAATTGGGTCAAATGTTCCGGGAATAACAGCAATTTTGTTTCCCATTTCTACGCCTCCTGAAATTCAAATATGGATAAAACAGTAATTCCGTAAGAAACCGATTTGATTTTCTCAAATTTACCAATTTTATCTGGCATTACTGCTTCTTTATCATGCTCGCAAACAATTCTTCCATTTTCACTAACTAGCTCTAATTTTTCTAAGGCTATAAGTAATTTTTCTAGTTGTTGTTTTTTATAGGGCGGATCTAAGAATACTAGGTCAAATTTCCACTCGTTTTTATGAAGCAATTTGAGTGCTCGTTCGGCGTCATTTCGGTATACTTCTGCGCGCTCTGTGAAATGGCAACCTTCAATATTTTGACGGATTGTTTTAATTGCTAGTGTCGCTTGGTCAATAAAAACTGCGCGCTCCGCACCTCGACTCAGTGCTTCGATTCCAAGTCCGCCACTTCCGGCAAATAAGTCGAGAACAATATCGCCATCAAAGAATGGACCGATAATCGAAAATAAGGATTCTTTTACTTTATCTGTCGTTGGTCTTGTATTGTTTCCTGGAACAGCTTTTAAAGCGTGTCCTTTTCGTTCTCCTGCAATGACTCTCATGTTTTTGCACAACCTTTACTTCAATGTCTTTTTTACTTTATCATAAATAGGTGCAAAAAAACAGCAAGACTAGTTGAAATAGTCTCGCCGTTTTGATTAAATACTGATTTGCACATCTTCGTTTTTATGTTCGTACATCATTTCTTTTTTGGATTCGTATTCTGTTTTTAAGAACGGACGGAAAGACATTTCCACGCGTTTCACATAATGAAAACGAGAAACTTTGTTAGAGATATCTTCTACTTCGGCCATATCACAATATAATACCGCATATTTCAACTTGCGCGATACATAATGAACATTTCCAAATCGCTTCAAAGATCTAACTTGTTTAAGATGATTCATCCAAACGACGATAGCTTGTCTATCATTTTCCATTGTTTAAGCCCCTTCTTTTTAGGATAAGCTTTACGCTGAACAACCGCAGCCTCCCCCGCTGCCACATCCACCTGTAGAACAAGCAGATTTTGTTTCAAAAAACGGATTACCGGTTGGTACTTTGATATTTTCTGAAACTGCACTTGCGAGAAGCAAACTGATTTCGTCCAAGAGAGATTGCAAATCCATCTCTGCCCGGCGAAAAGCTGCCACATTTTGATCCATATCGACTTCGCGTTTATAAGCACGAGTCTTTCTGGTTACTTCTTTATAATCAGGATGATACCGGCCGAACCGTTGTACTTCCTCATATTGTTCTTTTATTCGTATAAACTGACGAATATTTTTTTGTGAATTGGCGTCATTTAGTAATACTTGTCTAGTATGCTTATAATTCTGTGCTTCTTCGGAGTCTAGAATCATGCTAGCAAGCTCATCTGATAAATCGAGTAGCGCCATATTTTCCATTGTAGCGAGCAATCTAGCCACCTCCATCTTACTTACTTTTTCATTATACCATAGAACGATTATTTAATAATAAAATTTTGCGTATAGTACTTCTGATAAGTTCCCGCACCCATATAGGTATAAGAACCATCTAGTAAGTTTTCTCTATGTCCTTTAGAGTTAAGCCAACCTTCAACAGCTGCGGCACTGTCTATATAGTTGTAAGCGATGTTTTCGCCCGCTTTAGTATATTTTACATTACCGGCACTTAATCGCTTGCTTAAATCCCCTTGCGTCGGTGAAGTATGATCAAAATAATCATTTTTCTTCATATCGACACTATGACCATAGGCGACTTTTGCGACTTCCTCATCCCACGCCACTTCTTCTATACCGTAGCGGTCGCGAATGACATTTGTAATTTCTAACACTTGTTTACTAGAAGCTTGGTCAATCGCATTCCAATCTTCTTGGGATAATTTCTCTTCATAAATTTCGCCTTGATAAGATAATTCATAAGGTCGCATTTTTATGAAAGCTAATTTATTCAAGTAGCGGACACTAACTAGTTTTGACTTAAATTTATCAAAATTTAGTTGCGCATACACGCCACTTCCGATATTAACAATTGGTCGAGCATTTAAATCTTCTTCGGAAAGTTCGAATTTATAATAGCTATCTTTGTAATTAAAAGATATTTCTGATTGTAAATTCGCGTCAGTAAATACTTTTTCTGTCGACATTCCGATTGAATAAGGCATGACGTTTAAATCTTGTCCGAGCGCATAAATAGTTTGAACGACATTATTTGTCACTCCAACTAACATGTAACTAGTTCCTGGTTGACTGTAAACGTAATTATCATAACCGTATGCTGTTTTATCAACACGTACCGGGTCGCCAAATTCTTTTTTTAACTCGCTTACGTTTTTATTTATAAACCTCGCCAAGCTAGAACTATCTTGCACTTGTTTCGGATTTTCATTTGTTGTTTTTTTATCATCAGGAAAATCGGATTTTGTAGCAGTATCTTCGGCCGTATTTTTTTCAACTGATTTACTAAAAAAAAGATCTGTGTTATATCCAATGAACAGGCAAATGATTAATAGCACAGCTACTCGCATAATAAACTTCACATTTTGCCCTCCTCGGCAGTATTTGGTTTATCTTGATGTAACTTTCATTTTACCAATTCTAGTATCATTTGAAAAGCTTTAAAAACCATAAAAAAACAATTACGAAAATCCGCGACAAAATGCGGTTCTCCGTAATTGCAGTTATTTTTATAAGAAAATCGAAATAACGACCATCGCAACAAATAAAATTGTCATGTAGTTTAGCGAGTAAACAAACATCCATTTTGCCCATTTGATGCTGTCGTTCATTTTAAATCCGTAAATGCTTAGTGCAAGCCAACCGATATTAAGTAAGGTTGCTAAAATAACATATACAAGCCCTAAATCAAACATAAAGAATGGCAATACGGTTAATAAAATCACCCAGAAAAACATGCTTTTTTTTGTGCGTTCAATCCCTTTTACAACAGGTAACATTGGGATTCCAGCCGCAGCATATTCTTCTTTCCGTTTAATAGCAATCGCATAAAAATGCGGTGGTTGCCAGCAAAACATCACAAGAAATAGCATAATTGGCACAATACTAAATGATGGTTCAACTGCAAACCAACCAATTAACGGCGGTACAGCTCCTGAAAAACTACCAATTACGGTATTACTAACTAATTTTCTTTTCGCATAAAGTGAATAAACGACTACATACAAAAAGACCCCAATAACACCAAGAACCCCTGCTTGCCAAGTCGTCATAAATAACATAATTGTTCCGACGACACCTAGCACAAGTGCAACCATCAGTGCACGTTTACCAGAAATTTTCCCGGTCATCGTTGGTCTGTTTTTCGTTCTTTCCATAATTCCGTCAATATCACGGTCAATGACATTGTTAAAAGCGCCCGAAGCAGCGACAATAAGTGCCGAACCGACGATAGTAAAAAATATTACATCTACATTTTGAATAAAAGAAATTCCATTTAACTGAAAGGCTAGCCACATACCTGTAAAAGCAGTAATCGTATTAGAATTAACGATTCCGATTTTCACAAGCTCGGTAAAATCACGGACAGTAAATCTACTCGAAGTTAACTCCCCAGTCTTTTCTATCTGATTCAATTTTTCTCCCCCTAACACTTGCTGATATAAACCAGTGATTGCGAACTGATACATATCCTATACCCTTATTATGTGAAAAATACGCACCCTTTGTCAATAAATCGGCTTTAATCTTGTACGCTTTACTTCTTTAAATAAACACGCTACAATTAGTTTGATGTGTACTCATGAACTTATACATATAAACAAATTTTAGTAAAATCTCACACGCATCTAAAGGAGAGATTGGTAGATAATGAAAAAATTCTTAAAAGTTTGGTCCGTACTCACGATTATTTGTATGACAGTCGTTGTGTTTGGCGGGGCGCTGGTGACGAAAACTGGTTCAGCAGATGGTTGTGGTAATAGCTGGCCACTTTGTAATGGACAATTAGTTCGTTTAACAGATGTTACCCCGGAAAAACTCATTGAATTCATGCACCGAATGACAACGGGAATCAGTTCGATTTTTGTTATTGTATTAGCGATTTGTGCTTGGATTTATATGAAAAATCGTCGTGAAACAAAACCGCTTGCAATTATCGCTGTGTTATTTTTAATTATTCAAGCGTTAATGGGAATGGCAGCAGTTGTATGGGGACAAAATCCGTACATCATGGCACTCCACTTTGGTATTTCCATCATTTGTTATGCGTCGATTGTGTTACTTGCCTTAATGATTTTTGAGGTGGACAGGAAATTTGATGCTAGAAACCTTGTAATGGGGACAAAATTACGAATTAATATATACGCGCTAACGATTTACACGTATTTAGCCGTTTATACTGGTGCACTTGTACGCCACGAAAAAGCAAGTATGGCTGTTCCGGTTTGGCCGTTTGAAAATGGGCACTTTATTATGCCTACTTCGGTGCAAGATTATGTTCAGTATTTCCACAGGTTAGCCGCATTTATTTTAATTGTTTGGTTGCTTTATGTAACTTGGCTTGTGTTCCGTGATTATAGAAGATACCGCGTGTTAACTTTTAGTATGGTATTGTCGCTTGTGTTTATCGCTCTTCAAGCGGTTACTGGTGCGCTTTCTGTTTATACAGGAGTGAACTTATATATCGCACTGGCACACAGCTTAATTATTACAATGCTCTTCGCCTTACTTTGCTACCTATGCTTACTCGCATCAAGAAGTAAAAGTAATCGGCTACGAATTAAATAAAGAAAGCAGCTGATGACCAAAAATCATCAGCTGTTTTTGTTTTATCTACAGTTTTCAGCCGTTTTTATGCTAAAATAAGTGAGAGTATAAGTCAAACGAGGTGAATAACTTGGATAAAACAAAGAGAAAAATGATTTATGAGATTTTTATGCTTGGTCTCATACTACTTTCCCTTGCCCTATTGCCGTACAGAAACAACTTTACTTTTATTTTAAATTGGATTATTTGGGTGATATTTACATTAGATTATTTTGTTAGGTTTCACCGAGCAGATGATAAGTGGCATTATGTAAAAACGCATCCTTTCCAGCTGATTGCAATTATTCCTTTTTACGGTGGGTTCAGAGCGGCGCGGATTGTAAGTTTTGTCCATCTTCTAAGTATTACTGCGATGGGAAGACGTTATATTATGCCAATTTATAGCTTTTTCCGTTCCAATGGATTAAGTCGATTTTTAATGATTTTTGTGTTACTCGTGATTATTATTCCTGTTCCAATGGTTTTTATTGAACCTGAAATAAACAACTATCCTGATGCACTTTGGTGGGCAATCGTTACGGCGACTACAGTAGGCTATGGCGATATTGTTCCAGTCACACCAATCGGGCGAATTTTGGCATCGATAATGATGCTATTTGGGATAGCGTTTATTGGGATGATAACTAGTACTTTAACCAACTTTTTCCGCGCTAAAAAAACGTCTACTTCTAGCACACAACGCGCAAGTAAAATCACCCAATTAATTGCCGATACGCCTGATTTAACGAAAGAAGAAATTGCAGTAGTTGAGCAATTTTTAACACTGAGAAAAAATGAATTAATAAAAGAGACCAAAAAAAGTGATAGCGAATGACGCTATCACTTTTTTATTAGCTTTTCGACTTGATTCCGGTAACGTTCGGATAAAGCCTGAACAGCTAAAATCCGCTCAAAGTCTTCTTGTGTGCCTTTTTTATGCAATACTTTTTCATGACAAAAGGCAACTGTTACTCCGTGCGACTCTTGGTGAATTTGTTTCATTTCAGCTGATTCACTAATTTCCCCTGGGGTAATTGTTCGGCACAGATAACCTGTTAAACCCGTTTCGCGAATTGCTTTATAGAGATCTGGTATTCCATTAAATTTCTCAATCGTGCTACACGGATTTCGTGCTTCTGTTACTTGTATTACGGTTTCTCCAATTTGAAATTTATCACCGATTTGGACCGTACTTTCTAACATATTAGTGACAATGAGATTCTCACCAAACGCGGTTACTTGTAATTCTTCCTCGAACATTTCAGTCCATTTTGCGTAATGCTCATATGGGTAAATACATACGGTTCGATCCGCGCCACCGTGATATTTCAAATTATGAGGTGCATCGTTTTCAAAGCCATTCATAGTTAATTGGGCTTTTTTAACGAGCTTTTTTTCAATTCCAGTCATCATTCGTTTATTATTTGGAAGGGTTAAATTTTTTGGTTTTCCAACTGCTAAATGGATGATTTTCGGTTTCATCTGTTTACTCCTTTGATGTTATTTTTTTCGACTTAAGATAGCAAGAATGCTTGTAATTAATGCGAGCACACCAATGGCAAGCGCCGTCCATAGCAAAATGGTATTGTCATTAGACTCACTTGTATCCCCAGCAGTATTCTCGGCTCCTGCAACCATTTCTCCGTGTGAGCCAGTTGTTTGTTTGGATGAATCTTTCAAAATTTTCGTTGTTGCATGAGGGGTTTCGGAATCTTCTGCGCCAACCCACTCGACAATAGAACCATCTTCATAATATTGGTAGGCATTCCAAGCAACTTCTCCTTCTTCACTTGGATTTTTGGCGATAAAACTAAAACGTTGGAATTGACCTTTTTCAATCCCGCTGCCTTCCGTTTGCCATGTCACTGTACTGTTTTTCTTATCTACTGTAGTCGTCCAGCCGGGAACTGGTTCATATGATTCGAATGAAACACCTTTCGCTACTTTTAAAACGATTTTCTTTGATGCAGCGTCTTTTTCGGAAGGTACTTTCATTGTATAAGTTTCCCAAGAGTCAACAGTGGACTCACTTGGTAAAACTGACACATGCGCACTTGCCTCAAATGGAATAATAAAAACTGCTAATAAAACGACGAGCGAACTAATAATTTTTTTCATTGTTTTTCCCCTTTACTGTGTAATATTGGTTGTAAATGTTTGATTAATATCGGTAAAATCTTTCGTTAGGCCATGGACCGTAATTTCCCATTTTCCAGTTTGGTTAATATAAAGTCCTTCTGCAAAATATTGGTTCTCATTTGCAAGTTTTGCTTGGAAAGTGGCTTTTTCATCAGTTTTAGTAGATTTTGTTGTGATAGTCACTTGTTCGAAATCTGTTTTGGTTGCTCCATCTGCGGAAGTAAAGGTGATGATAAATTGGTTTTGACCGACTGTCGCTGGCTCTACTCGTAAATTGATTTTTGCATTTTCGCCTTCTGCTGTAATTGTTTCGTCAAATGCTTTTGGCGCAGGTGGTGGCGGGGTTTGTACGTTTGTTAAAACACTTGCGACGATAAGAATGATTGTCCCGATGATAAGTTCAATTAATATCGTTTTAAATGGCAACTTCTTGTTTTTGAGTTTGAGATAGATGTAATGTCCTAGACCTAATAATGCCATTAGTAAAAATAGACCGATTTTGAAAAGAAGAATTTTGCCGTAGTTGGTTGTAAATAAATTAGACATTTGACCAATGTTCATCACTGCCATAAGTAAGCCACTAACTAGTATTGAAGCTACCGCGATGATTGCTATAATGGCAAATCTGCTCCAAACTTCACGTGCTTTTCCGGTTTTCGGTAATACGAATAATAGTACTAAAATACCGCCAACCCAAACACTTGCTGCAATCATATGAAGCATATCTGCTGTGATACTTACTATTTTATCGGCACTCGCTGCAGCATGTCCATTCTGAGCCTTCGCAAAAATCAAATAACCAATTAATGCACTCTCTGTCAGAAGCGCGAACCAGCTCCATTGTTTATTTTTACGAACCATAATAACAGTAAAAATAACAAGCACGAGCCATGAGATAAGCTCACTAAGCCAAATATAGCCGGTTTTCGTCGTTAAGAAAGCCGCTAATTTATCGGGCTGGAAACTTTCGCTAATAGAAACACCTGTTGTAATGCTCGTTTGTACAAAAAGTTGCATTAGTAGCGCCGTGCCAAGAAAGGCGAGCGCAAACCAGATTATTTTCTTTAAACGCGTCGTAATTTTTGCTGTTAATTGCTCTTTTCGCGGATAAAGTCCTAGTCCAAAAACAAGCATCCCGATAAACAATGAAAATCCTATATAAAGTATTGCTTTTTGAACGGAACTAATTTGCAGATCGAAAGCATTTGATGGTACTTCGGTGCTTTGGAATGTCGCTTTTGTATCACCTAATTTAAATGATATGACGCCACTTACCGCGTGGCCGTCAGCAGAAACAACTCGCCACGATACGGAATAGACGTCTGCTTTTAATTCAGCTGGCAAGGAAGCTTCCACCATATGATCATTCTTCTTAGAAACAGCTGTCTTCCCTGTCTCAACCCGCTTTCCACTTGAATCTTTTACTTCTATTAAAGGAAAATCCGCTTCAATTTCTTCATTAAACACGAGCGTTACTTTTTCTGGCGCTGTTTTTATATGCGATTGATCGGCTGGGTTTGAATTTTCCAAATAAGCATGCGCTGAAACATGCTGAACTGGCACAATTAATATGTATAATACGATTAAAATAAAACTGATCCTTTTAAATAATTTCATTTGCTGCTCCTTTTTCGAACGAACGGTTTTACTCTTTTTAACTTATCACGTGCAAGAATTGAATGGAAATAATTGGCTCACTCGCTATTGCAAAAGATATAGCGATTATGGCATAGTGAAAGAAAAGGAAAAGGGGGATTTTATCTATGCTTCGTTATATTGAATTATTTTTTATGTTTGCTTTTGTTACACTCATCACGATGTGGCTTCAAGCACTCTTAGCTAAATGGAAACCAAATATTCTGGGCTCTTTCTGGCTTCGAACACTTACTTTTATTATTATTGGTTATGCTTTAATGGCCCCGACACTATACATCGGCAGTTTATTACTAAAATAAGTTCAGTTGCTTTCACATCGCAGTTAGATGTTTTATACTGAGATGTGGGAGGTGAATTTTATGAAAAAAATGTTAGTTGAATTTAGAGACTTCGCGTTAAAAGGGAATGTACTAGATCTTGCGGTGGCCGTTGTTATTGGGGCTGCTTTCGGAAAAATCGTTTCATCTTTAGTAGATAACATCATCATGCCATTCGTTGGTGTACTCCTCGGTGGTCTTGATTTCTCAGATTTAAGCTTCAAAGTTGGAAAATCAGTCATTCAATATGGTGCATTTATTCAATCCATCGTGGACTTTGTCATCATCGCTTTTGCCATTTTTATTTTTGTCAAAGTACTTACTAGTTTTATCAAGAAAAAAGAACAACCAACCGAAGAGGCACCAGTACCTCCAACAGAAGAATACTTAAAAGAAATTCGCGATTTATTAAAAGAACAACAAAAATAAGCACATAAAAAAACAGGAACCTACGTCATTTATTTCTGACTAAAGGTTCCTGTTTTTTTATTGTTGTTGTTTCTTTAATTGTACCGCTAAGAACATTTCTACCACCGCGACTACTAAGAAGATAATTTGTAAAATAAATACATAACCGATAATGAGTATTTGAACAACCATCCAGACTGCGAGTACGGCTGCTGCTGCAAACATAACTTCTTTTGTTCGTGGTAATTTTTTCAGTAAATAAATTAGTGCTGCTAAATGGAATAACCCAACAAATATGAATAAAAATATGCCTGGGATTAAATAATCGACAAACGGTGAACCATCAAGCAATCCGGTCGAAAGTGATAAAAGACTACCACTAGGCTTAAAAACCATCGATAATCCCCCATAAATTGCCCCAAATGCTGTAAAACCAACTATTAAAATACTACTTATACGTGTCCAGTTCATGGCGTTCTCCTAGTCGTTTTTCTAGTAGTATACCACGAAAATTATCATTCTGCCGTTTTTCTTCGTTTTATTTTTTTGATTAAATCGATCAGTACAAAAACAGCAATTCCGCATGCGACAACTGTTGTAAGATACCAAGCTGGCCCAGATTCCGCGCGCTCTCCAAGCCAATAAGTCACCGTTTTCGGATTAAAAAATGCAAAGCAAATCGCACAAAATGCAATAATTCGACCAATAATGGAATTTTCTCTCATAGCAAGTGCATCTCCTTTTCTTTTATTATAACAATAGTTTAGAGATAAATTCTTACTTTTTTGGTCCCAAAATTGTTCGCTTCATGACAAGTTTTGGTTTATCGCAAAAAAAACTATGACACGCAGATACCCTGTCATAGCTACCTTAATTATTGGTCATTTTTACTAGCAGTCCTCTTTCCTTTCTAAATCCTCATACTAGAATTGACACCTATAATTTGACTGTTGATGTAAGTCCCTCCCTATAATGAAACGAGTAATTTACCATCAAAAAAGCTGGTTAATTAAGTCATAATATATTATCTGGCTCTTTAAAAAACTTTTTTTGCTTTTGATGAATCTTTTTACATGTAGATAATAAGAATTTTTTTGTCACTTCTTGGTAAGTTTCAAAATCCAGTCCAAAAATTGGTTCTAACATTTCCACGGTAACTAATTCAACCACTCTCTTGTCCTCACTAATTGCCATTTCTTCCATAAAAGTGAATATCCTATCTCTTAATGTATTATTAAAATCTTTTTCTGTTAACGTGAGATTTAATAACATCCAAAGTGCTGGAAAATAAAAATAAGGGGAGTCTCCTAACTCCGCAGATAATTTTTTTTGCTCACTACTTTTTGTATATTTGTTAATTTCTGGAAATATTTCGTCTACTGTTAGATTTATCGTTTCATAATGTAATTCCAATTTTGTTTTTCACCTCTATACTTGAAAATAAAAGTATTTTTTATTATTAATTTAAGATAAAAAAAGTCTCTGAAAAAGAATTCAGAGACCTTTTTGAAATGTTAGCTGCTGTTACTCTTACATCATACCGCCCATGCCGCCCATACCCATATCTGGGCCTGCTGCTGGACCGTTTTCATCTGGTTGATCTGCTACAACAGCTTCTGTAGTTAATAGAAGTGCTGCAACGGATGAAGCGTTTTGTAATGCGGAACGAGTAACTTTTGTTGGATCAACAATACCAGCGTCAATCATGTTTACCCATTCGCCATTAGCTGCGTTGAAACCAACGCCAACTGCTTCGTGTTTCAAGCGTTCTACGATAACGGAACCTTCAAGTCCAGCGTTATGTGCGATTTGACGAACTGGTTCTTCTAGAGAACGAAGCACGATGTTGATACCTGTTTCTACGTCACCTTCTGCTTCAAGTGCTGCTACTTTATTGTAAATACTTACAAGAGCAGTACCACCACCAGCTACGATACCTTCTTCTACTGCTGCACGAGTAGAGTTAAGGGCATCTTCAATACGTAATTTACGTTCTTTTAGCTCTGTTTCAGTTGCAGCGCCGACTTTAACAACAGCTACTCCACCTGCAAGTTTTGCTAAGCGTTCTTGTAATTTTTCTCTATCAAATTCAGAAGTAGTTTCTTCCATTTGCGCACGGATTTGGTTTACGCGAGCGCTGATTTGTGTGGAATCGCCTGCTCCTTCTACGATTGTTGTATCATCTTTTGTTACAACTACTTTGTTAGCTGTTCCAAGTTGATCAACTGTTGCTGTTTTCAGCTCTAAACCTAGGTCTTCTGTGATTACTTGTCCACCAGTTAAAACAGCAATATCTTCTAGCATTGCTTTACGGCGGTCACCGAAACCAGGAGCTTTCACTGCAACTACGTTAAATGTTCCGCGAAGTTTGTTTAGTACTAGAGTTGCTTGAGCTTCTCCTTCAACATCTTCCGCGATAATTAGCATTGGACGACCTTGTTGAACAACTTGTTCTAAAACTGGTAAGATTTCTTGGATGTTGTTGATTTTTTTATCTGTAATTAAAATGTATGGTTTTTCAAGGACTGCTTCCATTTTGTCAGAATCAGTTACCATGTAAGGGCTAGTGTAGCCACGGTCAAATTGCATACCTTCTACTACGTCTAATTCTGTTGCAAAGCCTTTGGATTCTTCAATAGTAATAACGCCATCGTTACCAACACGTTCCATTGCTTCTGCGATTAATTTACCAACTTCTTCATCACCAGAAGAAATGGCAGCAACTTGAGCGATAGACTCTTTGCTTTCAATTGGTTTAGAGATAGCTTTTAATTCTTCAATAGCAGTTGCTACGGCTTTTTCGATACCACGACGTACGCCTACTGGATTTGCTCCAGCTGTTACGTTTTTCAAGCCTTCTTGAATCATTGCTTGCGCTAAAACGGTAGCAGTTGTAGTTCCGTCCCCAGCAACATCATTGGTTTTAGAAGCAACTTCAGATACAAGTTTTGCGCCCATGTTTTCAAATGGGTCTTCTAATTCGATTTCTTTTGCAATCGTTACACCATCATTTGTAATTAACGGAGAACCGAATTTTTTTTCTAAAACAACATTACGACCTTTTGGGCCAAGCGTTACTTTTACTGCGTTTGCTAGTTGGTCGACACCACGTAACATGGCACGACGAGCATCTTCACTAAATTTAATATCTTTTGCCATTTTATATTTCCCTCCGATTATTTCTTTTTTTATTATTTAGTAATTGCTAAAATATCACTTTCACGTAAAATCAGATAGTCAGTTCCTTCATACGTCACTTCTGTTCCAGAGTATTTTGCGAAGATAACCGTGTCACCTTCTGCAACTTCAAGTGGTTCTTTTGTGCCGTTATCTAGCACACGACCTGAACCGACTGCAACAATTTTCCCTGATTGCGGTTTTTCTTTAGCAGAGTCTGGTAATACAATCCCACTCGCTGTTTTTTCCTCTGCTTCAAGTACTTCAATTACAACACGATCTCCTAATGGTTTTAACAATGTAAATGACCTCCTCTGATATAATTACATTTTTCATTTTAGCACTCGACACATTAGAGTGCTAATACAGTTATTATGATACCAAACTAAATAAAAATTGCAAGCAAAAACGTTTAAAAATTAAAGAATTCTTATTTGCGGTAAAGCGTGATAACTAGTACAATAAGAAGAGCTATTTCCGCTATTTTTAAGCATTTAGCTGGAGCTTGTTTTTAGAAGGGATGCGTATTTTTTGGCTAAACGTTATATTACGATTGTATTAGTTTATTTATTATTACTATTTTCTGCATCTATTGGAATTCCGATTGTTCAACATATTTTACTTAGTATGACTACGATTTCTACAGCGGATGCTCAAACTTATGGGGTAATTACATGGTCGATTTTTTCTAATTTATTATCACTCGCCATTATTATTCCAATGCTTTATAGAAAACCAAAAGAAAATAAAATCGAACTCGGTGAAAAAACTGCGCCATTTCTGAGTATTGTGTGGATTATTGGTGGAGTGATTGGGTTATACGTAGCACAATTTATTTGTAGCATTATTCTAACGCTAATTTCTGGGAATATTGGTGAATCGGCAAACACAGAATTACTTGTTGATTTAACTAGATCGGCGCCTATTTTCTTGATTTTCATTTCAGTTCTCGGGCCAATTTTAGAAGAGCTTGTTTTTAGAAAAGTGGTTTTTGGTGGGCTGAGTAATGTGATGAACATTCATGTGGCGGCAGTTATTAGTTCGCTCTTCTTTGGGCTACTTCACGGGGATATTTCCTTTTTACTTACTTATTTTGTCATCGGATTAATTCTTTGTTTTCTTTATACGAAAACGAAACGAATTGCTGTTTCGATGGGCGCACATATTTTAATGAATACCATTGTTTTGCTCGTGAGTCTTGGAATCATTGGAGGATAATATGAAAAATTCATTAATAAAGCAAAGTTTTCTTTATTTTGCGCTTGGTCTTGTATTTGTCTATTTCGTTATTGTTCGAGTGGCTGAATATGGTTATGATCTTGTTGCCTATATACTTATACTCATGATGTTAATTGATTTTGGTATTGGTATTGGCCTTATTATCACTGGGCTTAAAAGACGTAAAAAAAACCTGTAGAAAGTAAGTGTTGCTTACCTTCTACAGGTTTTTTTATTCTGTTTTCGCTGGATAGTTTTCCAGGAAATAGATTAACGTTTGTAATTCCGTTGTAAGATCGATATGGTGCACACGAACTTGTTTTGGAACGCTAATACGAGCTGGCGTAAAGTTTAGAATACCTTTAACATCTGCTTCAATTAAACGATCTACAGTTACTTGCGCTTCGTCAGCTGGAACTGTCAGAATAACTACTTCCACACCATTTTCACGAACAATTTCTTCCATATCATTTAAGTGATAAATTGGAATGTCTTGTTGAACACTACCAACTTTCGCTGGGTCTACATCAAATGCAGCAACGATTTTGATATTATTGTTTTTCATGAAATTATAATGTAATAATGCTGTACCTAGGTTACCTACACCGATTAGTGCAACATTTGTCTGTTTGTCCTGACTAAGTGTTTTGCTGAAAAAGTCGAGTATGTAAGAAACGTTATACCCGTATCCTTTCTTACCTAATGCGCCAAAGTACGAAAAATCACGTCGAATAGTCGCTGAATCAACTTTCACCGCTTCACTTAATTCCGCAGATGATACTCGTTCCTTACCTGATTCATCTAGGTATTTCAAGTAACGATGATATAATGGTAAGCGTTTTGCTGTCGCTTGTGGAATTTTTGTTGTTTCCTCCATCATGCCTTCTGTCCCTTCTTCTTTTAAATTTTTTCTGAAGTTGAAGCTTTTGTGAACTGTACTTCCTTTCACATGCTTGCTTATATACTATAAACATTTCACAAGGAATGCACAAACTTTTTGCTCATGATTTTCAAGCAATAGTTTGTCCCGCAAAATATCTAGTGTTTTCCTTCTTTTCCATTCTACGCTAAAATCACAAATAATGCGAGTGTTTTCACAATCTACCTTATACGTGAAGCCCTTCTTCTCTCATTGCGATTACTTGGCTTTTAAGATAAACTAGTAAGGAGAACGTTCGAGGAGAGAGATTATGATATTATTACAAGTTCAGCAAATTTCTAAATTCTTCGGTGCAGAAGTTATTTTAGATAATATTAAATTAGAAGTAAAAACAGGCGACCGAATTGCCTTAGTTGGCCGAAATGGCGCTGGTAAATCTACTTTACTTAAAATTATCGCTGGAAAAATGAGTTATGACGGCGGAACAATTTCTAAACCTAAAAGTGTCGAAATTGGCTATTTGGCTCAAAATACTGGCCTTGAATCCACGAAAACAATTTGGGATGAAATGTTAAGTGTTTTTAATTCACTTAGAAAAATGGAAGCAGATTTACGCAAAATGGAGCTTCGTCTTGGGGAACCTGAGCTTTATAATAATCCGGAAAAATATCAAGCATTGATGACCGATTACGATACTTTGCAACATACTTTTAAAGAAGTTGGTGGGTATACGTATGAAGCAGAAATCCGTTCCGTTTTAAACGGTTTACGCTTTTATCCAGAAGATTATGAAGTAGAAATCGCCTCACTCAGTGGTGGGCAAAAAACAAGGCTTGCACTGGCTAAGTTATTACTCGCGAAACAGGATATTCTTGTTCTCGATGAACCGACAAACCATTTAGACATTGAAACACTAGCATGGTTAGAAACATATTTGCAAAACTATCATGGTTCTTTACTTATCGTTTCTCATGACCGCTATTTCCTAGATAAAGTCGTTAACCAAGTATACGAAATTAGCCGCACAAGAATTGATCACTACAAAGGAAATTACAGTTCATTTGTTAGTCAAAAACAAGCTAAACTTGAACAAATGTGGAAAGAATTCGATAAACAACAAAAACAAATTTCCAAGCTAGAAGATTTTGTCGCTAGAAATATCGTTCGCGCTTCTACAACTAAGCGAGCTCAGAGCAGAAGAAAACAATTAGAAAAAATGGATGTACTCGCTCGACCTCAAGGCGACGAAAAATCGGCTCATTTTGGCTTCCAATTTGAAAAGCAAACTGGTAAAGATGTTTTAATGGTAGATGAATTAAGTATTGGTTACGCCAAAGACAAGCGCATCGCTTCCAATCTAACATTCGAAATGAAACGTCAAGATAGTCTAGCGCTCGTTGGTCCAAACGGAATCGGTAAATCTACCCTTCTTAAAACACTTATTCGTGATATTCCAGCTCTTAGCGGTGAATTTCATTTTGGAGCAGGTGTCAAAATCGGTTACTATGACCAAGAACAAGCTAAACTAACATCCAACAAAACTGTTTTGATGGAACTTTGGGATGATTATCCAGAATTAAATGAAGTGAACGTTCGAACAACACTGGGTAATTTCTTATTTTCAGATGATGACGTCCTAAAAAACGTTCAATCCCTTAGTGGTGGTGAAAAAGCTAGACTCGCTCTTGCAAAACTTACTTTACTTGAAGCCAACGTGCTAATTCTCGATGAACCTACCAACCATTTAGACATTGAAAGTAAAGAAGTTTTAGAAGCTGCTTTGATCGATTTTGAAGGAACGATTCTATTTGTTTCTCATGACCGTTACTTTATTAATCGCATCGCTTCAAAAGTAGTAGAACTAGCTCCAGAAAAAGCGACCGTTTTCCTTGGCGATTATGATTATTATCAGGAAAAAATCGCCGAAGCAAAAGAACTAGCGCGCCTTGATGCAGAAGATCGTCGTAAAAAAGGGGAACCTGTCGAAGCAACTGCCTCGGTTAGAAAACTAAATTATCAAGAAGAAAAAGAACAGCAAAAACTACTTCGTCAAAGAAAACGCAAACTAGAAGAAGTAGAAAAGTCTATGGAAGAAACAGATGAAAAAATCGCCGAACTAGAACTTCAATTAACCAAACCGGAAATTTTTCAAGACCATGAGAAAGCTTTTGAAATTACGCAGGAACTTGATGTGGTAAAAGCACGTGGTGAAAAATTGATGGAGGAATGGGAAAAAGTAAGCGAAGAACTAGAATCTATGTAATCTACATAAAAAAAGGAGCTAACAATGAAAAAGATTTTAATTATTTCTGGTTCAATTATCCTTGGGTTACTTGTAATTATTAGTATTTGCGCAAGTTTTTACTTATATAGCTATGCGCTATCTCGTGATAATTCAAGTATGAATGATAAACCGACTGCAGATCAAACTACAGAAACAGCCAAACTCGCGAAGAAAAATCGCCAAGAAAATACCGCTTGGATGGAGCAACAACGTCTAACAAAATGGACAGAAACCTCAGCAGATGGCTTGAAATTAGTCGCTAATTATTTAGAAGCACCCTCACCTTCCAATACAACCATTATTTTGGCACATGGTTATCGAGGGAAAAGCGGCAAAGTCGAAATGGCTGGTCTAGCAAGGATGTATAATCAAAAATTCGGCTACAATGTATTAATGCCTGACGCAAGAGCACACGGCGAAAGTGAAGGGAAAAATATAGGCTTTGGTTGGCCAGAACGTAAAGATTATGTTCAGTGGACAAACCAAGTACTTGATAAAAATGGCGATGATACAGAAATTGTCCTTCATGGTGTTTCCATGGGGAGTTCCACCGTCCTCATGACAAGTGCCGAAAAGCTGCCGAAACAAGTAAAAAGTATTATCGCGGATTGTGGCTATACTTCCATGGACGCCGAACTATCTTATCAATTAAAAGCAATGTTTCATTTACCGAAATTCCCAATCATTCCAATGGCTAGCCTTATCAATAAAGTAAAAGAAGGTTTCTTTTTCAGTGAAGCAAGTGCGATTAATGCCGTAGCTGAAACTGATTTACCTATTTTCTATATTCACGGCGATTCAGATGCATTTGTCCCTACTTCTATGGTAGAAGAACTATATGACGCCACCAAAAGCTACAAGGAAAAATGGGTTGTAAAAGGCGCTGAACATGGTCAAGCATTCACTGTTGAGCCAGAAACTTACGAAGAAAAAGTACGACAATTTTTAAGTAAAACAATGTAAAAAAAGACTGTAATCAAAGTGAGAAATTACTTTGATTGCAGTCTGGGGCATGCGGAATTTAACTCCGCATGCTTTTTTAAATGTCTTCCAGCAATAAACCTGGATTTGCATTCATATCATAATTGCTTCGTTTTCCTTGTAAGAAACTCACTGTCCCTGCAGCGGCAATCATAGCCGCATTATCACCACATAACGATAACGGCGGAATAATCAGCTCGGTATCCGGAAGTTCTAATTTTACTTCTTGAATAAGTCGCTCTCTTAAACCTTGATTTGCCGCCACTCCTCCAGCAAGAAGCAATTGTTTCACGCCATGTTGTTTAGCTGCGCGAATCGTCTTACTTACTAAAACATCGACTACACTAGCTTGAAAACTAGCTGCCATGTCATTAGGATTTGGTTCTTCCCCGCGCTGTCTTAAATTATGCAACGTATTAATAAAAGAAGACTTCAACCCGCTAAAACTAAAGTCAAACGAACCATCATCCATCATCGCCCGCGGAAAATGGAACGTGTCTTCACCATCTTTTGCAAGTTTATCAATTTGAACACCACCTGGATAAGCTAAACCAAGTGTACGCGCCACTTTATCGTATGCTTCGCCAGCCGCATCATCTCTTGTTTCCCCGATAATTTCAAATTCATTATCTGCTTTCATTAAAACAAGTTCTGTATGCCCACCACTGACAACTAACGATAAAAGCGGAAATTGAAATTCTGTTTCAAAGCGATTCGCATAAATATGTCCAGCAATATGATGCACACCAACTAAAGGCAAATTATGCATAAAAGCAAGTGTTTTTGCAGCATTGACGCCAATTAGAAGTGCACCGACTAAACCAGGTCCTTCAGTTACCGCCACCCCGTCTAAATCATCCATCGTTACATTGGCTTGTTTTAAAGCTTCTTCAATCACAAGCGTAATTTGTTCCACATGATGACGAGATGCAATTTCTGGAACCACACCACCGAATCGCTTATGACTTTCAATTTGCGAAGCCACAACGCTAGATACTATTTCACAACCATTTTTCACAACAGAAGCAGCTGTTTCATCACAGCTCGATTCTATCCCAAGAATTAATGTATTTTTTTTCATAAGTCCACCCACATCACTAGCGCATCTTCTTTCGTATCCGGATAATAGTTTTTCCGAATGGCGCCGTCTTGAAATCCTAATTTCTTGTAAAGCCCTTGTGCTACATCGTTTGAAACGCGAACTTCTAATGTCATCCGGACAACACCGCGCTCTTTTGCAACACGAATCATTTCCCGTAAAAGTGCCTCGCCGTAGTGATTACCTTGAAAATCGGGATGAATCGCAATATTCGTAATGTGCCCTTCATCTAGCACCAGCCATACACCCGCGTACCCGACAACTTGATCCTTATAAGTCGCAAGTAAATAGTAGGCATATTGATTAATAATAAATTCATTTCGAAAAGCGGCTTCTGTCCAAGGTACTGTAAATGCAGCATTTTCTACATTCATAATACTTTTTAAATCCGCAACAGTTGCCTCTCGAAATACTAAGGCCGCGTCCAAACTCACTCAGAACCCCTCGATTCCAACCATTTGCTTTCCGCTTCTGCCAGTTTTAAGTAATCTGGAACAAAATTGTCTGCTGGTTCACCGTCCAAGTTTTCCGCCAGTTTTACAAGCGAGCTGGCCCGCGCATAAGTATAATCAGCTTGACCAAATACCGCTCGTTCCCCTAAAACTTCCGTCACAGTAAGACGAATTTGTTCCGTTAACGTGCCAACAAATAAAATCGCTTCCTTCTCCGCCGTTAATTGTTCAAGTAAATCAGTAAGCGCAATGTGGCTATCCGCTACAATGTTTTTCATTACACCGTCACTTGCACGATAAACACCCGCATACACATTCATACGACGAGCATCCATCAAAGCAACGACTTTTCCAGGGAAGTATAAACCATTTTCTGCTAAAAGTGCTAAGGAAGAAATCCCGACAATTGGAATTCCAGCATCCCACGCCATTGTTTTCGCAACGGTTACACCAATCCGAAGCCCTGTATAAGAACCGGGACCTTTAGCAACAGCGATTTTTTCTATATCAGTTGGTTTTACGGCACATTCTTCCATTAAAGCAGCAATCGCCGGAAGTAATCGCACGCTATGATTTTTTTTCAAATTCGTCGTATATTCACCAAGAACAACACCTTCATTAAAAAGTGCTATCGTCATCGTATCTGAAGACGTATCAATTCCAAGTATCATTTCCCAAAAACCTCCATCGCCAGTTGCTCATATCTTTCTCCAACTGGCTTCACTATCATCTTGCGCGTATTCTCATCTATATGAAAAAGCTTAATTTCCAAGTATTCTTCCGGTAAATCCTCCCGAACAAACTGCGCCCATTCAACCACACTCACACCCGCTCCGTAAAAATATTCTTCCAAACCGAGCTCATCAGTTGAAGCATCCTCCAAGCGGTATACATCCATATGATAAAGTGGCAAGCGCCCTTTTTTATATTCGCGGATAATCGTAAATGTCGGACTTTTAATCATTTGCGGAATTAAAAGGCCTTCCCCAAGACCTTTTGTAAAAGTAGTTTTCCCCGCGCCGAGATCGCCTTCAAGTAAAATCACATCTCCGGCTGCTAATTGTTCGCCGAGTTGTTTTGCGAGAAGCCTTGTCTCTCTTTCATTTGTCATTATTAATTCGAATTCCATTACCTCACCCGTCCATCATTTTCTCTACATATCATACCACAAAGCCGCGCCAAAATAAAAATCAAAAAAACGCAACGACCTAAGCCGCTGCGTCTTTCGGATGAATTAATAACCAGTTCCAGTTAAATCCATTCCACCGTACATTTTCATGGTAACTTCAGTAATAATTTTATTTAATTCTTCGCTCGATATAAGTTGGTCTTTGGTTGGGAAATCTGCTATTGGAACAAATTTCTCCGCTTTTGTTTTCACAGTAAAACTAATTGATTGCTCTGCATTAGCATCGGATTTGTCATCGATTTTGGTTTTAAGGGTGATTGCATCAAATGAATTGTCTTTGCCAGGTTTTACAGAAACTTTAATATGAATGCTCGTATCTTTATTGTCTTTTAAAGATTTAGCTGCGTCTTTTATGCTTGATTGCATTTCTGTATAAGTCGTATCAAAATCTGTTACCGCTTCTGAACCTTGGCTTTCTACAATAACTTTAAAGTCTGCTTTTACTTTTTCATCGTCCATCATTTTTGCTACTTGATTCATCATATTAGCAAGATCAGCGTTTGTAAGTGTGATTGTAAGTGTGCCATCATCCGCTTCTTTAAAACGATCTTTTTCTAAACCACTGAAATAACTATCAATTAATTTAGTCGTTTTTTTATTTAAATCTTTGGAGGCTGCTTCCATTTCTTTTGTGTTAGCAGCAGTCTTAGCTTCTGATTTGCCTGTTAATGAACTTGTTAATTCTTCCGTGCTAAGATATTTGTTTTTTAAATCTGGGTATTCGGTATTAATTTGTGACCACATGCCACCAGTTGATTGGTCTAAATAACTTAGTAATGAAGCATCTGGCTGAACAATAGTTTTAAGTGGAATAAAGACATTACCTGTTTTGCTGTCTAATAAGAAGTCCAAATTAATGGAAACTGGAAGTAAATTATTCGTGGAAGTTAAGTTTAATTTAGTTTCTGATTTTTTTGCTGTCTTATCTGTTGAAGTTGTCATTGAAAGCTTAATATCTTTTAAAATCCCCATCGTTTGAGCGCTGGAATCAGCACTCGCAACATCTATATCGGTTACGGCAAAAGAAGTTGTATATGTAGATTGATCCGGTACATTAGTTGCATTTTTCATGGTTTGAACAAATTTTTCTTGCGGTGTTTTCGCTGCTGAATTTCCACCACAAGCACTGATTACTAACGCTAAAGCTAACAAAATTGAAAATAATATCCCTTTTTTCATAGTTCTCCCCCTGTATCGTTAATACATTTAAACTAACACAATTTAAGTACAGAAAACAAGGAGATTTATAGATTATTCACTAGTTAGTCACAATTAACTTAACTTTTCACTTAGTTAATAAAAAAACGCCCCTAAAAAGGGAACGTTTTATTTTGGCGTTACTTTTAATGAAGTTGCATTTTCAGAAATTTTCCCTGGTGCCGGTGAAGTTACATTTGTGCCTTGTGGGAATGTAGCTTTAATCGTATCACCATCTTTAATATCCGAAAGTTTCATCGTCTTACCAGTGGTGGCATTTGTTACCGCCGTATTGCTATTAACCGTTACAATTAGTTCGCTCGCATAATTATTTTTTTCGCCGCTCCATGTTAACGTGCCATTTACAGTTAATTGTTTATTATTTTCTAATAAACTAGCATCTGTCACTGTTCCATCAAGGACTAAAGCAGGAACTACTTCCTGATTACAGCCTGCCAAAAATATTACGACTAGTAAAACCGACCAGATTACCTTCTTAAAACCTGTCATCTCTTGTTCTCGTCCTCTCTGAAGCTTTTCGTTCTTTCTAGCATAGCATCTTGCGTAAATACAGGCAATCGTTTTCTTATTTTCTTAAACAATTCTTATACACCAAGCATGATTCCGATAAAAGCTGCGATTAAACCACATAAATAAGTCAAACCAACATATGAAAATAACACCTGAAAATTCGTCTTCCACTTTAATTCCATACTCTCTACTTTAAAAGTCGAAAATGTCGTGTATCCGCCCATAAAACCCGTGCCTAAAAAAAGCTGCCACATTGGCCCAAGCGCAGTAGAAACAAGAAATCCTAGCAAAAATGATCCTGTGATATTTATAAAAAAAGTCGCATAAGGAAAATCCGTTTTCCATTTACTTTTGACAAATACAGAAATACCATAACGCAACATCGCACCAAGGCTTGCACCAAAACCGACAAGCAAGAAATTAATCAACATGATGCGCACCTCGCCTCAAGAGCTTATTACTAAATCTTCTACCAAACTTCACCATCACAAGCCCACCAATTAAGCTCACCAAAATATAACTAATAGCTAACACCACTTCACCTTGTTGCAACAATTCTATCGTATCTACACTAAATGCCGAAAAAGTCGTGAATGCCCCAATAAACCCTGTACCAATCCCGTTTAAGAGCACCAATGAAATACGCGATTTTTCCGCCAAAAAAGGCATTATGAAAGCTAATAAAAAACAACCTATTAGATTAACTGCTAAAGTCGCATAAGGGAAATCTCCGCCGCCAAGCCATAAATTCATCGCATACCGGCACATTCCGCCTAACGCCCCAAAAATCCCAACATATAAAAAATACATCTTTAAAGACCCCACTTCACAAAAAAACTGCCCTGAAATATTTACATTCCGGGCAGTCGCCTTTGTCCTATTTCTTCTATACTATAACGCAAAACATTCCAATTATTCAACTCACTGGAAGTCGAAGGATGGTCTTCATTTTTTCTGGATTTGCTTTTCGTGGATCGCTCAAATAGATTTCATGATGTCTCCGAATAGCTCCGGTGTCGTTCCGAAGCCCTTCTATTTCCATAAATTGATGCATTTCCGCCACAGTATGCACTTCCTCGCTGAATGGCCCCACATGCATCATTTGCACACATTCCCCTTCCTCAAAACGAACCAATTTCACGCGACTCGTATCAACGTCAGGCTTTTTCTTCCTTGCAACCTCTTTCGCCCACTCCAACACTTCTTCGGTAACAAAATCTGGTTGTCTAAGAATCGATGTCCAAAGCCACGCATCTCTGTCCTTTAAATCAAACTTCCCTTCAGACCACCAAAAACCTTCCAGCGGCGGTACAACAAAATCCGAGTAACCATCCAGACGCGTCTCGCCCATCTTGCTCATTTTAATCGTGTACGCAATCGCATAAAGTGACTGCACTGCCTTTTGATACTCCTCTCCGTCCGGATCGCCTTTCCCATCCACCATCAAAAAATTCATTTCCGGAACAAAAATACGCTCTGGTTTTCTTTTAGGCGCATAGAATTTCTTTTCCTCTTTTTTAAAATCAATTTTCTTTTCAGTCATTTGAATTCCTCCTCGTTCATCCAGTCTGGCATCAGCTTCTGAAAATTATCATGACTAGCTGCCGTCTTTGCTGCATAATTCATTAACTTATTAAAATTACGAGATTCATTTTTTGCCGCCCAATTAACGGCCGAAGTAATATGCATCGCTGTGTAAAGCGCATAAAGATTCCAAAAATCCGTAACTTCTTCTTTATCAAGATAGCCTAAAATATTTCCTCGTGCAAAAGGTATACTGACCTCTGTTGTAAAAAAGCCGATTTTAGCTAAATCAAAAAAAGGATCCCCGAACTCTAGCCGATTAAAATCAATTAGCCCCGCAAACTTTTTGTTCTTTAAAATAATATTCGCTGGATGAAAATCTCCATGTTGTAAACAAACCGGTCTATTTTTTAATCTAGCTATATTCTCATAAACAAACTGTTCGGTTTCTGTTAAAAAAGAAGCTGTTATTTCTAATTCTTTTAATTCCTCCACTTTTCGTTTAAATTTAACTGTTTGAAAATCCAACCAGTTCATTTTTGGTATATCTAGCGGTATTTTATGAACTTCTCGTAAAATTTCCCCTGCTGAAAAACCAGCCTTAAACTGTTCGGAATGTGATAATCTAAACATGCCATTTTCCGCATCTTCACCGCGCACATAACCAATAATCATATAGCCTTCTCCGCCAGTAAAGCCAAAATCATATGCTCGTGGAACAAATGGAGTTTGAGAACCTAACGCTTGGATTATTTCAAATTCTTGCTTTCGTGTTTGGAGTAACTCTTTTGGAAAAACACGTACAAGATAGGTTTCATCCACCTGATATTTCTTATCGATAGAAAAACCCTTTTTTATTTCTGAAACCACTTTCGCATTACGCAACATTTTCAATTGGGTCACATCCATAATTAGCTCTCCCTCCAATAAATTCGCTATTCTCCATTATACAAGAATACGCTTACTTTTTTCCAATTATCTATGCAGAATTTATTGACAAAATAATAGAATCAATATTATAATTAGTTTTGCTACGCATACGCGGTCGTGGCGGAATCGGCAGACGCGCTAGGTTGAGGGCCTAGTGGGGTAAAACCCGTGGAGGTTCAAGTCCTCTCGGCCGCATAGAGAACTACAAGTAGGTTTCGTAATTGTTCATACAGTTACGAAACCTTTTTTGATAGAACAAATGACACCTCAATGAAAAAAGGAAAACCACGTTAACTACTGAACTGATCTTCCTTTTTTATACTAAGCTAAAATATTATATGCCATTTTATATTTCGTTGAGTCAGCGAAGTGCTTACTTGCGTGTTTTTTTACGCGTTCAATTAATGCTGGATCATTGGATTCATCAATTTTTTTAAGCAAGCCTAACATTTTCTTTTCATAGCTAGATTGCTTGTTTTGATGGTACAGCAGTAATGTTTCCGTATAGGTTACAAAAAAATTGATTTCCATTACTTGCTCAGTTACTTTGTTAATAATAGCCAGTAAATTACTTGTTTCTAATACTGACCCTTGTTCAGCAAAAATAACCATCAGTTCTGTAATTACAAGGTAGTCATTGTTATTAAAACCTATCTCAGAAGCCTCATGCGCCATTAATTCCTCGTATAAACAAACTATCTTTTCATCGAATAACTCATGATTACCCTCGACTCTTTCTATTTCTGCCAGCTTAAAGCGAACAAGAAAATAATACATTGTTTTAGCTTCTGGATACATGTTAAAAAATACTAGCACTTCTTCAAATTTCCGCTTTGCTTCAGTCATAAAGCCAATTTGAAAGTTTATATAACCATACAAATATAAAATGGCCGTAATCCTTTCTTGGTCTCTGCTCGGGAATCTCTTAATTAAGTTCCAGGCACATTCAATGTGTTTTAAAGCAGGTTCATAGTTATTTAGACATATGTAATTAATACAAAGCCCCACTTGAAAAACCACTTGAAACGCAGCTTTATCAGTTAAATCAATGCTTTTTTCCCAGTACTCCACTGCCAATTGATAGTCGCAAGTAGCATGAGAATGTTTCACAGCTTGCCCATAGTAATAATAACTAAGCAAATCCGGTGGGAATGAGTCCACTACACGCTTTTCATTACTATTTAAATACGTTCTTTCTATTTCTCTAGCTTTAGAAAATTCCCATGTTTTATAGTAAAAACCTGCTTGAAGCCAGTAAAAACTAAGTTCTATAACAGGAGATTCACACAGTAAATCGACATTCGCAGCTATTTTATCAAGTCTATCTTCCACTTCTTTTGTATTCGAAAAAACAAGTAACTCAAATATCTGCTTGAGTTCTTGTAATAATTCTTTATTTAAATCCTCATTGCCTATTAAAAGAGCTTCTTCCGGTATTTCCAGACGTTTCGCTATATGCATTAACGTTTCAAAAGAAGCCACTTTCACACCATTCTCTATATTAGCTAAATAAGGGACGGAAATGATTCCTTTAGCCGCCTCTTTTAAAGTAAGTTGTTTTATTTTACGGATATTTCTAATTCGTAAACCGATTAAATCCATGATGTCACCGCCATTACTTAGAAAACTTTTCTTTTAATTATATACATTTATTTTTAGAAAACAAATACCCTATTTAATAGTTTTAGCTTCTTTTCATAACGAATGTTTTTTCGGTTATAATTATCCAGTCTTACACAAGGCTTAAAATCAGTACTAGACTTGATTTCAAGCATCTTTACACGCTTCACTAATTTGCCATATTTAATGTTTTTCTTTACGTTCGCCATTAGCTTTTTACACCAATGGCAAAGTAAAGACATTAAAAAATTCCTTGAATCGCTATTATTTTATTTTGCATTATCTGTAAAATTATCCCTCATACATTTCCCTACAGAGTTTCCATTGCTCCCACATGCAACTATAAAACAGCAAAGTAAAACAGGATTCCTAAAACACTCAGGAGTCCATAAAATAGTAACTATTCATTCCCTTTTTAAAGCATTCCTACGTAAACGGAAACGTAGAACAATATTTTACCATTTAAATCGCCATACTGAGGAAAAAGGAAACAAATGGAAATATACTCTTTTTAATCTTATTTTTTTGCCAAATCATCCTAAAAAGACGAAGATACTAGATCTCCGTCTTTGTTTTATTTAAATAAGATATGTTTCTTCTTCATGTAAAATACAATCGAAATAGCTACAATCATTTCTGAAATTGGAATTGCTAACCAAACACCTGGAATGCCAATAATTGGTGGCAAAATAAGCAAGAAAATCACCATGAAAATAATTTCTCGTGAAATCGTAATCCATGTTGCCATTTTGACTTTATCAGAAGTTTGGAAGTAAGTCATCATAACAAAGTTAAAGCCCATAAATAAGTAAGCTGAATAGAATAACTTAATTCCGTTACTTGCAAGTTCTCGAATTTCTGCACTAAAGTTTCCGAACATCGAAACGAGCAGATTAGAACCAAATAATCCAACTAATAAGAAAGCAACCCCAGTACCAAATGCTACGACAATCGCAATTTTCAAGGTTTCAATTTCTTTTTCTCTCGCCCTTGCCCCGCGGTAATAACTAATAAGTGGCTGAATCGCTGAACCCATACCAAGGAACAACATTAAAATCACACTATGGGTATAATTTAAAACCGAGAATGCTGCAACTCCTGCAGTACCAGCAATCGCTGCGATGGAAATATTATATCCGAAAGTAAATACTGACACGCCAACTTCTGCTAAAAAACTTGGCAAGCCGATGCCCAGTGTTTTTTTGAAAAAAGCTTTATTCCAATTCACTTTTACAAATTTCAAGCGACTGGATTTTTTAAAGAAATGGGTAGTTAGGATAAGCACACCGATAATAATAGCAATCATCGTAGCAAGTGCAGATCCGGTTACGCCCCATTCAAATACAAATAAGAATAAATAATTCAAAATAACATTACTGATTGCTGTAACAATAAGGGCAATCATTGATAAATTCGGATCACCATCATTACGAACAAAAATACTTAAAATATTTTCAAGTGTAAGTGCAAAACCGAAAATAAGTAATATATTCATATATTCCAGTACATAACCAATCGTTTCATCATTCGCGCCTAAAAAATATGCCAGTGGTACTTTAAAAATAAAAGCGAGGATTGCAATAACCACCGTAATCGATACAACTGCTAAAATCGCATTCGTAAAAATTGATTGCGCTTTAGGAACATTTTTTTCTCCAATAGCAAACGAAAACTGGGTCGCGGCTCCAATCCCAATCCAAATCGAAATGGCTGTAAAAATCGTAAATACGGGTACAGCAATATTTATCCCTGCAAGCGCCACTCCGCCGAGCTTATGCCCAACAAAAATTCCATCAATTACAATATTCAAAGACATTAATAACATTCCGACCAAGGAAGGAACTAAATATCTAAAATAAATCTTTTTAACTGAATCTGTTTCTAATATTTCTATATTCTTTGCCATGTTACACCTCTAAATTAAGCTTTTAGCGTAATTCCTCTCCAGAAAATTTGCCATAAAGCTGTGATTTTCTTTTTTGTCCGTTCGGGGTCGTTCACATAAACAATGTCCACGATAACCGCGTCAAGAATTCCCATGTACGCTTCTTTCATCGTTTCGACATCTTGCATTGGAATCAACTTTTGTTCAATCCAATCGCTAAATAAATCAGTGAAATCTTGTTCCATTTGCAAAATATTCTCGGTAATATCTGCCTGAACAATATCATACAAATGTTTCGGCGGATAAAACCCGTATCGCAACCAAAATTGGTAAGCTTCATCGGTATCATATAATTCCTTCACACCAAAAAGTAAACTAGATAACACTAAGTCGGGCCTAGATAAATCACTATCTCGAAGTTTCGCTCGGTAGTAATCAATTTCTGTAGACTTCGCGTCCTTCATAATAGATAAAAACAAATCATCCTTATCTTTAAAATGAGAATAGATGGATTGTTTCTTTAGCCCTACAACTCCTGCAATATCAGCAAGGGATGTCCCTTCAAAACCATTATTTGCAAAAAGTGTCAGTGCTGCTTGCTTTATTTCTTCTTTTCTCATCTTTTCACCCCTCTCATAAAACTGACGACCGTTCGTAAGTCATTCTCTCATGAAAAAAATTCTTTGTCAATAAAAAAATCCACTCTCGTGAAAGAGTGGATTCAAAGATTTATTTTTCTTCTAAAAACTCGCTAATCAATTCGTAAGTCTCATCAGTTGCTTCGGATGTTGTTGTCATAAAGCCGTGTGGAACTTTTTCAAAACGTTTCGCAAATACTTCTACACCAGCATCTTTTAATTTCTTCGCATATGCTTCTCCTTGATCTCTTAGTGGATCAAATTCAGCAGTTGCGATGAAGGTTTTAGGAAGACCAGCTAAGTCTTTACTACGAATTGGTGCAATCAGCGGATCATATTTACGGTCGCTTGAGTTCGCAATATATAATTTAAAGAATTTGTCTAAAGATTCTTTTGTAAGTACATATCCTTCCGCAAATTCATCCATTGACGGATAAAGCACTGAAGCATCACGACTGAAAATATCCGTTGCTGGATAAAGTAAAATTTGTGCCGTAACATTTGGTTTTCCTTTGGCTTTGGCAATTTGGGTCACTACTGTTGCTAAGTTTCCGCCTACGCTATCCCCTGCGACAATAATATCGGAGGATTTAGCACGTAAACTAGTACGGTGATTTTGTACCCAAAGTAATGCTGCATAAGCATCTTCCACTGCTGCCGGGAAAGGATTTTCTGGTGCTAGTCGGTAGTCAACTGTGACAACGCGAGCACCTGTTGTTTGTACAAGTTTTCTTGCAATCGCATCATGTGTTTGCAAACCACCTAACACAAATCCGCCACCATGATAATAAACGATAATCTCGAATGGTCCGTCCTCTTTTGGCGTATAAATCCGAATCGGAATTTTACCAGCTGGACCGTCAATTTTTTTATTTTCGACATCGCCTATTTCAATATCTTTAGCAGAAGGCAATGCTTTTGTCGCAAGTCTCATATATTTATATCGCGAGTCTACATCTGACAATGGTGAAGTATTTTTTACAAATTCCTGGGAAGCCTCATCTAAATTCTCAAGTACCTCGGGATCATATTCTTTTTTCCCAACCGCTTTTTTGTAAATAAAGAAAACGATTACTAACGGAAGTAGAATAATTCCTGCAAAACCAATGGCAATCCATTTTATTGCATTTTTCATATTCGTTCAACTCCTTCAATATAACTTCAATATCAAGTATAGCAGTTTTACGAACAGGAACCAATTTATTACTATTTGAAATGGCTATTTTTCTTGTGAAATGTATTTTTAATCATAATGATGAATATTTTAAAATAAAAAGGTTGATATATGATAGTATAGGTGTTAATATAAATACAAATGTTTGTATATTTATGAATAGGGGATGTTTACAATGACGAAAGAAAAAATCGTATTAGCTTACTCTGGTGGGTTAGATACTTCTGTTGCAATTCAGTGGTTAGTGGAATCAGGTTATGAAGTTATCGCATGTTGTTTAGACGTTGGTGAAGGGAAAAATTTGGATTTTATTAAAGAAAAAGCGATTACTGTCGGCGCAAGTGCATCTTATACAATTGATGCCAAGGAAGAATTTGCCGAAAACTTTGCTTTAATCGCCCTTCAAGCTCATGCCTATTATGAAGGAAAATATCCACTTATTTCTGCTTTAAGTCGTCCTTTAATCGCGAAAAAATTAGTAGAAGTAGCTCGTCAAGAAGGCGCATCTGCTATCGCTCATGGTTGTACTGGTAAAGGAAATGACCAAGTTCGGTTTGAAGTTGCGATTCATGCTCTTGCTCCTGATTTAAAAGTCGTTTCCCCTGTCCGGGACTGGAAATGGTCTAGAGAAGAAGAAATCAATTACGCCAAAGAACATAACATCCCCGTTCCAATTGATTTAGATAATCCTTTCTCGATTGACCAAAACCTTTGGGGCAGAAGTAACGAATGTGGTGTGCTTGAAAACCCATGGACAACGCCACCAGAAGCGGCTTACGACTTAACAGTTAGCTTAGAAGATGCACCTGACACGGCGGATATTGTCGAAATTACATTTGATGCTGGTATTCCTATTTCTCTTAATGGCGAAAATATGAGCCTAGCAAATTTAATTCTTACTTTAAACGAAATTGCTGGAAAACATGGCGTTGGTAGAATTGACCATATCGAAAATCGTTTAGTTGGTATTAAATCACGTGAAGTATACGAATGTCCCGCCGCAGTCACTTTGATTACTGCACATAAAGAATTAGAAGATTTAACTTTTGTTCGTGAAGTGGCACATTTCAAACCTATTATTGAACAAAAAATCAGCGAAACAATTTACAATGGCTTATGGTTTTCGCCTTTAACAGAAGCATTAATTGCCTTCTTAAAATCCACGCAAAAATTCGTGAACGGTACGATTCGCGTAAAACTATTTAAAGGTCATGCCATCGTCGAAGGAAGAAAATCACCGAATTCGCTTTATGATGAAAATTTAGCAACCTATACTTCTTCCGATACATTCGATCAAGATGCTGCTGTTGGTTTCATCAAGCTATTTGGACTACCAACGAAAGTGAGCGCAGAAGTCAATTCAAAAGTTACAATAACAACTGAGGTGTAAAAAATGGAAAAACTATGGGGCGGACGTTTTCAAGGGAAAAGTGAAGCATGGATTGATGACTTTGGTGCTTCGATTTCTTTTGATCAAAAAATGGCGAAAGAAGACTT
The DNA here is from genome assembly GCF_946902005.1 of Listeria sp. Marseille-Q6474. Taxonomy (NCBI): domain Bacteria; kingdom Bacillati; phylum Bacillota; class Bacilli; order Caryophanales; family Listeriaceae; genus Listeria; species Listeria sp. Marseille-Q6474. The sequence continues at coordinate 337,143 of NZ_CAMPPS010000002.1, read as the reverse complement.
GGCGGGAAGCTTGGCACATGTCGCAATGCTAGCAAAATGTGGTATTATTTCTGATTCTGAGGCGAGTGAAATTACCGCTGGGCTAAAAATCCTCCAAGAAAAATTAGCGCTTGGGGAACTGGAATTTAGTACTGTAAACGAAGATATTCATTTAAATATCGAAAAACTATTACACGAGGAAATCGGGCCTGTCGCGGGAAAACTTCATACGGCGCGTAGTCGGAATGACCAAGTTGCAACAGACATGCATTTGTATTTAAAAGAAGCAGTCGCAGAAATTATTCAATCGTTAAAACATTTGCGCGCGGTGCTTGTCCAAAAAGCGGAGGTGAACGTCGAAACGATTATGCCTGGCTATACACACTTGCAACACGCCCAACCCATCTCTTTTGCGCATCATTTATTAGCTTATTTTGGTATGTTTACACGTGATTTAGAGCGTTTAGAAGAAAGCGTCAAACGGATTGATATTTCGCCACTTGGGTCTGCGGCGCTCGCTGGAACGACTTTTCCAATTGATCGGGCCTATAGCGCTGAACTTCTTGATTTTTCCGCTGTTTATGAAAATAGCTTGGACGGCGTGAGCGATCGTGATTTTATTATCGAGTTTCTTAGTAACAGTTCTATTTTAATGATGCATTTATCGCGTTTTTGTGAAGAATTGATACTTTGGACGAGCCATGAGTTTAAATTTGTGGAATTAACGGACGCTTTTTCAACGGGAAGTTCGATTATGCCGCAAAAGAAAAATCCTGATATGGCCGAATTAATTCGCGGGAAAACAGGTCGTGTTTACGGAAACCTTTTCGGCATGTTAACAGTTTTAAAGGGGCTGCCGCTCGCTTATAATAAAGATTTACAAGAAGATAAAGAAGGCATGTTTGATACATTGGAGACGGTTCAGACAAGCTTAGATATTTTCGCGGGAATGATTGAAACGATGAAGATCAATGCAGATATAATGGAAGAATCGACGCAAAAAGATTTTTCCAATGCGACCGAACTAGCGGATTATCTCGCGAAAAAAGGCGTTCCATTTAGAGAAGCGCATGAGATTGTTGGGAAATTGGTGCTTGAATGTACGCAAAATGGGATTTATTTGCAAGACGTCGCACTTAGCCACTACCAAGAAATCCATCCGCTTATTGAGGAAGACATTTATACTGTTCTTGCTTCAAAAACAGCGGTTCAAAAGAGAAATTCATATGGCGGTACGGGGTTTGATCAAATCCACGTTGCACTCGCCAATGCGAAAAAAACATTATAAAGTTGGCTGGAATGCATAGATGCGTTCCAGCTTTTTAATTCCAGCAGACTTTGTGGTTTGATTTGTCAGAGCAGTACTTTTTTTGTTACTATAAAATAGATGTTACCTTTGTGCTAACATGGGGAAATACATACTTAGACTATAAAGGGAAGTGATGCAATGAAAAAATTAACGAACGTCTTTTGGGGAGCTAGTCTATTAGTTCTCATAGCAGTTTTGTTTGGTGCTTTTTTGCCAGAACAATTTGAAACTCTTACAACAAATGTCCAAAGATTTTTAACAAGTAATTTCGGTTGGTACTACCTTTTTGTAGTCGCAATCATTATCATTTTTTGCATATTTTTAATATTAAGCCCGATTGGCTCTATTCGACTCGGGAAACCCGGCGAGAAACCAGGATATAGTAATAAGTCATGGTTCGCAATGTTGTTTAGTGCCGGCATGGGAATTGGACTTGTATTCTGGGGAGCTGCTGAACCGCTATCCCATTTTGCCGTTCAAGCCCCTGGTGGTGAAGTTGGCTCTCAAGCTGCAATGAAAGATGCGCTTCGTTATTCTTTTTTTCATTGGGGAATTTCCGCTTGGTCCATTTATGCAATAGTTGCCTTAGCGCTAGCTTACTTTAAGTTTCGAAAGGATACTCCTGGTCTAATAAGCGCCACACTTTATCCGATATTAGGTAAACATGCGAAAGGACCACTTGGACAATTAATCGATATTATCGCTGTTTTCGCTACGGTTATCGGAGTAGCAACCACGCTTGGACTTGGAGCTCAGCAAATCAATGGCGGTCTTACATATTTATTTCATGTCCCTAACAACTTTACAGTGCAACTAATCATCATTGTCATTGTCACTGTTTTATTTTTATTATCAGCAATGTCTGGCTTAGATAAAGGAATTCAGTTATTAAGTAATGTGAATATTTATGTCGCTGGCGTATTACTTATTCTAACGTTAATTCTAGGACCTACGCTTTTCATTATGAATAACTTCACTAATTCGTTTGGTGATTATTTACAGAACATTATCCAAATGAGTTTCCAAACTGCACCAAATGCGCCTGATGCTAGAAAATGGATTGATTCATGGACCATTTTTTACTGGGCATGGTGGCTATCGTGGTCTCCATTTGTCGGTATCTTTATTGCCAGAATTTCACGCGGTCGAACGATTCGTCAATTTTTATTAGGTGTTATCGTGCTTCCTGCGTTAGTTAGTATTTTCTGGTTTGCAGTGTTTGGTGGTTCGGCGATTTTTGTCGATCAATACAAAGATACAGCTCTTTCCACTTTGGCGACCGAACAAGTCCTTTTTGGGGTATTTGATCAATTTCCATTTGGCATCGTATTATCTATTGTTGCGATGATTTTAATTGCCGTGTTCTTCATTACTTCTGCCGATTCTGCGACCTTTGTTTTAGGTATGCAAACGACTGGTGGCTCTTTAAACCCACCAAACTCGGTAAAAGTAACATGGGGGCTTTTACAGTCTGGAATAGCGAGTGTACTTCTTTATGCAGGCGGTCTAACAGCGCTACAAAACGCATCAATTATTGCCGCTTTTCCATTTTCGATAGTGATTATCTTAATGATAGTTTCACTGTTTGTTTCTTTAACAAAAGAACAAGAAAAACTCGGCCTGTATGTTCGACCGAAAAAATCACAACGTTCCAAACTATAATAAAAAGGGATGAAAATCTAGTTTTAGATTTTCATCCCTTTTTTCATCCTTTTTTCTGCTTTGCCGCGATTATTTCACGATAGCTACGTGTTTTTTTAGGATATTTTTTCCGAAAGAAATGTTGCGATACTACTGCTAAAACAAGTGATATGGCAGTAATTGGAATAGAACTTCTAAAAATACCGACCATTAGTAATAAAGCACTGGCAAATAAGGTTGCATTAAAAAGGAATTTTTCCATTAGTTACTCCTCCAAATTATAATTTAATTCGCGGTCATGAGCTAATTTTTTAATACCTAAAGCATCAAAGACCATCGCTTTTTCTGCAATATAAGCATTATATTCAATCCGTTCCAACATATCATATGCTTTATGCAGGGATGTTTCTAAAACAACAATGCCGTGTTTATTTAATAAACTCGCACTAGGAACAGCTTTTTCACCAAGTTCGATGACATGTTTACGTACGATTTCAGCAAGTTCTGGACTAGTCGCTGGTGCAAATTCAAGTGTTGGAATGCGACCGATTTTTTGCGTCGCTTCTGTTAAATTCGGAAGTTCCATACCAAGAGTTGCAAATAACATCGATTCTTTTGGATGAGCATGAAGGACACAGCCAATTTTTGGATTTTCTACATAGCAGGCACGGTGCAAGTTAATTTCTCGCGTAATTCTTCCGTCTCCTTCTACGACTTCATTATTGTTATCTACTACAAGAATTTCATATGGGGAAAGATCGCAAAGTTTTGCTTGGCTCATCAGCGTTGGTGTCATAATAATATGCTCATTATTCATGCGCACACTTACATTTCCTCCCGCAGCATTTGTTTCAAAGCGGTCAAACATCGTCTTCACTATTTTGGCTAAATCTTCACGTTCTTTTTGGTATAACATATTATCTCTCCTCCAATTGTATAATACTTACTTGATTCTTGAGTTTTCCAGCGGCTTCTAAATCAAAGCTCGAACTGTCTTGTTGCATGACTTTACTGGCTGAACAACCTGTCGCAACTTTTAATGTTTCTGTAATTGGCATGTTCATCGCAAGTCCTGCAATAAATGCCCCGACAAACACGTCGCCAGCCCCAGTATCATTTCGTTCCTGCACTTTCGGTGGAATAACTTGATACAATTTGCCATTATGTGCGCAAATGGACCCTTTTGCTCCAAGTGAAACGACCAGGTAAGGGATCTTTTCGGCTAAAGTGCGGATATTTTCTTCGAGTGAATTCGTTTTTTCGTCTAAAATGGCGATTACTTCATCTTCATTTGGTTTAATGAAATCGACGCCCATTTCGACAGCTAAATTTAAATATTCACCAGAGTTATCACATCCGAGAAAAGCCCCTGTTGCTTTGACAGTTCTTAGTAGTTCTTTAAAATCAGATAATGTATAATGAGGAGGCGGGGATCCAGCAATCACCACCATATCCTCTTTTTTAACTTTTTTAGCGATTTGTTTTAAAAGATTGTCTTTGTTGGTCTGACTTACGGTAAAACCAGCTTCAGGTATCATCGTGCTGCCATTCGTGTCATCACTTAAGACGACGAAGCATTCTCTTGTCGAAGTTCCAGCTTCTACAAGGAAATCATGGTTGATATGTTTTTCTTTTAGAATGGCATATAGTTTGTCGAGATTGTCTGATCCCGCAATTCCAAGTGCTTCATTTTTAATTCCAAATTTGGATAACACTCCTGAAACATGAAGCCCCTTTCCCCCGCAATCAAATTCTGTTTTTATGACTCGATTTGTCTTCCTTTTTTCTAACTCCCCACGAATGAAAAGCAACCGGTCAATAGCTGGATTTAATGTTATCGTGTAAATCATCTCATCACTCCTATTTCTTAAGAGCTAGCTTTTTCTAGTTCAATTGTTCGTTTTTTCATCATTTTCACGTAAAATACTAGTAATACTACCCAAATTGCGACAAAAATAAATCCTAAAATAGTGAACTGACTTGCTTCTGCAAAAATATAACGGAATACTGGATATTCAAGCGTACTCCAAGTAATTTGTTGTCCAGCTTTGAGGGAAATCGCGCCTGTAGAATGCGCTAAATCCGTGATTGTTCCTGCGAAGAAAGTAGATACATATAAGAAAATCGGCGTTGTAATCGTTCCAAGAATAATCATACGAATCAAGTTCCCACCTGTTACAATCAGAGCCGGCGCGCACAAGGAAATATTTAAAATCCCAGCGAACGGTAATACGCCATTTCCTGGTAGAATAAGCGCGAAAATAAGTGTAACTGGTACCATAAGGACGATTGCCACCCATACTTCACTACACCCTGCCAAAATTGGCCAATCTAGCCCAATAAAAAGTTCACGATTTTTAAATTTACGTTTCATAAATTCAGAAATACCATCAGATAATGGTGATAAAGCTTGCATAAATAGTTTCGCAACCATTGGGAAAAGTGTTAATGCAGCTGCTGCTTGCATGGCTAACATCAACGTTTTTGCTACATCATATCCTGCTGCAATCCCTAAAAGTCCACCGATAATAAAGCCCATCACATGGTTTTCTGCAAAAATACCAATTTTGTCTTTTAACGCGTTGGCATCCATGTCTTTACGTAGTGCTGGGATTTTCTTCAGTAGCCAGTCAATTGGCATTAAGAAAATACAGAAAATCATCATACCATGGGAAACTGTTACACCCGGAATGCCGTTTAATTCTTGAATTTGACGTTGGTTGGCATCACATAGAATAAGTTCAGTAACAATTTGAATTCCGGCAACGATAAATGCTAAATAAACATTTTGCGTTACACCAATAATAAGTACAGCTGTCAAAATTTTACCCCAAACATTCCATAAATCGACGTTCAAGGTTTTTGTTTTATTGATGACAAGCATAATAGCATTAATCCCCAGTTGTAGAGGGAACATCAGGAAGGCAAATGGCCATGCCCAAGCAAGTGTCGCCATTGAGGTCCATCCACCATCTAAAATGCTTAAATTAATTCCTGTTCGTTCTGCAAGACCTTGTGCTGCAGGCGTTAAAGCTTCAATCATAAAGCCAATAACGATATTCATCCCAAGGAAAGCAACCCCGAGGATAATCCCCGCACTTACCGCATCTCTTACTTTCATTCGTACAATAAGCCCAATAATAATCATCAGTGCTGGAACAAAAACGGCAGCTCCAAGATTCAAAATAAACTGTATAACTGATTGTAATGACTCCATTTTTTCACGCTCCCTGTTTTGTCTTGTTTATTTTAAGGCGTTAAGTAATTTTTCTGTTTCTTCGTCCATGCCCATGCCAGTTAAGAACGCAATACCATTTAATGTTGGAATATCAAATTCCTTGTTCGCTTTAGTAATCGCCACATATACATCACTCGTTTTAATATGTTGGTCTAATGATTTAATGTCTACTGCTTCTACTGTTGCGCGAACTCCTTTTTCTTTTAAAATACGTTCTACTTTAGAGGCAACTGTTTGACTTGTTGCCACTCCTGATCCACACGCTACGATAACTTTTTTCACTGTAATCACTCTCCAAATTGTTTTTTTAGAAAATCACATAATGCGCTGCTATCATTTATTTCCTTTATTTGTTCCACAAAGTCTGCTTCCATAAATTTTTCCATGATACTTGAAAGCAGTGGAACTTGATCTTTTGGATTTTTAATACCTAACATGAAAATTACTTCAACATCAATCCATTTCTCACTTGATCCCATTTGAATAAAAGGAATTGGTGTAGAAAGCTTGTTTACGAGTACAAAAGGTCGTTTTACATAAATCGTATCGGTATGAGGAATTGCGATTTTGATACCATTCATCTCAAGTCCAGTAGGGAAAATAACTTCTCGGTTTGTTACTGCTTCTCTAAAAGTCGCCTCTACATACTGCTCTTTTTCTAAAATATTGCTAGTACATTCAAAAAGTTCTGCCTGACTCTCGTAGCTTGAATTTATCAGGGTTAACTCTTTTTGAAACAAATCATGGTAATCCACGTGACGCTCACCCCCTTTCAAGGATTTCAACGATTTTCTTTTTGTTAGTAGAAGCGAGAAGTTCCGCTAATTTCTCTGGTTGTAAGAAAATTTCGTTCAATTTTAGTAATAATGGTATGTGTTTGTTTTGTTCGGACGGTGCTAGTGCGATCATGATTTTGACTGCTTCATTCATTGGTGTTCTTGTGTCCGCTTTCATTATCATCAACTGAATATCCTGCTTTATTACACCATTTACTGGCTTGGCGTGGGGCAAATAAATATTCGGTCCGATCATCATCTGCTCATAGTTTTGATAGAATATCTCTTCACAAGTGCTAATGTAGCTAGCCGCCACTGTTCCTCGTTCTAACATTGGTGAAAATGCTGCAAAAACAAGTTCTTCCCACTTGAGTGGCGTTTCTAAAAAATGAATTTGTTCTGGGGTAATCTGCATCTTTTCTGGCTCTTTTTTCTCAGCAGGTTGCTCTTTTTTACTAAAAAATGATTCTACTTTTTCTTGAACCAAATGGATATTTTCTTCAGGAATATCATCTTTTAACATAGCGAGCAGTTCTTTGGTTTTTTTATGGCTGTCCATTTCAATGGCTTTATCAACTTGTTCTCTGAGGATTTGCCGACTATCTTTACTTAAAATCGACGGAATAACAAAAATGGTCGCACTGCTTTGAACGGGCACAGTTGTAAAAACAAAATCAATATCACGTGCCACTGAATTTAATTGCCGAACCGCATAAGCTCCTTGAAAATCAATATTTGGGAACATCATTTTCAAGTTTTCTAAGAGTAGTTTGGAGATGGATGTACCGCTTTTGCACAGAACGACGGCGCGGAAAATTGGCTGCTCTGTTTCTTCAATTTGATACATCCATCCAAGAACTATCATAGAAAGATACACGATTTCCTCCTCTGACCACTTATGACCAACGAGCTTTTCAAATGGTTTCGAGGCTTTTTCTACAATGTTAAATGTTGGAGTATATTCTTTAATAAATTGTTTTTTAAGTGGATTATTGATTTGAAAACCTAAAATCGTCCGGTAAATTGCTGGTCTAACATGTAAAATCACTTTTTCTTTAAACTCATTTTTCTTCATGATTTCAGTTGCAAAATACATTTCAAGTAATCCGATGAACTCATCAACTGCATAGGCAATTTCTTCACTGTCTGAGAAATGAAGTGCCGACTCGACTAAGTTCGAAGCAAGTACTTGTAGCGATAGGTAAAGCAAATCATTTTCACTTAAAAAGTCATAACCCCAAAACATTTCTTTCATTATCGGGAACTCACGGGTATTTTTGATGTCGTACATTTCAATTTTAAAAGTCCATTTCCTATTCGTTACTTTGGCCCGCTTGATGATGCCGTGGAGAATATAGGGCAATTCTTCCATTTGCTCATCGGTGAATGTAATTTGGAGCTTACTTTCGACTTTTTCCAGCCGTTTCTTTAGTAAAAAGACTTCGCTTACGGTAATGAGTTTTTTTTCATCCAGCACGAATTTTCCGTATGGGGTTTGAACGACTTCGCGAATCAGTTCTGCCAGTAAATTACGAATCAGAAATTCCGAACCCGAAACCGCATAGCCATCTTTTCGTGAATAATCAAGTTGAATTTCAAACTCATGCAAGCTTTCTTTAATGCTTTTTACATCGGTTAACATCGTGTTTTTACTTACATAAACATAGTCTGCAAGTGCGCCGAGTGACATGTAATGATTATGAAGCAGTAATTTAATCATGATGAGTTTGCGACGAATATTTACCTCATAAAACGAAAATAGCTGTTGTTCTTCCGCAGTTAAAAGCCGGTAACAAGCTTCCCTACATACATCTGTAACAAAAATCATGTCATGGTCAATTAAAATTGGTTCTGACTTTAGTAGATGGTTTATTTGTGTAATCTGTGCGCCAATTGCTTCTTTGGATACTTTAAAATTCTTGGAAACATTTCTAAGATTCACTTGCCGATTCAAGAGCAGATAAGTAATTAATTCCTTACAATCCTGTTCCATCTACTTTCCCTCCCTTATATTAATAGTAAATGATAACCCTTACATAAAAATGATGATTCATCACAACTTCTCTTTTGGCAGAAAGATTTATTGTGATGAATGATATTTTAGGGTTACTTTCTATTATAGATTAGAAGGTTTTCAAGGGGAATATGAAAAAGTGCGAATCAGCCTTCAATCAAGCTTCATCGCACTTTTTTCTATTAATATTTGCTTTATTATTTTTGCTACTTGTCTTGAATCGTCCTGCTCAAGTCGGGCATATGTTACGCGAATAACCGCCCCTTTTACCCCGAATAAAAACCCGGGCATCACTAGTAAATCGTTCGCTAAAAAAATATCAAACTCACGAATGGAGCGAAATTCTACCGGTAATTTCACCCATAAATGAAAGCCCCCTTTTGGCCTGATGAATTCTAGTTCGTTTGGTAAAATTTCCTCTAGCGCCGCAATCAAATTATCTCTACGCACTTCTAAAACTTGATGTAATTGCTTTAAATGTTCTCTATATCCAGCCGTATTTAAAACGCTATTAGCTAATACTTGCGGGAAAATACTTAGTCCAAAATCCATCTCTTGTCTTGCGAGAGCTAGTCGTTCAATCACTGCTGTCGGTCCGATTAGCCACCCAATCCGTGTAGTTGATCCCATTATTTTAGAGAGTGAGCCAATATATAAAACATTATCTGAATCTAGTTGTTTTAAAGGAGCGGGAATTTCACTATCAAGTGCTGCCAGTTCTGAAAACGGATCATCCTCTACAATCGGGATTTGCAAATGAGCGCAAACTTTCACGAGTTCCTTGCGCCGTTTTAAACTCATTACAAGTCCAGTTGGATTTTGAAAAGTTGGATTAACAAAAACCATTTTAACTCGATGCTTATGATATAAATCGCGTAATTCAGAAATAATCACACCATCATCATCCATTGGTAAGGCAAAAATCCGCAAGCCCGCAGATTGAAATAACGATAGTGAATAAAAGTAAGACGGCGACTCAATCGCCACGGCATCTCCCGGTTTTAATAAACATTGTGTAATTAAAAATAACGCTTGCTGCGCTCCCGATGTAATAAAAATTTGTTCCGGGCGTGCATTTAAACCATAGGCATCATGCATTTGCCTTTGAACGGTTTCACGTAGCGGTCTGTAGCCAGCTTCGTCTTCCAGTTGTTCTTCGGCAATAAAAGACTGCCACGAAAGACTTGGCGTTTCCATCTTAGGAGTCATTTCAAGTGGAAGCTCCCCTGTCGAAGCATCAATCACTTGTTCCGAATCCGCGCGTTCCATTACACCTGTTTGCCTAATATAAGGAACAGCTGGTGTAAAACCACCTTGCGTTAAATAGTGGCGCCAATTCGTTGACTGCCCCGCAAAAAGCCCCCACTTTTCCGCATTCACTATTGTTCCACTTCCTTGCTTCCGGACGATAACAGCCCGGGCAGTAAGCTCATCAAGTGCCCGAACGACTGTCGACCGATTCACACCAAAAAGTTCTGCCAACTGCCTTTCTGGAGGTAATTTTTCTTCTGGTAAAAGTTCGCCGTTCATAATTTTTGTTTCTATTAAATCAACAATTTGTAAATAAATCGGTAAATTAGAATTTCCAGTAAGTTTCCACATCTACTACACCCCTTTTAAAATTGGATGGAGAAAACAACATCCAATTGGCTGTTTTTACGAAATGGCTTTTAGCTTATCATAATAATCAGGTATTTTCAATTAACTTTGATGGAGGTTATTAATATGGAGAAAAAAGTTGGTACAGACCGTGTAAAACGTGGAATGGCGCAAATGCAAAAAGGCGGCGTCATTATGGATGTTGTAAATGCTGAACAGGCAAAAATCGCTGAAGAAGCTGGTGCAGTAGCAGTTATGGCACTTGAACGTGTTCCTTCTGACATTCGTGCAGCTGGTGGCGTCGCTCGTATGGCTGATCCTCGTATTGTGGAAGAAGTAATGAATGCAGTTTCTATCCCTGTTATGGCAAAAGCTCGAATTGGTCATATTACAGAAGCACGTGTCCTCGAAGCAATGGGCGTCGACTATATTGATGAAAGCGAAGTATTAACCCCGGCCGACGATGAATTCCATTTACTTAAATCAGACTTCACAGTTCCTTTCGTATGTGGTTGCCGTGATATAGGTGAAGCGCTCCGCCGTATTGGTGAAGGTGCTGCCATGCTCCGTACAAAAGGCGAACCCGGAACAGGAAATATCGTCGAAGCAGTCCGCCATATGCGCCAAGTAAATGGCCAAATCCGCCAAATTGCAGGCATGACAGATGATGAATTAATGGTTGCCGCTAAAAATTTCGGTGCCCCTTATGAACTTGTAAAAGAAATTAAAACGCTAGGTAAACTTCCGGTCGTTAACTTTGCCGCTGGTGGTGTTGCGACTCCAGCTGATGCAGCTTTAATGATGGAACTCGGAGCAGACGGTGTTTTCGTTGGATCAGGTATTTTCAAATCCGATAACCCTGCCAAATTTGCCAGTGCGATTGTTCAAGCTACTACCTACTATACAGACTATGAATTAATCGGAAAATTGTCCAAAGAGCTAGGTTCCCCGATGAAAGGAATCGAAATGTCTCGTCTTAATCCAGAAGACAGAATGCAAGATCGGAGTTTTTAATATGAAAAAAATTGGTGTCCTTGCGCTTCAAGGTGCAGTTGATGAACATATTCAAATGATTGAATCAGCCGGTGCTCTTGCTTTTAAAGTAAAACATTCAAGTGATTTAGGTGGGCTTGACGGACTTGTTTTACCAGGTGGCGAAAGTACAACGATGCGCAAGATTATGAAACGTTATGATTTAATGGAACCTGTTAAAGCATTTGCCAAGGAAGGTAAAGCTATCTTTGGGACTTGTGCGGGGCTTGTGCTTTTGTCAAAAGAAATTGAAGGTGGCGAAGAAAGTTTAGGTTTAATAGACGCAACGGCAGTACGTAACGGTTTTGGTCGTCAGAAAGAAAGTTTTGAGGCAGAATTAACTGTCGAAGTATTTGATGATTCGCCTTTTGAAGCCGTATTTATTCGCGCGCCTTACTTAATTGAACCGAGTGATGAAGTGTCCGTGCTCGCAACCGTTGAAAACCGAATTGTAGCTGCTAAACAAGCCAACATTTTAGTCACTGCATTCCATCCTGAACTAACTAACGACAATCGCTTGATGAAGTACTTCCTCGAAAAAATGGTATAAAAAAAGCAGTAGACAATTTAGTCTACTGCTTTTGCATTTTATTTATTCACTGCTTGCGCTGCTGTAATTAATGTTAAGTTATAAACGTCATCTGTATTACAACCACGAGATAAATCATTAACTGGTGCATTCAAGCCTTGTAAAATTGGTCCAACTGCTTCAAAATTACCTAAACGTTGCGCAATTTTGTAACCAATGTTGCCTGCTTCTAGGCTTGGGAAGATAAATACATTTGCATCCCCTTTAATAACGGATCCTGGCGCTTTTTTCTCCGCAACAGTTGGAACAAATGCCGCGTCAAATTGGAATTCACCATCAAGCGTTAATTCAGGTGCTTTTTCTTTTGCAATAGCAGTTGCTTCAACCACTTTTTCCGTTTCATCGGATTTTGCAGAACCTTTTGTAGAGAAACTTAACATTGCAACACGTGGATCAATGCCGAAGATTTCTGCTGTTTCCGCACTTACAATCGCATTTTCCGCTAAGTCCGCTGCAACTGGTGCAATGTTGATAGCTACATCACTGAATAAGTAACGTTCCTCGCCACGAACCATAATCATCGCGCCGGCAACTTTACTTACACCTGGTTTTGTTTTAATAATTTGTAGTGCTGGACGAACAGTGTCACCAGTAGAGTGAGCCGCGCCACTTACAAGACCTTCTGCTTTTCCAGTGTATACAAGCATTGTTCCAAAATAGTTTGGATCAACGAGCATTTTACGAGCAGCTTCTTCCGTTGCTTTCCCTTTACGACGCTCTACAAATGCAGCCACTAATTCATCAAAAAGTGGATCAGTCGCAGGATCATGAATAGTAATCCCTTCAACAGAAACGCCAATTTCTTTTGCTTTTGCTTCAATTTCAGCTTTGTTTCCAAGTAAAATTGGTGTTACGATATTTTCCTTTTGCAGACGTGCAGCTGCTCCGACAATACGTTCGTCAGTTCCTTCTGGCAATACAATGCGCACGTTTTTCCCAGTAACTTGTCCTTTGATAGTAGTAAATAATTCACTCATGTACTATTTTCCTCCATTAATATAAATGTTATAGTTACCATTTTACTATAAAAACTACCAACTTGATAGAAAAAAAGCGATTAAAAACAGCTCCAGCACTTATTTCCGTGTATCAATACAGAGGTAAAAAGGCATGCTATTCAGTTAGAAGAGCACTGTCCCATTAGGAAATTTTTTTGCTGTTATACCCTACTATTTTGCTACTTTCCGAACAAATTCAAGAAAATACTTCATATTAAATTGCATTCGTGATAAAATGAACATAGTTGATAATGATTATCATGTTCACTACATAACATAAAAGGAGGCCTACGAGCTTATGCAATTAAATGAAACTGCTGTCGGCGAAAAAGTTCGCATCTCAGAGTTAAAAATCGAGAATGCGATGCTTAAACGCCGCTTACTTGCGCTTGGTTGCGACGAAGGTTGTGATATTTGTATCAAACAAAAAGGACTATTTGGTGGTCCATGCACTTTTGAAACAAAAGGACAATATATTAGTATTAGACAATGTGATGCTTGTGCCATTATGGTGGAACGCAGATGAGTCAAAATACATATTGCATACTCGGAAACCCGAACACTGGTAAAACTTCTTTATTTAATGCACTAACTGGCTCTTATGAATATGTAGGAAACTGGAGCGGAGTAACCGTTGAAAAGAAAGTTGGTACTTTACGTTCTAAAACAGGAAAATTAATTGATTTACCCGGTATTTATGACTTAAACCCTATCTCTCGTGATGAAACAGTTGTCACTAGATTTTTACTTGAAGAAAAATTCGATTGCATGTTAAACATTGTCGATTCCTCACAAATTGAACGCAATTTAAATTTAACTGTTCAACTGCTTGAGTACGGCGCGCCTGTTGTGATGGGACTTAACATGATAGATGTAGCTGCTGGACGCGGCATTCATTTAAACATCCAAAACTTAGCAAAAAAACTACGCATTCCGATTTTGCCAGTAGTTGCGCGTTCTGGAAAAGGAACCGAGGATATTTTATCTACTTTATCTGAAAAGCACGTGGCACCAGCGATTCCGCTTGTTTTACAATACGGCGAACCAGCTGAGAAAGCAATCAAAGAAATTCAGGCTTTAACAAAAGAACTGATTCCTGCTAAACAATCGCGCTGGTTAGCAATTCAATTTCTTTCCAAAAATGAAGTAACGGAAGCATTTTTAGCATCTAATTCAGCGTTTGAACAGTTACAACAAATCCGTGCTGAGTTAGAAAGTGAACTCAACGGCAAACTAGAAAATCATTTCCACCAAGTGCGCGCGAGTTATATTCATGATATTTGTTTGACCTCAGTCGAATACACGCGCAATTCGGATATTCCACTATCAGACAAACTCGATAAAATTTTTACACATAAATTATTAGGTATTCCGATTTTCTTAGGAATTATGTGGTTGATTTTCCAGATAACCTTTACTTGGGTTGGCGCCCCGCTCTCAGACATGCTTGATGGTTTTATCGGCGGATCGCTTACGGACTGGGTGACATCTTTCTTAACAACTATTGGTGCGTCTGGGTTTATCATTGATTTGGTCGCGGATGGCATCATCGCTGGTGTTGGTGGGGTTCTTGTCTTCGTTCCTCAAATCTTGGTTATTTTCTTCTTTATTTCCGTCTTAGAGGATTCTGGATATATGGCCAGAATAGCAGTTGTTATGGACCGAGTAATGGAAATTTTCGGCTTAAATGGTAAAGCTTTTATTCCAATGATTATTGGTTTTGGTTGTAACGTACCCGGGATTATGGCTGCACGGTCAATTGAAGAATCCAAAGAGCGTACACTCACGATTCTTGTTTCACCATTTATGTCTTGTTCGGCACGTCTTCCTGTTTATGCTCTTTTTGTAGGCGTGTTTTTCGAGAAACATCAAGCGCTTGTTGTCCTTTCTCTTTACGTTATTGGTATTTTAATGGCGCTGATAGTTACTAAAATTCTTTCAAAAACATTGCTTAAAAAAGATAATTCCGTATTCGTCGTTGAGCTACCTCCGTATCGTTTACCTTCACTCAAAACGTTATGGCGCAGCACTTGGGAAAAAGGAAAAGGATTCTTGCGTAAAGCAGGCACATTTATTTTTGCAGGTTCGGTTATTATTTGGTTGTTAAACTACGCAGGACCATCCGGACTCGATGTACCAATGGGCGAAAGTTTCTTAGCAATCATTGGTGGAATGCTAGCACCACTGCTCGTTCCTTTAGGATTTGGTACTTGGCAAGCTGGCGCGACACTGATTCCTGGTTTTCTAGCAAAAGAAGTAGTCGTTTCTACAATGGCGATTATTTATGCAGTTGGAGAAAGTTCGCTTGGCAGCATCGTTAGCACCTTCTATACGCCACTTTCGGCTTATTGCTTTATGTTGTTCATCTTGCTTTATATTCCGTGTTTAGCAACGGTTGCGGCGATTCGAAAAGAAACTAGTTCGTGGAAATGGACCGCATTCTCTGTCGCTTATCCACTTGTTACAGCTTACGTGTTAGTATTTCTTGTTTATCAAATCGGCAGTCTATTCGTTTAAGAGAGGATGTTTTTCGTGAGTATTATCGTTAATTTATTACTTGGCGGAGCAATTTTTGGTTATACTATTTACGCGATTATAAAATTTGTAAAACGTAGCAAAGAAGGAAAATGCGGCGGCTGCGAACTCGAAAAAGCTTGTAATTGCGAGTCAGACGAACATACGAATTTGGATCATATATTTAAATAGCAAAAAAGAGCCTTGGTGAAGGCTCTTTTTTTATTTCGTCTCCGGTTTTATCGTAACCGCAACAATTTCATATGGATTCCCTAACCGCGGAAAAGCTTTTTGATGAAAACTACCCGCGCCAAGTCCAGCAGAAATTATCATCGTCTTCCCATCTTTCGAATGCTCACCGTAAACATACTCCGGCAACAGTGTTCGCTGTGGTCCGGGAGCTATCGCACCAATATTTGTATATGGAATCCGCACAATCCCGCCATGCGTATGACCACTTAAGGTTAAATCAAAGCCATTTTCCACATAAAGCTCAAAATAATCCGGCATATGTGACAAAAGAATTTGATAGTACTGCGAATCTTGCTGCGTTTTTATCTCCGCTATACCTTCTTTATAATAAGGATAATCATAATCTAAATTCGCACTACTCCGCAAACCAGACATCTGAAATTTCTGCCCGCCCACATCGATAGTAGCTGTTTTATCTTCTAAGTTAACTACACCCATTTTTTCTAAAAAAGGCTTGTAATCGTCCTCATAGGCATTTTTAACATCGTATTCGTGGTTTCCGGGCGAATAATACACAGGCGCAATCTTCGTAAGCTTTTTAATAAGTTCTTTAGGAACACTATCCCCTTGTTTATCAAAAAGATCCCCAGTAATCGCAATCACATCTGGATTTAAATTTGCCACTTTATCTAACAATTTTTCATTTTTATCGCCAAATTCACTAAAATGCAAATCCGATAATTGCACAAGTTTAATCTCTTTTTCAATTTTAGTAGAGCTCACTTCATATTTTTTCACCGTTAGCCTAGTCCCAAGAAACCAGCCCACCACTAAAAGCACGATAATAATACTAACTAAAATAACCCATTTCATCTTTATAGCCATTTTTTCACCTCTATGTTGCTGTTTTTGATGCTTTTACACAATTACTACCATTATAACCTAGATTTCAAAACACACGAAGAAAAAACTGCTAGAACTAGTTTCTCCCTTAAGTCAAAAATTATAATTTGACATAAACATAATTAGGTATATAATTAACTTATAAAAACTTATTTAAAATAAAAATAAACTTAAAATAAATTATAAAAGGTGGCGGAAATCATGAATCAAAAAGAAAGAATAGTGGAAGCACTGAAGCTACTAGAGAACAAGAAAACTATTTCTCAGGAAGAACTCATGCGAATTTTTTCCATTTCAAAAGATACGGCAAGGCGTGATATTTTAAAATTAGTCGAAAGCGGACTCGCAGAACGCTATCCAGGTGGGGTTTCACTACCAATTTTAAAACCTCAAATAGAAAGTTATACAAGTAGATTAGTGAAGCAGAGTGAACAGAAACAAGCAATTGCCTCAGCTGCTGGCGAAGTAATAAAAGATCATATGACTATCTATTTAGATGTTTCAACCACAGTTCATTTTTTGGCTTCCGACCTTGAGCAAAATGATTTATTGGTTGTGACTAATTCTATGGATAATGCAATCGCAGCATCTCAGAATGAAGCTAATAAAGTATACTTGCTTGGCGGTTTTTTCAACTTCCATTCACGTGTATTATCCGGCGAGCCCGTTTTAGGCCAACTCAAACAATTTAACTTTGACGTTGCTTTTATTGGCGGTGCTGGGCTAACGGAACAAGGTATCTTTTATTCCGAACTTACAGATGTCTACCTAAAGCAAGAGATTATCAGAAATTCCGAAAAAGTATACCTGTTAATTGATCATACGAAAGTGAATACAAAGACTGCATTCAAGCTTGATTTTTCTGGAATTGATGCCGTCATAACAAATGAGCCCCTGCCAAAAGATTTGATGCAACACCTTATTTCTAAAGAAGTAGAAGTTATATCTTTGAAAGGATTGTGAAAATAATGGCGATTATCAAAAACGTAAAAGTTTACAAAGAAAATGAATTAATCAATGCAACAGTTATTACAGAAGGCAATCTGATAGCAGAAGTTTTTCCAACCAGTAAAATTATTCCTGAACAATATTCAACAGAGCAAATTTTTGATGGAAATGGTCAGTTGCTCATACCTGGAATGATTGACGTTCATATCCATGGGGCAAAGAATTACGATATGATGGATGGTTCAACAGAAAGCATCCAAGCTGTATCAATGGCTTGTGCGGAAACAGGATGTACTAGTTTTTTAGTCACATCGGTAAGTTCCTCTTTGGAAGATTTGATTCAAATGATTAAGCAAACAAAAAAAGTGGTTGGAAAAGAGCAAGGTGCTAAAATTGCAGGAATTCACTTAGAAGGCCCCTACCTCAATATAGAAAAAAAGGGCATGCAAAATCCAGCTTATTTAAGACACCCTGACTTAAAAGAAATGAAACAAATTTTTGATGAAGCAGATGGTCTGATTAAAATGGTAACGATTGCGCCAGAATTGCCCGGTGGTATCGAACTCATTGACTTCTTGAAAAAAAGAGGAGTTGTTATTGCAATTGCGCATTCCAATGCAACTTATGAAGAGGCGCAAGATGCTTTTGAAAAAGGAGCAACACATATAACTCATTGCTTCAATGCTATGCCAGCAATCCATCACCGCGCACCAGGACTTGTTACAGCGGCTTTGGAAAATGATGCGGTAAGCGTTCAAACTATCGTAGACGGGGTCCATCTTCATCCTGGAATTGTGCGTCTCATCCATAAAATTAAAGGACCAGATAAGATTGTTCTCACAACTGATGCCCTTCAAGCTATGGGAGTTGGCGACGGCGAGTATATTTTTGGCGGTCACCAAGTAACTGTTAAGGAAGGAATCGCACGCTTACAAGACGGAACGCTAGCTTCAAGCACCGTGACAATGAATAAATCGTTAAGGTTAAGTAATGAATTTGGTATTAGCTTACAAGACTCGATACAAATGGCCACAAGTACACCCGCAGAAATCCTAGGTATGAAAAAATTCGGTCGCATTGAAAAAGGCTATATCGCTGACTTAGTTTTACTCGATGAGAAATTCGAGGTTCTAACTACATGGATTAATGGTGAAAAATACTAAACGCGCTGGATTAATACCATCAAAGGAGTGGTTTATAAACGATGCCATTATTTAAACACGAAGGAACTTACTTTAACTATGAAATACAAGGAGAAGGTATCCCCTTTTTGTTTCTTCATGGACTAGGTGATAATTTAAAATTTGCTTTTGACACATTTAACAATGATGAAAAAATCCAATTAATTTCATTGGATCAAAGAGGTCATGGGAAAAGTGGACATGATTCCAGAAAACTTAGCTACGATAGCTTGGCGAGTGATGCACTAGCGTTAATGGATTATTTAGGCATACAGCATTTTTATGTCGGCGGATTATCTATGGGGGCTGGCGTTGCGGTGAATTTAGCAGTCCATGCAGCAAATAAAGTGATGGGGCTTATATTACTTAGGAGCTCTGCGACAGATGATCCCATGAAAAAACAAGTGATAGAATGGTTTAATACCGTAAGTATATATTTACCTAAAAAAAATGGTTCACAGTTATTTGAGCAAGACCCGTTATTTCCATCGATAAAAGATACCTACCCTAAAGCAATTGATACTTTTAAGCGATATTTTGAAGACGTCGCCTCTGTTAATTACTATAAAAAATTTATTGATATACCTAGAGATAGGCCAATAAAAAGCAAAAATGAATTAACTAATGTGACGATGCCCACACTGATACTTGCAAATAACTATGATGTGATTCACCCGTTGGAATACAGTTTATTTTATGCACGTAATATAGAAAACGCAAAGTATTATGAACTCACGCCTAAGACTGTTGATGCAGAGAAACATAAACTCGAAATAGATACCTATATTAATACATTCATCTTAAGTAACTCAAAAAAGTAGCCCGCAATTCCATAGAAATAAAAAAAGCAGAAATCTTGTATAGTTTTTATACAAAGATTTCTGCTTATTTGTTATTTTACAGGAGGTGTAGAAACAATTGCTGTGATTTTGCCAGCTATTTCCCAAGATTTCACTTCATTTGGTAATACGAAATGATCTCCTTTTTTAATAGCCTGTTCGTTGCCATCAATCGTAAGTACTGCTTCTCCGTCTAAAATACTCACTAACGTGTAAGGCGCTTTAGCCGTAAATTCAGCCGTGCCATCCACTTCCCATTTATAAACGCTAAAGAAGTCATTCGATACAAAAGTAGTTTCGGTTAAACCATCGCGTGTTTCTGTTTTAATATCTAACTTCGCATCCACATGTGGCGCAGTTGTAACGTCGATTGCTTTATCTAAATGAAGTTCGCGCAAGTTTCCTTCTGCGTCTTTACGGTCGTAGTCATATACACGGTAAGTTGTGTCAGAGCTTTGTTGCGTTTCAAGTACTAAAGTGCCAGTACCTAGCGCATGAATCGTGCCACTTGGAACATAATAAAATTCACCCGGTTTAATCGCTACTTTACGAAGCAATTTATCCCATTCGCCATTTTTTGCCCAGCTAGCGAATTCTTCTCTGCTTGCTGCTTTATGTCCATAAATTAATTCCGCACCCGGAGCGCAGTCAATAATATACCAGCATTCCGTTTTTCCAAGTTCCCCGTTTTCATGTACTTTGGCATATTCGTCATTTGGATGAACTTGTACAGAAAGATCCGTATTTGCATCCAAGATTTTTGTAAGTAATGGAAAAACAGCTTCTTTCGGATTACCAAAAAGTTCTGGTTTTTCTTGCCATAATTCAGCTAAAGTTTTCCCTTTATATTCCCCGTTTTTGATGACAGAAGGACCATTTGGATGAGCGGAAATCGCCCAGTCTTCTCCGGTCGTTTTGGACGGAATATCGTAACCAAAGTAATCATGTAATTTCGTTCCACCCCAAATTCGATCTTGAAAAACAGGGTTTAAAAATAATGCTTCTTTCATTATACACTTACCTCCATTCCAGCGATTTTGCTGGGTTTTGTCACTTAAAAGTATATACTAATAACCGCTAAGATGCTAGTTATTTTCCGCCTAAAAAGCCTCTTTCTTTTATTTGTTCTGTTAAATTCGGATAATACGGCTTATCATAAAATTTTGCTAAACGTTCGGTATAAGACACAAAACCTTCCCGCTCAGAAAAAGGAATGATTTCTTGGTCATAAGCTTCAAGTAAAGGCATAACATCAGTTTGGTACGTTTCTTCAAAATAAACGGCTTCTTTCGGCAAGCGAGGTTTTACGGGAGCTTCTACATCCGGAACCCCGATACAAAGCCCAACGACCGGCATGACATATTTTGGTAAAGCAAGAAACTCAGAAGTAGCTGTAATATTTCTCCGTAAACCACCAATACAAATTGTCCCATAATCAAGCGACTCAGCGGCTGTTAAAGCATTTTGCATACACAAACCTATATCCGTTGCCGCAACCATCAACAAATCTTCTTCACTAGCAATTTGGAAACTTTTGCCGTGCAGCTCACTTGCCACTTTTACGCGGTGGAAATCTGCTACAAAACAAAGAAATACTGAACATTCAGCTATGTATGGTTGATTCCCGCAAAGTTCTGCCATTTTGTTTTTACGTTCTTGGTCTTTAATCGCAATAATGGAATAATGCTGTCCATTAATCCACGACGGGGCTGCTTGAGCTGCTCGAATAATAGCATCGAGCTTTTCTTCGGGAATTTCGATACCCTGTTTATATTTCCGAAAAGAACGATGATTTCTGAGTAAAGTTAATACGTCATTCATATTTGTACCTCCTAGATTTATCATTTAGTTAAAGTATAGCTTGTTTTTCAGCAATTGTTAATGTTTTCTCTTGTATTTCTATCAGATATTTTCTACACTTAAAGAAAAAGAGGTGAAAAGATGTGCGCCAACAACAAATAGATTTTAAATGGCTAGAAGAAAACTTCCTGACTACAAATGAAGCCGCGACTTACTTAGGCATATCTAAGCAAGCTCTCCTTTCCTTAGCAAAACGCGATTTACTCCCGTTTACAAAAAAAGGAAATATGGTTCTCTTTCACCGAATAGATATTGAACTTCGGTTAGAAAGCCAGCAAAGTTTACGCAAAAAATACCGCCCTTTTGAAACCTAATTTCACAAACAGCGAAACGGACGAACCACTTCTGATATGTTACACTCTAGTTAGTGATATTCTAAACAAGGAGTGATACATAATGAATGAAGCAGTAAAAACTTTAGATGGATGGTTTTGTCTACATGATTTTCGTTCGATTGACTGGGCAGCGTGGCGTGAATTAAATCCAGGAAATCAAGAACTTATGTTAAATGAGCTAAGCCACTTTTTAAGCGATATGGAAATCACAAAAAATATCGGTGAAGGTGAACATACCATTTACAGCATTCTTGGCCAAAAAGCGGATTTAGTATTCTTCACTTTACGTGATTCCTTAGAGGCTTTAAATGAAGTCGAGAACCGTTTTAATAAATTAGCCATTGCCGACTACTTATTACCAACGTATTCCTACATATCTGTTGTGGAATTAAGTAACTATCTTGCATCTCATATGGCTGGCGGCGAAGATCCTTACCAAAATAAAGGCGTTCGTGCGAGGCTTTACCCAGCTCTTCCGCCTAAAAAACACATTTGTTTCTATCCTATGAGTAAAAAACGTGACGGCGCCGATAATTGGTATATGCTTCCAATGGAAGAACGCCAAAAACTTATCCGCGATCACGGTCTTATTGGCAGAAGCTATGCTGGAAAAGTACAACAGATTATCGGTGGCTCCATCGGTTTTGATGACTACGAATGGGGTGTGACCTTATTTTCAGATGATGCACTAGAATTCAAACGAATCGTGACAGAAATGCGTTTTGATGAAGCAAGTGCCCGTTATGCTGAATTTGGTTCCTTCTTCATCGGAAATCTTCTGCCATCAGAAAATCTCTCCAAATTATTTACCGTTTAAAGAAATACAAGCTGGAATTCCCTTTAATAAGTCTTTTTCCAAAGATTTATTGAGACGGATTCCAGTTTTTTATTTCACAAAACTAACAATTTTGTAAGGATATCTTCCGTAATTGTCATTTGATACGATGGAACCACTCCTTTTTAAACGATAGAATGATACATATACTAAATGAATCTAGTTTTAAGGAGAGAAAATAATGGAGACAGTTCTACAAGCAAAAAATGTAAGAAAAATTTATGGAAGCAAAGGAAATGTGTATACTGCACTTGAAAATATCAGTATTGATATTAAAGAAGGCGAATTTACAGGTATTATGGGGCCTTCTGGAGCTGGTAAGTCTACTTTACTTAACGTTTTATCTACTATTGATAAGCCAACTTCTGGTGAGATTATGATTTCTGGACAAGAACTTGAAAACATGAATGAACAACAAATGTCTACTTTCCGCCGTGATAAACTAGGTTTTATTTTCCAAGATTACAACTTACTAGATACTCTCACAATCCGTGAAAATATTATCCTTCCGCTTGCACTAGCAAAACGCCCAGTCAAAGAAATGGAAGAGAAATTAGCAATTATTAGTGAAAAATTCGGTATTACAGAAATTCTTGATAAATACCCAAGTGAAATCTCTGGTGGTCAAAAACAACGTACAGCTGCCTCACGTGCAATTATTACTTCACCTAGTTTGATTTTTGCCGATGAGCCAACTGGAGCACTTGATTCCAAATCTGCAACCAACTTACTTGAAAGCTTACGTGACTTAAATGAACAAGACAAAGCTACCATTATGATGGTTACACACGATGCATTTGCAGCAAGTTTCTGCAAACGAATTTTATTTATTAAAGACGGAGAATTATATACAGAAATCTATCGTGGAACAAAAACACGTAAGGAGTTCTTCCAAAAAATTCTAGACGTCCTTGCAAAACTGGGGGGCGACACAGATGACGTTATTTGATTTAGCGAAGAAAAATATTAGACATAATTTTGTACATTACTTTTTATATTTCGCATCGATGATTTTCAGCATTATGATTTATTTTACCTTCCTTGTTCTTTCGAAGGATCCATCAGTCGTAGCTAGAATTGACCAATCTTCTAAGTTATCAACCGCGTTTTCTAGCTCCTCTGTCATTTTGCTTATATTCGTAGCAATTTTCATTCTTTATTCCAACAACTTCTTCACAAGAAAACGGAAAAAAGAAATCGGTCTTTATTCTTTACTCGGCCTTCGTAAAAAAGAAATTGGTCGGATGTTATTTTATGAAAATTTCATTATGGGTCTTGGCGCATTAGTAATTGGTATTTTGGCTGGTACACTGCTTTCGAAAATTTTCGTAACGATCTTACTTAACTTAATTAATCTCGATAGTATTGGCGGTTTTGCCTTTTCATGGGGAGCAGTTTTACAAACAAGTATTGTTTTTATTATCATTACTTTGTTTACTTCTTTCACAGGCTACCGAATTATCTATCGTACAACATTGCTAGACTTATTCCACTCCGAATCAAAACGCGAAAAAAGCCCAAAACCTTCTTTTATTTTGGCGCTACTTTCCATCGTATTAATCGCACTTGGTTACTTCATCGCTGGGCAACCGCTTGATTCTAAAAATTCATTATGGGCGCAATTAGGTTTTTCTATCGGAGCACTTGTTATTTTAGCTTCAGTAATTATTGGTACGTCTTTGTTTATTACCTTTTTCTTACCATATTTACTTACAAAGCTAAGAAACAACAAACGGATTTTTTATAAAGGTAGTAATATCATTTCTACCTCTCAGTTGAACTTTAGAATTTCATCCAATGCAAAAACGTTAATTATTATTTCTATTTTAAGTGCAACGACCTTGTCTGCTATTGGAACGATAAGCAGTATATACTATCAAGCAAATACATCAGCAAACACTTCTGCACCATCAAGTTTTGAGTATCAAGTTCCATCAGACAAAGCACTAAATGATAAAATCGTGAAAACAGCTGAAAGTGACTCTGATCACCCAGTTGAGTACGAACAAAAGAGCACTTACTACACTGTCAAGGCAGAAGGAACTCGACCAGACTTTGTAGAATATGATATAAATGAAGGTTTCCCTGTTATTTCTCAATCTGAATATAATTCACTTGTTAAAAAACAAGGCAACCCAGAAAATGCAGCTAATTTAAAAGCTAATGAAGCACAAATGGTACTTTCAGTCACTTATGATGAAAAAGCGCAAAAACAAATGATTGGCGAAAAATATACATTAGCTTCACCAAGCAAACCAAATGTTGAAATTAAATCAGTTGTTCAAAATTCACCAATTGCTTCCGTTATGGGCTTACTCGTTCTTCCTGATGAAAGAGTTGCCATGATAGGGACTGATAAGAATATCCCATCTCAAACAGTTGAATCTATTACTGTAAAAGATGCAAAACAAGCGCAAGATTTAGATAAAAAAATGCAGTCACTAGTTCCAAAAGATAGCAATCTCATTTCTTACGCAGCTACTTATCAACAAATCATCACAGTAACCGGTGTACTTCTATTTATCGGTATGTTTATCGGTTTTGTTTTCCTAGCAGCGACAGGAAGTATTATCTACTTCAAACAGCTTACAGAAGCATATAACGACATCGGTACATTTGACATCTTGAAGAAAATTGGTCTTACTAAAAAAGACATCCGCAAAATTCTTGCTAAACAATTACTCGTTGTATTCTTGATTCCATTAGTTATCGGAATTGCGCACAGTAGTTTTGCACTTGTTGGACTTTCACATATGCTGGCACTAGATTTAACACTACCAGTTGTGATTTCTACCGGTGTCTACACATTAATGTACATTGTTTATTACTTTGTTACTCTAAATAGCTATACGAACATTGTTTTCGGTAAAAAATAATAAAAAAGTCCTCTAATTATTTAGAGGACTTTTTTGCGATATAAGCAAAGATACTAGAGAGAAAAGCGGATGCTCCCATTAAAAATTGCATTCCAAAGACTTGCCTTTCATTACTACCAAACGTAATTGATAAATTTTCTTTTGCAAAATCAATCCAGTTTGTTACAGATAAATAATTCGTAAGTAAAATGAAAGCTGCTCCCATAAGAATTCCAATTAATAACAGCGAGACTTTACGCCATGCCAGTACTGCTACAACCAAGAAAATCACGGCTACAAAACAAGCAAAGTAAGCATCAAGTGAAGTTGTAAATAAATAGCCTTCTTTAATACTGTCCGAATGTAGTTGTTTAAAAATCGTTACTGCCGCAAAAATTGCCGTAACAGCACCAATAATCGCGAAAAAGCCAGCTGCGTAACGCCATTTATTTTTCCAAGACTGATCTTCGCTTCCCTCTTTTAAAGAGAATTTCGGGCCAATTAATAACGCGATTAACACTAAAATACTACTGATAACTAGTAACGTTCCTGACCACTCAAACGGCTGCGCATATTCCAATTTCGCAAAAATTCTTAGTTGGTAATAATACACCGAAAACGCTTGAAATAAAGCAAAACAACTGATTAAAATAATACTTACTAATCGAAGCTTCTCTCTTTTAATGAGACCAAAACCAACAATAAATAATGCTAAACCAAAAATAAGTAACATCCAATAATTCCAAACAAATGTAAAGCTATCTTTCTCTGCACTAAAATATCCAACCATGGCGCTCACAAAGCTGTAAAGTTGAGTCACACCTAGCGCAATTAGCAAACTACCACATATTCCTCTTAATTTTTCAGGCAATTTGCCCACTTCCCTTCCTATTTAAGTTTTCCCATGTTACTCTAAAACCGAGGTGATAAAAATGAACTGGACCATTTGGGATAAAACACAACCTGCCCCACTAGAACTATTACTAGAAGCTGATCCGAGTGAAGACCAAATTGCGAAATACCTTGATAAATCACGCGTTTTCCAACTAAATGATACCGATAAAACAATCGGCGTCGTTTGCTTGCTTCCATTAAATAATAAGCAACTTGAAATTATGAATATTGCTGTTCTACCTACCCAGAGAAATCAAGGAATTGGTAAAAAACTCCTTGAAAAAGCGTTTGATTTTGCTTTACAAAACAACTTCACTGAAATCATTGTTAAAACAGGTAATTCAAGTATTGACCAACTTGCTTTTTATCAAAAAAACGGCTTTCGGATGCAACAAATTGTTCCAAATTATTTTATAGAACATTATAAAGGGCAAAACATTATCGAAAACGGTATTGCTTGCGTAGATCAAATCATTCTTTCGAAAGAAATAAAATCCTGATGAAGTTTATATCATCAGGATTTTTTGTTTGTAGTTTTAATCGTTAAGTGCCATTTCTGAACGAACAACCGCTGAAATACGTTCACAATATTCGTCTGTTGCTTCTTTTGTCGCAGCTTCCACCATGACTCTTACTAATGGTTCTGTACCAGATGGACGAACAAGCACGCGACCATTTCCAGCCATTTCAGCTTCTACTTCACTAATTACTTTACTTACTTTTGGATTATCTGTTACATGATTTTTATCACTTACACGGATATTTTCCAGTTTTTGCGGGAATGTTTTCATTTCTGAAGCAAGTTCAGATAATTTTTTCCCAGTTGCTTTCATAACGTTAATTAATTGAATTCCGGAAAGCAGGCCATCACCAGTTGTATTATGATCTAAGAAAATAATATGACCAGATTGTTCTCCGCCAAGGTTATAATTACCTTCGCGCATTGCTTCTACAACATAACGGTCACCAACAGCTGTTTGAACATCTTCAATTTCAAGTTCTCTTAAGCCTTTATAGAAGCCTAAGTTACTCATAACAGTGGAAACGATTGTATTGCTATTTAATAGACCTTGTTCACGTAAGTATTTCGCGCAAATAAACATAATTTTATCGCCATCGACAATTTGACCGATTTCATCAATTGCAATCACGCGGTCTCCGTCACCATCAAAGGCTAAACCAACATCTGCTTTTTTGTCTAATACAAATGCAGCTAAGGCTTCTGGATGTGTAGAACCAACACCATCGTTAATATTTAAGCCGTTTGGAGAAGCACCCATTGAGCTAATATCGGCATCTAAATCAGCAAATAAATGTGTTGCTAAGCCAGAAGTTGCTCCATTTGCACAGTCTAATGCAATATGATAACCATTGAAGTCATTCTCGATTGTTTGTTTTAAGTATTGAATATATTTTTGTTTACCTTCAAAGTAATCGCTAACTGTTCCTAGACCTTCACCGCTTGGACGAGGTAGTGTATCCTCTGCTGTATCAAGTAATTGTTCAATTTCTTCTTCTTGATCGTCTGACAGTTTAAAGCCGTCTGAACCGAAGAACTTAATTCCATTATCATCTACTGGATTATGGCTTGCAGAAATCATGACGCTGGCAGAAGCTCCTTGCGCTTTTGTTAAATAAGCGACACCAGGAGTTGAAATGACACCTAAACGCATAACTTCAATTCCTACAGATACAAGTCCTGCAATTAAAGCGGATTCAAGCATTTCTCCAGATATACGTGTATCACGAGCAACAAGAACGCGCGGGTGTTCACCAACGTGACGAGTTAAAACATACCCACCCATTCGACCTAATCTGAATGCAAGTTCTGGTGTTAATTCTGAGTTTGCAACCCCTCTAACTCCATCCGTACCAAAATATTTACCCATTTTATTACTCTCCTTCTAAGTCATTCATTATCTAAATGATTTTTGTTTGTCGTTTTAGTTTTACTTTTTTTTCAAATGCTGGTTCTCTTTTTTGTTAAGTCTCAACCATACATTTGTTATTATACCTTTTTTAAGAAAAAATTTCATCTCTCTATAATAAAACGTTGGCATTAGTAACTTTTCAAACTATTCTATGTATATGAAGCTTTTGTAAAAAAGCAGGAGTATGAGACACGCTGGCCCCACACTCCTCAGGTTTATGTGTTTTTGGAAGGCACTGTATTTTGTGCTTCTTTTTCGGTAATAATAAAATCAGCTTTTTTAGGATTGATGACATAAGCCACGTTATCTGGTAAACCGTTTAGTTCTAGTGGAATGCTGTAACTGCCAGCTTTACTTTTACTAAGGTTAGCAATAACGCTTAAATCTTTTGCGGTTATGTCATCTAATACTTTTTTCTCCCCGGTGATGGTTACAGAAACTTTGCCATTTGCTGGCGTTAACATCTGGGCATCGAAAGTATTTTTCAGACCACTCATATATACTTGCATATTAGAAAAAGATTTTGATGTTTTGGAATCATTCGTTTCAGAATCATCCGTCGCATCGTTATTATTTGCTTCTGTGTTTTGATTATTATTTGATGTGGTCGCTCCATTATTTGCTTCAGACTTTTTTACGGTTTTTATTTTAACCTCAATGGTCGTAGGTTGTACTGATTTAGCGCCTGTTGGAACTGGTACAGTAATTTCTTTGACCGTATCTGCTTTTATTTTTGTAACATCAATCGGGATTTCAATCTCTTTAATCTTGTCAAGGACCGCATCGTCACCTACGACAACCACTTCTGATTTATCAGGTGTCATGCTTGAAATCTCTATATCGCTTTCTGGTGTTCCTTCTTGCTTGATTTTAACCGGTACTGATTTCCCGACTTTCTCAACCGGCACAGTCACTTCAACCTCTTGCGGACTGACCTCTACATCCAGCTTATTCAGGTTACTATCAAAAACGGATACTGTCGCCTTGTCGGTAAATTCCGATTTATGCTTACCATCACTTTCGAGGGTCGCTTTGACATAAGCGATTTGTTCGATCGTGTCTTTTGCACCTGTAATGGAAACTTTTTTAGGATCGATAATCGGCGTTCCTGCTTGATAACCATCTGCAATAACAGATTTACTTAACTCTACATCTACAGAGAATTTCTTCGTTACTTTTTCTTGAACATTTACGTTAACAGTAGCTGGATTGACTTTAACTTTAAGTCGGTCAGATACGTCTTTTACTTGGAGTTTAACTTCCTGCGTTCCAATCGATGCATTTTTCAAATCTGCATATACGGTGAAATCTTGTTGTGCTTTAGCTGATTGAACGATACTTCTTGGTCCTGAAAGCGTAACAGTGACTGTTTCTGGAATGCCTGAAATGTATAAATTCGTTTTATCATAATATACTTTGACAGGAACATTCTCAATGACCTCAGAATCACTTGAAGAAGTCGTTGAAAAAGTGGTGGCGTTATTATTATTTGCATTAACTGACGTAAAAAGGATGGCTGCGAGTAACAAGGCTATAATCCGAATCGACCATTTATTATTTAAAATTCGATCCATCATTCGCTTTTGCCTCCTTTCCATTTAGAAAAGATAGAAGGTTTCTTTTGCGTTACTGTGACAAGCTCTTTTAGAAGAATTTTATGTAACTCTTCTTCTGAAACATCACGGAAAAGTTCTCCGCCTTTAGTAAGGGAAATTCCGCCTGTTTCTTCGGAGACAACAATTGTAATACTGTCTGTCACTTCACTAATCCCTAGAGCAGCCCTGTGACGCGTCCCAAGTTCTTTGGATAAAAATGGACTGTCAGAAAGTGGTAAATAACTTGCTGCTGATGCAATCTCATTTCCTTTGATAATTACCGCACCATCATGAAGCGGTGTATTTGGAATAAAAATATTAATTAATAATTGAGAGGAAATTTTTGCATTGAGTGGAATTCCAGTTTCGATATAATCATCCATTCCGGTATCGCGTGCTACTGAAATTAGCGCACCAATACGACGTTTCGCCATATATTGGGTAGATTTTTCAATAGATTCAATCAGATGGTGTTGCTCTCGCTCAATTCTAGAACCGTAACGAGTAAAAATATTGCCTCGACCAAGTGTCTCTAAAGCACGGCGTAATTCCGGTTGGAAGATAATTATAATTGCAAGGAATCCCCAAGTAAGCATCTGATCCGTAATCCATTCTACTGTTTGGAGACCAAAAAATCCGCTTAATAATTTAACTGCAATGATAATAAAAATACCTTTTAATAATTGTACTGCTTTCGTACCTCGGATTAACATGATCACTTTATAAATTACAAACCATACGACAAGAATATCTACAATATTTGCTAGATAATGCAATATCGACATATTGGAAAAATCCATCACTTCACCTCCGTGCCTCTTGAAAACCATTTATGATCACATGGTTCACTTTCTTTATTATAGCATAAGAGTGCAGGCGGAAAAAGCAATCATCCCGCTAAAAATTGGAAAGATTTGTTAAAGAAAAAAATTGCCAAAAACAGTTTTCATTGTTTTTGGCAATTTTATTTTTGGTTATATTTCTACTGTTACAGCCGTTTCCAGCAAATATTTTTTCTTATACATTTCTAAATGAATTGGTTCTCCGTGACATAATTTAACAGTTACTTGTCCTACTTCTACTTTCACTTCTAATAAGCGGTCGCGGAAGTTAATTTTGAAGCGGTAGTTGTCCCATCCATTAGGTAAAAATGGCGCAAAACTTAACTCACCTGATGTTACTCGCATTCCGGCAAAACCTTGTACAATGGATAACCAGCTTCCTGCCATTGATGTAATGTGGAGGCCATCTTCTGTATCATTGTTAATATTATCTAGGTCAAGCCTTGCTGTGCGTTTGTAAAGTTCTACAGCTTTATCATATTTACCAAGTTCCGCAGCTAACACCGCATGAACAGCTGGTGACAAACTTGATTCATGTACAGTTAGTGGTTCATAAAATTCAAAGTTGCGTTGTTTCGTATCAAAATCAAAGTCATCATAGAATAAATATAAACCTTGAAGTACATCTGCTTGTTTAATGAAGCAAGACCGTAAAATTTTATCCCAAGACCAGTTTTGATTAATTGGCATATCCTCTGGTTTTAACGTATCAGTGGAACGTAACTCTTTGTCTAAAAATGTATCGTGTTGCACAAAAATCTGCCATTTTTCATCAAAAGGATAGTACATCCGGTGCTCGATGTCTTCCCATTTTGCGATTTCGTACTCGGTCACACCTAAACGTTTTTTTGTCGCTGTATCTAGGTTTTCTAGCGTATATCGAATAGTCCAAGCTGCAATATAGTTGGTATACCAGTTATTGCTAACATTATTATCGTATTCATTTGGTCCAGTAACACCGTGAATCATATATTTATCTAAGCGATCCGATAAATGCACTCGATCAGCCCAAAAACGAGTAATTTCAGTTAACACTTCGATACCATCTGTTTTTAAATAAGAGTCATCACCAGTGTAATTCGTATAGTTATAAATCGCGTAGGCAATCGCGCCATTTCGGTGAATCTCTTCAAAGGTAATTTCCCATTCATTGTGGCACTCTACTCCTGTAAAAGTAACCATCGGATAAAGTGCGCCACCTAAGCCGATTTTCTCCGCATTGATTTTGGCACCATCTAATTGATTATGGCGATATTTAAGTAAGTTATGGCTAACCGACTTATCTGTTAGTGATAAATACATTGGTAGAGCAAATGCTTCTGTATCCCAGTAAGTCGCCCCGCCGTATTTTTCTCCAGTGAAACCTTTAGGACCAATATTTAATCTAGCATCTTCCCCGTAGTAAGTCGCAAATAATTGGAAAATATTAAAACGAATGCCTTGTTGAGCGGAATCATCTCCTGCTATTTCCACATCTGCTTTATCCCAGCGTTCGCGCCATCCTGCGATATGCGCTTCTAAAAGTTCTTCATATGTTTTTGTTGCTATATTTTTTAAGATTTCCTCTCCGGCTTGAAGAAGTTCACTTTCCTCAAAATCACGAGAAGTTGTAATTACTACACGTTTTTCAATTTGCGCTACTTCATTTTCTTTTAAATCAAATTGATAGCGATTTTCCGCATAAAGTGTTTTTGTTTGGTTTGTTTCATTTGCCGTATTAGTCTTATTTTCCATTACTGCAGAAACGGTGAAGCGCGGTGTACCAAAGTTATTTGGAATTGTTTTAGTTACAAGTGAGCCGCGACTTTCTGAGGAAGATTCTGCAACTTCTTGCCAAAACATTTCTTCGTAGTTGGCATCTTCATTTTGCACATTACCATCTAAAAAGGACGTTAATTCTACTTTTGCCGCATTTAAAGCTTCCACATGATAGCGAATTACTGCCAGTTCTTTCGTAGCTACACTTAGAAATCGTTCCGCTGAAATTCGAAACGTCTTATTATTTTTAACTACTGTGAACTGGCGTCTTAACACGCCTTTTTCCATATCTAGCACAAGTTCAAAATCGCTTACTTCATCTACAAATAAATCGAGTTTTTCACCGTCAAGACGTACTTCAATCCCGATAAAATTAAGGCCATTAATGACCTTTCCAAAATAATCTGGGTAGCCATTTTTCCACCAACCAACTCTTGTTTTATCTGGAAACCACACGCCTGCATAATAAGTTCCAATATGGCCGTCGCCGGAGTATCCTTCTTCAAAATTCCCGCGCATCCCCATGTATCCATTACCGAGTGAAGTTAGGCTTTCTTGCAAACGTTTATTTTCTTTATCTAGTTTGGTTGTCCGTAATGTCCATGGTTCGATTTCAAATAATTGCTTCTGTGCCATACTAAAACCTCCTAATTAGCGACTAGCAGCCATACTTTTTTCACTAGTCTTATAAAATCTTGTCTTTAAAAATGTCCATGCTATCATTAACACCATTCCAAGTGACTGAACAGCCATAATAATCGTAATATCAAAGTAGATAAAACCGATAATACAAGCCGCAATCACAGGAATACCAAGTGCATTTAGCGTTAAATTAAATGATTCTTTAAAGGAAGCAATACGAGAAAAACTGCTCCGTTTTGTCATCCAAATGAAAAGTGTCGTGAAAATAGCTAACATCAGCGAGCTAACGAAAATAATTGAGCCAATCATCAGTACCATTGATAAGAAAACAAATGCTTGATTCTCTAAGTACCACTGCGCCGAAACCCAGTCTACTAGCGATTCACCAGAAGTGATTTCACTTAATGTGGCATCTTTTGGATAGCTCACTTCAAATGTGTAGCCACTTGCATCTGTAAGCGTCATTTCTCGGTCTTTGAAATTAATGATATTTTTAGCTCCGGCAAGTTCTGCCTTCGTTAAATTTACACCAGCCACGCCATTAGCCGATTTTTCGACGATATGCGCATTTTTGTCAGTTAATTCTCCGTTTTCGAGCGAAAGACCACTAAGTTCCGTCGCGAATTGATCTGTACCAAGTGTCGCCATTTCGGGCATTAAACTTGGTAAATCAAAACTCGACTGATTAGCAAAATGTGCTGATACAGGTAGTAATAGGAGCGCATTTAAGAAAATAAACACGATAACCATTTGCCAGAATTTCAGTACTTTCCGACCTTCAAAAATCGCATTTGGTCCTAGTGTACTTTTTACATATTGAATGATAAACGGAACTTTTTTCATTGGTATCACAGCCTTTTTAAAAATCAATTATCCTTTTGTTCCACCAGCAGTTAAGCCAGAAACAAAATTCTTTTGTAAGAAGAAGAACAGTAAACAAATTGGTAGCGCGGCTAGAATTGCTCCTGCTGCGAATAATGCTACTTTTTGTTGTTGCGGGTTAGCGATAAATGTTTGAAGTCCAACAGCTATCGTTAAGTTTTCTGGAGTTCTTAGTAGGAATTTAGCAAGTAAGAAATCTCCGAATGGTCCCATAAATGCCCATAAAGCTTGAACCGCAATCATCGGTCTTACAAGTGGTAAGATGATTTGAGCGAAAATCCGGAAATGTCCTGCGCCGTCAAGCTTGGCGGATTCATCTAAATCCCGTGGTACTGTATCGAAATATCCCTTCATCAGCCACGTGTTCATCGGGATACCGCCACCGATGTAAATCAATGTTAAGAACCAATATTGATCAAGTGCGCCAAGTAGCATTGCTAACACGTAGAAAGCTGTTAAAGCCGCCATTGTTGGCACCATTTGAATAATCAAGAAAAACACCAAACTATTTTTACGTCCTTTAAAACGGTAACGGCTATATGTATAACCAGCAAGCGTCACAATCGTTACTTGCATAATCATCGTTACAACCGCGATAATCAATGTATTTTTATACCAATCAAGATACAATGTTTCATTAAATAGTCTAGAAAAGTTATTCAACGTCCAGCTATCCGACCACTCAAGCGTAAATGCTGCGATATTCCCTGGTTTGAAGGCAGAAGATGCTGTGATTAGAATCGGATACAAAATAATAATCGTTAGCACGGTTAAAAATAAATACGTGAAAAACTGTGTTAAAAACTTTGTTGTCCGCTGATCTTTCATAAAGTCTCTCATTTACATCATCTCCTCGTTCCCAAAGGCATTCGTTTTCTTAAAGGCAATCATCGAAACCGTGATAACGATAATTGAGATAAGTAACGTCACAGCAGCGGCTACAGCGTATTGCGGCGAAGTACCAGTTGTTAGTTTATAAATCCATGAAATTAAAATATCGGTCGATCCAGCGCCTGCTCCGACACTTCCGGGACCACCTTCATTGAATAAGTAAATAATCGAAAAGTTATTAAAGTTAAACGTATATTGTGTAATAAATACCGGAGCTGTTACAAATAAAATCATCGGTAATGTAATTTTACGGAAACGTTGTATTGCGCTCGCTCCGTCGATTCTAGCTGCTTCGTAAAGTTCACCTGGAATCGCTTGAAGAACACCTGTTACCATGACATAAATATACGGGAAACCAAGCCAACCTTGAATGCTAATTAGCGCCACTTTTGTCCAGAAAGGATCTGTTTTCCAAGCAATCGCATTGATATCAACAAATGGAAGATGATTCAGTAACGGAATGACTTGTGAGTTGATTGCACCAATACTGTCGTTAAACATATTGGAAAAACTCATAATTGTAATAAAAGCTGGTACCGCCCAAGGAAGTAAGAAAACTACTCCGAAAAGACGTTTCCCTTTAATAAAGCTTTGGTTCGCAACAATCGCTGTGAACACCCCGACAACAATTTGCAAGGAAGTCGCACAAATCGTCCAAACAAGTGTCCAAGAAAATACACTTAGGAACGTGTCGCGGTACGAACTTAGGAAGAAAATATTAAAGAAGTTCTTAAATCCAACCCAGTCAATTAAGTTCGCTGGCGGAATATGGTAAAAATCGTAGTTGGTAAATGCCATGAAAAGAGTAACAAGAACTGGGAAAATAATAACAAAAGTCATGACTAAGTATGCAGGTAATGTAAGTAAGTACGGGAAACCTTTGTCGAGCATATTTTTTATAATAGCAAGAGCGGAACGGTTAACAGTTTCACCTAGATTCCACTGCATAGCCACGCGTCTTGCATCGAAAATATTTATAAACCAAAAGCCTATAAATAGTAATGTCACAATTAATTGTAAAGTACCTTCAATCATTAAAAATAAGGAATGGTCTACACCTGGTACAGATCCAAGTGTTACAAGGCCAATCAGTGCATTTAGCCCAACTGCAAAAAATTCTATGATAAACAAAGCAAATAGTGCGAAAAAGACAATCCCTTTAAAATTTTGCTTATTATAAAATTGACCAAGTCCCGGAATGATTGATAACAAAGTCGCTTGACGAACATTTTTAATTTGTTTTTGTTCTAGTTTCATTTTGTTACCCTCAATTCTAGATATAGATTCACTAGCTAAGTTGAAAAAAATGGCGGAGCGCGCTATCTTTGCCCCGCCAAATCATTATTATTTAGTATATTTTTGCGTTACGTTATCTTCAATTACTTTTACTGCATCGTCAGCTGATTGTTGCGGAGTTTTCGAACCAGAAGCTGCATCAAACATTAAGTTTTCAGCACCAGTCCAAACTTCCGACATTTCTGGAATATTTGGCATTGGTTGCGCATTTTTGTATTGTTCAATAACGGCATTAGTTAATTCGTCATTTTTCGATTTCGCTGTATCACGTGCTTTTAAGTTAGCTGGTACTTCATTTGTCATATCATATAAAGTTTCTTGATTTTTTTGGTTAGTCACATAATCCAACCATTTTTGAGCTACATCTTTGTTTTTAGAATAGTTACTTACAACCCAACCTTTACCGCCTGCAAATGGAGAATACTCTTTACCATTGTTTAGTGTTGGGATTTTTGCTACGCCGTAATTAATTTTTGCTTCTTTGTAGTTTGCTGCTGACCAAGGACCGCCTAGAATTGCTGCTGCTTTACCTTTAACAAATTGATCTTGGATAAAGTCATCTGCACTCTTATTGTCTTGCATACCTTTTGGCCATACATCTTGGAACCATTTTGTTGCGTAAGTAATTCCTTCAACAGAACCTTTATTGTTTAAACCGATGTCTTTTGGATTTGTACCTTCATCGCCGAATACATAACCGCCGTATCCTGCAAGTAGTCCGTAAGAGAAGTAGAAATCAGTCCATTTTGCTAAGAAACCAGTATTTTTTCCTTTTTCAGAAGTGAAGGCAAAACGAGAATCTTTTGAAAGTGTTTCTAAATCTTTAAATGTTGCTGGAGCTTTGTCGAGTAAATCTTTATTGTAGTAAAGTACTAGTGTTTCAATAATTGCTGGAGCGCCGTAAATTTTATCGTCAATTGTTACTTGTTTTTGGTCTTTTTCATCGTAATCGTCTTTATTACCAAGTTTTACTTCAGCTAAATGTCCTTGTTGGCCTAAGCTTCCAATTCTATCAAATGCGGACATCATTACGTCTGGAGCAGTTCCAGCAGGTCCATCAAGTGGAAGAGCTTCTAATGTTTCGAACATGTCTTTTTCGACTACTTTTACTTTTACGTCATTGTCTTTTTCAAAATCACCTTTTATTTTGTTCACGTAGTCTTTATAGCCTGCGTCAACGGAAACGGTTAATGTTTTTTCATCAGATGAGCCCGATTTACTAGTGTCTTTTCCACCACCACATGCTGCTAAGCTTAAAGCCATTACTAAAACCGCCGAAACTATTCCCACTTTTTTGAAACGCTTCATTTACTTTTCCTCCTCTTTATGAAAAAAGCCGCTCTTTAATGTCTGATTTCTAAGTCCCCATCTTTTTTCAATTCTTTTTAAAGTTTGTGAATTAGGTTAACCTATGCATTTATTATATGCTGATTTCGAAAGCGTTTACAAGGAGATTTCACATGTTACCGATAACAACATTTTTTCGGTAAACATGTGAAAAATTCCTTTACGCCATTGATTTAGCTGTTTTCTTTAATAACAAGAAATCCTTTTGCTGGGACGACAAGATTTTCTGTTACAGCTCGGTTGTTCCAAATATCTGTCGCTGTATTTTTAAATGAAATTGTGAAATCCTTATCTTCTTTTGCTTGGTTGAAAAGGAAATGCAGTTTTTCACCATTTAATTCTTTAGAAAATGCTGTAATGCCCGTTTCGCTACTTGCACCTAGCCAAGTTAATTCGCCGGATGTAATAATTGCTTGGTTATCTTTTCTAAGCGCAATTAATTTTTTCGTAAATGCTAACATATCTTGGTTTTGTTTTGCTTCGTCCCATTCCATACATTTACGACAACCAGGGTCATTTCCGCCGTCCATACCGATTTCAGTTCCGTAATAAATACACGGCGAACCAGTGTGTGCGAACATGAAGGCAAGTGCTTGTTTCACCTTATCCTCATCATTATTAGCACGTGTTAAAATGCGCGCTGTATCATGGCTATCAAGCATATTGAACATTACTTCATTCACTTGATTAGGATAGCGCATATATTGTTCATTAATACCAGAAACCATTTGCTCCGGCGTGATTTTTTCTTCAATAAAGT
Source organism: Listeria sp. Marseille-Q6474 (assembly GCF_946902005.1). Lineage (NCBI taxonomy): Bacteria > Bacillati > Bacillota > Bacilli > Caryophanales > Listeriaceae > Listeria > Listeria sp. Marseille-Q6474. The sequence goes on along the minus strand of NZ_CAMPPS010000002.1, from coordinate 298,668 downwards.
TTTCGATAATCGTTTGTGTAAATGGATAGTTCATAACGGCGTGGAATTCATCTCCTAGCAACCAAATCCACGAATCATGCCAAATTTCACCAAGAATGTAAATATCTTCTTTTTCCGCTTGGACAGCCTTTTTAAATTCTTTCCAGAAAGCATGATCTACTTCATTAGCAACATCTAAACGCCAGCCATCAATATCAAATTCGCGAATCCAGTAAGTTGCAATATCAAGAAGATACTTTTGAACTTCCGGGTTGGCAGTATTTAATTTTGGCATATGTGTCGTGAATGCAAATGTATCGTAGGAAAGTGTTGATTGTCCTTCGATATTCCCATTTTCATTTTGACGAACTGGGAAACTATGAATATGGAACCAGTCGCGATATGCGGATTTTTCTTCTTTCTCGACAACATCTTGCCACTCTAGAGAAGTGTCCCCAATATGATTGAACACCGCATCAAGCATAATACGAATACCGCGTTTATGCGCTTCTTGAACTAATTTTCTAAAGGTTTCTTTATCACCAAAATGCGGATCAATCTTTTTATAATCAATTGTGTCGTATTTATGGTTGGTCGGTGCTTCAAAAACAGGCGTTAAATATACCCCATTGATGCCAAGCTCTGCTAAATAATCTAAGTGCTGAATGATTCCTTCAAGATCTCCACCGAAAAAGTCTGTTGTGTTCGGATCTTTACTTCCCCACGGCAAGGCATTTTCTGGAGAAATAGCTGGATTCCCATTTGCAAAACGTTCTGGGAAAATCTGGTACCAAATGGTATTTCCAACCCATTCAGGCGCTTCAAATGTATCTACTGCATGGATAAACGGAAATTTAAAGTAATAATCCATCGTAGCTAAATTCGCTTCAGTCGGCTCAAAAAAGCCACGTCCGCCGTAAAATGTTGTTTCGCCTTCTGTATCTGTTAGTAAAAAGCCATATTGAAGGCGTCTATGTTCTGGTGTTATCGCGAAAAACCAATAATCATGCTCTTCGGTCTCTGCAATTTTGCGCATCGAATAGGATTCACTTTGCCATTTTTCGTTTTTCCATAAGTAAGGGTCGGCAGCAATTAAAGTAACTTTGCTAATATCTAAGCGTTTCGTTCTAATTCTAATATGTAGTGTTTTAGCGTCATAACTATAAGCATAGCTACTCGCTGGTTGATGATAAATCCCTGCTTTTTCCATTTTTTCTCCTCCTATATCACCTATCGTTCTATTTCAAATTAGCATTTCCATTAAAGCGTTTGCAACCTTTTCTCGCTCGTTAACGGTAACAAGATTTTTCGGTACTTTAACATATTATAGAAGAAAGCCAATTCTCTCTCCTCCTTTAAAGTGACAAATTAGTAACTTTACTGATTTAAAGTAAAGAGCTATAATAACTCATGGACTAATGAGAGTCATTATTAAGGTCTAAAAGGAGGATAAAATGGAAAATACTTTAAGCTTAAAAAAACAAGGGTATTGGTTATTTTCCAGCGCAATCATTATTGGTGTTCTTTTTCTTCTTTTGCCACACATCATTTCCAATATTGGAGTGTTAGAATTCATAGGCGCGTTTTTCAATGCACTATGCATGGGAATTATTGCTTTTATCATACTTAAAGCAGAATTTCTCGATTGGTTTAAACATTTTAGTTTCAAATGGATAATTATTGGTGCTCCAGCATTAATTATTATCAGCTCTATTTTCAACATTGCCTGGGCTTACTTTGCAGGAAGTACTACTGAAAATGGTATCAACAGTGTGCTTACATGGTCTTATGTTTTTACAAGTATTCCGTTCATGTTACTTGGCGAAGAATTGCTATCGATTAGTTTACTCTACGCCGCTTGGAAAAAATGGAATTGGAAATTTTGGCAAGCTTCCTTATTATGTGCCTTGCTTTTTGCAACCTGGCACTTAACTTCTTATGATTTTAATTTCCTACAATGCATCATTACGTTAGCACCAGCTAGACTCATTTTGAACTACTTATTCAAAAAAACCAACTCCATTTGGGTTACTTTCATCGTTCACTTCATTTTTGATTTCATTGCATTTCTACCAGTTTTACTCAAATAAAAAAGACGCTAGGAATAAAGATTCCTAGCGTTTTTATTACTCTTCTTTTCCAGTTGTAGAAGCTCGTATCAGTAATTCTGGAGTAAATAATAGGTTTCCTTGAGGTTTTCCGTGATCATTAATTTTAGCAAGTAACATCTTTGCAAGCTCTTCCCCCATTTCAACAACGGGTGATCGAACGGTAGTGATTTTTGGCGAAGAAATTCGGTCTAAGAAAACACCATCAAAGCCTGTTACAGCAATATTTTCACCAAAGCGACGACCAAAAGCTGCTGCTGCACGAACAACACCTATCGCGATTCGATCCGATGCGCACACAATCGCAATTTTTTCAGAGTTATAACGTAATAATTCAAATGCTTTTTCTTCGGCAACACTCGAGCTATTTGCAATAAAATAACTTTCCGGCTCAAGTCCATGTTTTCGCACCACTTCTTCGTAACCTTCTAAACGTGATTTCATAAATTGTTCATCAAGCAAATCAATCCCTAAAAAAACAATGCGCGAAAAGCCAATTTCTACCACGTGCTCCGTTGCAAGCGCCGTTCCTTTTTTATTATCTACATCTATAGAATCATAGCCGCGTTTATTCTCACCATAAAAAATAACTGGTTTATCAATATCTAAAAGTCCTAATTCATAATCTTTATCACGTATTCCCGTGACAATAAGCCCGTCATAAGCTCCAATATTCCTGGATCTTTGTGTAACGAGTTGAAGCGAATAATAATACTTATCTAACTCTCGACTAATTCCTGTTAATAAATTCATATAATAAGGTTCAACTGTATCAATTTCTTCTAAAATCAAAAATTTAATAACTTGTGTCCTATTTTGAACAAGCGCCCTAGCAGCATAGTTTGGTACATACTCTAGAGCTTCCATTGCACTATAAACAAGCATTTTCAGTTCATCTGAGACTTGATCTGGATGATTAATAACTCGTGAAACTGTCATTTTGGAGACATTTGCCCGTTTCGCAACATCTGCTAAAGTCGCCATCTCCAACCTCCTCCATTCATAATCTTCCTTATTGTACCATCTTTTACACAAAAAAAAATAAGAATTAACCCACAAAAAAAGCATTCTCCCCAAAAACGCGAAAATGCTTGGTTTATTATAATTATGTAATGACTCATTTTAAAGTGTTTGCCACTTTTTTTGAGAAACTCTACGTTCCTTTGTTTGTTGATAAGCTTTAATAATAACGCGACATAATTGATGTGCTCCGCCGATTAAAACTCCAATAGCGATAGCCACGAGCGTAGTTGTCAGAAAACTAATAAATGGAAAACTAGATGTATTCATAGCAGCGATTCCCAATATAAAAACGATAATAGTAGGTAGTACATAATACCTAATGTCCTGTTCCTGCATCCCAAGCGCTCCTTTACTAAATTAATGACTCCTATCAACTACTGAAATTATAACGCGAAAACCGGCTTTTTTCAAGGCTTGGAAGGAATTTCAAAGTTAGCTCAAAAAAGTGAGAATGGCTCTATGTAGGGCTTTTACTACCCACTAAAAATCCACTCAATCTGAATTCATCAAAAAGAAAAATTTGTTACCACTTTGTAACATTAATTAAGTCCTTTTACTTATTTTGCATACAGCTAATATTTATTCATTTATATATATAAGTATTACTTTTTATTTAATGATAGATTCATTTATAGCTTCGTATTTTTTATAATATATACAAAAAAAGTTTCCCACTTTTATAGCGGGCAACTTTTTTTATTTTTCATGAAAAAATCTTTTTTTGGCTTAAAATGGAATTTATTTTCGTTTTCTGCTCGCAAAAGAAGGTTTTTGCTTAGGGTAAAAAAGCATTTTCTTTCTTTTTGTGCTCTTAAAATCTTATTTTCCACTTTTTACAAATCCGTTTCATCCAGCTATGCTTATATTGTTCCATTATAAAAACGGAAGAGCATCCCCCTCTTCCCCCGAAGGTCTCTTCCGTTTTTCTCTTGTTATTCTTTTAAATGATATGGATATGTTGAAACAACGACATCTCTTTTCATTAGAAGTCTTGTACGAATTAATAGGCTTGTTTGATTATGAAGGACATTTTGCCAACCTTTTCTAGGGATAAATTGTGGAATTAACACCGTAAGTGAGTAGTTATCTTGATCTGCTTTTTGTTTTGCTGTATCAATAAATTTCATTAATGGATCTGAAATCGATCGATACGGAGAATAAAGATTAGCCATACGCACTTCCGGATGAACTCTATTCCATCTCTCAACAAATTCTTTTTCCTGCTTTTTATCAATAGAAATATGAACAGCAATGACTGTATCACCAATAGACTTAGCATACTGTAATGCTCCTTCTACAACTTTGGTGGTATCCGATACACAAATGATAACGGCATTTCCTTTGAAGTCAGGCAAGTCCATTGTTTCGTCAATTCTAAGTTGTGGTCCTACTTTACGATAATGGTGTCTAGTACGATGGAAAACATAAATCATAATCGGCATAAATACAAATACAGGCCATACAGATTCAATTCTCGTTAAGAATAATACTAGAAGCACGGTAAATGAAATAGACGCACCAAGTAAGTTAGCTGATAAAGACTTCTTCCAGCCTTTCGGGCGCTGTTTCCACCATTTTACAATCATGCCTGTTTGCGACAGAGTGAATGGTATGAAAACCCCTACAGAATATAACGGAATTAGTAACTCTGTTTTCCCTTTAAATAATATAATTAGCAAGATAGATCCCACTGCTAGAGTAATAATTCCATTGGAATAACCTAACCGATCCCCTCTAGCTAAATACATTCTCGGCATAAATTTATCTTTAGCTAAGTTAAAAGCTAACATTGGGAATGCTGAAAATCCTGTATTAGCTGCTAAAACTAAGATAAGTGCCGTTGTAGCTTGAATGAAATAAAACATAAAGTTTCTGCCGAATACATTTTCAGCAATTTGTGATAGCACCGTTACTTTCAATTCGGGTACAGTTCCATAAACAAAGGCTAAAACCGTAATCCCTACAAAGAAGAAACCTAGTAGTCCGGCCATTAAGGTTAATGTCTTAGCCGCATTTTTAGGTCTCGGTTCTTTAAACAAAGGCACAGCATTTGAAATAGCTTCAATACCAGTCAAAGAAGCCGATCCGGAAGCAAATGCTCTTAATAGTAGAAAGATTGTTACACCTTGTACGTGAGTTCCTACTGCGGCTGTTTCATGACTTGCATCCATACCAGTTAATACTTTAAATAAACCTGTAAAAATAAGAGCGATAATAGAAAAAACGAATAAATAGACTGGAATGGCAAGTAAACTAGCTGATTCAGTGATTCCTCTAAGATTAATGATTGTTACACCAACAACAAGTAATACGGCTATTGGCACTGCAAAAGGATATAATGATGGCACTGCTGAGACAATTGCATCTGTACCTGAAGACACACTTACAGCAACTGTAAGCATATAATCTACTAGTAAAGATCCTCCGGCAATTAATCCAGCGTTATTTCCTAAATTTTCTCTTGAAACAATATAGGCTCCACCACCATGCGGATAAGAGTAAATAATTTGTTTATAAGATAAATTCAGTGCAAACAAAAGAACAAGGACACAAAGTGCGATTGGTAATGAATACCACATAGCTGCAGCACTCACAGTCACAAGTACCAACAAAATCTGTTCCGTACCATATGCAATAGAAGAAAGTGCATCTGACGACAGAACGGCTAAAGCTTTTAATTTCCCCAATTTTTGGTCTCCAGCTTCTGATGTTTTCAGAGGGCGGCCGATTAATAATCTTTTTAGCGGCGATGCCATTATATTCCCTACCTTTTTTATGTGATTTTTTAGCTAACTCCAAGTTGACCAGACACATTATAGCACAGCTGATTTTAGATTGTAATACTAATTTGTATTATTTTATACACCTAATCATTCCCTACTCGAATAGTCGTTCATAGAGCTTCCTTTTTCGTTTATTCCAGCTAAATATTTTTTTCATATGCCTTTCAATATACATACCCATTAATAAGATAAATAACCCGTAATTCATACTTTTATTTTCAGAAAAAAAAGAATTTAATTTGGGTATTTACAAATGATAACCTTTTTTTATATAATAGTTTCTAGCGGTAAAAAACTTTTATTTAAATGGCCCGTTGGTCAAGCGGTTAAGACACCGCCCTTTCACGGCGGTAACACGGGTTCGAATCCCGTACGGGTCACTTTTAATCAAAAAAAGCAGCTTGAAAAATAAATTTCATTTTTTTGAAAAAAAAGCTGGTAAAAATACTAAAAATGTTATATCATGTATTAGTATCTGTTTTAAAGAATTAATTATGCAAGAGATTTCGATTTGCCAGTAGAGAGCGATTCTTCGCCGACTTAGCTCAATCTGGTAGAGCAACTGAATCGTAATCAGTAGGTTGCGGGTTCAATTCCTGCAGTCGGCATTTTATAGCGGAGGGGTAGCGAAGTGGCTAAACGCGGCGGACTGTAAATCCGCTCCTTCGGGTTCGGTGGTTCGAATCCACTCCCCTCCACCATTTTCTATTATTGGGCTATAGCCAAGCGGTAAGGCAACGGATTTTGATTCCGTCATGCGCTGGTTCGAATCCAGCTAGCCCAGTCATATTTAGAGCCGTTAGCTCAGTTGGTAGAGCATCTGACTTTTAATCAGAGGGTCGCTGGTTCGAACCCAGCACGGCTCATCCTTAATGAACAAGAAAAGAATTCTTTTCTTGTTTTTTTATACAAAAAAATCATTTAGCATTTAAACAATGCTAAATGATTTTTTCGTTTCACTACGTAGATGTTGCTTTAGTTCGAATTCTACTGCAGCTGCCTTCGTAATTTTTTAACAAAATAAAAGACTTCGAATTTTCTGCTAAAAAACCAGTTTCTATCAGTTTTCCACACAAATGTGTAACCGAGCGTACTGAAAGGTTGGCGTAATTAGCAATTAACTTCCTTGTAAAACACTTTGGAATACGAACCATGCCTTCTTTTTCTGTTCCAAAAAAACTCCCTAATTGTTCTAAAGACTCCCTTAATCGACTTTCTCCATTCCCACGCATTAAGTTGCATTTCGCGATTAAAACATTTTCATGATTACGATTATTAAGATATAAATAGAGCCACCCCTCTTGCATCCCAATAATCGAACAAAAGATATCCTCCTTATCGAATTCATACGCTGTAACCGTTTCGATGACTTTTGCTGTATAGACATTAGCTTCCGCCATAAAATAGTCATTTAACCCAGCAATTTGGTTGGAGCCTAGAAAGCTTACTACATTTTTTTCCTTTTCTAATGAAACAATCCCTTTTTCAATAAAGTAAACCTTTGTATTTATAATATCTTCTGTTAATAAAATTGTATTGGTTGAAATTTTTGTTTTTTTATACGGGATCCTGTTATCAATTAAAGTTTGTAAAAATCGTTTATAACCAAATTCTTCTTCTAATACTTTTTTACTATATAAATCTTCAAATAGCGATTGCATGTCTTGTCATCTCATTTCTATTTTGTGTCTTAAGCAAATAGTTTTACAATGCGATGAGTGGCTTCTTACAAGTGATGATACTACCAAACACTTTTAAAAGAAACCCAACAACAAAACCAAACTTCCACCTTTTAGCAACTATTTTTGACTTTTTCGTCACATTTAAAACTTATTCACTAAGTAAATTATTTTCTCTGTTTTTCTTGATATTTATATTATATTCCTTGTTAGATAACGCCTAAATTTGTTCAAAATTATTACTTTGATATTTAAGTCAAAAATAGTATTTAACTGAATACTATTTTTGACTTATATTGTAGTTTTCACCTGTTTTTCCAGCTAATTATGAACCTTTTATGAATATTTGTAGCTAGCCTAATTGTTCTTTTATAATGGTTATTCTGTGGAAAATATGCTCCTACAAGAATATTTGTGATTACGTTTACTGTAGAATAATAAGGGAATTTAAGGTAAAAAGGGGGAAGTCATATGTATTTGAAAGAAACGTTGGATCAATTTACTTCTATTAATAATATACTTAAATTACTAAAAAAAAATCCTGGCTTTAATAAATATTGTATCCAAGAACGCCTCCCGAAAGAAACCGTTATTACATCTGACAAAAGAAGAAAATATATCTACATAATAGAAGATGGCTTTATGAAACTTGTTTTTGAAGGGACGAATAAACATAACTTCTCTTATATCTTACAAAAAGGCGCCTTTCCTCATCTCCCTGTATATACCGAGGATATTCCTAAACATATGATGCTAATAGCGCTAACAGATGTAGTTTGGTGGAAAATCGAATTTCAATTTTTTAAGGAAATGATGGAATTAGAGGATCCTAGAAATTATATAATGCTACATCAACTTGCTGAAACGCGAAGAAGACTTTATATCATCGCCGTCCAAGAAAAATTAAGTTCCCGCGAAAGTGTTTATTTTTCTTTAAATACGATGATTGATTACGGCTTACGTGTTTCTGAAAAAGCAGTCGAGTTGCCTAAATTTTTAACCTATCAAATCCTTGCTGACAACTCGAACACTTCAAAAAGTTACACATCCAAAGTACTTAGTAATCTACGTGAAAAAGGGATTTTAGAATCACAAAAAAAGCCTTGGCGCATTAATGACGTCCAAAAGCTACAAGAATTGATTGATGCGGAAGCTTTACTCGCAATATTATAGAAAAAAACTAAGAGTAGTAGCTACTCTTAGTTTTTTTCTGTTTAGATTTCGTCACTCCGCCAAGCTTCTGTACCTGCTAATTGGTACTTTTGCACTTGATTAACAGACTGGAATAGTTCCATTTTATATTTTACCACTGCTTTTGCAGCATCAATACAGTCTGGATAAATCGCGTTAGCATCCCATAATTCCGTTGTACTTAAAATTTCGCGACATTTTTTATAGAAAGCATATTTATAGTCACTGGAAATGTTGACTTTTTGGATTCCGATTTTAACTGCTGCAGCAATTTCAGCGTCAGGATTTGCCGAGCCACCATGGAGCACGAGTGGTATATTAACTAGGTCTTTGATTTCTTGTAAAATATCGAGGCGTAATTTAGGCTCTTTGTCTTTTGGATAAATCCCATGAGCCGTTCCAATAGCTACAGCGAGCGTATCGACACCTGTTCGCGAAATATATTCTTCCGCTTCTTCCGGTTTCGTATAAATAATTTCACTAACGCCACCTTCAATACTATTACCAGTTTTCCCAATAGTTCCAAGCTCTCCTTCTACGGAAACGCCTAATCGGTGGCAAACATCCACGACTTCTTTTGTTACGCGAATATTTTCTTCAAATGGTAATAGTGAGCCATCAATCATGACAGAACTAAAACCACAGCGAACAGCTCGCATCACATCACTCATATTATCACCGTGATCCAAATGAAGGACAAATGGTACAGGGCTATTTTTAATTCGTGCTAAAACATACTGGAAAAAATCATCTTTTGTAAAATCAAGTTCTGTTGGGTGCACAGCGATAATCGCTGGAGCATTGTTTTTTTCAGCTTCTTCTACCACTACGCGTAAAAAATTACTATCGGCTACATTAAATGCTCCTACCGCGAATTTATTTTCTTTGGCTACTTCTAATAATTGCTTCATATTTACTAACATCTTTTCATTTCTCCTTTTAAAGTGATTTTCCAGTAGAACCGGATAATTGAATATAATATTGCACAACTTCTTTGCCGGCTGTAATCGTATCGCTAATTAAGTCAACATAATTAATCGTTGACGTTTCTTCTAAATTAGTTTTTATTTTATCGACTTGAGCCTTCATGAAGTCTGAGCCAACGTTGATTTTATTGATACCAAGCCGAATGGATTCCAAAATGTTTTCCTCACCACAACCAGAACCTCCGTGTAAAACAAGTGGCATATTAGTCGCGGCTTTAATTTCTCGAACAATGTCAAACTGAAAAGCGGGCGTAAACCCTTCTGGATAATCACCGTGCGAAGAGCCATAAGAAATTGCGAGCGCATCAATTCCAGTCTGGTTAGCAAAATCGATAGCTACCTTAGGATCCGTATACATAGCTTGATTTGTATAATTATCCCCTGTTACAGCGCCAATATTTCCAACTTCGGCTTCAACACTAGCGTTATAAGTTTCTGCAAATTCGACCATTTTTTTCGTAATTGCAACGTTTTCTTCATAAGGATAACTGGAAGCATCCATCATCACGCTTGAAAAACCATCTTCTAAACATTGCTTTACGATGGCAACATCCTGCCCGTGATCTAAGTTAATCGCTACTTCTACACTTGCTTCTTCTGCCATTTTTATAATAGGTTTCGTTAAAAAACGGCTTCCTAAGTGGCTTGTTAAATGATCTTGAAGCAAGTCAATAATAATTGGTGCACGAAGTTCTTGAGCAGCATCAATGACCGCCCGCGCTGTTTCTAAATTAAAACAATTAATTGCCATGACAGCGTAACGTCCTTCGTTTGCACGCTTTAAAATCCCTTTCATCGAAACATACATTTTTATATCTCCTCGCCTTATGAAATTTTAATTCCAGACAAATCGACTTCTTCCTCTTCTATAGCTTGATCTGCAATTAACTCTTCTTCTTTTGTTGGCTCTCGTTTTAAGATCAGTAGCATTGCTGCGGTCACACAAGTTCCAATCAATAGTGCCAAACAGAATAAAATCGGTTCGTTCATTGCCGGGACGATGAACATTCCGCCTGATGGTACTGGTGAACCAATACCCCATGTCATACTAAGACCTCCGCCAACTGCAGCCCCAAGCGTACAAGAAATAATGACGCGTATCGGATCAACGGCAGCAATCGGAATAACGCCTTCTGTAATCATACAAATTCCCATTGGAAAAGCGATTTTGATATTATCTTCTTCTGATTTTGTATATTTTCTCTTTTTAATTAATTTCGAGATTACCCAAGATAGAGTTACTCCAAATGGCGGTACCATCGAAGCTAGAATTTTTACGGCTTCTGGTTCTTTAACTCCCTCTAGCAGTAATCCATCCGCGAATAAAGAAGCTACTTTATTTACCGGTCCACCAAAATCAAATGCCGCCATAGCACCGAGCACTGCTCCGAAAACAAATCGCATGCTTCCTTGCATTCCTTGTAAGAAGCTTGTCATCGCCTCCGTGGCCCAAACGATTGGTACACCTACAACAAAATACATTAGCAACCCGATAACTAAACTACTAATAAGCGGAATAATCATCATTGGCATTAAACCTTGTGCCCACTTTGGTACTTTTAAATATTTCACTAGTATTAGTACAAAATAACCTACTAAGTACCCGCCGAGCATGCCACCCAAGAACCCTGCACCAATTGAGTTGGCGATAAGTCCCATTAACAATCCAGGAGCAATCCCTGGCCTATCTGCTATCGAATAGGCAATCGCCCCTGCAATAACTGGCGCAAGTAACCCCATACCTAGAACCCCGAGAGAAACGAGTGCATCAGGAATAGAATACGGTGCTTTATAGTTTTCAATCACTTGCCCATTTGTTAAATTTCCAATGGCAATAAGTAACCCCGAGGCAACAACTAACGGTAACATATACGAAATCGCTGTAAGTGCATGTTTTTTGATTTGCAGTTTTTTCATCATGCCAGTTCACTCCCTAGTTATTTATTTCGTTGTCTATTTTGTTAATAATTTGTTTTGGTGCTTTAATCGCTAAGTCTGTGGGTATTTCAACAATACGCTTCCCTTTAAAACGATCTTTGCCGTTAATTTTAATGTCAGCTGCGATAATAACGACATCCGCATTTTTCACTTGTTCTGCTGAAAGTTCGTCTTCAATCCCAATTGTTCCTTGTGTTTCAATATGAATAGTATGTCCAAGTGCAATACCAGCTTTCGTTAGTTTTTCTTTTGCGATATACGTATGCGCAATTCCTGATGTACAAGCAGCAATTCCAATAATATTCATGTCAAACTCCTCCTAATCTTGGTTTTTTGCTAACAATTTAATAAAAGCTTCTTTTGTTGGGACAGTTTGAAACTGGCTTATCACCTCATCATCTGCGAGTAAAATCGCTACTTTTTGAAGCAGCTTAATGTGTGTTGCCGTGGCATCTGAATTTTTCACGGCGAAAAGGATAATGATATTGACTGGTTTATCATCAAGTGACTCCCACTCTACCGGTTTTTTTGTTCTACCGACAGCAATGGACGTATTTATGACGCTTGCTGATTTCCCGTGTGGAATTGCTACACCTTCCCCGAGCCCCGTTTTACCTTCTTCTTCGCGGTACAGCACATCCGCTATAAAAGCTTTTTTGTCCACTACTGCACCTGTTTCGACAAGTAAATCTGTTAATTCTTCAATTACTTCTAATTTTGTCGTTGCTTGTAACTCTAAATTTACAAGTGCTGGACTTATTACTTTGCTTATATCTAATTCTTGAATATCCATCGATTCGCCTCCTATAAACTTTCCATCAATTTTTTCACCATCATTTTATCTTTTTCTGTAAACATCGCGCTTACAAGTAATGAAGGGATTTCTTTTGTACTTTCTGCGTTGATTGTTGTTAGAATAAAGTCAATATTCTGATAGTCTTGCAAGCTATTTTTGAATCTAGTAGATGATAAAACGTCTACTATTTCGACATCTGGAAAAGCTTTTTGGACCTTTACTTTTAAAAGTTCTGACGTTCCGATACCGCTTGAACACATAATAATAATTCGTTTTACAAGAGGTGACTCTTCTATGTGTTTGGCGAAATAGATCGTTATATAACCGACTTCATCATCTGATATGGTATTTAACTTAAAGGTCTCCGCCACATCCCGAGCGGTTTCTTTAATAATGTCAAACAGCTGTCCGTACTCTAATTTAATATCGCTTAATAAGTTGTTTTTTATGTTTATTTGATGATTCATTCGGTTCACCATTGGCTTCATATGACTAAGTAATTCGATTTTTAATTGCTTTTTATTAATAGGCATATCGATTTTCGCGGCAACTTGATTAATATAAAAATCAGTCATTTCCTCCACGATTGGTAAAACATTACTCGAGATTAATTCAATTTCATGATTAAACCGAGAAGAAATTAAGTATTGTAAAAAGTTGAATGTTTCGCGTTTCGGTAATTTCATTTTTAAGTATTGTTCGATTGATTCAATGGCTTCTACAGCAATAGTATGCAGTTTTTCATTTGTCACTAAGTAAATCTCGTTTGTTTCGTCAAAATCTTCCACTTCTCCTTGGCGAAAACGATTAATTAGAATGTACAAATGGGAAAAAATATTAATATCATACGGATACGGAATGCTAATCATTAACTTATTTTCAATAATTTCCATTTGCCTAACGATAAACTGTACATCGGCATTATTGAGATTACTGTATTCTGTCTTTAAATCGTCGTAACTAGATAAGTCTAAGTTGTTGATGACTTCATTGATTGCGATACGAATGTTTTCTTCTGTACCAACAACGCGGATCTCTTTTTGCTTTTTTTCAAGAGCTAAATGGTATTTCTCGATAGATTGATTTAATAGCGCAAAATCATTTTTTATCGAATTATAACCAACGTAATAACCTTCATATAGTTTGGCAATATTTAAGTACTTAGGTGATTTAAACAATATTTGAAGTAAAATCTTTTCACGACGCTCGGATGGTGTATAACCGAAAATATCACTGGTTGTTTCTAATTTCGCCTGAATATATGCTTTATAATTCAGTTTGTAACCACGGCCTTTTTCCGAAATAATAATCTCTTTTTCATCAGTGGCGCTATTGATATTTTTAATTTTACGGTAAATTGTTTTAGAGGAAACTTCGAGCATTAGAGCAAGTTGATTCGCTGTTAAAAAATCATTTTTCGTTAAAAATAAGTTAATTAATGCACGCTCCGTTTTGGTTAGAAGCATTTCATCACCTCCCTCTACGGTCTATTATACACAAATAAAAGAAAACGGTTACAACAAGTTATGTCCACTACACTAGACAATTTTTTGACGAAGTTTGTGAATGTAGCTTTAGAAATTAACTTCCCTTTTAAGAAGACAATCTTCTAGTAAAACCGTATAATGAAATTTGAGAAGACTCAGAAAGGGGTGCTTTTGTGACACTTGAACTACATAATGTTACGAAGAAGTTTGGGGAAAAAATCGCAGTTAATGATTTATCTTTTCGAGTAGAACCAGGGAAAATACTCGGAATAATTGGTCAAAATGGTGCTGGTAAAACAACTACTTTCCGGCTAATTTTACATTTTTTAGAAGCAACTTCAGGAAAAATCACTTGGGATGGTAAGGAAGTAAGCAGAATTGATCCAAATATCATCGGCTACTTACCAGAAGAACGTGGTTTATATCCTAACGTTACGATTGAAGAACAATTAATTTTTTTTGCTGAACTAAAAGGTTATCCGAAGCAAAAAATAAAAGCAGAAATCGATAACTGGTTGGAACGCTCAGAAATTGTCGGTAAAAAAACGGACTTAATTAAAACATTATCCAAAGGAAATCAACAAAAAATACAACTTCTAAGCACGATCATTCATCAACCTAAACTAGTTATTTTAGATGAACCATTCAGCGGGCTGGATCCTGTTAATGCAGAGATTTTGAAAAAGTTTGTATTCGACCTGCGTGCATCCGGAGCAGCGATTATATTCTCGAGTCACCGGATGGAAAATGTGGAAGAACTTTGTGATTCTCTTTTAATGCTGAAAAAAGGAAGTACGGTGCTTCAAGGTACGACTGAATCCGTGAAATCTGTTTTTGGTCGCAAACGTATTTTAATTGAATCTACTCATACGGCAGAAGAACTAGCTATTTTACCTGGTGTGCTAAATGTCCAACAGCATCGTGACGGTGTTCTCCAACTTGAAATTGCTAACGAAACAGATGCAGAAAAGATTTTTGAATATGTGACAAAGGATGGCTTCATCCAAACTTTCAGCCTCCAAGCTCCAACGCTTGAAGAAATTTTCAAATGGAAAGCGGGTGAATCTAATGAGTAAATTTTGGGTGATAACAAAGCAAGTTTACAAAAGACGTGTCAAAACCAAATCCTTTTTAATTTCACTTTTGTTTCCTGTTTTAATCGCCGCATTGATTGCTGGCATTCCAAAAATGGTAGACTATTTCGACTCTACTAAAACTATGACAAAAATTGCTGTACTTTCTGATGATCCGGTTTTCTCCCAGTCGCTCGCTAAGGACAAGAGCCATTTTAAAGTAAATACTACCATTAAAGACAAAAAATCAGCTCAGTCCGCTTTAAAAAACGGTAAAATTGATGGATTCGTCTCTATTACTCAAAAAAATGACACGGTTAGCGCAGTTTATACCACGCAAGAAACAGCAGGCCAAGATGTTTTAACCCGTTTAACAGAAGACCTCACCGCAACAAAGATTGCTGAAAAAGCGGCCGCCTATAAAATCACCAATGAGCAATTACAATCCATTACTTCTCCTGTCTCTGTGACAAATGATTTAGAATCAAATAATCAATTGACTAACCACGAAAAAGACGTGATGAGCGCAGCAGTATTGATTTTAACACTCGTTATTTTTATTTTCGTTATGAGTTATGCAAATATTGTTGCTTCTGAAATCGCGACAGAGAAGGGTACACGAATAATGGAAGTTATTTTATCAAGTGTATCTGCTAGAACGCACTTATTTGCTAAACTAACAGCCATTATCTTTATGCTTCTCACCCAAATTGGCTTTTATGTCGTTTGCGGAGCCATCGTTCTTATTGCTGGACGAAATACGGATATGGTCCAAAATGTTTTAGATCAAATTGCTGTTTTCCCAGCTTACTATCTTGTTTTAAACTTAGTATTTGTTATTTTAGGTTTACTGTTATACATTTTACTCGCAGCAATGATTGGTTCGATGGTGCCAAATGTAGAAACAGTTGCTCAGTTTATTTATCCAATGACGATTCTCGCGATTATTGGTTACTGGGGTTCCATAGCAGCTGCTAATGCTCCGGATAATTTACTTGTTATTATCGGCTCGTATATTCCAACTTTTTCACCGATGATGATGTTAGCGCGGATGGACTTATTATCTGTTTCAACGGTTGGTATTTTTAGTTCATTAGCAATTTTAGTCGCAAGTGTCGTTGGGGCATTTTTCTTAACTGTTCGTCTTTATCAAGGAAATGTGCTGCTTTACAGTAATGACGGCCTATGGAAAACTTGGAAAACCTCCCTTTCCTACGCGAAAAGAAAATAAAGAGAGTTGGTAAATTATGCAAATCAGACTATCTAAAAGAAAAGACTCGGCTTCAATGATTGAATTAGAACATTTAGTGTGGACACCCGGGACGACGCCTGGTGATGTCCGTTTCGATAGTGAAGCTGAATTTTTATTAAAGAATCCACCTGGCTCCAAAATAGTCGTTGAAAAAGATGAAAAAATAATTGGCATTCTCGGCTATAAATCCCCTACCCCTCTGCCCTCCAATAAACATGTAGTAGAGATAGATATTGCCGTTCACCCAGATTATCAACGTGAAGGCATCGGTCAACTTTTAATGGACAAAATGAAAGAAGTCGCACGCGAAAAAGGTTTTATAAAAATCTCGCTACGGGTGCTGTCAATTAACCAAAAAGCGATTCGTTTTTATGAAAAAAATGGTTTTAAACAAGAAGGTCGACTCGAAAAAGAGTTTATTATTCAAGATAAATATGTAGACGATATTTTAATGGCTTATTTCCTCTGACAAAAGACCCTATTTAAGACTACAACTATGACTTTATAATCATTTTTAGATTAAAGCGTTTACATTTTTTTAGAACGGTTATATATAGAGTACAACGAACAAAAAAAGGTGATGCGAATGACAAAAACTTGGTGTACAAGCTGATTTTTTTCTCAGCTTTGTCATATGCCGGCAAAACGTCTGGTGAAGGATTTTAGTGTCAAGCAACTACGGTTAGTTTACAGGAGGAAGGCGAGGAGTATACGCCGCGTCAAGGACTTTACGCTAACTTAGTTGTAGGAAGACGGAATTTCGTTACGTCGCTCGTTTATCAATATTTTTTATCCTCACTACATTGGTAAATAAGCGAATAAAGTATCGTATCATTCATGGCCACTATTTGGACAAGTTACGGGCGCTCATTTATTCGTAAGTTAGAATATCTTGAGAAGTAAGTAGCAAGACAAAGAATTCGCCTACTTGTTTGAAAATGCCTCACCGTTTTCCGAATGTTGTATGTTTATTCAGAAACATCCAGACATGGTCCGGCCCATCAGATGAGTGGCAAGACAAGCTCATCCGAAAAGAAAAACCCCGTGTGGCGAATTTGCCATACGGGGTTTTTCGATTAGGAAAATAAGATTGAGATATTTTTATCGTAGAATTTTTGAATGACTAAGTGGCATTTTTCAAAATCTTTCGCTTCTAAAGAGAGCACTAACTGTTCTAGTGAGTCTGCTAAATCTATCATAAAAGCTTCAAAACACAATTTTTCATTGTTATCCTTCATATTTAAAATTGTCTGGTTAAGAATATCGATATTTCTTTCAAGTGCTGGCATTCCAGTATAGTGAATCATACAACCATAAAAGTTTTTCACGTGATTACTAAATACACTTATATCCTGCTCCCTAGCAGCTAGCTTAATATAAACTAACTCGTTACGAAGACACGTTGCGCATACTTCTGCGTTTTTTTCTTGAAGTTTTTGTACCGCATAATTGAGATGAAAAAAAGCTAACTTTAAACGAGATTTTTCGCGATGCTCAGCTTCACTATGGATTGCCACTGAAAAACCTTTTTCTCCAGAGTTTTTGCAAATAATACCACTTTTATGTAAACATTGGAGCGCACCAAAAGCTACTCGTTTGCTGACTTGAAATCGTTTCATGATGTCTTCTATGTCCACTTTATCGCCATTTTCCAAAGTGTTAGTCATAATCTCATTCTTGATTTCTGCGTATATAGGATCTGCAACAAATCCACTTTTTTCCATAATTTGAACCTCTTTAATTTTGATTGCTTACAATGTTATATTTTACACGAAAAAATTCCATTTAGATATGATTTTTCCGAAAAAAATGTGTACATTCTGTTACAAGAAAGATAGTTGTAACAGAAGAAATTAGCTGACATGTTGAAAAAATAACGACAATATGTATAGTTATCATTGCAACATAAAAAGTAGGACTATACAGCCCTACTTTTTACCTGAATTTACTGCAATTCAATCGTTAAATCACCTGTTTTCAAGCGTTCCTTTTTAATAAGAAACGGTCTGACAACAAGTGCAATAACACCTGGCAAGACAACTGCTACCAAAATAAAAGCAGCCAGTGTGCTGAATCCGTAATTTGCTATTAAATAAAGTGGTGCAACAAAGGCACATAATCCGAGACCAGCGACTTCACTTGCGGCTTGGATATGGAACACCATCACGCCAAGAGGTCCAGCAATCAGAGTTGTTAAGAGTGGTACTAACATGAGGCTAGGTTTTCTAATGATGTTAGGTGTTTGTAATTTTGGTGTACAGATAAGTTGGGCAAAAAATGCGCCCCAGTTATTATCTCGGTAACTTAATACCGCAAATGACACGAATTGAACCGAACAACCAATCAACGCCGCAGCACTTGCTGTTGGATCCAGTTGAAGCGCAATCGCGAGCGCAGCAGAGGAAGCCGGGCTAAGAATAAGTAATCCAAACACAAAAGCGATAGCCATTGATGAAATCAGCGGTGAGCCACCAATTAACGAGCTAATTCCAAGACTTACAGAAGCCAAAATCGGCGCCATAATCTTTGCAAATAAAATACCGCTTAGTCCGCCCGCGAGAAGTGAAACACCAGGAATTAAAATCATATCAAATTTTGTTTTCCCAGTTACTCTTTTCCCAGTCCAAACTGCAACAATAACAGCTAAAATAGCTCCGACTGGTTCTCCGCTAGTAATAGCAACTCCGCCACCAGCTAACGTCGCCACTGCCCCGCCGCCAATAACAGCAGAGGCTGCCGCACTTATCGTCACAAGCGTATTTGCGTGTAAGCACATCGCAATACCAACACCAATTCCCGGAATTAACATCGTTTTACCAATTGCGCCAACTGTAACAAGAAATGAAAGTCCTGTCATCTGCCCAATTGTCTGCAAAAGAAGTCCAATTCCAAGCGTTACAAGAACCGCATTCGCAATCCCCATAGAAGCCTTATAGGAACGATCTATAAAATATTCTTTCATTGCTTCTCCCTTTCTAAAATGTATTCTTTCTCATTGTAATCACTAGTTAATTAAAAAGCTAGTTTTATTTACCGATTTTCCTTTAAAAATGTTAAAAAGGTTTCAGCAATTCGATTTTCAAGTCTTTGTCTGTTTTTTAGTACCGAAAACTTCCGCATTAAGCTCCCAGCCTCATTAAATGTCTGCAGTTTTCCCGCTGTAATTTCTGCTTGAACAACACACTTAGAAATAACTGTGTAGCCCATCCCTTCAAGAACCATTTGTTTGACCGCCATATTACTCCAGGCAACAACCTTTTCAGCGACGTTCCAGCCATTGGTACTTAATACATGATCCAAATATTCACGCGTTCCTGAACCTTCTTCTCGCGCAATCCAAGTCGCCCCTTGCTCGATTTCTGTAAGCGAACCATCTGCTCGACCAACGATACACATTTCATCATCCGAAAAAGCACTTATCTCCAAATCTTTCTTACTAACCTGGCCTTCAATCAGCCCTGTGTCCACTTGAAGAAGTTCAACTTTGTCAGCAATTTTTGCGGTATTTTCAATGATAAGTTCTATTGTAATATCCGGATAAAGAGCATGAAATTTCGCAATCACTTCTGGCAGATAATACTCTCCTATCGTAAAACTAGCACCAATGCGAAGCCGACCTTTTAAATGATGGTGATATAAACTTATTTCATCTTCCACTTGTTTATATAGTCCTTCTAATTGCTTGGCACGGTGGTATAAAATTTCTCCTGTTGCTGTTAAAATAAACTTTTTAGCCTGTCTGTATATAAGTTCTGTTTCGTAAAGCTCTTCTAATTTCTTTAATTGCAACGATACTGCGGGTTGCGAAATGTGTAATTCTTCAGCTGCTTTTGTAAAACTTTGTAATTCTACTACTCGGATATATGTTCTTAATGCCTCATCCATCGTAACACCTCCATAAAAATAACTTATCAATAATATAATTAATATAAATTTTACTAATAAAATCAAGAATGGTAAAGTAAAAGTATAAACGAAAGGGGGATGAATATGAGTCAAATTTTATTTAAAACGAAGACTTTTTGGTATGGTATTGCGCTTACTTTCTGTATTGCTACCTTATCTTATTTTTTAGCGAAGTTACCATTTTTAATGATTCTCGGACAACTTGTAACTGCTATTTTAATTGGTATTATCATTCGTGCACTTTTCCCAGTTCCGGAAAAATGGTTTACTGGTATTCAGTTTTCCAACAAGGTCATTCTTCGTGCCGGGATTATTTTACTTGGTTTTCGCTTGAACTTAGTTGATATTTATCATGCTGGCTGGCGCGTGTTTCTAATTGCTGCCTTATGCCTAAGCTTCGGTATTACTATTGTTTATTTCTTAGCTAAACTTTTTGGAGTGGATAAAAAACTAGCTATTTTGGTCGCTTGTGGTACGGGGATTTGTGGTGCCGCTGCAGTAGTTGCGATTTCTCCACAAGTAAAAGCTGATAACAACCAAACGGCTGTCGCTGCTACGATTATTGCATTACTTGGAACTATTTTCACCGTTATCTATACGTTGATTTATCCAATTCTGCCACTTGGACCAGATGGTTATGGGATTTTTGCAGGTGCTACACTTCATGAAATTGCCCACGTTATTGCAGCTGCAGATCCAGGCGGCTCATCTGCTGTCGATATGGCGGTTATCGTCAAATTAACACGTGTAGCCTTACTTGTTCCAGTCTGCTTTGTTGTCGCAAAAATGGTTAATGCTGGGACTAAAAATCGCTTTTCATGGGCTGAACTTCCTGTACCATGGTTTATTTTCGGCTTTTTAGCAACTAGTGCAATTAATAGCTTTGGAATTATTCCAACATCTGTAACCGATTTTCTTGTCATCTGCGCATATTTCCTCATTGCTATGTCAATGGGCGGACTTGGTTTAAATGTCCACTTACCATCGTTCGGAAAAATGGGTGGAAAACCTTTTGCTGCGGCGTTAATCGGTTCTGTTTTCCTTTCAGCATTTGGTCTAGCTTTAGTACTTTTGTTTCATTTAGCAGGTTAAGATGTCCTCGTCACCTCGATTTGTGATACAATAGCAAACACGAGGTGACTATTTCATGACGAAAGCAATTTGGACTTGCCGAGCGTTCTTACTCGGATACTTTCTTGTGCTGCATTTCACTGCAGATACTTACACTTTTCTAATTTTAAATGTCGGGCTTGCTTATATACCTTTCGAAATAGCTGTATTTCTCACAAAAAAACCTCGCGTCTGGTGGATTTTTTGGCCACTAGGAGTTGTTTGGCTAGTATTTTTCCCAAATGCACCGTATCTTTTAACTGATTTACTTCATTTACAACGTTTAGAAATTTACGGGGCAGAAGGAATACTTTCAACAGCACCTTGGTTATGGCGACATTTCACTTATATTATCGTCGGTGTGTTCTTTGGATTATTTATTGGATTCTGGTCTTTCGCAAAAATGCTTGCTGAAATAAGAAGACGATTTAATTGGACTAGTTTACTAAGTTATCAATTACTTTTGATTGGGTTAATTTTATTATCTAGTTATGCGATATACATTGGACGGTTCTCTCGTTTACATTCCATCCATTTACTTACGCAGCCAATTGATTCATTGCAAATTATGTTAAGTGTTTTTCACTGGCCATTTTGGAATTTTGTCTTTTACTTTTCGATTATCCAATATGTAATTTATACGCTATTTAGCAGGTTTTCTAGCTCACTAAAAAACTAAAAACGTTTGTATTTTAGGAAAATTAATTTTCTTAAATACAAACGTTTTTTTAATCGATATGGAGCTTACTTCGCTCTTTTGAAAAACCTTGAGGATAACGACGCTTTAGTTTCTCGATATTTAATTCTGCTACTGTTTCCATGCTTATATCTGCCCATTTAGCAATTTGCGATACGTACCAAAGTACATCTCCTAGCTCTTTTGTTAGAGACTCCTTATCTAAATCATGTCCATGAAAAGCATATTTCTTAATCAAATCGGCAACTTCACCGGCCTCTCCAGTAATACCAAGTCCGTAATTTGTTAGTGCCTGTTCGTGTGTTGCAGCAGTTCTGTTTGCTAAAATTTGATACTCTTTAAAATCCATATGTTTTCCTCCTTGCTTCTCTCACTTTCTTACTATAACAGATAAATTTTTTCCTTTGCAGTCTTGACTATTTCCAACTTATGCGAACTGGTGCTCTATCAATGCATTTCATCTTTAAAAATTTTTTATCTTTAAAGTCTTATTTTTTTCAGATAATTCCTATATAATAGAGATAAGATTTCTGAAAGGAGTTTTCAAATGAAACTAGCTGGCTTAGTGTTACTTCTGATTGGTTTGATTGGTTTTGGCTTTTCGTTTAGCATTACCGGACTTATCGGTTTTGGTGTATGTATCATTTCTATTATTTTAGTTATAGCAGGAATTTTTACAATGATTCGTTCCAAAAAACGCCGTAAACGTTCTTATTCCTATTAAAATAAAAAGCTGCTTTATCATTATTTGGTAAAGCAGCTTTTTTTCTATTTTTTCGGCCAAGTTCTCATACGATTTTCTGCTAACTTCATTCGAACAAGTTCCTCGCCGTCCGCTCCCATACTCTCTGCAATTTGAAGAGCATAGATAAGCACATCAGCTACTTCTTTTAAAAGTTCTTCACGATTTTCTTTTAGCGCTATTTCATCTGTTTTCCACTGAAAGCATTCAAGTAATTCTGATGCTTCAAGTGACAACGAAATTGCTAAATCTTTTGGATGATTGTATTGATCTAGCCAATCACGTTCTTTTAGAAAAGCAGTAATTTCATCTTGTAATTGTCTCACTGTTTTAGCTCCTTTAGAAGAATTTATTTGTGAAAAAAATTGCAAACTCTTATAAAAAAATGAGCACCAAGCCACCTATTTATAAGGAGACTTGCTACTCATTAAATTATGCGTTTAATGAAACTGCTTCTTCAATTTTGTTTGGTGGGATAAATCCGTTTAAACGGTGGATTTCTTCGCCGCCTTTGTATAGTACAAGTGTTGGCGTTTGTTGTACATCACGATCAAAAAAGAAGTTTTCGCCCATTTCTTCTAATTTTACTTTTAATACTTTCACTTTGCTTGCGATTTCAGAGTTTTTGAATTCAGCAAACGAAAGATCAAGCATTTTACAATTAGGACAATTATCTTTCCAATAATCTACATATACTAATTCTTCCCCATTAATATGAGCTTGGAACTCTTCAGGTGATTTAATTTCAATACTTGTCATTTGATTCCACTCCTTAACGCTAAAATTTTCTTGACCCAATTGTCTATATCAGCCACATCTTGTTCTGTGTGTGGCATTTGCTCTATTTTTAAAGTTGGGTAGCTTGTGCCGAAGTATTTTGCCATTCGGTCAACAGCCCCGCAATAAAACTCCATACCCCATTGTGTTTCCCCAGTGCCAAAAATGGCTACATTCTTGGGCTTAACGGCTAGTTCCGCGATAAAATCTTTCATATCCGGCGGCGTTCTTCCGTAGTCGACTGTCCATGCCCCCAACACGTACAAGTCAAAATCCTCATCAAGCGGATACTCGGCTAGAGGAGATACGCGAAAGGACACAACTTCATGTCCTTCGCTTTGTAAAATCTCTTCAATTTCATCAGCCACCATTTTCGTATTGCCGCTTAGAGAATCATAGGCTAACAAAATTCTCATAAATCGTCGAATCCGTTATCCATATTCGTTTTTTTATAGCTTGAATTGCGCATTTCGAAAAAGTCGGTTTTTGTTTCTGTAAAGTTATCTGCGTAGGCTTTAATCCATGTCATTGTGTTATCACTATGTCCTGGATAAAGTTCTGGAATACCAAGCATTCCTAGCATTTTGTTGGCACGATATTTCACGTAGTCAACCATTTCTTCCACATCAATACCTTCAATACCTTGTAGTACTTCTTCAGACCATTCTGTTTCAAGTTCAACAGCGTGGCGGAAAGCATCATGCGTATATTCTACTAGCTCTTCTGTTTGTAATTCTGGGTTTTCCCCAAGGATTGCCCGGATTACTTCTGAAATGAACTTCGAGTGAGCTAGTTCATCACGATTAATAAAGCTAATGATTTTCCCTGTCCCTGTCATTTTATTTTGACGAACAAGGTTGTAGAAGTAAGCAAAGCCACTGTAGAAATTAATTCCTTCTAAAATAGACGATTGAATTAAAGCTTTTACAAGTGTTTCACCTGTTTTATTATTCATGAAATCATCATATGCGTCCATGATTGGCTCGTTACGTTTAATAATGGTTGGATGTGTTCTCGCAAGTTCAAAAACGCGATTTTGTTCTTGTAAATTTGTAATAGAAGCAAGTACATACGAATAACTTTCATTATGGATAACTTCTTGTTGCGCGATAATTGCTGCATTCGCATGAACTGCTGGATCGGTAATGTATTCCGCAATATTATAAATAAAACGTGTTTGCGGCGAATCAAGTGTTGCTAGCAAACCAATGATTGCATCAAAAGCATATTTTTCTTGTTCTGAAAGAGCGGGATATTGTTTTGCATCGCTTTTCATATCTACTTCATCTGGAATCCAGTAGTTAGTAGAAAGTTCTTTATAAGCACGGTAGAAAGATGGATACGGGATGTCATTCCAATTCAAAATCCCGCTAGTTTCTCCGTTTATGATTGAAGTAGAACGATTAGGAAATAAAGGTTCTAAAATTTTAATACGTGTCAGTTGTTCTTTTTGGTTAGCCATCTAGGCAAGCCCTCCCTTTCTTATTGTGTTATCGATAAAATGTTTTAGAGATTTATCAGCTTGAGCACCATTCACACTCTTCAACATCAATATCGTTGGAGCGGACATAGTAAGTTGTTTTCAGTCCTTCATTCCAAGCAGTCATGTGTAGTTCAAGTAGTTTACTTGCTTTAATACCACTTGGTACATAGAAGTTAAAGCTTAGTGATTGGTCTACGTGACGTTGACGACGACCGTTTTGACGTACACTTGCGAATTGGTCAACTTTGTAAGCACCTTTTTCGTAGTATGGGTATGTGCTTAGGTTTAAGTCCGGTGCAATTACTGGACGACGGTAGTCTTTTTTCTCTTCATAATAGAATGCGCTGTAAATTGGATCAATCGAAGCAGTTGAACCAGCGATTTGCGCAGTACTCATATTTGGTGCAACAGCTACAAGGTAAGCATTACGCAAGCCTTTTTCTGCTACTTCTTTCGCTAATTCTTGCCATTCAGGTGAGTTATAGTTACGACGTGCAAAATATTCTCCAGTGTTCCAGTCGCTGCCTTTGAAGACTTTATAAGCACCTTTTTCTTGAGCTAATTTGTTACTAGCGCGAATAGCTAAATAGTTAATTTGTTCATATAATTCATCGGCATATTTCTCAGCTTCTTCTGAGTCCCAAGCGATATTTTTAAGAGCAAGTAGGTGATGCCAACCAAATGTTCCAAGTCCGATAGAACGGTATTTTTGGTTTGTAATAGTAGCTTGCGGTACTGGTAGTTCGTTTAAGTCGATAACGTTATCTAACATACGTACTTCTACTTCGATTAAACGTTCTAAAGTACCTTCTTCAGCAACAACTGCACGACCTAGGTTAACAGAAGATAAGTTACATACAACAAAATCTCCCGCTTGTTTTGTAATGACGATTTGATCTCCAGAAATAATTTCTTGAATCATTTTTGTCGGGCTCATATTTTGCATGATTTCAGTACACAAGTTACTAGAATATACCATGCCTTCATGTTTATTAGGGTTCATTCTATTTACTTCATCACGGTAAAACATGAATGGATTCCCTGTTTCTAATTGACTCATCATGACACGTTTCATGATATCAATTGCTTTAACGATTTTTTTACTAATTGTTTCATCAGCTACTAATTCGTCATATTTTTCGCGGAAAGTACCTTCGCCTTTTGATTCATCGTAGAAATCTTGTAGGTACCAGCCTTTTTTCGCTTTTACTTCATGTGGATCGAATAAATACCATTCGCCGCGACGTTCTACAGCTTCCATGAAAATATCAGGGATACAAACCGCAGTGAACACATCATGTGCGCGCAAACGTTGGTCACCATTGTTTAATCGCAAATCAAGGAAAGATTCAATATCTTTATGGAAAACGTCTAAATAAACTGCAATCGCTCCTTTACGTTGACCTAATTGATCTACGCTAACTGCGGTATTGTTTAATTGTTTAATCCAAGGAATAACGCCACCACTTGCGCCTTTTACGCCGCGGATAGCAGCTCCTGTTGAACGAACATAACCAAGATATGCTCCAACACCGCCGCCGTGCTTAGAAACGCGAGCAACGTCTGTATTACTATCGTAAATCCCTTGTAAGCTATCATCTACTGTATCAATGAAGCAACTAGACAATTGTCCGCCAACTTTTCCAGCGTTTGCAAGTGTCGGAGTCGCAACTGTCATATATAGATTACTTAGCGCCCAGTAAGCTTCTTCAACTAGCTTCATACGCTTTTCTTTTGGTTCGTTTTGCATTAAATAAAGTGCGATAGTTAACCAGCGTTCTTGCGGTAACTCATACACATTACGTTCGGAGTCAGTTGCTAAATAACGTGTCGCAAGTAAATACAAACCATTATAAGTAAATAATTTATCTTTTTCAGGGTCAATTAATTTCCCTGCAGCAATTAAATCTTCTTTAGAATAATTTTTTAGGATATTACCAGAATAAATACCACGCTCGCCTAAACTTTCTTGAAGTCCAACGTATGAACCATATTTATCATCGTCATTATAAAAACGATTTTTACTCGCTTTTTTATATAATTTATTTAAATAAAGACGTGCCGCGAAATGTTCCCATTCAGGAATATGAATATCAGTACGAGCTTCTGCTTCCCTAATTAGATAATCGACTAATTCATCAGCCGCATAATCTTCCTTCTTCTCAACAAAATTAAAAACCTTACGTTTGTAATCTTCTAAATCAAGTTTTGGAAATTCTTCATGGATTTTCTCTAAATATCCATCCAATCGGCTTTTGTCAAAAGGTAGCTTTCTGTTTCCCCCGTCTTTTACTATGTAAGTTGTCATTTGCAATCCCCATTTCATCCTTTTTTCCTCGTTGTAAAAATATCTGATTCATTTTGCGCTTTTTCATTCGTCCGCTGAACTATTTATGGTCGTTCCATGGAGCAAAAAAATTAACTTTTAAAGGAGCAAATTCCCCTCAATAAAAGTTAAAAGGCGATGAAGCAATATTTCGCTTTCGATACTATATATAGTATAACTTTTTCATTGTGAATGCAAGATATAGTGCTTTGATTTTATCTGTGAAATCTCCAAAACGACGATTACAACAAGGTTTTTAGCAAATAAAAAAATTTTTCGAGTGAATTCATGTGTTTTCTTGCACATTTATTCTCTTAAAAAGCCACTACTTATAGTGTCTATTTTTTTCTTCATTTCTACATTTAGTAGGTAAAAAAACTGTTTTTTATAACTTCACAAACTTATGATTCGATTTCGTCACCATTCTGACAAAATTGTAAGGTTACATGAGGATATTGTTAGTTAACAAACAGGATATTATTCTGTATTCATTGTAAACTTAATGTAATAAAGCAAAGGAAGGATGAGGGAGAAATGTTTACTAAAAAAAGAGTTTTGATGGTGTTAGCGGCAGTTCTTCTAGCTGTCTGTGCTATTTGGGAGTATGCGATGCCAACCGATGCCGCAGTCAAATCCTATTACCTTAAAGTAGAAGAAACTGGTAAAGCTGTAACAAAAAATCAATTTAAAGGTTATAAATATGTTTCCAAAGTCTATGATGATAAAGGAAAACAAAAAAACATTACATTTTATTCTGAAAAGAAATTAGCTAAAGACGACCAGTTTAAAGTATTAATCGGCGAAAACAAAATGGTTGTTAACTATAAAAAAATCAAAAACGTCCCTGATAAAATTAAATACCTAGCTGAAAAATAAAAAACACTTTGTTCTAGCCTAATTAATAGGCTAAACAAAGTGTTTTTTTATTGAACGCTGAATCCGACTCCGCGTAAACCTATCTCGTTTGAAACAAAACCTTTTGCCATTAATTGACAAAAAAACAGGCTTGAAAATTTCAAGCCTGTTTTTTAACTTATTCGGATAATTTCTTTTTAGCGTCGCCCGTTTTATCTTCTACTTCGCCTTTAGCTTTTTGAGCTTTACCTTCTACTTGTTTGCCTTTATCATCTGTTGCTTTACCGAACTTGTCTTTTGCGTCACCTACTACTTTGTCTTTAAGTCCTTTTGCTTTGTCTTTCATACCTTTATCTTCGCTCATTGATATTGCCTCCTAATTAGAATTTATTTTCTAATGAAGAATCTTTATCTCCATAGTAGTGTTTTCCACATTATAGAAAGCTAAAACATCTTTTTTAAATAGAATGAACGGTTCGATTGGTCTCAGCCGCTTCAAATATGGCTTCAATCAATTTTAAAACTTGATAAACTTCTTCGTTTTGAACGATTGGTTCACTCGTATTATTTAAAACATCGACAAAGTTATTATAGAAAGATGGAGCTAATTTGGCAGGTGCCGGAAGTGATAATGTATTGGTTGCTTCTTCGCTTGGTGGTGCCATTGTTTTTGTCAGTCCTTGCCCTGCTTTAATTGGCGTTGGCTCTGAAGTTTTAGCAAGTGCGGTTGGTTTGACGATTTCCCCACTTAGATCCCAATCGTGGATAATTCCGGTTCCTTCAGTGCCTTTGACATACCAGCGAGGTAGTTTAATGAAGTTCGTTGTGCCTACTTCGATTTGAGCAGTAATACCATTTTCAAAAGTAATGAACGTTACGAAGCCATCATCGACTTCATCCCCAAGCGCAAAACTTAAATTAGCAGATACGGACTTCACATTGCTATCCACTAGGAATAACAATTGGTCAAGTAAATGTACGCCCCAATCAAGTACCATCCCGCCGCCATGTGCTTTCAAATGACGCCAATCTCCTGGAATACCATTTGCTCCGTGGACACGTGATTCTAGGTGGAACATTTCACCAATCGTTTTTTGTTCGAACATTTCTTTAATAATAAGGAAATCTTCGTCCCAACGTCTATTTTGATGAACCATAAAATGTTTATTTACTCTTTTAGCCACGTCCATAATTGCTAGTAAATCTTCACTTGTCATTGTTACTGGCTTTTCACAAACAACGTGTTTCCCTGCTTCAAGTGCGCTAATTGCAAGCTCTTTATGGCTATCGTTTGGTGTTGCAATAAGAACAGCATCTACTTTTTCGTCTGCTAAAACAGCTTCATAACTTTCATAGATTTTTAAACCTTTTTGAGCGGCGGCTTCGCGTTTTTCTGCTAGAATGTCGAATACGCCATGAACTTCTAAATTATCAGCAGCCGATGCAAGCGTTACATGATAGCTTCCCATCCCGCCGTAACCAACAATTACTAATTGATATTTTTTCATTCCAAGACATCCTTTCTTATTGTTACGCCCACCACATATCCAGTGGTTTGTCTTTAATTAAGATCGATTGTAAGTTTGTAACAGCACGATCGAAGCCTTCGTCAATCGACATTAATGGATCTTCGTGTTCGATGCTGACTACATAATCATAACCATATGTTCGAAGCGCGCTCATAATATCCGACCATTCTGTCAAACTATGACCACAACCAACCGAACGGAATGTCCAACTTCTTGTTTGAACGTCGCCATATGGTTGCATATCAGTCAAACCGTACATATTGATATTATCTTGATCTAAATACGTATCTTTGGCATGGAAATGATGGATTGCTCCAGCTTTCCCTAAGATTTTGATAGCGCCAACTGGGTCAATTCCTTGCCACCATAAATGACTTGGATCTAAATTAACACCGATTGCATCATTTGTTTCTTCACGCAGTTTTAAAATGGTATATGGTGTATGACATAAGAAACCACCGTGCAATTCGATACCAATTTTAACACCAGAAGCCGCTGCAAGTTCGCCAATTTCTTTCCAGTAAGGAATTAGCTTAGTTTCCCATTGCCATGTTTTAATATCGCTATAAACAGTCGGCCAAGGAATTACCGGCCAGTTCGGCGCTTTGGCATCGTCACTATCTCCCGCTGTTCCAGAAAATGTATTAACAACCGGAACGTTCATTAAAGAAGCTAGTTTGATTGATTTGCGCAAAATTTCATCAGATGCAGCCGCTTCTTCTTTATTGGGAGAAATCGGGTTATCGTGGCAACTAAAAGCACTAATTGTTAATCCTCGACTAGTAAATTTTTCTAAATATTCCTTACGAGCTGCTTCACTCGCTAAAAGTTCATCGGTTGGACAGTGATGATTCCCAGGGTTCCCGCCAGTCCCGATTTCGACAGCATCAAGTCCTGCCGCTTTTACTTTATCTAACATTTCATCTAATGATAAATTTGCAAATAATGGTGTAAATACGCCTAATTTCATGTTTATTTCCTCCCTATTTTTTCAAGTGGTTGATGATTTCCATATTTTGGATATGTTTTTCGACCTTCTGCACACCAGTGAACGCCGTTAATAATTACTTGTTGAATATCCGGGTGATGATACGTTGGATAAGATTCATGACCTGGTTGGAAGTAGAAAATCCGCCCATTGCCTCTTTTATATGTGATACCACTTCGGAAAACTTCTCCGCCTTCAAACCATCCTAAGAAAATGAGTTCATCGGGGGCTGGTATATCAAAATGCTCGCCGTACATTTCTTCTTCATCTAATTCAATAAATTCACCAATACCTTTTGCGATTGGATGCGTCGGGTCAACTACCCAAAGACGCTCCCTTTCATTTGCTTCACGCCATTTTAAATCACAACTCGTGCCCATTAAACGCATAAAGATTTTTGACATATGTCCAGAATGAAGTACGATAAGCCCCATACCTTCTAAAACACGTTTTTGCACACGATCGACAATTTTATCTTCTACGCGGTCGTGCCCCATATGTCCCCACCAGATTAGAACATCTGTATTCGCTAAAACTTCTTCTGTAAGCCCATGTTCCGGTTCTTCCAACGTAGCTGTTTTCGTATCAATTCCTGCTTTTTCTAGGAAACTAGCAATTTGTCCATGAATTCCATCTGGATAAATTGCAAGTACAGCATCATCTTCTTTTTCGTGTAAAAATTCGTTCCACACTGTCACACGCGTCATATTATTTCTCCTCCAATACATTCGCTAAATACGTATAACCTTTTGCAACACTTGTTAACGGATCTTCAACAAATGCTTCTTGCTCAATAATTAGCCATTCTGTTCCTGCATTAAGCGCTGTTTTCACGTATCCTGGAACATCGAGAATTCCTTCGCCGATAATGGTGCTTTCTTTATTCGTTTTCGCTTTATCTTTAATATGGATTAGCGGTACTCGATTACGATATTTTTCGATAAAAGGAATGACTCCTACACCAGCGTACTCTATCCAGTAAGTATCTAATTCTGCAACCATTTCAGGAACATTCTCAAGCAAATTGTCCAAAATGATTTTGCCATCTAATTTTTCTAATTCGTGAGCGTGATTATGATAGCCAAACGCCATTCCGGATTGTCGGATTGCTTTTCCGATGTTACTTAGCTCTACGCTGAATTCAAGCCATCCTTCTTTTGAGTCAAAATCGGCATATGGACAAATAATGTATTTATTACCTAATTCTCGTTCGAAAAGAATGACGTTTTCTAAATTGGCTTGAAGCTCTTCTTTACTAATATGTGATCCCGCTACTTCTAGTCCAAGTTCGGCTAATTTCGCTTTGATTTCACTCGCGGATTTACCATAATAGCCAGCAAATTCCACACCGTCATAACCCATTTCCGCCACTTTTTCTAAAGTTCCAAAGAAATCGTCTTCACAAGCTTCCTTAACACTCCATAACTGCAAAGCTATTTTTGCTTTCATAAAAGCACTTCCTCCTTAATTAAAATAAACTGGTTGTCCTGTTTTTGAGGATTCATAGATAGCTTCTAAAATTTGTGTTACAACAAGAGCTTGCTCAGGTTTTACAACTGGATCAGTATCATTTAAAATCGCCTCTAACCATTGTTCTGCTTCGATTAATGCTGGATCATCACCTGTTCCATCGTAAAAATCAACGCCGCCTGCTTCTAATTGGATTTTCTTTTCATACATTTGGCTGTGTGCCTCACCATTAATTCGTAATCCATCTTCCATATCAGCGCCACCTTCTGTTCCCGAAAGTGATGTTCTCGCTTCACCAACATCTAATGTGTTTAGCGCCCAGCTTGCTTCTAAAACAATCGTTGCGCCATTTTCCATAGTGATAAAACCAAATGCAGAATCTTCTACTGTAAATTTACTTGGATCCCATGAACCCCACGCATTCGCTGCATTTTCTTTTTTCGCAAGTTTATGGTAGCTATTTCCTACGACATATTTTGGTTTATAGTTGTCCATCATCCAAAGTGTTAAATCAAGTGCGTGTGTGCCAATATCAATAAGTGGTCCGCCACCTTGAGCTTCTTCGTCCAAGAACACGCCCCAAGTTGGTACTGCCCGGCGACGAATCGCTTTAGCTTTTGCATAATAAATATCGCCTAATTCACCATTTTCGCAAACTTGGTGCAAGTAATCAGAGTCTTTACGGAATCTATTTTGGTAACCAATTGTTAGTTTTTTCCCTGTACGATTAGCAGCTTCAATCATGCTTTTCGCTTCTGCTGTTGTTTTTGCCATTGGTTTCTCACACATAACATGTTTTCCAGCTTCCATAGCCGCAATAGAAATTTCTGCATGAGAAATATTTGGTGTACAAACATGGATGACATCAA
This sequence comes from Listeria sp. Marseille-Q6474, assembly GCF_946902005.1. NCBI lineage: Bacteria > Bacillati > Bacillota > Bacilli > Caryophanales > Listeriaceae > Listeria > Listeria sp. Marseille-Q6474. Next base: position 265,621 of record NZ_CAMPPS010000002.1, on the reverse strand, counting down.
TGGATTTATCTTGGAGTAATTCTACATAGTTTGTGTATACGCTTGCATTTTCGCTGCCAAATTCTTTTGCTGCCGCTTCCGCTTTTTCTAGAACAATATCACAAAAAGCAACCATTTCTGCTTTCTCAGCTTTTAATAAACTTGGCATATGCTTCCCGTTTGCAATGCCTCCACAACCAATAATTCCAACTTTTAATGTCATAATAAAAAACCTCCAATAGTTTTGATAGTTACATCATACAAAACTACTGAAGGTAATTCTTCCTATTTTATTGCTTAATTATTCCCGTATATTGTCTTCCTGTATTTAAGAGGCGCTACCCCCATCGCTCTTTTGAAAGCATGGTGGAATGTTTTAACGCTACTAAATCCAGCAAGTTCAGCTACTTCGGTTACAGGGAACGCTTCATTTAGCAACATCCATTTCGCTTTATTTAAACGGTAATCATTTAAAAAAGTCACAAACGTCATACCAGTATTTCGCTTGAAAAATTTCGTGAAATAATACGTACTAAATCCAGTATAATCCGCAACTTCTTGTAAGCTAACTGGTTCTTGATAATGTTTTTCTACATATGAAAAAATCTGATCTAGCTTTTGGAGTGTTTCTTTTGATTTAAGTACAGCTTGTTCGGAAATGACGCTATCAGGTTGCGTTTTTTTCTGTGGTATTTCGCGGTAAATTAAACCAATAATCGCTAGCAGATCGGCTTTAAGAATATAATGTTTACCCAGGGAATCATTACTCGATTCTAAATGGATATTTCTAATAAGCGATTGGACCTTCGCCGTCGTTTCTTCTGGCCATTCTCGGCTTAAATGAGCCATCTCCGTGAGCATTTCTCGAAGGGTGCCATTTTGTCCGTCCATTTGCATTTCTTCTTGAAATAGGCTTAAATCAAATTGAATAACAATACGCTCACTATTTGGTGAAGCTAAAAAATAATGTACATCTCCACCATTAATGATTTGAATTTCTCCTTCATTAAGTTGGATGGGCATATCATTTACTCCAAGGTTTAAACTGCCTTTTAGTGCATAAATAATCTCAATTTCTTTATGCCAATGAGGATAAACAAGGACTTCTCCTTCATTAACAAAAGATCGAAACGGAAATGCTTTATTTAATTCTGGAATTTCCAAGTATTCACTCATTGCGGAACTCCTTTTTTCTTTCATTTTAGCATAAAAAAGAAGACAGCCGGTAGACTATCTTCTTTTATTTATAAAATTAAAGATTCATATGGAATTTCATTGAATAGTTTTTCTACATTGATAATTACAGGAATTTTAGTATTTAATAAATATCCTTCTTTTTTGAGTTCGCTAAGAGTTAGACTAAGATATTCTCTTGTGATTCCCATAAATTTAGATAAAAATGTAGTTGATAATTCTTGGGGTATTTGAATATTGTCACCGTTTGAAATGCCATATTCATAGCCAATCGCAGCAATCACGTGCTTGACGCGATCTTTTACTTTGAGTGTGTTAAGTAAACAGCGACGTTGCAGGATCATAATTTCTTTTTTAGATTGAAAAAGCATAAATTCTTCAATGCTCACATGTTTTTCCACCATAAAAATAAAAAAATCTCTATCAACTGCAGTAATCACACTAGAACTAGGCGATAATAATTTTGCGCTAATATTACGTTTTAAATCTGAGGACATAAAAGATGAAAAATTGCATACATCACCATGTTTCAGTAATTGATCGTATCCTATATAATCATCTATTTGTGTTCCTTTCATAACAATCCCTTTTTCAACAAAATAGATCCCTGTTACAAAATCAACATCAAACAGCTCGTTTTTAGAAAGCTTAATACTCATACTATGTTTAGCAAAATCTCCAGACTTCTTACAAAAATGAAGCGGATTGGTCAAGATTTCATGTTGTCTTTTTTCTAATGTGTTCATTGCAAATTCCTCCTCTAAAGTATAATATCACAGAATGAAAACACCCTAGAGAAGGCTTAAACCAAATAAAATAACGTTATTATCAAAAAACAAGATTTTTTTTACTATTACGCATTAAAAATAAACATTTTTTAGGCGAAAAACAGCTAAATAAGTACTTTTTGTGACAGTTTTTCTCACGTTTTTTTAGATGTTTTTTTAAATTTTCCACCTTTTATGCACAGAAAATCAATAAATATTAAGTTTTATAAATTATAGTTCATCGATTTTTTTTATTACCCACGGTTTATGGCTATCGTCTAAAATTCCTTCTTTTCTTAGTTTGAGTACGATAATATTCGTGTACTCTCTTGTCGTATTTGCGTATTGAGCCAAAATAGAATTATTAATTTCATCTGGCAAAATAAAATCTTTATCTTTTGTTACTCGTCCCATGTACAAACCAATTTCTTTCAGACAAGCTCTAATGCGAAGTTCCTTTTTCATAAAAGTACGTTTGCTAGCTTTAAAATAAACTTTTCTTGTATAAAGTAAATTCGATAATAAAAATTTAGCTTTTTGATTATTTTCGTCTAACACTCGTCCTACAAAATCAGGATCAAGCACCCAGCAACGAACTTGCGTTAAACACCGTAAAAAAGCGTCTTCCGGTTCCTCTTTGATTAGCGGAATTAAATTGATGGCAATCTCACCACCAACAAAACTAATAATGCCAAAGTCGCCATATTCATTTTTGAGACAATAGGCAAAATATCCACTTTCAACTAAGTAAATCTTGAAGTTTTTGTTGTCGTTCATTTTGATTTCTTTGCCTCTTGGGAAAATTTCTTGGTAGCAATATTCATGAAAGTCTATATCTTTTTTTAGTAATTGGAGTAGGGCTTTAGTTGTTGTATCTTTGAAAATTTCTTCATCTGAATGCATGTTCTAACATCCTCTCTATTAAATTACAAAAAAACTGCAGACTAGGTGCTTCTGCAAGTTCTTTTTAGTTGAAATATGGGTTTGTTTTCTTTTCATGACCGATTGTAGTTGCATCTCCGTGTCCTGAATACGCTGGCAAATCGTCTGGCAGTACAAATAACTCTGTTTTAATACTATTGATTAACGTGTCAAAGTCACCTGTATATAAGTCAGTTCGGCCAATGCTTCCTTTGAAGAGCGCGTCACCAACCACTGCAAAATCATCGAAAATAAAACTTACGCTACCGATAGAGTGTCCTGGTGTTGGCACCACTTTAAAACGAAAACCTTCTATATTATAGTCACCTAATGTAAATTCGTATTCAGCAGGTTGTGCAACAATTGCTTTTCCCGCGATATGCGCAGATAGGTTTAAATCTGGATTTGAAAGCCATTCTTGTTCTAACGGGCTAACATATACCGGAATTTGATAAGTCGAGCGAATTTCTTCTAAAGCGCCAATATGATCATAATGACAATGCGTCAGTAAGACAGCAATTGGTTTCACTCCCAAACTAGCAATTTCCGCTTCAATTTTATTAGCTTCGTCGCCCGGATCAACAATTAAAGCTAAATTATTTTGATAAATGATATAACAATTTTCTTGGATTATTCCTGTCATAATTCGTTTGATTTTTGTCATTTCACTTCCGCCTTTCTTCACATTCATCATTATACCGAAAAACTGGCTTTACTTCCATCAATATTCCTTGTTTGTATTCACTTCCGAGATATACTACAATGAAGAAAGAAGTTTAAAAGGAGGAAGAAAAAATGACTGCAAAAATGTTACATACGTGTATCCGCGTAAAAAATCTGACTGAATCCATTGCTTTTTATGAAAAAGCATTAGGGTTAAAAGAAGTTCGTCGTAAAGATTTCCCTGATTTCGAATTTACTTTAGTTTATATGGCGTTTGAAGAAGGCGGTTTTGAACTAGAATTAACTTACAACTATGATCAAAAAGAAGCTTACGATTTAGGAAACGGCTATGGTCATTTAGCTGTTGGTGTTCCTGATGTACGTGCTTTACTTGAGGAACATAAAGAAGCTGGCTACACTGTCACAGACTTAAAAGGACTTCCAGGCGAAGATCCATTCTATTACTTCTTAACAGATCCAGATGGTTATAAAACAGAAATCATTCAAGATGGCGCTTTATAATTAGGAAGAGAACTGGAGACTTCTAATGATAAAATATTTCATAATTATTTTAATTGCATTAGCCATCAATGGGATTAGTTTTCTATTCCATAATGATGTAGCTAATCTTATCGCTGTTATCATTACAGCAGTATTGCTCGTTTATTTAATGGTAGATTTAACCAAAATGTATCGACGCAAATGAAAAAGGGCCAGCAAAATCTAATAGATTTTGCTGGCTCTTTTTTATTATTGAATGACTAGGTTACTTGCTACTTGTTTAGATTCTTTCATAAGGTTTTCGATAATATCACTTGTGGAACGAATTTCAGTTAACATTCCGCAAATTTGCCCAGCCATAACGGAACCATTTTCAACGTCACCTTCATGGACTGCTTTTCTAAGAGAGCCAAGTGTTAATTCTTCTAATTTATCTCTAGAAGCATTTTCGTTTTCTAGTTCTACATATTTCTTAATCATTGGGTTTTTAATACTTCTAACTGGCGCACCATTTCGGCGGCCTGTTACAGTTGTACTCGTATCAGTGGCATCAAGTACAGCTTGTTTGAAGCTAGCAGGAACAGGACATTCCTCAGCAACAAGGAAAAGTGTGCCGATTTGGACACCGCTTGCGCCTAACGCATAAACAGCTGCCATCCCGTGGCCATCTGCAATACCGCCTGCTGCAATGACTGGGATATTTACTGCTGAAACGACTTGACGAACTAGCGCCATCGTTGTTGTTTCTCCAACATGTCCCCCTGCTTCTGTACCCTCTGCAACAACTGCATCGACACCGATTTCTTCCATTTTTTGTGCAATTTTTACAGATGGGATAACGGCGATAACTTTAATTCCAGCTGCTTTAAATTTTTCCATAAATGGTTTAGGTGTTCCTGCCCCAGTTGTAACAACGCGCACATCTTCTTCAATAATGACATCGACAAGTTCTGGACAATTTGGCATCATCAGCATGATATTTACAGCGAACGGTTTCGTTGTTTTTTCTTTACAAAGGCGAATTTGTTCTCGTAACGTGTCTGCTGACATTCCACCTGATGCGATAATTCCTAGCCCACCTGCATTTGATACCGCGGAAGCTAATTCATATGTGGCAATTTGTGCCATTGCCCCTTGTAAAATTGGATATTTGATTTGTAGCATTTCAGTTAAACTCATTTTCTTTTCTCCTCTCTATTTTTACGCTAATTCTTTCGTTGGTTGTTTTTTCTCACGTAATTTATAAACAATATTAATACAAAGTCCTACAGCAGCAAGTGCGATAGCTATATAGAAAGCTTGTGTGAAGTCGCCACCGTTTTGACCGGCGATTTGAGCTGCCATTTTTGGTGCAAAGAAGGCTGCTGTGGAATAACCAATGAAGACGATTCCGTAGTTGACACCTTGATTTTTCGGACCATAATTTTCCATAACGATAGATGGGAAAACGCCCATTGTTCCACCAAAGCAAAGCCCCAGCCCAATGATTCCGATAACAAACCCAACAACCGATTGAAGCGTTGCAAGTGCTAGTAAAGATAAAGCAATAACTGTATAGATAATCATTAATGTATTAGATCTACCTAGACGGTCAGATACAGCGCCCCAAACTACTCGGCCTAAACAGTTGCTTAGTGAATAAATACTAACGTAAGCAGCAGCCGATGCAGCCGTTAAGCCAAACATATTTTGACCAATTAAAGATGCATTAGAAGCAATCATCAAACCTGAGAATGCGCCAATACCTAGCATTAAAAGAATCAGGTAAAAAGTAACTGTTCGAACCATTCCAGTCCAAGGTACATTTACCATACCAGCTGCATTTCCAGCAGGTGGTGTCCAGCCTTTTGGTGCATAACCAGCTGGTGCGACGCGAATAAGGAAACTACATCCAATGACAACTGCGATATAAACAGCTCCCATAATTTTAAATGCTGTCATTACGTTATATGTTTCAATTAAGTGGTTCGCAATCGGTGCAGCAATAATTGTCGCTCCACCCATTCCTGCAGTAATAAGTCCAGAAGCAAGACCACGTTTATCTGGGAAAAGACGAATCGTGTTACTAAGACATCCTGAATACGCAAAACCTTGTCCAAGGCCAGCAAGAACACCATAAGACAAGTAAAGCATCGTCGTTGAAGTAGCAAAACCTGTCAGTGCAAAACCAAGCCCAAAGAGGATTCCCCCAATTAAAATGGCCCATTTCGCTTTTCCTTTATCCGTTAAAATCCCACCTAAAATAGTTGGAATCGGTCCAATCGCTGCATTAATTGTAAATGCCATCATAACCTGTGGAATTGTCCAACCATGAGCAGCACTAAGCGGTCCAGCAAAAACACTGAATGCATATACCGCACCTGTACAAAGCAGAACACCAACAGAGCCAATCAAGACTCCCCAACGGTTTATTTCTTTTGTCATATAGATACTCCCTCTCTTGTTTGTTTTTCAATAATAGCTTTTAAGCCACCCCATTGTTCGCTAAACATACCGCTATCCATTACTTTTAAATCACTCGCAATAACGGGTTCGAATTCCATTTGTCCAAGAATATCTTTTTCTAAATCAACGCCTGGTGCGATTTCTGTTAGAACCATTTTGCCATTTTCTAAACGGAATACAGCTCGCTCTGTCACATAGAGAATTGTTTGGTCGGTCGTTGAAGCATATTCACCACTAAATGTGATTTGTTGAACTTGTTTGATAAACTTTTTAGCTTTTCCTTCTTGTAAAATCTCTAGTTTGCCGTCAGCTACTCGCGTCTTTAATCCACCTGCTGTAAAAGTTCCGGCAAAAATTAATTTTTTCGCTGATTGGGAGATGTTAATAAATCCACCACAGCCAGCAACTCTTGAGCCAAACTTGCTGACATTCACATTACCGGATTCGTCGGTTTGCGCCAAACCAAGTACGGATAAATCAAGTCCGCCACCATCGTAAAAATCGAACTGCGAATGATGATCGACAATAGCTTCACTGTTATACGCATGACCGAAATCTGCTAAACCAGCTGGAACACCGCCAACAGATCCTGCTTCGGTTGTTAGTATTAATTGGTCACTCACGCCTTCTTCCGCTGCAACAGTAGAAACGTTTACTGGAATTCCTACACCTAAATTTAGAATGGTTTGTGGTTCTAGTTCTGCTGCTGAACGACGCGCAATCACTTTACGGTCATCTAACGCAAGTGGCTCAATATCGCCAAGAGGAACTTGAATGTGTCCAGAAAATGCTGGATTGTACTGCGTATTTTCAGTTTGGAAATGATTTTCTGGTTCTGAAATAACAATATGATCAACTAAAATTCCTGGAACTCTTACATCTTTAGGGTTAAGCGATCCTTTTTTCGCAACAGATTCTACTTGAGCGATAACAATTCCGCCTGAATTTCGAACTGCCTGCGCGATTGGCAAGACTTCCATATGTAAGCCTTCTTTTTCTAACGTTAAGTTGCCAAATTCATCTGCCACAGTCCCACGAATGAGCGCAACTTGAATTGGAAAACTTGGATAAAATAGCCATTCTTCGTCGTGAATCGTCAATAGCTCTACTAAGTTATCTTTAGAACTCGCGGACATTTTTGCCCCTTCAATACGCGGGTCTACAAATGTTCCCATACCAATTTTTGTAATAACGCCTGGTCGCTTAGCTGCGATTTCCCGGTAAAGTTGCGTAATTACACCTTGTGGCAAATTGTATGCTTCACATTTGTCTTCCTCAATTAGTTTCGCCATTTTAGGAGAAGCAATCGCAATTCCACCAATCCAGCGTTTAATTAATCCTTCATGTCCCCAGTGACTCATTCCTTTTTCCCTGCGATCACCAAGCGCACTAGCATGCATAACGGTTAGATTACGCGGAGCCCCTTCTTCTAAAAAACGCTTTTCAACCGCGATAGCCATTTCTTCATTAACACAAGCTAAACCGAAACCACTAAAAGCTACAGTATCGCCATCTTTTATTAATTTTGCTGCTTCACTTGCTTTTATTACTTTTGACAAATTCCTCACTCCTTATTGTTCAATTATTCACATATATTTGTAATGATACGCACTTACTTATAAAGCAACTTTCATGCCAACATTTAAAATGGCTTTATATCAACCTTTATAAATTTAAACATTATTAATCGTCGCAAAAAAGCGACATAAAAATTAGCGCTCTTACAAAAAACAGTCGCGAAAACGCAACAAAAAAACCTAATCGACATATCCGATTAGGTTTTCTAAATTAATGAAGTGTTTTTAGTTTTCGATATAAAACAGAGCGATGAATCCCAAGCACACTAGCCGCTTTTGTCACGTTTCCATCACTTTCTTCGAGCACTCGCAATATAAAGTGTTTTTCTACGTCTTGTAAATAATCTTTTAAATGAAGTGATTCTTTTTTCGTTTGCTCTTTAAAATGTAAGTCTAACGCAAAATCATCTGTTTCAGACACTGCCACTTCTTTATTTCCAGACATAACAACTAAGCGTTCAATCTGGTTTCTAAGTTCACGTACATTTCCTGGCCAGTTATGGGAAAGTAATTCTTTCGTTTTGTCGCCACTTAACTGAAAATCTTTTTGGTACTTTTGATTAAATTTTTGAATAAACTGACGCGCAAGACCAATAATATCTTGCGGTCGCTCTCTGAGTGCTGGAATGTGAACAGGCACTACATTAATACGATAATATAAATCACGCCTAAACGTTCCTTTTTCAACCATTTCACCAAGGTTTCGATTTGTCGCTGAAATAAGTCTAAAGCGCCGTTTCGTCTCAGTTGTTGAGCCCAGTCTTCTTACTTCACCAGTTTCAAGCACTCGGAGCATTTTTGCTTGAAGCTCTAGTGGCATTTCAGAAATTTCATCTAAAAATAATGTGCCGCCATCAGCTAGTTCAAGCATTCCGGGTTTTTCAATATCCGCACCGGTAAATGAACCTTTTTCATGTCCGAAAAGCTCAGATTCAAATAATGCTTTTGGGATTGCCGCACAGTTAATCGAGATAAATGGTCCAGCAGCTTGTTCACTTTTTTCATGAATATAGCGCGATAAGACTTCTTTACCAGTACCAGACTCCCCGTATAATAAGACTTTACTGTCAAACGGGGCTATTTGATTGCACACTCGAACTATCTGCTTCATCGCGACGCTCTCCGCTACTATCACGGTGCCATCATTTTCTTTATAATCTTCAAGAAGAAGTGACTCTTTATTGCCCGAAATTGCCTCACCACGCCATGTTTTAAAACTATCTGGTTGTGTTTCATCTGACATCGTAACAACTAAATGTACGGTGCCATCTGGATAGAGAATTGGCGTAGAAGTCGAACGAATACTAAAACCTTTCTTCGTATTGATAACTTTTGTTTTCTTTTGTTTGGTTCGGATTGCTTCTAGCGTGACAGAATCATTGTACACACCGTCTTCCACTAAGTCCCTTACATTACAACGAAGTAATTCTTCAAGCGACATTCCGACCGTAAGCGCAGTGAATTTATTAGAAATTAAAATATTACCGTCTGCATCTGTGACAAAAAGCGTCGTCGGCATGTCCTTATTTAATTCACCAAATGACTGTACTCCCAGCAAGTTATCCATTAAGTCAAACATTAAAAGCTCATCCTTTTGGACTAGTTTCCTAGTTATTTGCTCATCATTACACAATCTATTATAACATAAGACGTCTGCTAGAAGTACTCGTTTTTTTGCGACAAGCTAATTTCCATCTGCAATACAAACACGATTTCGTCCGGTTAATTTTGCTTTATACAGGGCTTCATCGGCAGATTTAAACAAACCTTCACTTGTATTAGCACCATCTTTACTACTGCTAACCCCAACTGAAATCGTAATTTTCACTAGTTTTCCACTCGGTATCATAAAATCGTGCTCTTCCGTTTCTTTTCGCACTTGTTCAGCAAAAAAATTACCTTTTTCAATCGGACAATCTAATAAGACAATGGAAAATTCTTCCCCGCCGTTTCTAAATGCTTCCGAACCATCTGATGTGTTTCGTTTTAAAATAATAGCTAATTGTTTCAAAATGGCATCACCAGCGTCATGGCCGTATGTATCGTTAATATTTTTAAAGTAATCTATATCAATTAACATTAATGTCACTTGTCTACTTCCGGCGTCCATCACATGGTTGATTTTTTCATCAAATTGCCTTACATTCGATAACCGCGTCAGATAATCGAGCGTAGAGTCTTGTTCGTATTTTTGGAACAATTGCTTTGATTTAATCATATTCTTCATTAAACCTGCGGAAACAGCGCCAATTACAAGCGCAATCGATACAAATGTAAACATATTAACCCAGAAGTCTGGCTCTTTTGCTAAAATCAAATGTAAGTTAATGACTACAAAACCGCACGCAATAATATTCAAAATAAAAACGCCCCAAATATTATATTTTTCTAAGCGTTTGCTAAAAAGAGCTGTTATAATGCCAATCAACATCATGATTACACCAGCCATCACTGCTGCAGAATTCACTGAAATTAAAAAGCGTGAAGCTGTAATAATGACCGCCGAAACAATTGCCGGAATGGGCCCGCCGTAAAAGCCCACCATAATAATAGGAATATGACGCAAATCAACAATGACATTATTTGAAATCGGTATCCCAAAAATCATTAGTGCAAATCCTAGCAGCCCTGCCCATACACCTATCACCATTTTTCTATTTATCGATAATTCTTTCGTAATTGGCTCTTTATAGACTAAAGAAATAATATAAAATCCTGCGAGTAATATCGCTGCATTACTTACCAACTGTTCAACCAAAAAGCATCCCCGCCTTTCACTTTGTTATTTAATACCCCATTATGCTCACAACTATTCATTCTCTCTATACAAAGAAACAACCCCTAAATGCGAAGTTGTTAAAAAATATCCATCTTTTTATTTTCTCATAAAAAATCCGCAAAAGAAAATAATTCTCTCATGCGGATTTGTTATTTTTTAGTAAGCTGTCCAACCAGCGTCTGCTGTAATTACCGTTCCGTTTACAAAACTAGCATCATCCGAAGCTAAAAATAAAGCTACTTTGGCGATTTCAGAAGCATCACCAGCTCGTGGATTTGTTCCCATTCCAATCATAGCACGTTCTTGCCCAAATTGATCTGGAGCATAAATAGTAGTACCAATATTTGTATTTACAGCTCCAGGTGCTATAGCATTACAGCGAATATTTTTATTAGCATACTGGAAACCAACATTTTTTGTAAAACCAACGACAGCATGTTTAGAAGCTGTATACGCTGCCCCTGCTCTTGAGCCAAACAAGCCTCCAGCAGATGCGATATTAACGATAACTCCCTGTCCTTTTTCTTCAAAGATATGAAGTGCTTTTCTAGTTGCTCGCATTACTCCAGTTGTATTTATCGCAAACACTTTATCCCAAAGCTCATCTGTTAATTCGCCGGCTGGGACAAAATTATCCATGATGCCCGCATTGTTTACTAAAATATCTAACGTTCCGTATGTCTCAGTAGCTTTGTTAATCATGCTTTCAATATCGTCTTGTTTCGTGACATTCGCAACAACCGCAAGTGCTGTCCCTTGTTCGTCTTCAATTAATGCTACTGTTTTTTGTGCCGCTTCTAAATTTAAATCCGCAACAACAACCTTCGCCCCTTCTTTCGCAAAAAGAACCGCAATTTGTTGCCCCATTCCAGAAGCTGCCCCTGTTACAACTGCTACTTTTCCAGCTAATTTCCCCATTATTACTTCCTCCTTCACTTTTGATACGCTAAAAAGGATAAAATTTCACTCCTTCTTATTTCAATTATAGCCCCGATATAAAGCGCTTTCAATATGTAAAGAAAGCCTGTTTTGTTGATTAAGCAACACTTTTGCGTTATATGTATAGTAATAGGAAATTTTTCTCGGATGGGAGTTTCAAATGATGGATAGAAGGATTAAAAAAACAAAGCAAGCCTTAAACCAAGCTTTATTCACTCTTCTTGATGATAAACCTTTTCAACAGATTACGATTACGGATATTGTTACAGTAGCAGATGTTAACCGAGGCACGTTCTATAAACATTACCGTGACAAAGAAGAACTTTTAGATAGCATCATTGATGAAGTGCTGGCTGATTTACAAAAAGCGTATCAAGACCCTTATACACATAAGACGCCTTTTTCCATTCAAACACTTACGCCTTCCATGATAAAAATTTTTGATCATGTTTATGGTCATCAAGCTTTTTATACACAAGTTATAAAATCGACAATCCGTCCCAGTTTTCAAAATCAAGTTTGTGACGTTATTCGGGAACTGATTTTAAATGACTTTGACTACTCAGCTGACAGTTCGAGTATAGAGCCCGTGTTACTTGCGTCTTATCAAGCACATGCGATTTTCGGCATGATTGTTTTTGGGGCCGAAGAAAATTTTGCTCATTCGCCAGCGTTTATGTCAGAGCAACTTCTTCATATTATTCAGGCTAAAAACAAAGTCGTATAATTCTTACATATTTGTTATATTATTTTCCTTCTTTGTAACTTGAAACGAGGGCTTCATAATCCTAGCCTTGCTATAATAAAGACATCTTAGAAAGGTGTGTTGATTATGAATGATCATCGTATTTTAAATGCTTTAAGTTATTTTAGTATCCTCTTTGCACCAGTTATTGTGCCCGTATTGATTTGGATTTTTGCTAAATCAGAGGATGTTACTCATCATGCTAAAGTTGCATTACTAACTCACATTATTCCGACTATCGCTGGTGTTCTATGTTTCTCCAGTGTTTTCGTTACAGCTTTGACAAATGGCGGCTTACTCGCAAATGTATCATTTTTCGTTACTGGTAGCTTATTTATATTTACACTAATAGCTATTGTTGGACTGTTTATCTTTAATATTGTTCGAGGTATTCAAATGCTTTTAACAAAAAATGAAGAAGATGCTTGGATTTAAATGAAAAAGCTATCCTAAATTTCTTAGGATAGCTTTTTTTGCTATTTTATTTGTTTAGGTTTTCTTAAGAAGAATACTCCAGCAACACTAACAAACAATCCAGTGAATAGCATTGTATAAGGGAACTCATCTCCTGTAGAAGGAAGTTTTCTCTTATTATTTGGTGATTTGTTGGTTGTTTTAATATTTTGTTTTATAGGTTTTGGCTCTGCTACTGTAGCTGATTCTGTTAGCTGTTCTGTTGGTTTTGATGGTTCAGTAGGTTCCACAGTAATCGGCATTGCCTTTTTCTCATAGACAAAGGTTATTTCTTGTGAAGTTTCTTTATACATACCTTTTTTGTTAGCGGGATCTTTAACCAATGTATGGCCAACGATTTCTTTAGCTTTCACACTGTATTCTTCACCAACATTTCCAGTATGCACTTCCTTGTCATTTAATTGATTGCCGTCTACATCTATAAAGTTAACTATAATTGTACCAATTTTTTTCTTGTTGGTTTTGCTTACTTTCTCTACTTCTGATTGGTTAAAATCAATTGTGAAATTAATTGGTGTCGCGTCTAATTGGTAACCAGTTGGCGCTTTGGTTTCAATTAACTTATAGTCACCGGGTGCTAAATCAGCTACACTAATTTCTCCATTATCGTCTGTTACGAGATTCTCACGGACTAGCGTTTCGTCCTCGTTTCGCAACTCAAATGTGGCGTCAGCTAGCTTGGCATTTGTTGCACTATCTTTTTTCGTTAGCACTACCGTGCCTGTTTTTGGTGTATTTGTTTTGCTTACTTTCGCTGCTTCTGACTGGTTAAAATCAATCGTGAAATTAACTGGTGTCGCGTCTAATTGGTAACCAGTTGGTGCTTTGGTTTCAATTAACTTATAGTCACCGGGTGCTAAATCGGTTATTTCTATATTACCGCTCGCATCTGTTGTTAGTTTTTCTTTTAGTTTTGACCCAGTGGCGTTTTGTAATTCAAACTCGGCATCTGCTAATACTTCATGTGATGCACTGTCCTTTTTCGTTAAAATAACATTGCCTTTTTTCATTGCATTCTTGATGGTTAAAAGAAGTTCCTCACCAGATGAACTTACAGTAATTTCTTTTCCTTCTTTGTATTCATCCCTAATGTTGTAACCTTCTGGTGCTTTGGTTTCAACTAATTTATACTTTCCAGATTGAATACCATCTAGTAAAATTTCACCTTCTGAATTAGTTGTTATTTCTTGTCCAGATTTTTCACCATCTAGTGTGTAAAGCTGAAATTTTGCGCCTTCTAATTTCTTCGTAGTATCGTCTTCATCCACTTTTGTGATTTTAATCGTACCAATCGTTGCAATACCTGATCCAGTTCCCACAGTAAAGACTGGTGATACTGCCACATTTCTCTTTTTAAAAAACATTGGGACATTACTAAAATCTTCTGCTTCTACCGTAGTTTCGTTAGAAATTGGTCCTGAAAGTAAACTTATTGTGCTGTAGTTTACTTTGATTGGCGCCATTGCAGTATAGTTTTTAAATTGAATGGTAAAGGTATTTCCTTCAAAAGTAATATCATAATTTTCTTCGTTTATCGGTTCGTTCGTTTTTGTATTAATTACTTGAAAACTATTTTTAATAAACTGAGCACCCGTATTTCCTTGTTCCAATCGATTGGTAATAACTGGATTAGACAGTGTTCTTTCTGGAGTAATATTCAAAAGTTCCATATTCCAATTCACTTTATTTCCAAATGTACTATCTATGTTTCCAGCTACCTTAATAACTTCATTTTGCAAAAAAGCAAACTCTTTCGTTTCGTATATTTGTTCATCTGCTCCATTATCTGAAACGATAGCTTTATTGTTTACCCACTGTGAGAAAAACCAATTATCTTTTGGTTTTGTTTTATATTTAACAAATACACGATTAGTATCTAAATTACCAAATTCTAAATGTATTTTATTGGCTGATGTGTCTATTTTGGTTGGATAATTAGCATCCCCAACTTGTGCTAAAGTCCCTTTTATCTCTAGAGGAATACTCAAGTCGGTCAGCTCGGATGAATTAACTACATTACGATACTGTAAAGATCCCTCTACAAAGGTTGTACCATCCAGAAATTCATCATCTAAAACCAATTTATTATATTTTTTCCCCATTGCATTGACAGATACAATCCAATTTATTTCACCAGTTGCCGGGTTCCATTTGCCGACCTTCCCACCGTTAGCTAAAATACTAGTTTCCGGTGTTGCTTCTGCCTTTATTGTTTCTGAATACTGGGTTAAACTACCGTCAAAATATGAAAACGAGGCTTTATTATTTAGCGTGTTTGCTCCATCAGTTAAATCAATTTTTGTTTTCATTTTCACAACAATTTTATTATCTGTTGTCGCATAGTTACCGATAAGTTTAATTTTAAAACCATCTGGCGTGACGTCTTTTTGGATGGTGAAGTCTCTACCTTCAGTTAATATGTTATAGCCTGAATCAGAAGGATAAGCGTACACACTGTAGCTGATTAAACTTTTTACACCTGTAGAAAACTCGTCAACGATATTAATATTTTGCATATTAATACCTTCCGAATTAACTGTAATAGTCCAATCCATTGTATTATTATAATAATCAATCTCTCCAGCTTCTTTTTTTAGTAAGTCTGGCTTGAAATCAAAGTTTTCTGTTGCTTTAACACCTTTTTCATCCGTTACTTCATTTTTAATTTTTCGTGGACTAAAATCGGTTAGTTTTGTAGAATACGTTACTTGATACGCTTTTTTATCTGTTTTCTTGTAGTTCATATTAAAACTACCGTTATCTGATATAGTCGAAACAGTCCAATCATTAGACGCATCCTCGCCTATTACTACTTCTCCTGATTCTTCATTAAAAGTGACTTGCTTGATTTTCAAAGAACCTGCGACATAACTAACATTATCGTCTGTTAATACATCTTTTAAAACCGTATCAGGTGTCAAATTTGCTAAATCATAATTAACATTAATTGTCCAATCAATACATTGAGTTACAGGGTTATAAACTGCTTTTTTAGTTAAATGATCATATGCTTTTATTGTTACTGAAATGGTCATACTTCCATTTGATAACATGCCAGAGCTTCCAACTGTTGTTGCTGAAGTCCCTAAAGTAGTCAAAGACGTATTTGTCTTATCAATGGAACGCTCATAGGTAACTTGATATCCTTTTGCTTTTAGACCTTCTTTTAATTTAATTGTTAATCCTGAAGGTGCATAAATCAATTCATAATCTGTACCCTCGGTAAGTAATTGCTTTGAGCCAATGAAAGTTCCTTTAGCACTAATATCTGTTGAGTAAACCTTAATACTACTTCTATTAATAATAGTTGAACCCCCATAAGCAGTGTCCGATAGTCTAAGTTCCCCTAACTCATTAGTTTCTTTTGTTAAATTAAATCTTGCGTCCACAGTAGCTTTATCCGGATTAAGTTTACTCGGCGTTGCTTCGAGTATTACCTGTGTAGCCTTGTCTACTTCAGGAATAATTTCTAACTGATAATTTGTATTACCACCCGCCGTATTAAACACTGCTTCCTGACTTGTTTTATCTGTCTCAGAGAAACTTTTTAGCGCCGTACTAAGCTCAATATCATAATTACCTTCTTGCACACCATCTTTCAAAAAAGTAATAGTTAATTCCCGAGTGCTTGCATTCAGATCCCATTTCGCTTCAGTTGAAGGCAAGAAATCTCCTGTTAAATTAGTCGTTCCAAAGTTGAATGTATCTGGTAAAACCGTTTTAAATGTATCTCCAGCTTTGTAGTTTTTCCCTGAGAAAGTAAAATTCATTTTCAGGACTACTGCTCCACCATTTTTTATACGGGTAGTCGCACTAAGTTCATTTCCAGTTCCATTTTCTACCTTTACTGCAGTAAAAATATTATCTGTTATAACTGCTTTCAGATTCCCTTTTTTAGAGGGCTGTTCTGTAACAGATGGAATTTTTTCTGCTTCGTTTTTGCTTGAAATAGAAGTTATAACCTCTTCTTTATCAGCTAAGGTGACGTTATAAGTTTGTTCGTCTAAAGTATACCCAGGGGCTGCCTTCTTTTCCTTAACAATATATTCTCCTTCTGAAAGTGAATGATCTACAATTGTCCCGTAATCTATTATAGAAACTTCTTTTGTTTCTCCAGTTTTTTTATTTTTAATTTCAAAAGAAGAACCATTGATTTTTTCTTTTGTATCTTTATCTTCTTTAATTATTTTAAGCGTTTTCACTTTTGTTTTTTCATCAACAATGGCTGCTAATACTGGCGAAACATTTTGAAAAACGAGTAAACCAATAATTGCAGCGATAAAAAAATTTCTCCATTTTACCATATATTTCATTAAGCTGTTTTCCTCCTATGCAAGCTACGTCTGTTGTATAAGACCTATGACTCGTTGAATTATAACAAAAGACGAGGAGTCGAAAATGTTCTTAAAGAACGAAAAAGTAAATTTATTATGTCTTTTTGGTGAACAAAAATAGTATACTTTTTATTAAAAATATACTTTTTCAATACTAAACCCTCTTTTTCTGCATTATAAGATGGAATTTTTTTCTATATATAATAGATAAAAAAGTCGCTATCCTGTTAAGAATAGCGACTACAATTATTAATCATTTACTTTTTTTGATTTTCTTAGTAAGAAAAGTCCAAGTGCACTAGCGAATAATCCTGTAATGATTAGATTAGCTAGTGAATTATCTCCTGTTGAAGGGAGACTTTGTGCTTTTTTCACTGTAGCTGGTTTTGAAGGGTTTACTGTTGGTTTTACTGGTTTTGTTGGTTTAGAAGGATTAATTGGTTTGGTAGGGTCGACAACGAGTGGTGATTTATTTTTCTCATATACAAAGGTTACTTTTTGATCTGCTTCTTTGTATAGGCCAACTTTATTCGTAGGGTCTTTCGTTAGTTTATAACCCGCGATAGATTTCGCTTTAGTTATATATTTCTCCCCGACTAAACCTGTATGAATCTCTTGTTCTGCTAATACATTTCCTTTTGTATCAACAAATTCAGCTATTACCTTGCCGCTTACAATAGTTTTAATATTTGTTTTAGTTACTTGAAGCACTTGATTTTGATTAAAATCGATTTTCACATCGACTGGAACGGTATCTAATTCATAACCTTTTGGTGCTTTTGTTTCAATTAATTGATAATCACCAGGAGCTAAATTAGTTATTTCCAGTTTACCAGAAGCATCTGTTGTTAGATTTTCTGTGACGTTATTATCTGCGTCTACTAATTTGAATGTTGCGTCTGCAAGAGGGACTTTTGTTTGCCCATCAGTTTTAGTTAACACAACAGATCCAGTAGACATTTTATTCGTTTTAGTCACTTGAACTGCATCTTTTTGGTTAAATTCAATGGTGAATTCAACTGGTGTTGCATCAAGTTCATAACCTGTTGGTGCTTTTGTTTCTACTAATTGGTAGTCGCCTGGTGCTAAGTTATCAATTTGCAACTGACCATTTGCTTCTGTCACTACTTTATCTTTCAAACTGACACCAAGTTTTGTTTGTAATTCGAACTCTGCCCCAGCTAAATTACTTTTTGATTTACTATCTAGTTTAGTAAGAACTACACTACCAGTTTTCGCAACATTTTCTTTCGTTACTTTGACTGCAGTTGCTTGGTTAAATTCGATAGTAAATGTAACTGGTGTAGCATCTAATTCGTAGCCTGTTGGTGCTTTTGTTTCTACAAACTTGTAATCGCCTGGTGCTAAATCAGCTACTTCTATCTCACCACTTGCATTCGTAGTAAGATTATCTTTTACTTTAGTTCCAGTAGCAGTTTGTAGTTCAAATTCCGCATCAGATAGCGCTGCTTTTGTTACGCTGTCTTGTTTTGTTAGAACTACGCTACCCGCTTTGGCGGTGTTTTCTTTTGTTACAACTGCTGCCTTGTCTTGGTTAAATTCAATGGTGAATTCGCTTGGGGTTGCATCTAATACATAGCCTGCCGCAGCTTTTGTTTCTACAAATTGATAATCCCCTGGTGCTAAATCGTTTACTTCGATTTTACCGTCAGCATCTGTTACTAAGTTTTCCGATACTTTTGTTCCGTCTGCTTTTTGTAATTCAAATTCAGCTCCGGCTATCGTAGCTTTTGTTACGCTATCTTGTTTTGTTAGAACTACGCTACCAGCTTTGGCTGTGTTTTCTTTTGTTACAACTGCTGCTTTATCTTGGTTAAATTCAATTGTGAATTCGCTTGGTGTTGAATCTAATACATAGCCTGCCGCAGCTTTTGTTTCTACAAATTGATAATCCCCTGGTGCTAAATCATTTACTTCGATTTTACCGTCAGCATCTGTTACTAAGTTTTCGGATACTTTAGTTCCGTCTGCTTTTTGTAATTCAAATTCTGCTCCGGCTATCGTAGCTTTTGTTGCGCTGTCTTGTTTTGTTAGAACTACGCTGCCAGCTTTGGCTGTGTTTTCTTTTGTTACAACTACTGCCGCTGTTTGGTTGAATTCCACCGTGAATTTCGTTGGTGTTGCATCAAGTACATAGCCTGTTGGTGCTTTCGTTTCTACAAATTGATAATCCCCTGGTGCTAAATCGTTTACTTCGATTTTACCGTCTGCGTCTGTTACTAAGTTTTCGGATACTTTAGTTCCGTCTGCTGTTTGCAATTCGAATTCTGCGCCAGAGATAGCATCTTTTGTTGCACTATCTTCTTTTTGCAGAACCGCGCTACCAGTTTGTTCTGTGTTTTCAATTGTAACGCTCGTCGCTACATCAGCAGTAATCGTGATTTCTTTACCATCTTTGTATTCATCACTAATTGTATATCCTGTTGGCGCTGCTGTTTCAACTAGTTTATATTTTCCTGATTGAAGGCCGTCCATGACGATTTTCCCTTCTGAATCAGTTGTTGCTTCTTGCCCAGCTTTATCTCCTTCAGGCGTGTAAAGTTGGAATTTAGCTCCTGTTAGTTTTTTCGTATTATCTTTTTTATCAACTTTGGTAATTTCAAGTGAACCAATTGTCGCCGTCCCGCTGCCACTACCAATGGTGAAGGCTGGAGAAATATTCGTTGTTCTAGATTTGTATGACATTGGGAGACTACCATAGTCAGGTGATGCTGTTGTAGCCGTGTTACTAATCAAACCTGACATCAAACTAACTGTACTATAGGTTACTTTGATTGGGTCTGTTGCTTTGTAATCTTTAAACTGGATGGTGAAATCTTTATCTGTAAACGTTATATCATAGTATTTTGAGTCAATATCGTCCCCAGTTGTTTCATTAATTACTCTAAAACTACTTTTTACAACTTGCGCTCCTGTTGTTCCGTTTTTCATCGTATCAGTAATTGTTGGGTTATTAATAGGACGATCTTTTGAAATATTATTAAGTGTTACAGTCCAGTTAACTTTATTATTATAAGTTGAATCAATGGAAGCTGTTTTTGTCATCGCATTGAAAACTTTACTCGCATAGGCTTGATAAGAATATGTGTGCTTATCTGTACCATTATCAGTAACTTCTGCTATATTCGTCACATATTTATAGAAATACCAATTTTCATCTGGTTTTGTACTATATTTAATAAATACACGAGTGTTGTCTAAATTGGCAAATTCTAAATGTATTTTATTGCCAGTTGTATCTACTTTGGTTGGATAATTTTTATCCCCTGCTTTGGCCAATGTCCCAGTAGAATTAAGTGGAATTTGTAAACTCATCATTTCAGTTGATGACTCCACATTACGATATTGTAAAGAGCCTTCTACATATGTTAATCCAGTCGGGATTGTGTCATCAAAAATCAAGTTATCGTAGCTTTTCGCCATCGCATTTGCAGAAACAATCCAATCTATATTTCCTGTTGTTGAATTGTACGCACCGTATTTCCCACCATTTGTCATCATTTTCGCATCTGGTGTAGCTGAAGCAGTTATTTCTTCCACATATTTGATAGTTCCCCCATCATAGTAAGATATAAACGCTTTATTATCAATCGTCTTCGTCACATCAGACAAATCAATATTAGTAACAATATCTACTACAATTTTTTTATCTGTAGAAGCATAATCACCAATTAATTGTATATAAAACCCTGCTGGAGTGACATTCTCATTAATAGTAAAGTCTTTTCCTTCTGTTAATACTACGCTAGTGAAATTATCTGTATAAGCACGAACAGTATAGCTTTTCAGGCTTTTTATACCTGTAGAAAATTTATCTGTAATGTTGAGGTTATCCATTTTAATTTTGTCTGAGTTAGCAGTGATTTTCCAACTCATTGTATTATTGAAGTAATCAATGCTTCCTGCTTCTTTTTTCAGCAAATCAGGTTGAATAGCAATGGTTGCATCAGCTGAAACGCCATTTTCATCCGTAATTTCATTTTTAATTTTACGATCTTTAAAATCAGTTATTTTAGTAGAATAAGTGATTTGATATGCGTTTGTATTAGTGTTTTTATACGTTAAATTAAAATTCCCATTATTTGAGATTGTTGATGTTGTCCAGTCGCTTGATGCATCACTACCAATAATTGGCACACCAGTTGTCGTATTAAATGTTACGCGTTTGATTTTGAGTGAATCTGCAACATACTCTACATCATTATCTGCTAACACATCGGTAAGTACAGTAGTAGGAGAAATTTCATCTTGGTCATAGTTGAAATTAATTACCCAATCAATACTTTGTGTCGTACCATTATAAGTAGCTTTTTTCTCCAAATGTTTGTAATTGGTCATCGCTAAATAGACATAAGAAGAATTAGTTGATAGTATACCAGAATCTCCAACCGTGTAAGCTTGGGTAGACATGTACGAAAGTGAATCACTTGGTTTATTGATTGTGCGGTCATATGTTACTTGGTAGCCTTTCCCAGCAAGCCCACCATTAAGCGAAACTACTAAAGCTGTCGAAGAATATGTCAATGTATAATCTGTGCCTTCTACAAGTAATTTTTTCGTACCAATGAAGGTTCCCCCAGCACTAACATCACTCGAATATACTTTGATGCTATCTTTATCAATAGTTGTTGTTCCACCGGAAGCATAGTCTGTAAGTTTCAACTCACCTTTAGCATCTTTTTCTTTGGTTAAGTTGAACTTGGCATCCACTTGACCTTTTGTCGGATTTACTACCCCTGGATTCGCCGTAATTCCTACAGTTGTTGGGTAGTTAACTACTGGTACAACTTCGATTTGATAAATAGTATCTTTACCTGCTGTTTTGAATACCACTTCTTGTATCGTTTCTTCTGTTGAGGTAAATACTTTGAAAGCCGTACTGATATTCACATCATAATCGCCTTCTTGAATACCATCTTTTAAGAAAGTAATCGTAAGTTCACGCGTTGTAACGTCAAGCGTCCATTCTGCTTCTGTGGAAGGTAAGAAGTTCCCACTTAGGTTTTTATTCCCAAAGTTGAAAGCATCTGGTAAAACGGTTGTAAACGTATCCCCCGCTTTGTAATTTTTTCCAGAGAATGCAAAATTCATGTTAAGCACAACACCGCTACCATTTTGAATCCGGTCTGAAGTGTTGATTTCATCGCCATTTCCGTCTTTAAGCGTTACTTTGTTGAAAATATTGTCCGTAATAGCTGCTTTTAGATTTGCATTTTGTGTTGATTTTTTAACCGGTGTTGGCGTTGCCGCTTCTTTCGTTGTTTCTTCTTGCACTTTTGCTGAAACCGAAGTAATCACTTCTTCTTTTTCTGCTAAAGTTACACTATATTCCTTTTCATCTAGTGTGTAGCCTTTTGGTGCAACTTTTTCTTTAACAAGATAGTCACCAGGTAAAAGAGAATCCATAGTCGCTTCACCATTTGCACTGATTGTTAAATCGTTTGTTTCACCCGTTTCTTTATTCTTGATCTCAAAGGTAGAACCATTGATTTTTTCTTTTGTATCTTTATCTTCTTTGATTATTTTTAATGTTGTTTTTGCTGTTTCATCGTCTGTCATTGTAGCTAGTACAGGTGAAACATTTTGGAATACTAGTAATCCAATAACCATTGCAATAACTAGTTTTTTCCATTGTCTGATATTTTTCACTGCGTTTTGTCCTCCTATAATCTATTTCTAACTGTTGTTAAATCCCTTATAGACTTGTTGAATTGTAACAAACAAATGCACCCAATAATCACTTTTTGCGAAAATATAAAATAATATGTGTCTTTTTAGTGAACAAAACTAATCATAAACACCTAAAAAACGTTTAAAACACTGGTGAAATCATTTTTTCTTCATAATCACAAAAGTGCTTGATAGCAATAGCATTCCAAGAATAAACCATAAATTAGTTTTCTTAGAATCTCCCGTTTGTGGTAGTTTTGCCGATTTTTCCACGTTGTCAGCCCCTTTATTAGAGGATATTGAAAACGTGCTGGCTTTTTCATACACATACGTTACTCTTTGTGAGGTGTTCGAAAATTTCCCCGATGCATTTTTAGGTGTTTGATACAATTTATATCCCGAGATTTTTTTTGCTGAAGTTCGATAACTTGAATTTAATTTTCCAGTTAAAACAATCGAATCAGCTATTTTTTCACCATTTTTATCGACATAATCGACAATGATGTTTCCGGCTGTCACTTTTTGATAAACAAAAGTAACTGTCTGTGCTTTTTCGTTAAATGTTCCACTTACATTCGCGGGTGTTTTTACAAGGGTGTAGTTAGTAATTTTCTTCTGTTTTGCAGTGAATTTTTCTCCGTAAGCTCCTGTTAGTGTTTCTGGGCTGGCAATTTGTTTGTGGTTTTGATCAACATATTGCACCGTAACTGGCGCAACACTATCATCTAAAGCCACTCCTACTTGGGCCGGCTCAATTACTTGAGAATTATTTACAGCAACAGCAAAAGAATTCCATGCAGCTCGGTCTTCTTTTTTTGTTTGCTGATTTAAAAGTTCCTTATCTATTTGGTTTTTCTTTGGTGTTTTTAAATCAAATTGAATTTTCATGGAGTTCCCAGGAATCCACTCAATACCTTCTTTTAGCTCCATTTTAAAAGAGTGAATTTTAGACCAATCTTGTACTTCTGAAGCGGTTAACCAATCTGCTTCTGTTGCTTCTCGGTTATCAACTAGAGGTTCTGAACCAGTTGGATAAATCGTGTGCTTATCGAGAACGCCCGCACGTTTAGGGTTTTTGGCAGTACTATATTTTACTTCAACCTTATCTTTCCATTCATTTGGAATTGCTACTGCTTTCGTTAGCTCCAAATTGAATTTACTACCACGTTCGCTGTTATCTGTAATTCCTAAATCTTTTTCACTTGGTAAAACATCCATTAATACCATGTTGGCTATTTTTTCGTCTGAATCATTTTCTAGTAATAATTGATACGATACGATGGAATTTGTTGTAGCATTTGCCAATCCGCTGTACCCTTTATCGAGATTACCCTTAGCTTTTTTACTAATTTTCAAATGATTACTCGTATTTAAAATGTAATGGTTTCCTGATGTGATTCTAGACTCTTCCGAATTGCCATTTTGATTAATGTCATTTGAGTCGATTTCCATTTTTGTATCAGAAATGGTTGGAGTTCCTGTCACTTCTGGCACATTAAAATCTGTATCCTGCAAGAACCCAAACATTTCAACAGACATATTACTTGGTGTGTCTTTTGATACGTTCACATTAATTTTTGCTGTTAATTTTTCTGCTGGTAAAAGCGTCTTTTTGTCCCATTTGACTTTTAGTAATTGGCGTCCTGAATTTTGGTAATTACTATTTAACACGCTAACATTAAAGCCTTGTTGATCCGTGTTTTTCATTTTTACGCCAGAAGGTAAAAGAACCATCGCTTCAAAAGGACCTGTTAACCTTGAAATAGAAGCTTTATTGCTTTCTAAATTAACTGAAACTGAATTATCGCCCACGTTAATCAAATTTCCATCGGTATCATCAAATGCCACCGATCCTTGTACAAATTTATTTTTCCCAATTGGTTGCGGTATGATTTGAGCCGTCCGGTCTCCAGCATATTTTTGCCAATTTTCCGGCCAAGGATTTGTATCATCGAAGTAATGGATATAACCTTGACTATCTGCGCCGTACATATTAATTTTCGTGGTATTTCTAACTTCTCCCACATAGCCTTCTTTGACTGTTGTAAAGAAAGATAAATCTGCGCTGTACATGCCAGCTGGTGCATATGTGAAATGAAGCCATACTTTACTCACATGTTTATCATCTGGAATTCCAAGATCTTTTCTTGAATACATTTTGCTCAGCTCTATATCTTCTTTTAACGTAGTCCAGTCATTATCACCATCATATTTTACGAGTAAATTATATTTAGGTGATTTTTTCAGCTGCGGCCAACCAGGATAATTAACATTTGGTTTAAAATAAAAATCGCCACTTCGGAAATAATCCAGATTTAAATTATCATCAATATTGTAGTAAACATCATAGTAGATGAAGTCATAGGAAGGTGAGTCATTCATTGCCGAATTTAGCATCAAACTAAAACCTAATTTCGCACTATCATATGCTTTTATATCTGGATTTCCAGTCACAGTAGCAATTCCCCAATTTTCATCGACTGGCCCTCTGTGTGCTGGAGCATAAACACTCCCGATAGTCGGCGGAATTGTCGCTGGATCGCTTGCAGAAACTGAAACTGATGCTTTTGAAGTATCCACAATGCTATCAGTTAAAGTAATAAAGTTCGTTGTTGCAACCGCTTTGTTTTCTACAGTCGAAAAATTCGGTATGCTTGTTTGAAAGAACGTTCTAATTTGGAAAGTCTTATTAAGTAAACTAGTTGCTTTTTCTTGTTCCAAATATGTAGGTGCTGCAATTTCCCAAGTTAGTTTTTGTCCTTCGATTTTTGTTGGCTCCGGTGTATCCCCTGCTACTCCCAAATAATCTAGCTTATCCGCTAACGTATATTCAATAATAATTTTCTTTCCTTCTTCAATAAAAAGGCTCCCTGTAGACTTTTTCGGTATATTTAAGTTGAAAGACCAAATCCCAATATCTCCTTGGCTTGGATTATTATTGATACTATTTTCCACTTTCGTAAATTCATTTGACAAAGCTGTTGTGGCTGTTGCATTCACGGTTGTTTCAGCTTGCTCCGTTACTTTTTCTGATAAATTATCCGCGCTAAATTCCCCTGTTACTTCTAATTTCGTTCCATTTGGCGTATAACCATTTTTCGTAGACAGCTTGAGAATGACTTTATCAACCACACCACTATTTAGTGTTTGATATTTGTATACAAGCTGACGAGTTGTTTTGTTATAACTTGGTGCTACTCCGGCAATCTTAAGTTCACTTAATGATTGAGTGAATTCCCCATTTTTCGGTAAATTGATTACCAATTTAGCATTTTTATAACTTGTGTTTGGTCCAGTTATTTTTAAATAGATGTTATAGTTCACTGTCTGACCAGACTCAATCACGTCTTTTTGAGAATTAATACTAAAGTCCCCAGAATAATTCCCAGTTGGAAATGATTTTGTGCTTATTGGTTCATTTACTGTCGTTTCTTTCAAAGGCTCTGTTGTAGTTTCATTTGAAGTCGTTTCCTGCGTAACCTTTTCTTCCGTAGCTGCTTCCCCTACGTTCGTTTCAACTCCTTCTTTGTCTTCTGCCCAAACAGAAAATGGAAGAAGTGACACTATAAGCAAAGTACAAATTAATATAGTTACTAATTTTTTCAAACGATTCACATCCGCTCCTCCTTTGTTTACTTAACATTAATTATTTCATAGGAGGAAACCGCGAAATGTTCCCAAGATGCAAAAAAAGGGACAGTTTGTTACAAAAATGTGAACTATCTTACGTTTTTACTTATTTAAATAGTTATTATTAACAAAAACAACCAAAATCATTAAAAACTTTAACGATTTTGGTTGTTTTATTTATCTTATTCGAATCGATTCGCTTTCTACTAATCTAGCACCTTCTACTTCTTCACCAGATTTTAGTATTTCTGCAATTCGCTTTTTATCAATTTTAGGTTCTTGTAGTAAAAAGAACGGTTTTAGCAAAGCTTCATCCACAATTTCGACACTCGCTGGATTCTTCTGTATTTGAATCGTGAAAAGTGTGCTATTTATTTTTCTAATTTCCATTCGTTCCATTTCTGTTTGTAAATAGTTTTTTAATTTCTGAACATTATTTTCTAATGCTTGTTTTCGTTTTAAAAGCCGTTTTGCTTCTTTTCCTGCCATTTCGGCATCTGCTGCTAATGATTTAATTATTTTAACGATATTTTCTGCTTTATCATGAAAACCATCTGTGAGCGCATCTAACGTATCTTCCACAGCCTCGGTTTTATTTTCTTCCAAAAGTTCTTGCACCCGTAAATAATTATCGGTTAATTGATATAATTTCATCGTTCGCACCCTTTCAAAAAAATAAAAAAGCCCCAAAAATCATCCTATTTTGGCGCTTTCTCATTTTGCTACTAGTTTTCCTTGAATAACCATGCGTCCTTTTTCATAATCTTTTGCAGTATCGCAAGTAGAAAGTGTAATAATTCGGTCCTTGCCGCTTACTTTGACATCTGATTGATAAATAGATTGTTGCTTCACTTTTTGCAGATAATTGTCAAAGTCTTTTGGTTCTGGAAATTCCGTTTCAATATAATAGAAATCAGTCGTCGTTTCATACACAGCAAAAATTTCTACTTCATAATTCGCAAGGCCTGATTCATACGAAAATGTTGGATGTGCCGTCAAGAAATCTTTGTCCAAATATTTTCGTAAATCCGCAAACATCGAGCCATCCTTCATATTATGCCCGTAAATAATCGTATTCTTGTCCAAAAACTCATTCGTATTCCGATAATCTTTAAAAATACTTCCCGCTCTTGCTTTTTCATTTTTGTAATTATGATGCAAATAATAGTCATTGTCCGTACTTTGCAAAATCGGGTAATCAATTTCTGTATCAGCAATCGTTAGCCAACCAGCCATATCCTTGTTCAATTTTTTCAAAGCTTTAAGTTCATCTCTCACTTCGCCGTTCACATTAGTCGTAGTCACTTCTTTCGTGTAGACTGCCTTCGCATCATCTAAAATTGTACGGTTATGGTTATTTTCATAAAGTTCTGCACCGATTTTCCAACCAGAAAAAAGAAACACAGCTAATACAACTAAAGTCAGGCTTTTCCCCAAAAACGACTTCATTTTCACGTTCTAAAACTCCTTTCGCTTCTGAGGAACAATGTATTTCCCTGTTTTCGCGTCACAAAGCACCTCTGCAACAACTCCATACGTTTCTGCTATTAGCTCTGTTGTTAGTAAAGTCTCAGGATTCCCTTTCGCTACCACTTCTCCGTTTTTCATAACAACTAAATGATCGCTATACGTAAGCGCTTGGTTCAAATCATGTAAAATCATAACAATAGTCAAATTTCCCTCTTGATTCAAACGCTTTACCAACTCTAAAATCTCCAATTGAAAGTACATATCAAGAAATGTCGTCGGCTCATCCA
The DNA here is from genome assembly GCF_946902005.1 of Listeria sp. Marseille-Q6474. NCBI lineage: Bacteria > Bacillati > Bacillota > Bacilli > Caryophanales > Listeriaceae > Listeria > Listeria sp. Marseille-Q6474. The sequence goes on along the minus strand of NZ_CAMPPS010000002.1, from coordinate 237,225 downwards.
AAAGCAAAATAGGCGTATCTTGCGCTAAAGCAGTCGCAATGAAAACACGTTGGCGTTCCCCACCAGACAAACTATCAACAAATTTCTCTGCTTTTTCACTTAGCTCCGTTTGCTTCAAAGCTTTTTCTACAGCTAAGTCATCCGCTTTTGTTCGTGTCATTCGCCAATTTTTATAAGGTAGCCGTCCAAAATAAAGCAATTCTTTGACCGTCAATTCACTCGGAAGAATATTATTTTGATGAACAATTGCTACGTTTTGCGCAAATTCTTTCGCTTTCCATTCAAAAATCGATTTTCCTTCTAATAAAACTTCACCAGAATTAGGAGAAAGAAGTCTAGCCAAAATTTCTAACAAAGTAGATTTCCCACTACCATTTGGCCCAACAATCGTATTGATTTTATTTTTTTGGATAGTAAATGAGACATTTTTCAAAATCGCATCTGTTCCATTATAACTAAAACTAACGTCCCTTACTTCCATAAAATTCACCCTTTCGCATTAAAAAGATTAAGAATGGACCGCCGATAATGAGCATAATCACTGAAGCTGGAATTTCCATTTGTTGAAATAACGTTCTGCCAAGTGTATCAGCAAATAATAGCAATAAAGCGCCAAATAAAATCGAGAATGGAACTAAAACTTGATAATTTCCACCAACTAATTTTCTAGCAATATGAGGTACGAGTAAACCTACAAACGCTATAACACCGACGACTGCTGTTGTAATTGAAGCAAGTAGGACAGCAATCAGCGCAAGCCATATCCTCGTTTTATTAACTGGAACGCCAAAACCTCTAGCCATTTTATTCTCAAGACCTAATACATTACACCATTTAGCAAGTACCAGCGCGCAAATAAGCCCAATCGTTACATAGATTACCAATGTCTCAACATCAGACCATTTTTTCATTGCAAGGCTAGCTGCACTGCTCGCAGATTGGCTAGAAACAAGGGCTACTTGAGATGATAACGCATCACTCAACCCCGTAAAAACCGCGTTAATTGCAATACCTATTATAATGAAGCGAAGTGGATTAAAATCAGAACGATAACTAAATAAAAAGACTAAAAAACAAGCAAGAGCCCCACCAATAAAAGAAAAAAGTGGCAACCAAAAATACAATTCCGGTAAAAATAAAATGATAACAAAACTAAAAAACTTCGCCCCCGCTGAAATACCAATCACACCAGCATCAGCAAGTGGATTTCTCATCACAGCTTGAAGTAACAAGCCAGAAACCGAAAGCGCCGCCCCAGCGAGCAAGGCAATAATAATCCGCGGAAAACGCAAATCAATTACAACATCCACCATCTCATTTCCACCACTAAAAAGGCCTCTTAAAAAAGTCGGAATAGACATCTGCAAACTTCCCGCCTGAACAGCCCATAAAATTGTCCCAAAGAGCAAAACAACAACTGCACCAAAATAGCTTTTTTGTTTAATTGTCATAAAGCATCTTTTCCATTTCGCGCAGTGCTTCTGGAGCGTTTAAACTAGCCGTCATTCCAAATAAATTTTCATCCAAGTCATATACACGATTATTTTTCACAGCATCAAAATGTTTCCAAATATCATTTGTTTTAAATTCCTCATCGAACATTTTTACTACTTCTGCGGGCATACCATGTGCAGCTCGTAAAATAATATCTGGATTAGCGCTTTGTAAGTATTCTGTATTAGAAGCCAAGTATTCTACCTTTTGGTTCGTAATCACATTTTCTCCACCAGCAAGTTTGACCAAGTCGCCAATATAAGCATTTTCAGTTACAACTAAATAACTTCCCGGAACGCCCATAAGTATTAATACTGTCGGCTTTTTCTTTTTAGCTACATTCGCCTTCACCTTGTCAATCTCACTTGTTAAATTGTTATTTAGTTTACTCGCTTCCTTGGTGCGATCAAATTCTGTACCAAGTTTCTTAATTTCAGCCTGCATAGAATCAATACTTGTAAAATCTAAAAAGTCCGCGTTTAAATTGGCCCCCTCAAAACCCGCTTTTAAGTCGGCTTCTAGCGTTTTTGTGGAAAGAACCATATCTGGCTTTAACATCCGAATAACTTCTAAATCCGGCCCCATAGGCGACCCAGTTTCCTTTACATCAGCATATCGTTCCGGAAGTTTTTTAGAACTAGTTGGAATTCCAACAAGCGGCAAGTCCAGTTTATCCATAATTTCCGTAATTGCTACAGTAGTCGCGACAATTTTGGGATTATTCTCCGGTTTTTGTTCGGACTTTTGAACCGCTTCTTCATTCCCGCAACCAACTAAAAAAAGTAATAACGCCAATAATAGGACAGCTATTTTTTTCATCACTTATTCCCCCATTTATAAAATAAAATCGGTAAAGCGAGTTAAGCAAAGGATAACCCCAACCTAACTCGCTTTTACCAGTTTTATTAACTCAATCTTTTACGTTTTAATCGATATGCTAAATAAAGGAAGGAAGCTCCAAATAATGTAATGTACCATGCCATACTCGATGAATCACTAGTTTTCGCATTTTTTTCAGCTTTGTTATTTGTTGTCGCTGTTTTTTGAACTGAATTTGTATCATCAAAATCTGGTTTTGCTAATTTTGGTCCAGCATTATTATTATTCGCTAAATTGCTAGTATTCAGGTCATCATTTTTCACAGGTTCTTGTAACGTTACATCCTTCCCTGTAATATCTTTGATTGATGCAGGATCTAATTTAACTTGAACAGTATATTCATGGTCATAAGAGAAACCTGGCATATTTTCAATTAATACATGCGTTTTTACATCCGTATTAGCCGTACCATCTTTCACAGGATATTTTACAGTTCTGGTATTTTTGTTAATATCACCAGAAACAACTTCCATATCCTTCCAAACGCCATTTTGTTTATACTGGAAAGTCTTAATCCAACTACTATTTGTTAAAGTTAAATAAACATATGGTTGATTATTTTCTACTTTGATTATAGCTGGTTTCATCACGTAACTTTCCATCATGGAAGTTTCATTAGTTCCATCTTTAAAAACATCAAAATCTATCGAGTACGTATGATTGTTTAGTAAATTTTTAGGGTCAACTACTACTGGTTTGCTTGGTGTCGTAGGCGGTGTTGTCACTGGAGGATTAGTAGTGCCTGGATCTGGGTCTGGTTTCGTTACTGGTGGATTTGTTTCACCTGGATCTACTGGAGGTGTTACATCACTACCCGGGTAAGAACTCGCCGCTTGTGCTTTCGTTGTATCAAAAACATATCGGAAATCAGCTTGCCCTTTATATACAGAACCATTGAATGGTGCTTCATAATTTACATGAGCCGCAAGTGGTTGATTTAAGTCCTCCACTTCAAATTCAACAATTCGTGTGTTAGCGTCTTTATCTTCTGAAACCACTTTTACATCTTGCAAAGCTCCAGAAATTTGTGTTTTTAAAGCTGTTACTGTTTTATTATCATTAACTGTCATTGCAACAGTTTTCTTACCATTTTTCACTTTCAACCATGCAGGATTATCAAAATAATTTTGCATACTTGAATTACTGTCATCATTTGCTTTTTTCGCTACAAACGGAATCGTATAAATTCCATCTGCCAGAGTTACCGGTGTAGTAACAGCCGGTTCAGAAATAACTTTGAACGTACTCGGATCAATTGTTAAGTCCACTTGATACCAATGATCGTAACTAATTGCATCTACTTTAATGTGCATATAAGAATAAATAATATCATCTAAAGAACTAAGCTTGAATTTCTCTACACGTGTATTATTCGCTGCATCCGTACTAACAGTTTGAACATCTTGGTAGCTATCTTGATAAACTTCTGCTTGTGCTGGTTTTGCAGGACGAGTTCCATCTTTTGAAACCGCCATTGTTTGCCAATAGTTACTGTTTGTAATAGTTAAGTACATATATGGTTGATCATTTTCAACTTTAATTGTAGCAGTATGGTCAATATATTTATCCGCTTCTGAAGATTCTTTCGTTGTCTTACCAGTGTTATCTTTATAAAAATTCACTTGAACCTGATACTCCCCGCCATCTTTTAAACGAGAATCAGCCGCACTGGCAAATCCAGGTATCAATTGAAAAATAAGTGTCAAAGCTAAAAATGCTACTAAACCTTTTTTCCATAATTTCTTCATAATAATCCCCCTTTATTTAAAAATCGCACGTCTTTTAAGTAAAACTAACCCTGTCCCCGCTGCCACAAAAATAATTCCATATAAAAACATTTTGCTAGAATCACTAGACTTTGGATTTGCTACTTTATTATTTGAATCACTTGTAGTTGCTGGCGTTGTTGTACCATTATTATCTGAAGATTTCACAGCTGCACCCGATGATTTAACTGCCCCTTCATCAAAACGTAACTGGATTTGATATTCATGATGATAATTTAACCCGTCATCATCAATATCCACTTTAATTTTTGCATTAACAGGACTACTCAAAGTTGATACTGGGAATGACACTTTTCTAGTATCACTCGCTGTGTTTTTTGAAGTTACACTAACCGCATTTCCCTCAACCCACAGACCAGTAATCCACTTACTATGATTTACTTGCAAACTAACAGTAGATTTCCCTCCATTTACTGTCACTGTTGCAGGCTTGTCAAAATAGTCATTCGCCATTGATACTGAATCACTATCCCCTTGAAGCACTGTATAATCAACCGAATAAGTTCCGTCTTTAAGAGCAGCTTGTGCCGTTACACCAGCTGAAAGAAAAGAAAAACTAAACAAAACTACAAAAGCAACTAAGGCTAATACTTTTTTCACTCTTAACTCTCCCTTCTTTATTAAAAAACATCTATTTATAAAAAACCCCCACAGACATTTGTGGAGTAAAAGATTATGTAAAATTCATACGTCAACTATCATTTTAATTGATAATGATTATCATTGTCAACCACATTTTATTTTTCAACAGCCTTCACAACAAAAAAATCCATGGATGGCAACGTTTGTCCACGGATTAATAAATATTTACTGTTCTACTCATTCTCACTTATCTTGAGAAAATGTTCATATAACAATTCACCTTTTAAAGTTATTGTATATCTTTTTTCTGTAATATTGTTGTTTCTCGTTAAATATCCATTTTCTTCCAACCAGTACAGTGTAAGTAATACTTCATTCTTTGTATAATTGCGAAGATCCCCAAAATCAATCACTTCAAGCGACATATCATTAATTTTTGTATCTACACTTCTAGCAAAAAGAAGGACTTCTCGTAACAACTTTTCATCTTCAAATTCCATTTTTAATCCTCCTTTAATTCTAAGTTAGTAAACATAAATAACGTAAAAAGCCGTAGCTAAATGCCACGGCTCCTTACAGCGCAATCAAAAGGAGAAATTCACACAATCAAATAAAGGGGGTATTTGTTTGTGATTTATTTCACGGTTATAATATACCATATAACCTTACATAATTCAATAGTTCACATATCGTTTTTTATACTTATTCTTTATCCTACCACTCGAACGCTTCTACTACCCAAAAACATAAAAAAAGACACGATGCATATCATCTGCAACCGTGTCTTTTTTTAGTAATTTTCACAATGTATTATTTGACTAGTTTTTCTAATTCATCTAATCTTTGTTCAAAAACTTTTAACGCGTCATCCACAGGGTTCGGTGTTGCCATATCGACACCTGCTTTTTTCAACACATCAATTGGATAATCAGAACTTCCTGCTTTCAAAAAGTCAATATAAGCTGTTACCGCCTCTTGACCTTCAGTTAAAATTTTCGCACTTAAAGCTGATGCTGCCGAAAACCCAGTCGCATATTGGAAAACATAATAGTTCATGTAAAAATGTGGAATACGAGACCATTCATAACCAATTTCAGCATCATAAACAATTGCATCACCATAATATTTCTTATTAATATCAAAGTAAGTTTCTGTTAAATAATCAGCTGTTAAAGCAACTCCTTCTTGATCTGCTTGATGAATAGCATGCTCAAACTCAGCAAATTGCGTTTGACGGAATACAGTTCCTTTAAATCCATCTAAATAATGATTTAACAAATAAGCGCGTACTTTCGGATCATCATATTTTTTCAAAAGATAGTCCGTCAGTAAATTCTCATTAGTCGTAGAAGCAACTTCTGCTAAGAAAATCGAATAATCTCCATAAACAAATGGTTGATTCTTCCTTGTATAGTAACTGTGAACACTATGTCCAAGTTCATGAGCTAGCGTATAAACATTATTAATATTATCTTGCCAATTCAATAAAATATATGGATTTGTGCTATATGAACCAGAAGAGTATGCCCCGCTTCGTTTACCTTTATTTTCCATCACATCAATCCAGCGGCTATCAAAAGCTTCTTTTAAAATCGATTGATATTCATCCCCAAGTGGCTTCAAGGCTTCAAGGACAATCTCTTTTGCTTCCTCATAAGTGAATTCCAAATTAACATCATCAGAAAGCGGTGTATAAAGATCATACATATGAAGTTCTTCTAATCCAAGCAATTCTTTACGTAATTTTACATAGCGATGAAGTAAACTAGCATTATTGTTTACTGATTTTAATAAAGAGTCATAAACTGTCTCCGGAATATGATTTCCTGAAAGTGCTGCCTCACGAGCGGACTTATATCCACGTGTAGAAGCATAAAAATTAGATTTTTTCACTTGCCCGTTTAAAGTAGATGCTAAGGTATTCTTTAATCCTTCATAAACAGAATACACACCAAGAAACGCGTCTTTACGAACACGCGGGTCATTACTTTCTAACAACTTACCATAACGACCATGCGTGATTTCAATCTCTTCGCCATTTTCATCTTTAATTGTAGGGAACTTCATGTCCGCATTATTTAATGTGTTAAACGTATTAGAAGAACTACCCAAAACTTCGCCAGCATTCGCTAATAATGCCTCTTCTTTTTCACTTAAAATATAAGGTCGGCTTAAGTTTAATTCCTCTAATAAGTGTGCATATAGTTGCAAATCTTTATTTTCATTTAAAAATTGTTTTAAAACACTCTCATCCATCGCTAAAATTTCAGGATCATAATAAGATAATGCAGACATTAGTTTTGTAACTAAACTTCCTGCCCGACTATGTAATCCTTGGTATTTCGCATTAGCTGTATCCTGGTCCATTTTCAAATGAGCATAAACATATAAATTACTAATTAAATCATAAGCTTTATCACGAAATTGTAGTGCTTCATAAAGCGTTTGGCTACTTTCCGCTAGACGACCTTTAAATTGATCGCTTTCTTCTGTGATTTTTTGTAATTCTGTAAAGGCTTTTTCCCAAGCCTCATCATTTGGATAAATAGTAGTCAAATCCCAAGTTAAATTTTCTGGTACTTCTTCTCTTAAAGGTAATGCATTCGTTTTACTCAATATAAAAACCCCCAACCATAGTCATTTTGTTTTTATTATGAGCCAAAATAACTAAAAATGCAAAACAGATGTTTACACCCGACTCACGCGATTACCAGAAAAAGTCATAACTCGCTTCACTCGGTATCGTTTTTCTGGCACTACTGATAATACTCCTACGCTTATTAAGTAAGCAATATATGATTTTCCTAATTTCAAGCATTCATTTGGAGAAAGCCAAATTGTCATTATTTGTGTTACTACTGATCGAAACTTCTCTAAAAAACATTCTTCACTAAAAGTATCGCCTTTTTCCAACATATTAAAAAACGTTTCCCATAAATCGAATTGCCATTCTACAGCAGGAGTCATGACTAAAAATTGTTCTTCTAAATCCACACCAATTTCTTTCGGTAAATAATGCAAATAATAACCTGCACTATATAATTTTTGCATGAATTGTCCATGTTTTTTGAACTTCGCGTAGTAAAAGCATATTTTCTGTCTTTCTAATTCTCTATCTCGCTTTACATATGCATGGCGTGTAATAATTCGAGCTATTTTCTGCTTCCATTCATTCATCGGTGCTTTGCTAGAAAATTTCATCTCACTAGCAAAAAAGCGATTACCTTTTTCAAATGTCAGATGATAATAAAGAGTAGTTACCTTATCGCTTGCAGAATAATGCCAAAAATGATAACCCAACTTCTGCTCAAATTGAATAAACGCTTGTTGAAAAATAGTGAGACTAATACGTCCTTTTTCTTTTTTTATTGTCTGACCGAGTATCCAATGAACTTCTAAGCCAATTGATAAGTAGTCCATCGTCCGCTGAATCATTTCACTAATTGGGACCGATGATCTTTGAAATTCGATTACAATAGCATCACTCACATAAATATCCGCTTGCCGGCTAATTGCAGGAAAATAATGCTCTAATTCAACAGGAATGCCTTGAAAGCCAAACCAAGCCATAATTTGCCTCTTAGCTAATAAATGCTCCTCACTCTCTCCTTCAGAAGCAAATGCACACTTAGTCGCCTTCTCATGAGCGAAATGCGGTATTTTAATCTCGCCGGCTTTTATCATTACAGGACTATCACATGATTTACAAAACAATCTTTCTTCTTGCTTGATTCGCTCTACATTCATCTTTGTAATAGTAAAAGTATCTCCATTGTTGTTCTTAGCTGTAAAAATAAATATCACTCTCCTATTAGCTCTTTAATACTAATATTCGACATCTTACAGCTTTATTCCTGCTTTATTTTTAAAATCGCAAAAAAGACCCATTTGGTTGATTTTCCAACTCAAATGGGTCCTCTAAATAAAGTTTTAGAAATATTTTCTTACTTGCTTTAATGCAGGAACGTCAAAGATTACTTTTCCGTATTCAGCTAGCATATAACCAGTTAAATTCGACTCTAAACCGTACTCAAGCAAAATACTAACGGCATTGTCAATGTTAGATTCATCATACTTATTCTCAGGAAATTCTACGTTCAAATAATACTTCCCTTGATACGAATATAGCTTAGTTACTAAATTTTCCAGTCCTGTTGCACGTGAAAGTGAAATGAGATCTTCAAAATCACGGAACTCTAAAATAAACTCTAGCGTATCATCTTCTCCAAGTGATTCTTTCTTCACTGGATTGAAGTTTTCTTCGAGTAGTTTTTCGATTTTTTCTTCTGCAAGCTCATCTGGGGAGCTAAGCGTGACGTCAAAACCGTCCTCGCCTTTTCCACCAATTGTAGCTTTTGTTACGAATACTTCTAAGCCATGTTTTAAGGCTTGGACTTGTATCCAGAGCGGACCTTCAGGAGAGAACTCTTCTTCATATTTCAGCTCATCCATCATATCCCAGAAAAGTTCTTCACTTTTCTCGCGGTCATACCAAACATCTTCTTGATTAAAACCACGCTCTTCCAAATCCAGATAAGAGATATAAAACTTGATAGTATCCTCATTAATTCGTTCAATTTCCATCGTCACACTCTCCCTTCCTTCTTAGTCATTGACAATGAAGGGTGAAACTTAATTGGTTAAATTCATTGTAGCTCATATTACAAAATAGTACCACCATTTTTCCTTGGTGGATTATTATCTTAGCTGAAAAACGAAAAAAATTCAAGAACAATTACTTAAATTACAAAAAAAGTGCCAAGAATCCAATTGAATGGAATTCTCGGCAACCACTTTTATCAATCTTAGTTAACCATTTTTTGCGCTTCACGTAGTTGATACGTACGTACACGGCGCGGTAAGAAACGGCGAATTTCATCTTCATTGTACCCAACTTGCAAACGTTTTTCATCAATAATGATAGGACGTCTTAATAAGCCAGGATTTTTCTGGATTAATTCAAATAGTTGTTGCAAAGGAAGACTATCTAAATCCACGTTCAATTTTTGGAAAGTTTTTGAACGAGTGGAGATAATTTCATCTGTACCATCCTCAGTCATACGAAGAATTTCTTTAATTTCATCCAAACTAAGTGGTTCAGAAAAAATGTTTCTTTCCTTATAAGGGATATCATGTTCTTCCAACCATGCACGAGCTTTTCGGCAAGATGTGCAACTAGGTGAAGTGTATAACGTTACCATTAGACATTCACACTCCTTATCGGGTATTGTTTCATTCATATAACGAAATTCTAGCAATATCTCTATTTGGAAAATTCATTAAAGAACTTACACTTCATTATACACTAATTTTGTGAAATTCTATATACTAATTTTAAAATTTTTCTTTCCAAATATGTAAAACCATTGTTAGCAAGCCGTTATGTATATGATACCCCTACTATAACTTGTTTAAACTAAAATCACATGAAAAAAACAGCTTTTTTATGAGAATTTCATGAGAATTTTAATTTTGTAAAAAAACACCAATCAGATTTTACCCTGATTGATGTTTTTATTTTTACTTAACAGCAGCTTCAGCAGTTAGTTTAGCATGCTTTTCTTTATACATAACTTCTTCTTCTTCTGAACAATAAACAAAGTGTCCAGGAGCAATTTCGCGCATTTTAATTTCATCGCCATCTTTGTAATTATGGATAGTTGGATCATATGCTTTACGCACACGAGTACGTTCATAATTTGGATCTGGCAGTGGAATAGCGGATAAGAGTGACTCAGTATAAGGATGTAGCGGTGCATGATATAAATCATTTGCAGGCGCTAGCTCTACTAATTTACCGAAGTACATTACGCCAATACGATCACTAATGTATTTAACCATTGATAAATCGTGGGCAATGAATAGGTAAGTTAGATTTTTTTCTTTTTGTAATTGACGTAATAAGTTAACTACTTGTGCTTGGATAGATACATCCAGTGCAGAAATAGGCTCATCGGCAATAATAAATTCTGGTTGAACTGCAAGCGCACGAGCAATACCGATACGTTGACGTTGACCACCGGAAAATTCATGTGGGTAACGACCTGCATGTTCTTTGCTTAGTCCAACTGTTTCAAGTAGCTCATATACTTGTTGGTTCGTTTCTTCAGGCGTTTTAGCAAGGCCATGAATACGAATACCTTCAGCAATGATATCTTTAACTTTCATACGCGGATTTAAAGACGCATATGGATCTTGGAAAATCATTTGCATTTTACGACGGAATTCAAGCATTTCTTTACGGCTTTTACGTGCATGCACATCTTTACCGTTATAAATAACTTCTCCACCAGTTGCATCATACAAACGAATAATCGTACGTCCAGTTGTAGATTTACCACAACCAGATTCACCTACTAAACCAAGTGTTTCACCTTTATAAATATCAAAAGAAATATCATCAACAGCACGTACTTCGCTTGCAGTACCTTTGTTAAAGTATTGCTTTAGATTATGAATCTCTAATAATTTTTCTTTTTGTTCAGTCATTCTACTTCTACCCCTTTCGCATGGACAGCTTGCATGCCAGGATGAAGTTCCGCAAACTGTTCTTGGCGACGTAATACAGCATCAGGAGGCGTTACTTCAGGTGCATCAGGATGAAGCAACCATGTAGCCGCATAATGTGTATCTGACACCTTAAATAGTGGTGGCTCTTCTTCAAGGTCAATTTGCATTGCGTATTTATTACGCGCAGCAAATGCGTCCCCTTTTGGAGGATGAAGTAAGTCTGGTGGCGTACCTGGAATAACAAATAATTCTTCATCGTCTGTATCCAAAGTAGGCATAGAACTAATTAATCCCCATGTATAAGGATGTTGTGGATTATAGAAAATTTCATCGACTGTACCGATTTCTACAATTTTACCACCATACATAACAGCAACACGGTCTGCAACATTCGCAACCACGCCAAGGTCATGGGTAATGAAGATAATCGATGTATCAATTTTTTTCTGTAAGTCTTTCATTAAATCCAAAATTTGCGCTTGGATTGTAACGTCTAATGCTGTTGTTGGTTCATCAGCAATTAGAATTTGCGGGTTACATGCAAGTGAAATCGCGATAACAACCCGTTGACGCATCCCACCAGAAAATTGGTGAGGATATTGTTTAATTCTTTCTTCTGCATTTGCAATACCAACTAATTGAAGTAAACGAAGAGCTGTTTTATGAGCTTCATGTTTACTAATTTTTTGGTGTTTAATAAGTGGTTCAGAAATTTGTTTTCCAATTGTCATCGTTGGATTCAAGGATGTCATTGGATCTTGGAAAATCATAGCTATATCTTTCCCACGAATTTTTTGCATTTGTTTTTCGTGAGCTTTAGCGATATCCATTCCGTTAAATAAAATTTGGCCACTTTTAATTTCTGAGTTACCTTCTGGAAGTAAACGCATAATCGATTTTGTCGTTACTGATTTACCAGAACCAGATTCGCCAACAATCGCTAAGGTTTCCCCTTTATATAAGTCAAAATTAACTCCACGAATCGCCTTAACTTCTCCGGCATATGTGTGGAATGAAATATTTAAATCTTTAACTTCTAATAGCTTTTCCATTTTTCCTCACCTCTCTTTTAATCGCGCATTTTAGGATCAAAGGCATCACGCAAGCCATCTGCAATTAAGTTAAATGCAATCATGATGATACAAAGTACAATACATGGATAAAGAATCATATACGGTAATACTTGTAATGTTTTATATCCATCATTTACCAAGACACCAAGAGATGCTGCTGGCGCTGGAAGACCTAACCCAATAAAGCTTAGGAAGGCTTCAAAGAAAATCGCACTAGGAATACTAAACATAATGTTAATGATAATAATCCCAGAAATATTTGGTATTAAGTGTTTTACAAGAATTTTCGGAGTAGATTCTCCTAGAGTCATGGAAGCCATAACAAATTCTTGGTTTTTAAGTTTTAAGACTTGTCCCCTGACTACCCGAGCCATCGTTATCCAACTGGTCATGGCAATTGCTATGATAATGGAAACAATCCCTGGATCAAGTATCAGCATCATTAAGATAACAACAACTAAGTTTGGAATTGCACCAATAACTTCTAGAATACGTTGCATAACGTTATCTACTCGACCACCAACATAACCGGAAATCAATCCGTAAGTTACACCAATGATTAAATCACATAGTGCTGCAACAACAGCAATAATAAGTGATACACGTGTACCAGCCCAAATACGAGCAAATTGGTCACGTCCGAGTGTATCACTACCTAACCAGTAGTAAGTACCCTCTTTAATGTTATTTTGTTTATAAATATCAACGTCTTCTCCACCAATGGATTGATGACCATTCCAAAATGGCATATTTTCAAATCCTTGAACTTTCGGTGGAAGACTTGCATTTTCAGTAATTTGTCTATTAATATCATTTTTTGGTCCTAGATTTTGTGATAAATAAGGGCCAACAATCGCCATGATAATAACAAGGGCTAATACAATAAGTGAAACTAAAGCCGCTTTATTTTTACGAATACGAAGCCAAGAATCTTGCATAAATGTTAAACTTGGACGATTAATTTTTTCCGCTTCTGCATCAAGGATGTGTGCTGGCTGGAATCTTTCTTTTGCAATTTTATGTTCTGCCATTATTTTCTACCTCCAGACACACGGATTCGTGGATCAATCAATCCGTAAAGAATATCTACTACCAAGATAACAAATACAAGCATAGCAGCAAATAATAATGTAGTTCCCATAATTACTGGATAGTCATTCATTTGAATAGAAGAAACGAACTGACTTCCGATACCTGGGATACTATAGATGTTTTCAATAACAAGGGAACCAGTCATCAGTGCAACCGATAATGGTCCTAAAACAGTAATTAAAGGAATAAGTGCATTACGAATCGCATGTTTTACTGCTACTTCAGTTCTGCTATTCCCTTTTGCTTTTGCAAGTAGAACATAATCAGATGCAAATACATCGATTAATTCTGTTCTCATAAAACGAGCTGCTGTTGCAAGTGGGAACATAGCAAGTGCGAACGCTGGCAAAATTGTATCTGCAAACGAACCCCAACCTGCCACTGGGAAAATTTGTAATTTAGCTCCTAACCAGTATTGCAACACAGTCGCAAATACAAATGATGGAACTGATTTACCTAATATTGCTATAAATGTACTCGTATAATCCGGCCACCTATTTTGATACATGGCCGCTACGACCCCAAGTAAAATACCAAAGATAACACCAAAAACCATTGCCTCAAGTGCTAATTGGACAGATGGACCAATCAGTGCACCTAAAATCTCAGACACTGGTCTATTATCAAGTTGGAAGGAAACACCAAGATCTCCTTTTACCAAACCTGTCATATAATTTAAGTATTGGACTGGAATTGAATCATTTAGTCCATACTTTTCATTCATCATGTGAATTTGTTCGTCAGATAGTTTCTCCTGATTACGGTAAGGCGTACCAGGCAAGAATTTCATAAGAACAAACGTAACCGAAGCAATGATGAATAACGTTATAAGCATATATAATACTCTTTTTAACGTATATTTAACCATCTATCTCTACACCTCCCAGTTTTAATAAATATATAAAAAAGTTATTCCTAACCAAATTCGCAAGTTTAGTGAGCCTTTTTCTTCGTTTCTAAACTTTTATTGCAAAAGTGCAAATTAGTTAGGAAAAAAACTTCATTTTTCGAATGTTAGGTTCTAGATAAACTAGAAAAGGATACTTTAATTTTTTATTATAACACATCAAAATCATCAGCAAAAGGAGAGAGCATATCGAAATATACTCTCTCTTTCCGTCAAGCATTTCTTAAAGACTAATATTTTATTTAGTCAAGTATGTTTCTTTGTAAGTGTAGTCTGGACCAAATGGATTTTTTTGCAAGTTTTTAATGTAGTCTTTTTGTAGGTATGCAGTAGAACGTTGATAAAGTGGTTGAACAGCTACATCATCCGTAAGAAGGATTTTTTCTGCTTTAACCATTTCATCCCAACGTTTTTGTTCGTCAGCTGCATAAGTTACAGACGCATCATTTAAAATCTTGTCATAGTCTTTGTTAGAATAACTCATTCTGTTTTGTGCACCATCAGTTACGAATAGATCTAAGAAAGTGGATGGATCTTGATAGTCAGGACCCCAGCCGCTCATAGAGAAGTCGTAATCTTGGTTTTGGTCATTTTGTAAACGAACTTTAAATGGTACGTTTTTAAGTTTAACTGTAAGACCATCTAAGTTCTTTTGTAGTTGGTCTTGAATGAATTCAGAAGATTTTCTCGCATTTTCAGTATCATCACTAGTGAATTCAACTGTAATTTCGTTAACTCCTAATTCTTTCAAACCAGCTTTCCATGCTTTTTGTGCTTCTTTTACATCATATTCTAAATGTGCACCAGATTCTTTTGTATAATCTTCTTTGTTACCTGGATCAAAAGTGAATCCTTCTGGTACAAGATTGTTTGCAGGTTTAGATCCGTTTTTAAGAACTGTGTCAGTGTACGATTGTTTGTCAATCGCAAGTGCAATAGCTTTACGGATGTTTTTGTTAGCAAATACTGTGTCTTTGCCAGCACGTTTTTGGTTAAATTTAATGTAGAAAGTTGAAGAATCGTTCACTGTTACATAGTCTTTATTGTTTTTGTTTTGAGCTGCATAATCAGCACTTAATACTGTGCGGTCAACTTTGTCAGTGTTGTATAAGTTAAGTCCAGTACCGGAGTCTTGAACAACTTGTACGTTGATTTGTTTCAACTTAACTTTATCTTTATCCCAATATTTATCATTTTTTACGTAAGTCCATTTTTTGTTTGTTCCAGTCCAATCTTTAAGTTGGAAAGGTCCGTTGAATAACATGTTGTCACTATTTTGTGCATATTTTTCGCCTTTTTCCGTAACGAATTTTTCGTTAAGTGGGAAGAAAGTTGGGAATGCGAATAGTGAGTTAATGTAAGCAGTTGGTTTAGAAAGAGTAACTTCTAAAGTATAATCATCTACTGCTTTAATTCCTAATTCTTCAGGTTTTTTCTTGCCAGCTACGATATCGCCACCGTTTTTGATTGCATCAAATAGGTAAGAATATGTTGCTGCAGTGTTAGGGTCAACCGCACGACGCCATGAGTAAACATAGTCATTTGCAGTTACAGGATCTCCGTTAGACCATTTTGCATCTTCACGAAGTTTGATAGTATAAACTGTTTTGTCATCGCTAATTTTTGGCTCTTCAGCAGCACCGGCAATGGCAGGAATACCATCTTTGTTAAGCGCATATAGACCTTCGTTTGTTTGGTTTACAACGTTTAAACCAACTTGGTCATCCGCTTTTGTGCTGTCTGCAGAAGGAATTAATGCACTTTCTGTCAAGTTAAGTACTTGCTCTCCTGAAGCTTTTCCTGAGTTTGAGCCTTTTTTGTCGTCGGATTTGGAATCTGATCCGCCTCCACATGCTACCAAGACTAAGCTTAGTAATAGTGTTAATCCAAGTGTAAGAAATAATTTAGATTTTTTCACTAAGTAGACCTCCCTTTTTTATTTTTCTGAAAAATTGTTTCGATACCTATTATACTCTAAGAATTCTGGCTTTGTAAATTATTTTTACAAGATAAATGAAAACAAGGATGAAAGATACAAGTTATTAAAATATTAAGGCAAAATTGAAATTGCGCGAAAAATCTGAACAGAGATTGTTACGCTATCCATTATTTTGCAATAACTAGAATTAATTATGTATACTTTGCTAAACCTTTTGATTAAGTTTTCAGAAAACATAACCATTTAAATTGATAAATTTACAATCGACTTGGCCAGTTATGTATAAATCCAACGAAGCCATCTTTTTCTGTATAAGAAAAAATATCGAACCCCTTTAAAATTTAAAGGATTATTATATTTATATACTTTTTTTGAGCTGTTGTCTAGATAAAAATATCAAAAATTTAATTAAATTTTGTAATAAATTCGAAAAACGTTGGTATAGTGGGATTTTTTTGTTAATAATATGTAAAGACAGTTTAGGGATTTTTTTGCAGAAAAGGTCTAATTTCTAACATTGCATGATAGCTTCCTTCTATCATATAGTGTTTCTGTTAGAATTGTGATAAAGTGAATTATGAATTTTAATTAGAGGTGAAGTTATGTTTTTACGAATTACTATTTATACACTTATTCAAGAAGCTATTGTATTTGGGATCCTGCTTTTTGGAAAAAATGGTGTAAGTTTAAGCGGTTATATAGACGTCGCGTTTCTCGTCTCACTCATTACATTATTAATTGGTTTGCTAGTTTATATTATGAGGAGCGGTTTTTTAGACCGAGTTCATAACGGCTTCCGAAGTATTTCTCGTAAAATCAAACGTGAAGAAGAAAATGAGTTCTCGGATATGCTCCTTTCAGAACTTGTTGGGCTACAGTATACTGGGATTTTAATTAGCGCACTGTTTGTTATGCTCTCCAGTATTCTCTGTATGTTTTTATGATTGACAAGCCGTTTTGTAAACTGATAAAATGAACTTAATATAACTGATGCGTTAATAAGAAGAATAGTACATTTTGTTGCTTTGTAATAGAGAGTCTGTGGTTGGTGAAAACAGATAAAGCGCAAAATCGAATGGACTTCTGAGGACTGTTTGTGAAAGAAAAGTAGCAAGCAGCGGCTAAAGACCGTTATCTTCTTTAATAGAGTTTTTCTATTACTAAGAGCCTTTAAGAGGTACTTAGGGTGGCACCGCGGATAACCGTTCGTCCCTAAACATTTATATGTTGGGATGGACGGTTTTTTATTTTCGCAATCAGTGAAAAAATTGGAGGAATACAAAATGAAAAAAGTAATATTTTCCGGCATTCAACCTAGTGGACAACTAACTTTAGGAAATTATATTGGCGCTTTAAAACAGTTTGGACAGTTTCAAGATGAATATGAATGTTTTTATTGTATCGTAGACGAACACGCTATTACGGTACCTCAAGATCGACTAAAACTACGCGAACAAACAAGAAGCCTTGCTGCTCTTTATTTAGCCGTTGGACTTGATCCTGAAAAAGCAACATTATTTATTCAATCTGAGGTTGCAGCCCACGCACAAGCTGCTTGGATTTTACAGTGTAACGTTTATATTGGCGAATTAGAACGCATGACACAGTTTAAAGATAAATCAGACGGTAAAGCTGGTGTGAGTGCTGGACTGTTAACTTACCCTCCATTAATGGCTGCGGATATTCTACTTTATCAAACAAATTTAGTACCTGTTGGTGAAGACCAAAAACAACATATTGAGTTAACTCGTGATTTAGCAGAAAGATTCAATAAAAAGCATGCTGATATTTTCACGATGCCAGAAGTATTTATCCCTAAACAAGGCGCTAGAGTTATGTCGCTTCAAGACCCAACGAAAAAAATGAGTAAATCTGATGCAAACTTAAAAAATGCGATTTTCTTATTAGATCCACCTGCTACAATCAGAAAAAAAATCAAAAGCGCTGTTACTGACTCTAGTGGTATCATTGAATATAACAAAGAAGAAAAACCTGGTGTCTCTAACTTACTAACGATCTATTCCGTTATTACTGGTGAAACAATCGCTAATATAGAAGAAAAATATGTTGGTAAAGGCTATGGTGACTTTAAAACAGATTTAGCAGAGTTAGTTGTTGCTGAACTTGAGCCAATCCAAGAACGATATTACGCTTACTTAGAATCTGAAGAACTGGATAATATTTTAGATGCAGGGGCAGAAAAAGCGGCTCGTGTTGCTAATAAAACATTGAAGAAAATGGAAAATGGTGTCGGACTAGGACGCAAACGCAGAAAATAAATAAAAGGCGAATACTTGGATAACCAAGTATTCGCCTTTTTACTATTAATTAACCTACTTTAATTTCCACATCAATGTTACCGCGAGTAGCTTTAGAGTAAGGGCAAACTTCATGTGCTTTTTTAAGAAGTTCTTCTGTTTTTTCTTTATCTTGTCCTTCAATAGTTCCTTCTAATAATACTCCGATTTTGAAACCATTGTCTTCTGGGTCGCTATACAAGCTAACAGTCGCTGTTACAGTACTTTTAGCTTCAATTCCAGCTTTTCCAAGTACTAATTCTAATGCACTATTGAAACAAGCTCCATATCCTGCTGCAAATAATTGTTCAGGGTTTGTTCCACCGCCGCCGTCTCCACCAAGTTCTGTTGGTGCTGAGATGTCAAAATAAAATACGTTATCTGGAGAATGTACTTCACCGCTTCTTCCACCAGTGTTAATAACCGTTGTTTCATAAAGTTTTTTCATTTCCTATTCCTCCTAATTGATTAGTAAGTGCTTGTAATTTAGTAAGTAATTGTGTGTAATCTTGTTCCTCGAAACCTAGTAATTGAAGGCAAGTGTCCACGCTTTTTAACACAGCGGGTTGTATTTCTATTGCTTTTTCTGTTAGTTCAATATAGACACGGCGTTCATCTTCCGGATGACGACTCCGTGTTACATATCCCAAATTCTCCATTCGTTTTAACATTGGTGTTAATGTCCCGCTGTCTAAAGCTAATCTTTTTCCAAGATCAGTAACCGTTTGTTTTTCACCTTCCCATAAAACAAGTAACGTAATATATTGTGGATAGGTAAGTTGGAACGGATCTAGTGCTTCGCGGTAGAGTTTGGTAAATTGTTTGGATGCATTGTAAACAGAAAAACAAAGCTGTTCCTCTAATATACGCGTGTTCGTGTCCAACATGTTCTCCTCCTTTTAAGTTGTGTACAATTTAATTTTATACAACTTTATTAATTAAAGCTAGTTTTTTGCTCAAAAAAAGCCTTGATTCCATTTTAGGAAACAAGGCTTTAGTTATTTTAGTCTTCTATTCTTTTGAATACTAGTGTCGCATTGTGGCCACCGAAGCCAAAAGAGTTAGACATTACGACATTTACTTCTGCTTCACGAGCTTTGTTTGGAACATAATCCAAGTCACATACTTCATCTTGATTTTCCAAGTGGATTGTTGGCGCGATAATATTATCACGAATACTTAATAAAGCAAAAATAGCTTCAATACCACCTGATGCACCTAAAGTATGTCCTGTCATTGATTTGGTAGAGCTAATAGCCAATTTCTTCGCATGCTCACCGAACACAGTTTTAATCGCTTGTGTTTCGTATTCATCATTGTAAGGAGTACTTGTTCCGTGCGCGTTAATGTAGTCAACTTTGTCAGGAGTAAGTCCCGCATCGTCAATCGCCATTTTCATTGCACGTGCAGCGCCTTCACCATTTGGCGCTGGTGCAGTAATATGATATGCATCACCTGTTGCACCGTAACCAACAACTTCTGCATAAATTTTAGCACCACGAGCTTTTGCATGTTCATATTCTTCTAAAATCACAACCCCAGCACCTTCACCAATAATAAAACCATCACGGTCTTTATCAAATGGACGACATGCTGTTTCTGGGTCTGGATTTAATGATAAAGCTTTATTTGCTGTAAATCCTGCTAATGACATTTTTGTAATTGGTGCCTCTGCTCCACCAGTAATCATTGCATCTGCATCCCCGCGTTCGATAACTTTAAATGCGTCACCGATAGAGTTAGTTGCAGTTGCACATGCCGTTACTGTAGTAGAGTTAATTCCTTTTGCTCCAAAACGAATCGAAACTTGTCCTGAACCCATATCTGGAATCATCATTGGTACAAAGAACGGACTAACGCGACGATGTCCACGATTTAGGAAAACTTCATATTGCGTTTCGAATGTTTCCATTCCACCGATACCGGATCCAATCCATACACCAACACGAGTGGCATTGGAATCATCAATAATTAAGCCAGAATCTTGTACAGCCATTTCAGCACTTGCAATGGCATAGTGGGTGAAACGGTCCATTTTACGAGCTTCTTTTTTCTCTAAATATTTTTCTACATCAAAGTCTTTTAATTCTGCTGCAATTTTAACCGGAAAGTCATCCGGATTAAGTCTTGTCATTTCTGCAACACCATTGACACCTTTTTTTGCGTTTTCCCACGAAGTTTCTGCATCATTCCCAATTGGTGTAACTGCTCCAATACCAGTAACAACTACTCTTCTTCTATCCATTTACTCATCTCCTTATTTTGCAATTCATAAAAAACAACTTCTGTCTATACGACAGCAGCTAGTATAAAATTAAGGCTTTATTTAAAATAAAAATATTGCATAAACAAAATAAACCAAAAGCCTGCTCTATTATAACATAAATAAAGAAGAGTTGCCCTAACTAAAATAAACGTTAGGGCAACTTTCCTTTTGACGTATTTTTTTATTTACCCCAACGAATGATTAGGGCGCCCCATGTTAAGCCGCCACCAAAGCCGACAAGTAACACGTTATCATTATCTTTAATACGACCTTCTTCAACTGCATCCACTAAAGCAAGCGCAATAGAAGATGATGATGTATTTCCATATTTATGAACTGTTTTCATTAGTTTCTCTTCTGGAAGATTTAAACGTTCACGAGAAGCTTCCATAATACGAATATTAGCTTGGTGCGGAATTAGTAAATCTAAGTCTTCTTTTTCAAGTCCAGCACTTTCTAGTACGCGTAATGAAGCCTCACCCATTTGACGAACTGCGAAACGGAACACTTCACGTCCGTTCATATAGATTTTTTTGTTTTCGTCTAAGTTCAAGTATTTACCTCCAGAACCGTCCGAACCTAAGTCAAAGGAAAGTAAACCGTGGTCATCTGATACAGGACCCATAACAACTGCTCCTGCTCCATCACCGAATAATACTGCTGTTGCGCGGTCGTCCCAGTTAGTAATTTTAGATAATTTATCTGCACCAACTACAACAATATTTTTATACGCGCCAGTTTTAATGAATTGAGCTGCAGTAACAACCCCAAATGTGAATCCAGCACACGCTGCTTCAACATCCATTCCCGCAGCATTTTTTGCTCCTAAGCGATCTTGGATAATATTGGCAACGGATGGAAATGTTGCTTCTTGTGTCACAGTTGCAACGATAAACAAATCAATATCATCTGGAGTAAGACCAGCATTTTCAATTGCTACTTTTGCTGCTTCATATGCTAAATCATGTGTATACTCATCGTCACGAGCAATTCTTCTCTCTTCAATTCCAGTACGAGTACGAATCCACTCATCAGACGTTTCCATCATTTTTTCTAAATCAAAGTTTGTTAATATTTTTTCAGGTACGTATTTACCTACTCCTAAAATTCCTGCGTTCATGTGTTCTCCTCCATATCAAACTACATCAGGATAAAAGTTCTTCTCCTGGATATTTTTATGACCTGGTGCTAATTTTAACAGAGAAACTCCAATTACGCAATTGGATTGCTACTTTTTATTTTACTTCAAGTGCTTTATTTGGATTATTTTCAGCAAATCCACCAGCTTTAGACCAGCCAATTATTTTACCATCATCTGATTTGATACGGTACCAATACTCATTTTTCACATCTGCTCGGCGGTCAATATCTAGTTCTTGACCTAAATAATCATTTAAATCTGCTACGACTTTAGAATTATCTTCTACAGGGTATGCATAGATTTTTTGGTCTGAGTCAGTTACATATTTATCTAGTTTCATATTTGTTTCATTTTGAGGGGTGTAAAAAATAGTCACTGCATTACTATTTATCCATCCAATTGATTTGCCTTGGTCTTGAAGTTGATACCAAGTGCCTTTTTCGGTAACTGCTTTTTGAGTTATTCGTAGCGTTTTATTTTGGTAATCTTTGGCACTTCCTACTTGTTCTGCACCTTTTGTGTTATAAGGTTTTGTCCAAATAATTTCGTTAGCGGGTTTTGTAATTTCAGCATAAGCCAATTGGCTCTCTGATGAGGTTACTGTATCGTAAATTTGATCATAATCATCTAAATTATATGTTTCTATAGTAGAAATTAGTTTTTCTGCATAAGTCGGGTCAGTTGCATATCCAGCATCTTGAATCGCATGGGCTGCTTTTTTATAGTCTGTTTCTCCGATAACCGCAGAATATAAATCTGGATTTCCAGATACTCCATTAATAAAAAGTTGTGCATGATCGACTAATGATGATTTTTTATCAGGGTATTTTCTGAAATCAGCTTGTGTATGATAAGCTTTTCCATTGCTAAATTCTTGTGTACCCATTGAAACTGAACTTCCTTCATAGCTGCCTTTAATTCCAAACAAGTTGTTAGCAGAAGTTGATAAGCCACTTTCACCCCAATTGGATTCTAAGATGGCTTGAGCTAAAGTAACACTCGTTAATATTTTTTCTTCTTTTTGTAAATCTTGTGCATCGCTAGCAATTGATTGTATAAATTGCTGTTGTGATAAAGTCATTCCTGCCTGACTCACTGCGGTTTGGCTTGCTTCTGCCGCTCCTACGTTAGCAAAAGGTAACAAAGTGGAACTTACGATAGCACTTGCTAGTAAAATCTGCGTGAATTTCTTTTTCATTATCAGTTGGCACTTCCTATACAAATTAGTTAATTCCCCAATTTAAATGGCTCTGTCTCTGTTAACCTTCTTCATTCTAGCATTTTCATTCTGAGAACTTACTAACTTTTTGATGAAAGGTTTATCATAAAAGTTAGTAAATGGCTAGTTCAAAGGATTTGAGCACACCTGTTTACTTTTGACAATATTATGTCATTCCATTTAACCCTCTTTACACTACTATTCTCCGTTTGGTGAATTATTCCTCCCTGTTTTTCGATAATCGTATTTTCAAAAGATATATGATTGGATAATCAAGTTTTATGTGCTAAAATGTATAATGAAATAGATGAAATGGGGTGTAAGGATGCGTTACGTGGTGACTGTGTTTTGGGTATTCTTACTTTCTTTAATGGCTGAATTCGTTCTTTCTTCCATGTTATATGTATCATTTGATATGACGCGGGCTATTATTTTAACAGTAGGGTTATCCTTCTTCATTATTTTAATCACTTTCTTGATGCCTAAAGATAGCGAAGTTTATGACTTTAAGTAAACATCCAACTTTCTGATAGCGAGAACTCACTTTTCGAGTGCAGCTCAAAAAAAGAACCTCTTTCCACATGTTGGAAAGAGGTTCTTTTTTTATTTATCCAAGTAATATTTATTAACTGGTTTTAAATCATCGTTTAATTCATATACAAGCGGTACACCTGTTGGGATTTCAAGTTCCATAATTTCGTCATCACTAATACCTTCTAAGAATTTTACCAAGGCGCGTAAACTATTACCATGAGCTGCAATAACTACACGACGTCCTGCTTTAATTTCTGGTGCAATTGTATCCATCCAGTAAGGAATAACTCGTTCTAAGGTTACTTTCAAGTTTTCGCCTGATGGAATTGCATGGGTATCAAGAAGTTGATAACGGCGATCATTTTTCGCTTGTCTTTCGTCGTTTTCTTCTAATAATGGTGGAAGAGTATCGTAGCTTCTGCGCCATTTTTGTACTTGGTCTGCGCCGTATTTTTCAGCAGTTTCTTGTTTATTAAGCCCTTGAAGCGCTCCGTAATGTCGTTCGTTTAAACGCCATGATTTATGGACTGGAATCCACATTTGATCAGATTCTTCTAAAACATAATTAAGCGTTTTAATAGCTCTAGTTAAAACGGAAGTAAAAGCTACATCAAATTCCAAGCCTGCTTCTTTAATACGTTTCCCCGCTGTCATTGCTTCTACAACGCCTTCTTCTGATAAGTCAACATCATGCCAACCAGTAAATAAATTCAATTTGTTCCATTCACTTTGACCATGACGAATTAATACTAATTTCATCTTCCTCATCCTTCCATTTTCGCTTATTTTCTAAACGACTAATCCAACAAAAGTTTTCCCTTTCGAGTCGTGAATCAAACATTTTCCATGTTATTCTGTGACTTTAAAAGTAAATTCTTTATCTTGTAAATCAATTTCAACGGAAGAATGCGGCATAATTTTACCAGATACAATTTCTCTTGCAAGCGGCGTTTCGACATGACGCACAATATATCGTTTCAGCGGACGCGCACCGTATACTGGGTCATATGCTTCTTCTGCAATAAAGGCTTTTGCGTTATCTGAAATAGTAATCGTAATTTCTTGATCAGCAAGGCGAATTTGAAGTTCTTCTACTAATTTTTCTACAATGCCTTTAATATCAGCGAGTGTAAGTGGTTTAAATAGAATAATATCATCTACCCGGTTTAAAAATTCTGGTTTAAATTCACTTTGCAAAATTTGCATTACGTCTGATTCTAGTTCAGGCGAGATTTCACCTTCTTCGGTTCTTTCAAGTAATAAATTAGAGCCGATATTAGACGTCATAATGATTACGGTGTTTTTAAAGTCAATTAAGCGCCCTTGTGAATCCGTAATCCGACCATCATCAAGCACTTGTAAAAGGATATTAAATACGTCTGGATGGGCTTTTTCGATTTCATCAAGTAAGACAATCGAATATGGGTTGCGTCTTACAGCTTCGGTAAGTTGTCCGCCTTCCTCATATCCAACATAACCTGGAGGAGCCCCGACAAGTCTTGATACGGAATGTTTCTCCATGTATTCAGACATATCAATTCGAATCATATGATCTTCAGAATCAAACATATTATAGGCTAATGCTTTGGCTAGTTCCGTTTTACCAACACCGGTTGGGCCTAAGAAAATAAAGGATCCGATTGGTCGTTTTGGATCTTTAATCCCCGCACGAGCACGTAATACTGCATCACTAACTAATTGAACCGCGTCGTCTTGACCAATTACTTTTTGATGAAGGACATCGGCTAATTTAAGCAGTTTTTCGCGTTCTCCTTCTACTAACTTAGTCACTGGTATTCCAGTCCATCGTCCAACAATTTCAGCGATTTCATTTTCTGTTACTTCTTCTTGTAAAATTCGATCTTCTTGGGCTGTTTTTTCGCGATTTTCCGTTTCTAATGCTAATAATTCTTTTTCTACTGCTGGAATTTTACCGTGGCGAAGTTCAGCAGCTTTATTTAAATCGTAGTTGTTCTCTGCTTCTTCTAATTCATGACGCAGATGATCGATTTGTTCACGAACTTCACGAATTTTACTGATTTCGCTTTTTTCGGATTCCCATTTAGACTTCATTTTATTTGCTTCTTCTTTATAGTCAGCTAGTTCTCGCTGTAACATCTCTAAGCGCCGTTCACTTGCTGGGTCTTTTTCTTCTTTTAATGCCGCTTCTTCAATTTCTAGCTGCATGACTTTTCTTGTTACTTCATCAAGTTCACTTGGCATAGAGTCAATTTCGACGCGAATAGTTGCACACGCTTCATCTACTAAATCAATTGCTTTATCCGGTAAAAAACGATCCGTAATGTAACGATTAGAAAGGCTAGCTGCGGCAACTAAGGCATTATCATGAATATTTACGCCATGATGGATTTCAAAACGTTCTTTTAAACCACGTAAAATGGAAACTGTATCTTCCACTGTTGGCTCTGGAACAAGTACTTTTTGGAAACGTCTTTCTAGTGCCGCATCTTTTTCGATATATTGGCGGTATTCGTCTAAAGTTGTTGCGCCGATACAGTGAAGTTCACCTCTTGCAAGCATAGGTTTTAACATGTTTCCAGCATCCATAGCTCCATCTGTTTTACCTGCGCCGACAATTGTGTGAATTTCATCTATAAATAGTAAAATTTGACCATCACTTTGTTTTACTTCTTGGAGTACTGCTTTTAAACGTTCTTCAAATTCACCACGATACTTAGCCCCAGCAATAAGGGAACCAATATCAAGGGAAATAATTGTTTTATCTTTCAATCCTTCTGGAACGTCTTTTCTGACAATACGTTGTGCTAAACCTTCCACAATTGCTGTTTTACCAACACCTGGTTCACCAATTAGAACTGGATTATTTTTTGTTTTTCTTGATAAAATTCGGATGACATTACGAATTTCTGCGTCGCGTCCAATCACTGGATCAAGTTTCCCGCTTCTTACTTCCGCGACTAAATCTCGTCCATATTTTGTTAAAGCTTCATAGTTTTCCTCTGCATTTTGAGAAGTCACTTTTTTCCCTCCTCTGATTTTTAAAATTGCTTCGTTAATTTGTTTTTTAGATTTATTTTGCTTTTTTAATTCGGCTGTGATGGGATTTGACTTTTGGTCCATTACAGCTAAGATAAGATGTTCTGTCGATACAAAATCATCGTCTAATTGTTTCTGTTCTTTTTCTGCATCTCTCATTAGTTGGAAAAGTGCTTGACTCATTGCTTGGCCATAGTTCACTCCGCTTCCTGAAACAACAGGGATTTTTCTTAAAGATTCGTCTACTACTTTTTGAAGTGCCTCAACATTAACTTCTGCTACATCATATACGCGTTTTGCAAAGTCACTCTCCGTTAATAACACTTTAAAAACATGTATAACGTCAATTTCTTGATGTTCTGATGCAATAGCTAGATTTTGTGCGTCCGCAATTGTTTGCTGGACTTGTTGGGTAAATTTTTGTAAATCCATTTTTTGTCCTCCTTATAAAAGATAAGTCTGACCTTTTTTGACCTTAACTTTATTATAGTTTTTTATCTTGCTTTTGTCTAACAAAAACCATCTTTTTTTATAGAAAAAGACCTACCAATTTTTAGGTTGGCAGATCTTCAGAATTTCTTAATCACGACCTGTAAATAGGCGGAGTAAGAACATGAATAAGTTAAGGAAATCAAGGTATAAATTTAGCGCAAGCATTGGCACATCTGCAAGTTCCACATCGCGCTTCATAATTTGGTTAAAATCATACAAAATGTATAATGAGAAAATAATTGTCCCACCTGCTGAAATAATTGTTGTCAGCATAGAACCTAATGGTAAAAATACTCCTGCAAAACTAAAGATGATAAGAATAATAATCGCAGCGAATAATGCGCTACTTAAGAAAGATAAGTCTCTTTTCATTTTTGCGCCAATAAAAGCTAGTGTTGTGAATGTAATGGTTGCTGTAACAAAAGCCATCAGAACGGCGGCACCTTGTCCTGCACCAAAATAATATGTCAAAGTTGGTCCAAGCGTTAAGCCTGTGACAAACGCAAATGCTAGTACTACTGGGTACCCCACCACTTTATTAATTGTTTTACTTCGACGCACTACCATTGCTGTGATAAGTAACGCGACTTCTAACACGACAAGAGGCAAATAAAGTTCTGGACTTAATTTACTCCCAATCGCAGCACCGATAGATGCAAGTAGCAAAGAAAATACAAACCAATTAAGTATTTTTTGCATAATAATTTGTTTATTTGTTCTTTTCTCTGTGTTTACTCGCTCGGATGTTGGATTGATTTCGTTCATGAACATTTCTCCTCTTCAATTGATTAGTTTTATTATATCAAAATAATTATTACAATTCTATCGGTCTTGCGTTGGAAATTTCATAAAAAAAGAAGCGCACGAGGCACTTCTCTAAATTAGATCAAATTGTTTCAAGCCTAACATTATTCCATCGCTATTGTTGTCTTTCGTTACAAAGTTAGCTTTTTCTTTTAATAAAGGTACAGCGTTTTCCATTGCAATCGCATAATCCACAGCGCCAAACATCTCTAAGTCGTTCATGCCATCTCCAAAAGCATAGGTTGGAACATCTTGATAGCCCATAACTTCAAGTAGTTTCGAAATACCGACAGCTTTAGATCCGCCATTTCTTAAGACGTCATTACTAAATGGTGTATTGCGAACGAATTGTAATTCTGGAAAACGTTCTGGAAAATAGTCATCACCTGACTCGAGTAAAAGAAGCGCCATATTGATAGTTTCTTCTTTATACATATTCGGTCTTACTTCTGGCATTGGCTCGCCTAAAAAATCATAATGCGCTTTTACAACTGGTGTACTTGCAGTTGCGCCAATTCTTTTATCATTATAATAGCAAACCTCTACATTTTGTGATTTAGCTTCTTCCGTCAAACGAGCAAGCAAATCAGCATCAAGCACATCTTCGTACACTTTTTCTCCTTCAAAAATAGCCATTTGTCCGTTCATCATTACTGCGGATTCAATGCCGGTAATTTTCATTTGATGACTGATTTCTATAAGTGTCCGACCAGTAGCAATGACAGGAATAACATTATTTTCTCGAAGTTTATCAAGTGCTTGAAGTGAGGTATCAAGTACTTTGGATTCACTATTCAACAGTGTTCCATCCATATCAAAAAAACAAATTCCACGTGGTTTCACATTATTCATCCTTTACTAACATAATATATCCATCATACCAATCTTACGGATGCAAAGTAAAGGTTATTTATACATAACAAAATCTCCTGTGTGCTCAAAACCAAGGCGGTGATATATTTCACCAGCAACTGGGTTATCATAAAACAAACATGGTTTCTTTCCTTCTGCTAATACATCGCAACATAATTTTTTTAGAAGCGTACTTGCAAAACCGCGTTGTCGATATCCATCACTTGTCGCTACACCTGTAATCATTGCTGAAAAGGAATTTTCTGCCGATGTTTCTGCTACGGCAACTACTTCTTGGTCTTGTTCAATATAATAAATTCGTTTAACGCCTTTTTCAATTTGGCGAATAATTAATTCTTCGTTTTCGTCGCGTGAACCAAATTCTTTAATGTGTTTGCGCATTTTAATAATTGGTGCCACGTCTTCCGCTACCGCCGTTCTAACGATAACATCTTGATTCACTGGAATACGATTTACATGTTCGCATTCGCAAAAATAAGTATCTTGTCTTTTCTCGGCAAGTCCTGGTAAAAATGGTTCTAGTTCTTTTGTGACACGAGACATCCCGCTAACTTCATACTTGTCATGTGTAGCAATAATTTCCGAAAAAGCTTTTGCATTAAAATTAGCGTCTTTTGAATAGGGTAAGAAAAACGTATCGAATCGAAGTAACAATGCATGTAATTTACCTGCAGAATCGAATTCGCCCCAAAGATCTTGCACATCACTCTCATAACCAAAATTTTCGATGTCCCCAATAATAAATAAATTTTGGGTTGCTTCGGGTTTTAAAAGTGCCATTACTTCTTCATTATCAGATACAGTTAGTTTTCTAATCATGTGTCACACTCCTATTTTGAAAATTGTCTTCATTTTACGTGAGTTAGTGAGGTTCGTCAAGCCCTGAATCTTTCTGTTTTATGCCATATAAAAAAGCTCGGGATGATTAGTCCCAAGCTTTTTATGATTCGTAATGAATTTCGCCAATTTTTAACATTAAGCTGATAGCATTGAATTTCTCGTCTCCAAGATGCATTTTGTTTGTATCTTGAAAAGTGATAGGTGCTGCTGTAATCGCTTCTTTTGGTTGTTCAAAGAATTTTTCGTCTAATGTCAAACTTTCTGTAATTTGTGTTATGTATTTTTGGAATTTATTTTCGTTTCTCATTTTCCCAATCATTAATGCTTTCAAAGTGTTTTGGGAAATCCCGACTGCAAGCGCGAATGTTCTATGAGTATATCCATTTATTTTCATATAAAGTGACAAATTAGTGGCAATTCTTTGTTTTTCTGCCTTGTTTTTCATTTGGGTGAACCTCCTGTCTTTCTATAGTTATCATTATGCCCGGCAAAGATGAGAATCTGATTAAAACTTCATAGTATTTAGCTAAAAATATTGAAACCGTTTTCTTTCTTTATAAAAAAAGTGCCGGAATAACGAGTATCCCGGCGCCTTTTTTTATTTTGTGTATGCATCCCAAACGACCGTTCTTAAGACTTCTAAAAATTCAGGGTCAGCATTTGGCATTGGAGGTCGATGGTAAGCTGCACCAACTTCATCTGTTACTACTTTACATTCATAATCATTATCATAAAGTACTTCTAAATGTTCTGCGACAAAACCAACTGGCGTATAAATAAAATGTTTGTATTTTTCTCGGCCATGAAGTTCTCTTGTTAAATCTTGTACATCAGGTCCAAGCCAAGGTTCCCCGGTTTTCCCTTCACTTTGCCAACCTAGCGCATAATGAGGTACTGCTACTTTATCAAAAATTAAATCCGCTGTTTCTTGAAGTTGGTCTGGATACGGATCGTTATGTTGTTTAATTTTCTCTGGTAAACTGTGTGCGGAAACAATTAACACAGTGTCTATTAATTCCTCTGCTGGAATTTGTTTAGCTGTTTCATTAATTCTATCAGCCCACATTTGAATGAATTTTGGTTGTTTGTACCAATCATTAATTGCTTGAATATGAATACCGCCCAATTTATCAGCAGCATCTTTTGCTCTTTTGTTATATGCTTCGACACTAAAACTGGAATAATGTGGCGCTAAAACGATAGAAATAGCTTCTTCTATACCATCTTTATGCATTGCTTCAACCGCGTCCTCAATGAATGGTTCGATGTGTTTTAAACCGATATACGCTTTAAATTCTACTTCATCTTGTGCGTCATTTAATGCTTTTTCTAGTCCATAGGCTTGTGCTTCGGTGATTTTCGCGAGTGGTGAAAGGCCTCCGATAGCGTGGTATCTTCCTCGTAAATCTGCAATCATTTCTTCACTTGGCTTATGTCCGTGACGAATATCTGTGTAGTAACGTTCAATATCTTCGTCTTTATACGGAGTCCCGTATGCCATTACAAGTAAACCTACTTTTTTAGTCATTTTTCATCATCCTTTTTTTAATAGAATTTCGCTTCTTTCGTGGATGTACTTAGTTAATTTTTTTAGCATTTCTGGTGGTACTTCTGGAAAAACACCGTGTCCTAAGTTGAAAATGTATCCTGGTTCTAGTATACCTTCTTGCAAAATTCGTTCCGTTTCTGCTAGACATTTTTCTGGTGCAAGAAGTGTGGATGGGTCTAGATTTCCTTGAATTGCTTTTGTTGGTACTTTTTGTCTAGCAGTTGTAATCGTTTCACGCCAATCTACACCGACTACATCTAGTGGCATTGTTTCCCACTCTGCTAAAAGATGACTCGCCCCAACCGCTTGCATAATAATCGGTGTTGTTGGATGAACAGCTTTCACTTCTTTAACGATCATTTCAATGACAGGTCGGATGTACTGCGCATAATCCGCACGGCTAAGTGCTCCTACCCAAGAATCAAACAATTGAACAGCAGAAGCCCCGGCGTTAATTTGCGCTATTAAATAATTCGCAGTCATGCGTCCAAGTTTTTCCATTAAAATTGCCCAAACTTCTGGTTCACGGTACATAAAACTTTTTGTTTGGTGATAATTTTTCGATGGACCACCTTCTATCATATAACTTGCAAGTGTGAAAGGTGCTCCAGCAAATCCAATTAAAGGTACATCTAACATATCATCAGCTAGTAATTTTATCGTATCAAGCACATAAGGCACTTCAATTTCCGGTTTAAAAATCGTCAGTTTCTCGACATCTTGGAAAGTTCTAATTGGATTATGTATGACTGGACCAATGCCTGACTTAATCTCTACATCTACTCCCATCCCCGGAAGTGGTGTCATAATATCTTTATATAAAATTGCTGCATCGACTCCGTATTGATCTACTGGTAATTTAGTAACATAAGCACATATTTCTGGTTGATGAGTAATTTCAAATAGCGAATATTTTTCTTTTAATTTACGATATTCTGGTTGAGATCTCCCTGCTTGTCTCATGTACCAAACCGGAATTCGGTCCACTTGTTCTTTTCGCGCTGCTTTTAAAAATAAATCGTTCGTTATTTTTGTCATTGAGTCGCTTCCCTTCTTTGTTCATTTACACACAATAGGCAACAGAACAATAAATAACTTCTCCAGATAAAAGGATACTAGAAATCTTGTATAAAACCAAACAAATTGCCTATCTGCTGTTTCAATTATGAAAAACGTGGAAAATAAAGGTGTAATCATTTATCTTAATTGAATAAAACTGAAAGAAGGACTTATCATGAAAAAAGTATTTATCACAACTGGAACAGAACATTATCTTCGTCAACTAATGGAAAACTATATTGGCGAGAATGTGACACTTCTGCAAAACTTTTCGCAATCTCTTTTGTATCAAGAGTCAACTGGAGAAAATCTTTTCCAAGAAGGTAAAGAGTATCGAGTTTTACAAAGTAGTGGTTCTTTAAAAGGTTTTGGAATTGTTGTGTTTGAATATATTCAACTTCGCGATGAAGAGATTCCGATTTTCTTACAAATGTATCAACATGCTAGCTTACATTTTAGTGAAACACCTGGGTTACAAAGCACCAAACTTACCAAAGCGATGAATACAAATCAGTTTTTAATTGTTTCTTTTTGGGATTCCGAAGTTTTCTTTCAAGAATGGAAAAAAACTCCTTTACACAAAGAAATTACAAGCATCATGAAAAAAAATAATACGCAAGTTGGTTTCTCACATGAAGATATTTATCATTATCCAGAATTCTCACATGATGCTAAATAAGAAAAAGCGATTTGGACCAAAAATCCAAATCGCTTTTTTTATTCGTACATTTTTTTCATTCTGATTGGAGCATAAAGAAAAGTAAAAATCGCTACAAAAGCTAAATTTATTCCTAATATCACCATCCCGCCGATTGTTCCATTTTGGGCAATTCCAATAAGGCTAAAGAGTATTGCTTGGCCAAGTAGTAAAATTCGTAAAAAGTGAATAAAACTACGGTGGCGATAAGCATCATCAATCGGATAAAGACGTAACATAATTTGTGCATCATAATGTTTTAGCATCGGGATAAATTGAAAGCCAGTTAAATATAAGAATAACAATGAAAAAATAATATTCAAATAAAATCCTTGCACAAAAACGAGCAGAATAACAGCAATTACAGTGAGCCTAACGTAAAGTCCGATGTATTCATTCGTTCTTACAAAAGTGCGGCTAAACAAATAAGCAAATGTTTTTCTTTTCGCATAAGGAATTGGCTGATATAAGAAATCAAGATAGTTCCGTCTACGAACCGTCCCTCGTAAGTGTGGTACATCCGTAAATAAATTAACCAAACGATAGAAACGATTCATTCGCGCTTCTTCTTTATCTACTAAATATTCCCATCTAAGCGTCACTTTAGACGTTTTCTTCTTAATCCAGTAATAACTCGCTAAAATTACAACTAGAACAAGCGGAATCGAAATAAAAGGCGCAGAAATTAACGAAATATAAATTAAAATAGCATTTACAATAACGCGAACAAACATCCATGTCGTATCAGCATCTTCCAATTTCATACTTTCAAAGCCAAAATAAATATTCCAAGCTTTAAGTAAAGCAAGCACGATAAATAATGTAAAGAACTGGCTATAAGGTATTCCTGTCACTTCTACATACATAGGCATACAAATACCGAGAACGATTACGAATACATACAATTGCATAAAGAAACTGGCTATTTTTGCTTGAGAAAAATAAGCATCCATTGCTTTTTCTTGAACGATTAAGTAAACTACGTCCGGTTTTTGTAGGAGCGTTGCGACTGGGCTAATTGCAATAGAAGCTGTAAGTAAAATAACCATCAGCGGAATAACTGGGAAACTCGGCTCAAGCGTTTTCACCCAACCTGCGTAATAAAAAATACCGGCACCAAGCCCAATGATAAG
Organism: Listeria sp. Marseille-Q6474; assembly: GCF_946902005.1. NCBI lineage: Bacteria > Bacillati > Bacillota > Bacilli > Caryophanales > Listeriaceae > Listeria > Listeria sp. Marseille-Q6474. The sequence continues at coordinate 203,040 of NZ_CAMPPS010000002.1, read as the reverse complement.
AACAAACAGCAGATGATCATTAAACATATAACGGAGATAGCGCATTACTTCTGTAGTATAAGCGCTAAAACGTTCCTTCCAGAGCGCTTTACTGTCAAATATCATCTTCATCAGCTTCCTCTTCCTTTGTCAACTGGATGTAAATTTCATCAAGTGAAGCTCCTGGCATTTCAAAGTTCGTTTGTAAATCTTTCAAAGTGCCTTCTGCGCGAATTTCACCTTGATGAATAATGATAAAAGTATCGCAATATTTTTCAGCTGTCGCCAAAATATGCGTTGACATTAAAATACTTGCTCCCTCACTTCGCATTTCATCCATCCAATTAAGTAGTGACTGGATTCCAAGTGGATCAAGCCCAACAAAAGGTTCGTCAATAATATATAATTTAGGCTCAATTAAAAAAGCCGACATAATCATTACTTTCTGTTTCATCCCTTTAGAAAAATGCGCTGGAAACCAATTCAGTTTTTTCTCTAAGCGAAATTCTTTTAAAAGTGGGGGCATTCTTTCTTGTAATTCTTCTTGTGACAGACCATAAGCCATTCCGGTTAATTCTAGATGTTCTTTTAATGTTAATTCTTCATATAATACCGGGGTTTCTGGGATATAAGAAAATTGCTTTCTATATGTTTCTGTATCTTCCACTAATTGGTGACCGTTGATTTTAATTGTCCCTTGTTTTGGATGCATTAAGCCAGTTATGTGTTTAATGGTTGTACTTTTTCCTGCTCCGTTTAGGCCGATTAATCCAACAATTTGTTTTTCTTCAATCGCAAATGAAATATCTTTTAGGACTGGTCGCTTTGTATACCCGCCCGTTAGGTGTTCTACTTCTACTAAAGCCATTTCCATACCTCCTTACGTATCTTTAGTTAATAATAGCATATTCATCCCTTGAACTGTCAAAATAATCCATTGTCCACTATCTCATACATGCTTTTGACTCGTTTTTATGTTAAATTAAAGTAGTACATAATTAATATGTTGTGAAAGGTGGTCATACTTAATGGACGATTGCATTTTCTGCAAGATAGTTCGCGGTGAAATCCCTTCTGCCAAAGTGTATGAAGATGATGAAGTATACGCATTCCTTGATTTAGGACAAGTCACAGAAGGTCATACACTCGTAATTCCTAAAAAACATGCTAGGAACACATTCGATTTACCTGAAGAGACGGCTGCTGAATTATTCCGCCGCGTGCCAAAAATCGCGCGAGCTTTAAAAGAAGCTTTACCGCTACAGGGATTAAATATTTTAAATAATAATGAAGAAGTAGCTTACCAATCGGTTTTTCATTGTCATATCCATTTAATACCAAGGTATAGCAAATCAGACGACTTTGGGTTAAAATGGAAAGATAACGCAGACTGGTATACACAAGAACGTTACCAAGAAATTGCTGAACTTATTGCAGCAAAAGTAGACTAAAATGACTTTATGGATGGAGTGGAGTATAAATGAATAAAAAATCACTTATTTTTGGTATTTTAGCTGGTGGGGCAATTGGAGCCGCAGCCTCGGTATTATTTGCTCCAAAATCCGGCAATGAACTTCGAAAAGATATTGTTGCTAAATCAGGTGAAGCAAGTGTCATTTTAAAAGAACTAGCATACAATGCAAATGAACTTATTCAATCCGTTCAAGTTCTTGGCACAGAAGGCTCAACACTACTTAAAGATGTTTCTTCAGATATTATGGAATCTGTTTCTAAGTGGAACGAGGAAATGGAACCTGAAAAGAAACGCTTAAAAGACGAAATTAAAGATATGCAAAAAACAATTTCTGATTTAGAAAAAACACTCAAAAAAGATAATAAATAAGTATAAAAACTGGGCGCTTGCTCAGTTTTTTTCTGTGCTTAAAATCACCTTCATAAAAACGTCAAAATTAGGCAATTATTTATTAAAAAAAGGGTTGAATTTTATTCCAATTGAGCATACAATACTATGGTGCCTTCTGACGGAGCACTATTTTAGCTTTAACTGGAGGAAAGTTTACAATGCGCTGCTTAAAATCAATCAACACAGAGCGACGAGATGAGTTTAATCGACTTTTCCTAAAAGGTATCCTTGTTTGGCTAGCTGCCGTATGTATTTGTTTTTTAACACAACATTTAATGTACCCCGGCCAACTTACAAATGATTATCAATTCATGAGCTTTTTGGGTATTGTTTTAATTTATCCGATTCATAAGTTGCTTCATATTATTGGGTGCTTTAAATATCGCGAAGGTACAGTCATTCAGTGGCGTATCCATTTCTTTATTCTTCCCTGTATAAAATTAAATATTAAACGGATAATTCCAAAATGGCATTACATCTTTTCATTAATTTTGCCTTTTGTCGTTATCACTACTATTCTAATCACTTTAATGCTTATAACTCCAATTGGGCACTCGGGAATGTTCCTAATTTTATTATCTGTCCACTTTGGAATGAGCTTTTCTGATTTTACTCACATTAAAAAACTATGGAAAATGCCAAAGAATTGTTTTGTAGAAAGTGCAGAACGTGGCTTTTCGATTTTAATTTCTGACTAAACCATAAGAATATCATTAAATTTCTTTCATCTTTTCTTTTTATCTTTAATTTATGTTATGATAGTTATTGTGTTAAGCGGGAATTATTCCAACAACTAAGGAGTGTGTTTTATTTAATGAAGAAGAAATTAATTCTTGGACTTGTCATGATGATGGCATTGTTCAGTCTAGCAGCGTGTGGTGGCGGCGGTAATGTCGTTAAGACTGATTCTGGCGACGTAACGCAAGATGAGCTTTACGACGCAATGAAAGATAAATATGGTTCTGAGTTTGTACAACAACTTACTTTCGAAAAAATCCTTGGTGATAAATACAAAGTAAGCGACGAAGATGTTGATAAAAAATTCAAAGAGTACAAATCCCAATACGGCGATCAATTCTCTGCAGTTTTAGCTCAAAGTGGCTTAACTGAGAAATCATTCAAAAGCCAACTTAAGTACAACTTGTTAGTTCAAAAAGCAACTGAAGCTAATGCTGATACTAGCGATAAAGCACTTAAAGAGTACTACAAAACTTGGCAACCAGATATTACTGTAAGCCATATTCTAGTAGCTGATGAAAACAAAGCCAAAGAAGTTGAACAAAAACTTAAAGACGGCGCAAAATTTGCTGATTTAGCAAAAGAATATTCTACAGATACTGCTACTAAAGAAAACGGTGGCCAATTAGCACCATTTGGTTCTGGTAAAATGGATCCTGCATTTGAAAAAGCAGCTTATGCCCTTAAAAACAAAGGCGACATCAGCGCTCCAGTAAAAACTCAATATGGATACCACATCATCCAAATGGACAAACCAGCTACAAAAACAACTTTTGATAAAGATAAAAAAGCTGTTAAAGAATCTTACCTTGCATCCCAATTAACTACAGAAAACATGCAAAAAACGCTTAAAAAAGAATACAAAGATGCTAACGTAAAAGTTGAAGACAAAGACTTGAAAGATGCTTTCAAAGATTTTGACGGTTCTGCTTCAAAAGATTCATCTAAATAAGTAAATAAAAACACGATTGGAACTAGTTTCCAATCGTGTTTTTTTATATAGAAAAGCTGTTCAGTTACGCTCCCTGAACAGCTTTTCTGTTATTCAAAAGTTGGATTATAAAAGGAACGATTATCTAACCCAAATACTCTTTCACTAAATTCGCCTGGTTTGGTATGTTTTAATACTTTATCCATCATATTTAGCGAAGCATCCATTAAATCAATTTGATGTAAAATTTCAGCTTCACGAACTAGTGGAGGTTTCGGACTTCCCCACTCGCCTTTACCATGATGAGACAACAGTACGTGTTTTAAGACAACTACTTCTTCTCCATCAATCGATAGCTCTTCAGCAATTTTACTTACTTCCTCAACGACGATAGAAATATGTCCAATTAAGTTACCTTCAAGTGTATAAGTGGTCGAAACTGGTCCAGAAAGTTCAATTACTTTTCCTAAATCATGTAAAATAACACCAGCATAAAGTAGGTCGCGATTAACTGTCGGATATAAATCTGCCACTGATTTAGCTAAACGCAACATGGAAACCACGTGGAAACTTAATCCCGAAACAAATTCATGGTGATGGCGCATCGCAGCTGGATAATCATAAAAATCATCTTGATATTTTTTTAGCAAAGCTCGCGTAATTCTTTGCAAGTTTGCATTTTTCATTTCGAAAATATATTGGGTTATTTCGTCAGCCATTTCGTCTTTATTAATAGGTGCTGTCTCCATAAATTCACTAGCGCTAACGCCATCAAGTGGTGATGCTTGTCTGATTTGGCGGATTTTCAATTGCTTTCTTCCCCGATAATTTTGAATATCTCCCATAAGGTGAACAATTTGCTGCACCCCGTAATTGACTTCATCGCTTTCTTTTACATCCCAAAGTTTTGCTTCTAATTCACCTGATTTATCTTGTAAAACAAGGCTTAAAAATGGTTTTCCATTACTCGCCGTTCCTTTTACACTTGATTTAATTAGCAAGAATAGCTCAACTGTTTCTCCAACTTCATAGTCTAATAATCTTTTTTCCATTGTATCGCCTTCTTTCTTTCTGTAGTAAGAAGTTTCTCCAACCATTATAGCACGCGTATGTCTTCACTGGAAAAATATTTGCGAGTTTCTTGATGACATGTGAAAAAAATCACCTGATTTGTGCTTTTTCTTTTTTGGAGCAACTGCATCATTTGCACCATTCTAGCCGAGTCAAAATGAACAAAACCATCATCAATAATTATAGGTAATGGAAAATCTTTATGAATAACATCAATTAAGGCAAAACGGATTGCCAAATACAGTTGTTCTTTTGTTGCTTGACTCAATTCTTCTGGGAAAAATGAAACGACGTCTTTACTCTCGACTTGAATCCGGTTCTCTTGTAAGTACACTTTTGTGTAATTCCCATTCGTTAAATGGTTGAAATAGTCACTTGCTAAAGCTAATGTTTTTGGTAATTTTCCTTCTTGCAAACTCCGCATAGTTTCTTGAAGTATTTGAAGTGCTAGTTTAGTTTCTGTCCATTCTCGAGTCATTTGTTGCAATTTGCTTTTTTCTGAATAGAAGTCTTGCATGAGTGCAGCAAACATTCCACCCTCTTCTAAAGTTGCTATCTCATGATTTTTTGCAGCCAATGAGGCATGAATATTTTCTTGTTCTAATTCTATTTTGCGCAGTTTTTCTTCTAGTTGAAGCTCTTTTTCTTTAATGACTTCTTGCGCTGAAAACTGACTTAATGCTAGTCGCTTATCTGGTTCGAGTTGCGCTTCTAGTAGAATTAAACGTTCGCGCCATTGCTGTTCTTGTTTTACTCGCATTGCTTCTACACGGAATTCGTCTTCATTATTTACTTTGGCTTGTTCTAATAAGTCCGCTTTTTCCTTTTTAACAAGTAGTAGATCTTGTTTTACTAAATTTAATTGCATTGTAACTTGTTCCATTTTTTCTGCGAGTTTGGCGTTTTCGGTCAAATTATTTCGGTAATATAGCAAACCTTGGCGTAAGAAAGATATTTTTTCTTCAATATTAGCCGATTCTATAGGTGCATCTAGTTTTTCTAATCTGAGCTGGTATGAGTGTTGTTTTTCTGCTAATGGTTCTAATTTCAATGTCAGTTCTGCAGCTAATTGATTTTTTTCGCTATGTTCTTTGTAGGTTTGAACTATAGCCTCCCAGTTTTCATCTGGAAGTTCGTTAATCGCTAACGTATCAAATAAATGGTTTAGTTTTGATTGATAGTCGTATTGTGATTTGATTATTTTGCTTTGTCGTTCTTCTAATTGTGCTATTTGTGAAGCAATAATGTCCATTTCGCTCAGTAATTGTTGCCATTCTTGCCTGATTTTTTGCTGTTCTAAAAACGCTAAAATTTGTTGATTGCTAGAAGGCGCGGGTGTTTTAGTAAGAACTAATAAATAAACAGATATAAGAGCCGCTAGAAAAACAACAGCAACGCTCCAAATCGATTGGAAAATCACTAAAACTACTAAAGCTGCAAGAAAAATAGCAATAGCTACAATCGATTTAGTTACGGGTGTTTTTTCTTTTGAATTTATTTTTTCTTTTTCTTGTTGGAATCTTTTATTGTCCCACATATTTGTTTCTATTTTATCGATCTTTTGTTGCAATTTTTCTTCTGATTCTTGAGTAAGCTTTAATTCTAATTGAATATCATGCTGTTGTTGTTTGTTTAATTGCTCGAGTTCTTTTATTCGAAGTACTTTTTGATCTAGCTCTTTTGTCCATTTCATCGGTGTTTGTTTAGCATCCGTTTGATAGTACTTGATCTCTTTTTCTAAACTTTTTTGTTGTAATTCGCGCTCATTATAGGCGCCATAAGTTTCGATTAAATAGGTTATTTCTGCTTCGTTTTCAGCAAAAAAAGCAGTATGTTCGAAATTATTTTTGTTAATCAAGTTTTTTTGGCGTTCTTCTAATTGAATTAATTGATTTTGCCATTCTTTTTCTCTTAGTTGCAAATGTTCCAAACGGATAATACCATCTGGTGGAAAAGTAGCTTCGGTTAAAGGTACCGCTTTTTCACTTAGCGCCTTCCATTCTTGATAAATGGGCCATAAATCTAGCAAAGTATTTAGTGTATCTAGTTCGACACGAATAGCGGTTTTTTCTTCTTGTAATTCAGTTTGTCTTGCTCTTTCTTCCTCTTTTCCAACCAAAAGCAACTCATATTTTGCATTTTGTTTTTTTGCTTCTTGAAACGCTAATTGGCTATCTTTTACTTTTTTGAGTTGTTGATTGATTGCAGGATTTCTTCCGCTCGGTTTAAAAAGAGCTTCCAATTTTTTTTGTAATATTTCAGCCGTTTTTAAAAGCACATCTGATCCTGTTGTACCTGTGGCAAGCAAATATCGCTCAAATTCTTTTTTCTTCCATTGATGAATATTTTGTAGTCCATGAATATCAAAAGAAAAAATAGATTCAAACGTATTACGGTCGATTTCTCCAATAATTTCCGTTAATTTTTCTTCTCCAGCTACTTGGCCATCTCCGTAATAAATACGTACATCTCCAGTAGCTTTTCCTTTTAAACGTTCGACAATCACTTTACCCATAGGTGTATCCTCGAGCGTCAATCTCCCACCATAAGGTCCGCCGTTTTTAGGTTCCATACGTGGAATAGATTGTTGTCTAGTTGGGAAACCAAATAAAATACTATGTATAAAAGCCATAATAGTCGATTTTCCAGCTTCATTTTCTCCAAAAATAACTTGAAAATCCGAAATATGATTAAAATGAGCATCGGACCATTTGCCATAACCAACTATATCAATGGACGTTATTCTCATTTCTCATCACCTTCCACTTCTTTAAGCACCGTTCCTAGTTCTGTCAAAGCTGCGTCTAACATTAACTGCCGATCTTCTTCTGATAAATCGTCTAAATATCTACTCACACCACTTTCAAAATATAGAGCCTCCACCGTTTGATAGAAAGCTGATTCATCTTGTAACTTTTCGAAAGCTTGAGTTATTTCTTTACTCGCTAAATGTTGCTCATGCCAGTTCTTTAAATCGCTTTGGTTTGTCAGTTCTATTGTGAGTTTATGAACCCAAACAAAGGTGCTTCCCGTTAAGTCTGTTTCTTCTTGAAGCATTTGTAGCCAGTCAGTTGTATTTATTTTTTGTTTATTGGCCATTTGAACAATAACATGCAGAAAAAAGGAATTACTCTGACCTTGGTATGTAGCTAAAAGTTTTGTGATTTCCCGGTAAAAAGTATTGAGTTCGCTATTTTCAGGCAAGGTAATGATTACTTCTTCCCAAATAATAGGGCTGGTTGCTATGAAATCAATGGTCGTATTTGACGCCGATAATGTGACAATACTGGCTCCTTTTTCACCTGACTCTTTGCGGTTCCGTCCTTGAATATTTCCCGGGTAATAAACGCTTGGTGATTCTGCTAACAATTGGCGTTTATGGATGTGTCCGAGCGCCCAGTAATCAAATCCTTTTTTAGTGATTTCCTGAATGCGAAATGGTGCGTAAACGTCATGGTCTTCACTGCTTGATAGTTCAGAACCATGTAAAAGCCCGATATGAAAATCTGCCTCTCCTTGTTTATTATATTCGTTTACACGGCTAGCACGAATGTGACGTTCTCCGTAGCTAAAGCCATAAATATGAACAATTGCTCCATTCTTTGTTTCCATGGCAGCCATTTCAACTTGTTCTGAAAAAACATGGACATTTCCAGGTAATTGAAGTTTTTCCTTATGTTTCTCTATAAAATCATGATTTCCGTGAATAATGAATGCTTTTATCCCAGCTTGCTCTAGTCGCTTCATTTCTTTTGAAAAACGAGCTTGAGCACGGACACTTTGATCCTCACTATCATAAATATCTCCTGCAATTAATACAAATTCCACCGCTTCTTTTATTGCTACAGTTATAATGCGTTCCAACGATTGAAATGTGCTTTCTTGTACGGCAGAAAAAAGTGGTTGTGGTAATGTCGAAAGCCCAATGAAAGGACTATCCAGATGCAAATCTGCTATGTGTAAAAATTTGATTTCTTTCATGACTTTCGCCTCCTTAAAAAACCGAATATACGTTCTTATTATACCTTACTATCTCTTTACTTACAAGCATTTCAAATAAAAAAATGGTTCTATTATTTGCTAAATAAATAACAAATAATAGAACCACTTCGATTAATGAAAATTAGTCGTTTGCTACGTTATATAGGTCTTGTAATGGCGTCATAATAATGCGATTTAGATCATTAATAATTGTGCTCATTGCTTGCTCTTTTTCCATTAATTTAACGATTAGTTCATTTTCTTGAACTTCTTGCGCTACTTGTTGTGCAACATTTACTGTTTCGTCGTCAATTTCTTGACCAGTCATTTGTTTTTCTTGGATTGTTACTTGAACATCACGGAAACGTTCGAATTTTGCTTTTGCATCCGCATTTTCGTTCACTTCACGGTATGCATCTTGTAAGCTGATGAATTCAGGTGTTTCACGAATTCCTTTGTCTAAATCATGTGCTACATCATAAATATTAACTGCCATTGATAAATCCTCCAAATATCTGTATTTGTCACTTCTGTTTCACTATAACAAAAAGTCGCATGTTATTCCAGTATAAAAGAACTAAATCCACATCGCGAGTATTCCTTGAATGATTCCGATAAATCCTCCTAAAATCCCGCCTAAATAGGTTATCATTTTTAATTCTCTGCCGGAAATCTCTACAACAAGTTTTTCGATTTCAGGTAATGAAAAAGTCGCTATTTGTGTTTCGACAAGTTTTGCTAAGTCCATTCGCTCCACTATTTCTGCACTATGAGTCGCTACAAAATCAAGCATTCGCTCTACTGCAAAAGGAATCATTTTTTCTGTAATGGCGGCTTCATAATTGCGTAGTATGCCTTGAATGGGTTGGTTAAATAGTTTTTCATGTGGAACAGCTTGAATAATTTCTGAAGTAAGCTGCCCTGCCAAATGTGCTTGTTTTTCTGTTGGAATAAGTTCTTGTAGCTCTTTTGCTTCAAAATTATGCCATTCAGTTGTTAGCAATTGGTTGATGATATTTTTAGTGTCTTCTTGGTTAATAAGTTTTAAGCCCTCTTGTTGAATTTTTTCTGAGAAACTATCGATATTGATGAACATTCTCGCCATGCTGCCCATTTTCCCATGTTCTTCAAAGAATTTTTGAAGCATTTGTTTAATCTGAATTTTGCCTGCTTCACTCGCTATAAAAACACTCATTTTACTCGTTATTCTTTCTGTTACATGAGGGAGTTTTTTAGTTAGTTCGTTTTCTAGCATAGAAGGAATTAACTCGCTCATTTGTGTTGATTGTTTTGTTGTTAAAAAGCGGCTAATTTCGATTTCTAGCGTTCTTTCTAACCATGAAATAGAGCGAACTTCTGCATTTTCGTATCCTAAATGGTGCAGTAATTCGTTCGGCGTTGTTTCTAATTTCATTTTTTCATGAAACATTTTTGTAATGGTTTCTGTTACTTCTCTTTGTAAATTCTCATCCAATAGTCTCGCGCGAATGGCATCCTCTGTTAGTAAATGACTTACCACTACTTTTCCAATGTGTTCTGCAAGTTCATCGCGCCTTTTTGGAATTAAGCCTGGTGTAAATGGTAAACGTTTATTAAATAGATAAATGGCTTTGTACGGACGAAAGAGCATTCGGATAGCGATATAATTCGTCATCGCCCCAATAAATCCGCCAATCACTGCCATTAAAAGTATCGTAAATAATACTGACATGTTTTGCATCTCCTAATATTTGTCTAGTAAAAGTGGTTTTATTATACGTGAAAAATCCCTAGACAACAATTGTTTCTAGGGAAGTTCATTCTAAAGTATGAGATTACAAATTAGTCATTTTTAGTGGGTCTATCCATAAATCGAATTCTTTTTCTGTTACAAAACCAGTTTTAATTGCTGCTTCTTTTAAAGTCGTATTTTCATCGAAGGCTAACTTGGCAATTTTGGCAGCTTTTTCGTAACCTATATGTGGATTCAAGGCTGTAACAAGCATCAGCGAATCATTTACTTTAGCTTCAATCACACTTTCATTGGCAGTTAGTCCTTCTAAACAATGAATTCGGAAGGAGCGCATACTATCAGAAAGTAATGTGATAGATTCTAAGAAATTAAAAATAATTACAGGCTTATAAACATTTAATTCAAAATTACCTTGGCTTGCTGCGATATTAATCGTTGTATCATTTCCCATTACTTGAGCGGCCACCATCGTAATTGCCTCACACTGTGTAGGGTTCACTTTTCCTGGCATGATGGAGCTGCCTGGTTCGTTAGCCGGGAGAGTTAGTTCACCAATGCCACTACGAGGACCACTTGCTAGTAGACGAATATCGTTAGCAATTTTCATTAAATCAGAAGCAAGGCTGCGAATGGCTCCATGGACGAAATTAATCGGGCTATGACTCGTTAAAGCGAAATATTTATTAGAATCAGAAGTAAAAGGATACCCAGTTTGTTTCCTTAGTTCTTCTGCAACTTTATCACCAAAATCTTTGGAGGCATTTAATCCCGTTCCAACTGCTGTCCCGCCAATTGCAAGTGGTAAAATTGCTTTCATACTAGACTCAAGGTAGTTTTTATTATTTGTCAGACACGCTTCCCAGCCACTAATTTCTTGCCCAAGCGTGAGTGGAGTTGCATCTTGCAAATGCGTTCTACCAATTTTAACGAGCTGCATATATTGATTTTTCTTCGTCGTTAAAACTTCTTCCATTTTAGTTATCTCTGGTAAAAGTTTCGTTACTAAAGCTTGATAAGCAGCTATATGCATCGCTGTCGGAAATGTATCATTCGAGCTTTGCGACATGTTAACATCATCATTTGGATGAACTTTTTCCTCACCTAAAGTTAAATTGGCAACGTGCGCAATAACTTCATTAACGTTCATATTGCTTTGCGTTCCGCTTCCCGTTTGCCAAACGACTAAAGGAAAATGTTCATCTAGTTCGCCTTGAATGATTTGATCACAAACGTTTCCGATTGCTACCGATTTCGCTTCGGATAACTTTCCTTCTAAGGCATTCACTTTAGCCGCAGCTTTTTTCAACTGAGCAAAAGCGTAGATAATTTCTTTCGGCATATAATTATCACCAATAGCAAAGTTTCTTCTACTTCGCTCTGTTTGGGCTCCCCAGTACTTAGCTGGATCAACTGAAATTTCTCCAAGTGTATCACGTTCAATTCGTTCCATTTTGCCACCCCTTTTTATTCTATTTTATTATATTCCGGATGTTTACGCAAAACCAACAAATAATGTTCGCTATTCTGTTTTTTGAAGTGGTTTTATTTTAATCATTACAATGGTGAGAATTATTAATAAAGCGATCCAAGCTATTGAAATGAACAGTGTTGGTATAAAGTAGTCCATTGTTTTTTCTGACATTATTAGCATGGTTGCATTTTTGCTTAAGTAAGCAGGATTAAACATTTGTATCCAACCGCCAAAACCGCTAATGACACCTAAGAGAATGGCTGTAAATACGCTAATCATTGCAACTACGGCATTGCTATCAAATACAGCACTGGCGAAAACGACCAAACTAATAACAAAAACAAACCAAAGTGCGTAGACAAAAAATCCTTCGATCAAAGAATTCATATCTAAATCGCCAAATAAAAAATACGTATAATATGCTGCTAAAACATAACCAATGAATAATGAACTTAAGCCAACAATACACTGCATAACCCACTTGGATAGGACATATTCTACGGCTGATACTGGTCTAGTCATAATAAAAGCAAGCATCCCTCTAGAACGATCATTTTGAATACAAGCCATCGCTACGACAATCATAATGATAACTCCAATTTGATCAAACTGAGAGCCAAGTGTTTGCGACATTACTTCTTGCGCTGATTGATTTCCCATCAAGGCCACTACTTGCTCCGTTTCTGCGCCAGTTCCAACCGCTTTAAGTATTTCTGGTAAAAAATAAAGCATTAATGGTTGTGTAAGTCCAAGAAGTGCAAAGACAATTGGCATCCAAATGATTTTCAAACTCCGCCGCTGTTCTAACCATTCTTTTCCGAGTAAAGCACTAAAATGCGTCATTGTCTCACCTTCTCCATAAAAATTTCTTCTAGGCTTTGGTGTCTGTTTTCTACGCGAATCAGTTCACCTTTCGTTTTTAATAGTGCTTCTAAAATAGCTTCTGAGCCAGCTTTTTTATTTGTAGCATACACTTGATAAACCATGCCAGCCTTTTCGATTTTTTCAATATCCTTATTTTGATTAAGAAGCGCTAGCCAGGCTTCCTCATCTCCAATAAATTCAACATCAAATACCGGGGAACTTTCTTCTTGCATAAGCTGTTCAACTGTTTTATCCGCAACTAATTCACCATTTTTGATAATTGCAATGCGGTCACAAATCTCTTCCGCATCTTTTAAAATATGAGTTGAAAACAAAATTGTCATTTCACTTTTCAGTTTTTCTAAAAGCACGATAATTTCCCGGCGACCAATTGGATCAAGTGCGGATACCGGTTCGTCCAAAACAAGCAATTCCGGTCGATGTAAAATTGCCTGAGCGATCCCAAGACGTTGCCGCATTCCTCCTGAATAGGTGCTAATTTTTTTGTGAGTACTATCTGCTAATCCGACTAGTAGTAAGACTTCTTTGATTCGCTCTTCTAAATCTTGTTTTTTCATGTTAGACAGTTTTCCCATAAAACGAAGACATTCTAATGCGCTCATCCAACCATAAAATTCTGGATATTGTGGTAAAAAACCAATTTTCTCACGCACTAACTTTGCTTCTTGGCCATCTAGTTTAATTTGACCCTCGTCTTGCGCTAAGATTTGGACAATCATGTTAATCATTGTCGACTTACCCGCGCCATTTGGTCCGATTAAAGCTACACATTCTTTATTATTTATAGTTAGATCGATTCCTTTAATAACCCATTTTCCGTTATATTTTTTCTTTAGTCCTTGGATTTCTAAATTTTTCATTAGCTTTCATCCTCTTTTCGCCCAAAAATAAAATATGCAATTGGACCAAAGATATTAATAAATATAATGACAATTAACCAAATAATAGGGTTTTTACGTGTTTGCCAATTTTTAGCTAAATCTATAATCGCTGTTAAAAGTAAGGCTAAATAAAGAATTATTACGGGAATTAGTAATGCTATTTGCGTTTTATCCAATGTATTCACCTCATTTATTTGTTATACTCATTGTATAACAGTTATAATATTAAAGCAATATAAAAAAGCACATTTTACTAAGAATAAAGTAAAATGTGCTTTTTATTAGTTGCCGATAGAATCAATTAAGTTTCCAATACCATCTGAAACTTTTCCGCCAAATTCTTTTACTTTCTCGGCGCCTTTTTTAATCGTTTCGCCTGCTTCACCTGCTTTGTCTTTTACGCCACTCCAGAAGTCGCTGCCACTATTATTGTCGGATTCTTCTTCTTGTTTTTTCGCAGCAGTTTCTTGTGCAGCACTTTTAGTATCAAAGTCAGCAGATTTTTGGTAACGCAAGCCACTGTTCATTACATAATGAGCTAGGCTTGATACCCCGGCAGAGCTTGTTGTAGTGAGGTAATGGTCTTTGTCTGTTTTATCAAATCCCATCCAAACAGCGCCAACTAAATTAGGCGTGTAACCTACAAACCACTGATCTTTTGTCCCATTAGTATCATTGAAAGGAACTTGAGTCGAACCAGTTTTACCTGCCATTTCGTGACCGGAAACTGCTGCACTCTGACCAGTCCCTGTATTGATTACGTCAAGTAACATCGATGTCATTTCTGTTGAAACAGTTTTTGAGATAATTTGTTTTGTTTTTGGAACATTTTCATAAACGGTATTTCCTGATGGATCAACAATTTTAGTAATGATATGCGATTCTGGTTTTGCGCCGTTATTGGCAAACGTAGCATAGGCAGTAGCCATTTCAACAGGCGAGGCACCTTTACTCATACCACCGAGCGCTAATCCAAGTGTTTGGTCTTTTTCTGGTACTTCGATGCCAAATTTTTCTACAGATTTAACACCTTTGTCAATACCGATTTGATCTAACAACCAGACCGCTGGCGCATTGATTGAGTTTGCCACCGCTTTGTACATTGGGACTTCTCCATTATAAATTCCGCCTACGTTGGTTGGAGTATAGTTTCCTTTGTACGTTACTTTTTCATCTTTTAACATCGAATCGACATTATAACCCGATTGAAGTGCTGGCGTATAGACAGCGAGTGGTTTCATCGTAGAACCTGGCTGAGCCTTCATTTGCGTAGCTCTGTTAAATCCACGGAAAACGTGCTCTCCTCGTCCACCAACAAGCGCTCTAATTCCTCCTGTTGCTGGATCCATTAGAACAGCTCCTGATTGGACAAGCGTGCCATCGTTCGCATTTCTAGGGAATAAAGAATCGTTATTATACACTTTTTCTAAAGAGGTTTGATAGTTTTGATCTAATTCCGTATAGATTTTATAGCCTTTTTGCATAATTTCATCTTGAGTGATGTCAGCTTCATTTACTGCTTCATTGATAACTGCATCAACATACCAAGGATATTTGTTTGCAAGTGGATCTTTTGATTGGTCATTTAAAACGATTTTGGTCGCTTTATATTTATCACCTTCTGCTTTGGTTATATCGCCGGTTTCAACCATAGCATTAAGTACCATGTTCCGTCGATTAGTTGCCTTTTCAATATGTTGATACGGGTCATAGGCGCTCGGTGCTTGGAGCAGTCCCGCAATAGTCGCAGCTTCCGGGATATTTAAATCAGCTGCTGGCTTTCCAAAGTATTTCAAAGAAGCGTTCTCAACACCCCACTCCCCGTTTCCAAAGTAAGAGCGGTTTAAGTACATTTCCATAATTTCATCTTTGGAGTAGGTTTTTTCAATCTCTCGAGCCATAAAAATTTCCTTCGCTTTTCGCGTAAAGGTCTGTTCTTGGGTTAGCAAGGCATTTTTGGCAAGCTGTTGTGTGATAGTACTACCACCACCTGAAATTCCCCCGTTAGTAATCAGGTTAACTCCAGCACGAGCGATTCCTTTTAAGTCAAAGCCCTTGTGTTCATAAAAACGTCGGTCTTCAATGGATACGACTGCATTTTGGAGATTTTTAGAGATTTTATCAATTGATACAAAGGTTGCGTCGGTCGATGACAATTCTCCTGCTTTATCTCCGTCTTTATCGTAAACAATCGTGGCTGATTCTAAGCCTTTTTTCAAAGCATCTATATCTGCGGACTTAGCTACTACAACAAGATAAATAATAAAACTTAATAAAAATACGAGTCCTGCAAGTAAAAAAATCTTGCCAATATGTTTGTTTTTCCAGAAGCGTCTAAATTTCCGCCATAAGGTGCTAATCCATTTTCCAATAAATCCAAAGAATGATTTAATGTATTTAATGAGTTGTTGTTTAAATTTGTCCATGTAACTCTCCTATCTTTCTACACGGTATTAAAGAAAACTGTAAACACAGTTATACACGTATTTTACGTTAAAACACAATTTTATGCCACCAACTTTAGACCGATTTTTGTAATATTTTTGTAATAATCCATATTTCCTACACATTTATTTACTTCTTTTTTACAATTTCTTCATTTTAATGTTTCCAGTAGTTTAAAAAGGGTAGATATTAATGTTACCATTACTAGTGTTTTGGTAATAATAATCGCCTATATACTGTGTACAACTAGTAATGGCAGCAAGTTTTACATGGGTTCATTAATAAGCCGGAAAGGATTTGGAATATGACGCAAAAGCTGATCTACTTTTTATCACAAACGCATATTCGAAGTGCCATTGCTGAAGCTTGGGCGAAGAAACTTTCACTTAGCAATGTCAAATTCATTAGCGGTTCTTGGCATAAATCCAAAGCAACTCCATTTATTGCAGAAGCGTTGAATGAGTTTGCGATTGAGCCACCTGAAAGCTTGTCTTATTCCCCTAGCTCTGAACTACTGGCAGATGCTGATCTCATTGTAACAATTTATGATTCTGCACATGAAACTGCACCACAATTTCCTGCTAACATACAAGAAAAAATTATTTATTGGGACATTGATGATCCAGAACAAGAAATAGCGTTACCCAAAAAATGGGCGAGTTATCAAGAAGTCTGTGATAACATTGCCTTATCTGTAAAAAATTTAGAGCACGTATTGATAGAGGCTTAGATTTCGTTGTCCCGCCACTCGTAGGCGGGACTTTTATGTTAAAAGAAAGGGGTATACATACTATGGACGGATATAATGATTTAAAAAAAGCAGAAAAAGCCGCCTTTTTAAGTATATTTGCTTACTTATTTCTTTCCGTTTTAAAAATTGCAGCTGGTCATTTCGGAAATTCTGATGCATTACTTGCAGATGGATTAAATAACACAACAGATATAGTCGCATCCGTTGCTCTTCTTATTGGCCTTAGAATTTCACGCATTCCACCTGACGCCGATCATTCTTATGGTCACCGGCGAACAGAAACAATTAGTTCCTTAATTGCATCCATTATTATGTTTTTAGTTGGTGTTCAAGTCATTTGGAGTTCTATTGTTCATATTATTGAAAAGGAATTCACTGCACCTTCCATGTTGACTGCTATTGTAGCACTTTTTTCAGGTGTATTCATGTATGCTATTTATTTATATAATCATAGACTCGCGAAAAAACTTGATAGTCAGGCGGTCCGAGCTGCTGCTTATGATAATCGCTCGGATGCATTTGTTAGTTTTGGCGCATTCATTGGAATTATCGGAGCAGTACTTGGAGTTCCGTGGCTCGATTCAGTGACAGCCTTTTTAGTTGGTGTTTTAATTGTTTATACGGCTGTCAAAATCTTTTATGATGCAGCTCATACACTAACAGATGGCTTTGATGTATCCAAATTAGAAACAATTCACGATTTAATCGCTTCTGTCCCCGATGTCAAAAAAGTTATTGATATAAAGGCGCGGATGAATGGAAATCGTATTTGGATTGATGCAACTATCGCAGTTGACCCAGATTTAAATGTAGTAAAAAGCCATGAAATCACTGAAATTGTTGAACAAAAAATCCGTAATGAATACGAAGGTGCATTTACGTTAGTCCATATTGAACCTTTTTTTGAATAATATTCATTGTCAATAATCGTAAAGTCAACTATAATTTAGATTAAAGTATCATTTGCTGGGAGGGAATATTCGATGGGGCAGAGAAACTAATTCACTTAAATTATCTAACTAGAATGAAAAGTATGCAGCAATACATTGGAGGAGTTCTCTTCCAGAGCCGTTTTTTTCTTCTATATAGATAGTTTTATCATAAGCTTATTTATATTAAATTAGGAGGTGTTTGCCTTAGCAGAAACAGTTTCTGCCAAGGCGATTTATTGATATTAACCATTAAATTTTTAATTATAGCTTTACTTATTGCTATATCGGCGTTTTTCGTGGCAACGGAATTTGCGATTGTAAAAATGCGACCGAGCCGTTTGGACCAATTAATTGCAGAGAAAGATAAACGTGCGGTTCTTGCTAGACATATTTACAATCATTTGAACGCTTACTTATCGGCCTGCCAACTCGGGATAACGATTAGTTCTCTTGGACTTGGTTGGTTAGGGGAATCTACGGTTGAAGCTGCATTGCATCCATTATTCAGCTTGCTAGAACTACCACAATCTGCTATTACGATTCTTTCGTTCACTATAGCCTTTCTTTTTATCACGTTCTTACACGTGGTTGTCGGGGAACTTGTACCGAAAACACTTGCGATTGATAAAACTGAAACGGTTGCTCTTGCGGTAGCACGTCCACTGCATATTTTTTATAAAGTGATGTTCCCGTTCATTTGGATTTTAAATGGTTCTGCGGTTTTCATCGCGCGTTTATTCGGCTTAGAGCCAGCTTCTGAACATGAAATCGCTCATACAGAAGACGAGTTAAAAATAATCGTTGGCGAAAGTTATAAGAGCGGTGAAATCAATCAATCAGAATTCCGTTATGTGAATAAGATTTTTGATTTTGACGAACGTATGGCGAAAGAAGTCATGATTCCGCGAACGGAGATTGTAACGGTTGATACGGGATCTACTATCGGCGAATTATCCGACATTATGCAAAATGAGCGTTATACGCGCTATCCAGTTATTGATGGCGATAAGGACCACGTTATTGGTGTACTTAATTTAAAAGAAATTTTGTCAGCATATGTGGAACACGGATCGAATCCAAGTTTTAGTATTGATCCTTACGTAAAACCAATTATTCGTGTGATTGAAACAATTCCAATTAAAGAATTGCTTTTCCGAATGCAGCGCGAACGCTCCCATATTGCGATTTTACTTGACGAATATGGCGGTACTTCCGGGCTCGTTACGGTAGAAGATATTGTCGAGGAAATCGTTGGTGATATTCGCGATGAATTTGATGCTGATGAAATTCCAGAAATCCGTAAAATCAAAGACGGTCACTACATTGTTGACGCAAAACTTCTGATTGATGAAGTAAATAATATTTTAGGTACTGAAATCGAGGAAGAAGAAGTTGACACAATCGGCGGCTGGTTCTTAACACAAAATTATGAAGTAGAAGTTGGGGACGAAATCGATTACGATGGCTTTATTTTCCGCGTGAAACAAGGCGAACCCCATCATATTGAATATATCGAGATTATCAAAAAAACAAATGACTAATAATAAAGGTAGCTATCCTCTCACTTGGATAGCTACCTTTTTAAATGCGATGTTCTAGCATAAATTGTTTGAATCGCTCTGCTGCTGGAGTTAACGTTTGGTTTTTTACAACCGCTAAATAAAAGAAACGTTCCCAGTTTGGACTTCTAATTGGTAAAACTTTAACGTCCACATAATTTAAAATCGGCATATTTGGAACAACGGCAATCCCAAAATTTTGCGCAACCATCCCTGCAATCACTTGATCTACTTCGATTTCATAGGCAATTTTGTAATCCTCGCCAATTTTTCTAAATAAATCATCAATAATTGGTCGTAAGCCGCTTTTCTTTGAGAAAGCAATATGCGGGTATGGCACGGTTTCAATTAAATCAATCCAATCTTTTTCAGCTAATGGATGACTTTTTGGTACAATCAGCACTAATTCTTGTTTTGCAATCGGCGTAAAATGGATATTTCGTTCATTCTCGAGCTTAGAGCATATCCCAATATCGTATTTCTTTTCTTTTAGTCCTTGAATAATATCAATCGAAACACCCGTATGAAAAACGAAATCAATTTTCTTTTCTGGTTCTGTTTGTATGAATTCTTGAACAAGCTTAGGCACAAGTGAGGTTCCAAGCGTTTGTAAAAATGCTAAATCAATCTGCCCTTCTCCGTTTGCGGCTTTTTTGGTAGTCGCTACTCCGGCATCAATCATGTCTAACGATTCTTCTACATAATCCAGAAACACTTTTCCCGCCTTGCTTAATCCAATGTTTCGGCCCTCTTTTTCAAATAAAGGTATACCTAATTCTTGTTCTAACGAAGAAATTGCGTGACTTAAACTCGGTTGAGTGATGAGTAATTTTTCAGCTGCTTTTGTGTAATGTTCCATGTGCGCCAATGTGACGAAATAACGTAAATGGTGTAAATTCATGGCTTCTCTCCTTACTAAAAATTATCTATGCAATTTATCTATCAATTAATAGAATAATACCAATTTGTTTTTATGGAATAGTCATAATACAATTAGACTGTAGTTACACCAGCAGAACAAACTATTCCTTAAAAACCAATATACGGTAGAATACGTTAACTGTCCAGTTGAAATTTCAAACATTGAAGGCGTTATCACATCAGCGATATTTAATGAACGGGAATTTATTTTTTTACTGGTGTTTGTGAAAATATTATCAAAGTTTCTTGTAATTTTTATTCTAGAGAGGAGATAATTTTTATGACAAATGCAAATGGCGACCTAAAAAAATGCCCAATCACGATTAGCTCTTACACGCTTGGAACGGAGGTATCTTTTCCTGAACGAGTGAGAATCGCAGCAGAAAATGGTTTTGATGGAATTGGCTTACGTGCAGAAAACTATGTAGATGCATTAGCCGCTGGATTAACTGATGAAGATATGTTGCGGATTTTAGATGAGCATAACATCAAAGTAACAGAAGTAGAATACATAACTCAGTGGGGAACCGCCGAGGACCGCACAGCCGAACAGCAAAAGAAAGAACAAACTACTTTCCACATGGCGCGTTTATTCG
The DNA here is from genome assembly GCF_946902005.1 of Listeria sp. Marseille-Q6474. Taxonomy (NCBI): domain Bacteria; kingdom Bacillati; phylum Bacillota; class Bacilli; order Caryophanales; family Listeriaceae; genus Listeria; species Listeria sp. Marseille-Q6474. Next base: position 182,303 of record NZ_CAMPPS010000002.1, on the reverse strand, counting down.
GCGTCAAACATATTAACTGCGGTTTGCTTGAAAAAATCCCCGAAGAACAAATCATTACGGCACTCGGTGAATTGTGTGACCGTGCGGAAGAATTAATTATCGGTTTAGAGTTTATGCCATACAGTGGTGTAGCAGACTTAGCAGCAGCTTGGCGTGTAGCTGAAGCATGTGGCAGGGATAATGCACAACTAATTTGCGACACTTGGCACTGGGCTAGAGCAAACCAAACAGCAGAATCAATCAAAAATGTTCCCGCTGACCGGATTGTTTCCATCCAATTATGTGACGTACACGAAACACCTTACAAAGAACTTCGGGAAGAATCTCTCCATGACCGACTTGCTCCTGGCGAAGGATACGGCGATACAGTCGGTTTTGCTCGAATCTTGAAAGAGCATAGCGTTAACCCCCGTGTTATGGGCGTTGAAGTTATATCAGACTCCATGGTAGAAACTGGTTTAGAATATGCTGCCATCAAAGTATATAATGCCACGAAAAAAGTATTAGACGAAGCATGGCCAGAAATTTCTCCCAAATAATAAAATAATTAAACATGTGAAAAAAGTAACGTAACAAGAAGATTCTACCTTGAAAGGGAAGTGTTTTTTTTGAAATTTAATTCGATGTTCTCACCGATTGATATCGGGCCTATGAGAGTACCAAATCGTTTTGTTGTATCTCCAATGTGTAATAACTATGCGAATACAGATGGCACTTTAACAGATACTTCATTAGCCTATTATAAAGAACGTGCGCTTGGTGGCTTTGGTCTAATTACTTTTGAAGCGACCGTTGTAGATGTTCGGGCAAAAGGCGGCGCAAATAAAGCATGTCTTTATAGCGATCATCAAATTGCCAGTTTTAAACGAGTGATAGATGCTTGTCATGACGCGGGTGCCAAAATCTCTGTGCAATTACAACACGCTGGACCTGAAGGAAATTCTAAAGTTTCTGGTTATCCTTTAAAAGCAGCTTCCGCCATCGCTTCAGCAGAAGGACGCAATACACCGGAAGCCATTTCACGGGAAGAACTTTATGAATTAATTGAACTTTACGGGGAAGCGGCTTTACGAGCAAAAAAAGCTGGGGCTGATGCAGTAGAAGTTCACTGCGCTCATGGTTATTTAGTAAGTAGTTTCCTATCTGGACGCACGAATAAACGTGTGGATGAATTCGGCGGCTGTTTTGAAAATAGAATGCGACTACCAAGACTAATTATCGAAAGCATTCGAAAACGTGTTGGTCATTCCATCGCAATCCTATGCCGAATTAACAGTACGGATGGCGTGGACGGCGGACTAAGTGTCCAAGATAGTGCGACGGTAGCTGCTTATTTGGAAGATTGTGGTTTAGATGGTTTGCATGTTTCTCGTAGCGTTCATATTCGCGATGAATACATGTGGGCTCCTACCGTGTTACACGCTGGTTTTAGTTCTGACCTTGTAACACAAATTAAACGCGCGGTTTCTATCCCAGTAATTACAGTTGGGCGTTTCACCGAGCCGCATTATGCTGAACTAATGGTTCGCGAAGGTCGGGCTGACTTAGTTGCTTTCGGACGACAATCGTTAGCTGATCCAGAAACACCGAATAAGGCGGCGGCTGGAAAACTAGACGAATTACTTCCTTGTATCGCTTGTCTTCAAGGTTGTGTCGCTAACATGTATGCTGGGAAACCTATTACATGTTTAGTGAATCCTCTACTCGGCCGCGAATCCGAAGCCTATTTGCCAAAAACACCTAGTAAAAAAGTTGTTGTTATCGGCGGTGGTGTTGGTGGGCTTTATGCTGGTTGGATGGCTGGCTCAAGAGGTCATGATGTAACAGTGTACGAAGCATCAGACATTATCGGTGGCCAAATGCGTTTAGCTGCCTATCCTCCAGGAAAAGGCGACCTAACTAATATGGTTCGCAGTTACATTAAAAAATGTGAGCAATTCGATGTGGAAATTAAAACCAATACACCTGTCACGCCTGAACTTATTCAAGATATTGCCCCAGATGCAGTTATTATTGCGACGGGCGCTACTCCACTCGTCTTACCAATTCCAGGTATTGAAGATTCCGGCTTAATCCACGCAGTCGACTTACTTGATGGCAAAGAATCTTGCGGCAAAAAAGTACTAGTTGTTGGCGGAGGTATGGTCGGTAGTGAGACTGCTGCATTTTTAGGTGAAGCTGGTCATGACGTAACAGTTGTCGAACTTCGTGATGAAGTCGGAGCGGATGTTATTTCTGAACACCGAAAATTCCTTATGCGCGATTTTGACGAGTATAAAATTAAAAGTATTACTAATGCAAAAGTGACGAGTTTCTTACCAGACGGGGTCACGTACTCCTTAGCTGATGAAAAAGAATACCGCATTGATGGTTTTGATTCTGTCGTACTTGCAATGGGATCAAGAGCTTACAATCCGCTTGAGGAAGCCATCAAGAAAATCGTCCCAGAAACTTATGTTATCGGTGATGCAGTCCGTGCGCGCCGAGCATTAGACGCAACAAAAGAAGCACTAGATGCCGTATTGCAATTATAATTTATGGTTGTACTCGCCGTTAAGCCGGCGAGTACAAACCTACTTGGAGGTATATGAACGTGGAAAAAAGAATTTCAGGATCAACTCGGCTTCTAAGTTTAATTGGTACACCCGTAGACCATTCAAAATCCCCAATCATGTATAATTATAGTTTTCAAAAAGCTGGTTTAGATTATGCGTATCTTGCATTTGATATTCCTGTAAGTAAAGTCGCTGATGCAATTGCTGCTATCAAGACTTTTAACCTGCGTGGCTCTAACGTAACCATGCCTTGTAAAAGTGAAGTTTTAAAATACATGGATGAACTTTCCCCTGCTGCGCGAATGATTGGTGCTGTAAATACCATTATAAATGAAGATGGGAAACTAACCGGACATATCACAGACGGTCTTGGTTTTGCTAGTAATTTACGGGATTCTGGTGTAGATGTGGAGGGCAAAAAAATGACCATCATCGGCGCTGGTGGTGCAGCAACAGCAATCCAAGTTCAGTGCGCACTTGATGGGGCCAAGGAAATCGCCATTTTTAATATTAAAGATGATTTTTATGAAAAAGCTAAACAAACGATTGCTTCTATTAAACAAGAAGTTCCTGACTGCATCGTACATATTTACGACTTAAATGACACAGCAAAATTACATGAGGAAATAGCAACTAGTGATATTTTAGTAAATGCTACACTCGTTGGTATGCATCCACATGAAAATGAAACGCCTGTCAAAGATACGACTGTCTTCAGAAAAGATTTAATCGTCACCGATGTTGTCTACAATCCAAAGAAAACCAGACTATTGCTAGATGCAGAAGCTGCTGGTTCAAAGACTGTAGGCGGACTAGGCATGCTTTTATGGCAAGGCGCAGAAGCATACAAACTGTTCACGGGTAAAGATATGCCTGTTTCAGAAGTAAAAGATTTATATTTTAACTAATAAATTCATCAGGATTTCGAGAGGAGAAAAAAATGAACGCAAAAAGATTTTATCCAACAGCAATTGCACTTTATTTTACTTATTTTATTCACGGTATTGGGGTATCCATTCTTGGCCAATACAAACAAGATTTCGCTGGAGTTTGGGGAGCCGATAAGCTTTCCGACGGTACATTTGATGTCAGTATGGTTATTGCTGTTATCGCAGCACTCGGCCTAGGACGTTTACTTACACTACCAATTTCCGGACCTTTTTCAGATAAATTCGGGCGTAAACCTTCCGCATTAATCGGTGTTGGTTTATACGCAATTTATTTCATCGGCTTAGCATTTGCACCGAATATGTATATTGCTTATGCCTTCGCTTTCGTAGGCGGGGCGGCGAATTCATTCTTAGACACTGCTGTAACACCATCCGTTCTAGAAATTTTCACTAAAAATGGCGCTATTGCCAATATGTTTACTAAATTCTCTATTTCGATTGGACAATTCGTATTACCTTTCGCTATTGGTATGGTAGCAGCGGCGAATATGTCTTTCCGTACATTATTTATTATTACGATGGCATTAATTGTTATCGACGGTTTAATTATCGCATTTATGCCATTCCCTCCAATGAATAACAATGTGGGCGGCGAAAAAGCAAAACCAGCGAAAATGAAATTCAATGCAACTAGTTGGGCAATCATAGGTATAGGTTTCACATGTACTTCCACTTTCCAACTATGGTTAAACTGTAACCAAGAGCTCGGAAAATTATATGGCATGGCTGATCCAAGTAAGATTCAATCATTCTACTCACTAGGTACTATGTGTGCTATTTTAATTACAGCTGTGCTCGTGAAAAAATTCATTTTACCAGTGCGCATTCTCATTATATATCCAGCAATTGCTACTTTAATGCTACTAATTATTTACATCGTCCAAACACCGACTATATGCTTAATTGGTGGATTTGTAATTGGATACGCTGCTGCTGGTGGGGTTCTTCAACTAGCTGTATCAACTGCCAATGAATTTTTCCCTACGAACAAAGGGAAAATCACTTCGATTGTTATGATTTCCTCAAGTCTTGCAAACTATATTGTTTTAAACATTGCGAGCTATATTACTAAAGCTGGTGGTATCGAAGGTCCGAAATATGTGTTATTATTCAATGTAGTGATCACAGTTATCGGAATCTTACTAGCAATCTTCGTCAATATGCGTTACAAAAATGAATCTAAAATTGCAACTAAATAAGAAACACTTCAACTGAGCATTCACTTGCTCAGTTGAACTTACATATCATTTGTGAATTAAAGCACAAACTTATGAGTTTTATCTATATAAAAGCTTTTAAAATAAGGGTATTTCTCATGAAAAGGTCTTCCAAAGTAACTACATAAAGGAGAGCAGATTATGAAAAATAAGTATTTATCTACTTCACTAGGACTTTATATGAACTATTTCGTTCATGGTATGGCGTTAATCATCATTGCACAAAATATTGATTTTTTATCTCAAAAATGGCATACAGATTTAGCTGGTGCTGCCGGCGTTGTGTCTTCATTTGGGATTGGTAAATTACTTGCTGTTTTTATATCGGGAAAACTATCAGATAAATTCGGTCGTAAATTATCCGTCATTCTCGGCGTATTTTTCTATATTGTTTTTTTAGGCGGTATTTTATTAAGTCCAAATACTATCATAGCCTATGCGTTCGGGATTTCAGCAGGAATTGCAAACTCTTTCCTTGATACAGGTACTTACCCAGCATTAATGGAAGCCTACCCTAAAAAAGCGGCATCAGCTAACATTGTTGTAAAAGCTTTTGTGCAAGCTGGTCAGTTTCTCTTACCATTTATGATTGCTTTTATTTTAGCAAATAACTTATGGTACGGCTGGAGTTTTATCGTGTTAATTGCGATTTTACTTATTAACTTACTGTATACGTTGACTCGTACGTTCCCTCCAATGACCGTTGGAAAACCGCTTGATTTCGAGAAAGAAATCGCTGAAGAGAAGAAAAAAGCATTTCATTTTAGCATTGATGAGATCTGTTTGATTCTCTTTGGATTTGTAGCACAGACGCTTCTATACATTATGAGTCAATGGATAGCAAAATACGGTTCTGAAGTTATTCATATGACTGATAATGCTTCTAGACTACTTGTGAGCTATGCAAGTGTTGGTGCTATTTTATGCGTATGTGTAACGTTTATTTTAGGAAATCGTGGGGTTAAAACACTTCATATTTTAATAACGTATGTAACGATGACGATGTTAGTTTCCTTCACGCTTTTTGCATTCCCAACTGAAATTGTCTGTCTAGTTGGTGCTTTCTTGCTTGGTTATTTCTCAGCTGGCGGTATTATCCAATTAGGTTTAACACTTCTCGCCGAAGTCTCTGCTCGTGGTAAAGGTTTTGTTACTAGCCTTTATACGATCGCTGAAGGCATTGCTGTTTTTGTTATTCCACTTATCGCTGCCGCTATTTCTAGGGTTGATATTGCTGCTATTTTCCTACTAAATGCTGGTATTGCATTATTCGGGTTAGCTCTTTTATTAATCGTATTTGCCAGAAAGAAAAAATTTGCTCGTGATCATATTTAAAAAAAGTATCGAGGTTGGGGAAATCCAACCTCGATACTTTTTTTGTTATAGTTTTTTTATAGTTTTCCATTTGTACATTAGGAACCAGAATGCTGTAGCAGTAACAATGAAAATTAAAATCATTTTTACGAGCAAAGTTACAGCTTGAGTGGTTGTTATCAGACTTTCATAATTAAATTTAGAGTAATGTCCGCCTAAACATATCGTGATATAAATGGAACCAATAATAAGTATCGGCATACGGAATTTGTTATTCATTAAGAATCTACCGTTATTTTCAAGGGAAGCTGTTTTTAAGGCATACCAGCCAATTATTATCATTAAAATGGATAGAGCAATAAGTACTATAAATTCGCTGATGACCATACTTCCACTTAAAAGCGGGGTTGGTAGTGCTGAAAACAACATAACCGCGCCGCCATCAACATCGGCCAATGATTTACCTTCCAAAAAGGCTTTAAATCCAACTATCAAATTAGTTGTTGCACCTGGAAACATGTAGAAAAAGCTCACTACTGCCCCTATAGCAACAACACCTGCAGCGATTATGTCTCCAACAAGATAACCAACAGCTATTGCTAAAGTGAAAGAGAATAAAAATAACAGTGAAAAAGATGCAATATACATACCAGAATCCGACACATTTGGTAAATATAACGCAGGAATTTGCTGATATATATACATAAATCTTAAGGAAATAATTAAAGGAACTATAATAAAGATGATTAATGAAGGAGTGAGTAATTTATGCCAGAATATCTGGTTTTTAGAATAAGGTAAGCCAAACGTAAAATAATCCATTTGCTTATTTTTTTCAAATACGGTTAACTTTAGCCCTAAAAACAAAAATACATAAAAGAACAAGGCTAAATTTCCTTCAAAATCATAAGGAGTTAAGCTTAAATCGATTTTAATTTCATTGGGCGTCAATTGTTGATCATCCACATTCACTTTTTGAAATTCTTCCGACTGGTAATACTTATAATTTTGATTAAACATATCTACTGTATTAGTAGCTGTCATTGCTTCTGAACCAATAAAGGCAATAACAATAAATAAAAATATCCATGCGTTTTGACGCCATTCTTTAAAGAGAAGCCCTGTACTCATTATTCTTCTCCCCCTTGTTCCTCTAGATGATAAACAAACAGGTCTTCTAATGTAACCGCAAGTTCATCCATGAAAATCGGTTTTTCTCGTTTTATAGCAGCATATAATTCTGTATTCATATCCCGGAATAAAATCGTATACACCCGCCCATATTTGTTAATCACTTTACCATTTTCAAGTAAAATAGTTGGTAATTTTTTGTTTTCAAAAGCAATTTGGATTTTGACTGCTTGTTCACGTAAAGTTTCAAGATGATAGGATTCTTCAATGCGATTTCCTTGTAAAATATGGATATAATCGGCAATTGGTTCTAAGTCGTTTAAACGGTGTGAAGATATTACAATACCTAATTTCCGACGTTCTACTTCTTCTAATAAAATCCCAGTAATTTTCTTTTGAGCGATAACATCTATACCTTCCATAGGTTCATCAAGTAAAATAAAATCTGCTCCAATACAAAGTGACAAAACTAAACCGAAAAGTGCTTTCATTCCTTTAGAATACGTTTGAAACTTAACATCCGTGGCAAGGTTGACTTGATTCATTAATAAATCAAATTTAGCTCCATCAAATAATGGATAAGTCTTTTGATAGAATTTTTTTATTGTTGGAATTTTGTAGCCATCCCAGCAGCCTAAGTTATCTTGTAGCATAAATATTTTTTGCTTTAGTTCGGGATTTTTACTTATCGGCTCATCTAAATAGACATCTCCTTCATCTGGAATGTAAAAACCCATCATTGTTCGAAAAAGTGTTGTTTTCCCGATGCCGTTTCGTCCAACTATGCCAACAATCTCTCCTGGATTCACTTCAAATGTTATCTTATCAAGCAAAAGCTTCCCATCAATTTTTTTACTTAACGAATCAACCCTCAAATTTTGTCACCTCCAATGATGTCCTGACTGTATTCAACAGATAATTTATGTATTTCTTCCACATTAATTCCAAGATAAACTAAATCTAAAATTATTTCTTTTAATTTTATTTTAGTTTCTGCTAACTTTTTTGGCGAACTGTTTTTTTCTGTTTGGTCCGCAATAAAGGTTCCTTTTCCTTTAACCGTGACGATTACTTCTTGACGTTCTAATTCTTGGTATGCTTTACTCACAGTGTTTGGATTCACTCCTATTCTGCTGGCGAATTCACGTATAGAAAGAATTTTTTCGCCTTCTTGAAGTATGCCTTTGACAACTTGTTCTTTAATTTTTTGGACGATCTGTTCATAAATTGGCAGTTGACTTTTCGTATTAATAGTAAACATCTCTCCCCCCACTTTCATGACTTTTAATTATAGAGAACTAATTGTACTAGTTATAATAGTACAGTACATATAAAAATAAATCAATTCCCTTTTAAAAAGAAAATTGATTTACATTCTTTTTTTCTAATGTTAATAGCGCTTGTTTCATTGGTATTCCGCCACTATACCCTGTTAGTTTCCCGCTTTTGCCGATGACTCGGTGGCACGGGATAATTACAAGTAATGGATTTTTTCCAATAGCTGTTCCGACTGCACGGACTGCTTTTGGACGATTAATTTGTTCAGCTATTTCTGTATAGGTTCTAGTTTCGCCATATGGAATCGTTTTTAAGGCTTCAAAAACTTCTAATTGTAATGCTGTTCCGGATAAATCAATAGGGGAAGTGAAATTAATGCTTTCTCCATTTAAATAAGCAAGTAGTTCTGCTTTATATTTCCTCATTTTCTCTGGGTCATGTATCGCTGATTGCAAGTTTTCCTTATTTTTCCCAACATAAAACAAACCTTTTTCAGTGGCGGCGAAATAAATTTTTTCTCCCGCAAAACGGATTGAATCATCATAGAACTTTTCCATTTTCTTCACCTCTTTCAACTATTAATTATACGCTTAACAAATTAGTTTTTCTATAATACCTAGTTGTAATAGCAAGATTAGAAAAGTTTTTCTCGCAATTTAACGCTATAACGTTTATGATTAAGAAGAAGTTGAGGTGATTACATTGTCAGATTATTACTTAACTAAAAAAAGATGGCAAGCAATTTCAACGAATGATCGCACTGCTGATGGTACTTTTTTCTATGGTGTGAAGACTACGAAAATATTTTGTTTTCCTTCTTGTAAATCGCGTTTACCTAAAAAAGAAAATATTGTTATCTTCCATAGTAAGGAAGAAGCCATTTCGCATGGTTTTCGTCCTTGTAAACGATGCAAATCTGGAGGGAAAAGTTTACCCGATACAGAATGGGTAGGTAACATTAAGGCTTACATTGAAGAAAATTTTGCAAAGCCATTAACCTTGCAAATTATTGCCGACGATTGTCACGGGAGCCCTTACCATCTCCATCGAACCTTTAAACGGATTACAAACATCACACCTATTACTTATTTAGACAATATTCGAATCGACTATGCAAAAAATCAGCTCCAAAACACAACCTTATCTATTGAACTTATTGGAAAAATGTCTGGTTTTCCTAATTCCTCCCATTTTTCTACTACTTTTAAAAGACATACAGCTTTATCGCCAAACCAATTTCGAAAAGAACAAAAATAAATTAGAACGGATGAAACTTATATGACGCATTTAACTTTACCTATTTTAGAAGACTGGGAAGGTCTTACTCTAACTGCTATTTTGCAAGAAAAATTTCACCTTGGAAAAAAAGCACGACATGAAATCAGAATGTCTCAAGATGTTTTACTGAATAATAAACCGCTAGACGACTGGAATACTCCGCTTTTTGTTGGCGCAAGTCTTTCTTTACCGATTATTTTGCACGATAAAATCCCGGTTTATGAATATGACTTAGAAATTATTTATGAAGATGATTTTTTACTAGTAGTTAATAAACCTGTTGGAATGAAAACTCACGCAAATGACAGCTACGAAACAGATACATGCGCAAATGCAGTGCAATATTATTTAGAAAAAACAGGACAAGAAGCAAATGCACTCGCTGTTCACCGGCTCGATCAAACCACTTCAGGATTAGTTCTTTTTGCTAAAAACAAGTTAGCTATCGCTGGATTATCGTGGCAAATGGAAAATAGAGCGATTCACCGGACTTATCTTGCTGCGGTTGATGGCACTTGGGGACTTGTGATGCAGACGATTAATAAACCTATTGGCGAAGACCGTCATCACGGCTCAAGACGCCAAATCAGTCCTTATGGTCAACCTGCCGTTACTCACGTTAAAGTTTTAGAAAATGACAATGAAAATAATACGTCTCTTGTAGAATGCCAAATCGAAACTGGCCGGACGCACCAAATCCGTGTTCACTTAAGCGGAATTGGTCATCCAATCATTGGCGATACGCTTTACGGCGGATCAAGTCGTGCAAACCGAATCATGTTACACGCAGAGAAATTACATCTTAATCATCCTTTCAAAGGCAAAGAAATGAATTTTTCCGCACCAGCTGGAGATGATTGGGTATTTTAAAAAGCCACAATATTAAATTGTGACTTCTGTACAAATCTCTACTTTCATACCGTCCGGATCTTCAAAAAACACAGCATAATGATTTTTACCACCCGCAAAAGGAAACCTGTCTTCGTATAGAAGCTTGATTCCTTTTGCTTTTAATTTAGCTCGAAAGTCATCCACACGTTCCTTTGTACCACCGTGAAAAGCTAAATGGTTAAGTCCAATTCGCTTACGATGATAACCCTCTGCCAGAAATGGCTCCTCGGCTTGCACAAAGACTAAATACGTCTCTCCAAATTTATAGCTAAATCCTTCATTCCACGTTTGATATAATTCATAAGAAAGCTCTTCTAACAGCTCCGACCAAAATAGCCGGCTTTTTTCGATATTAGCTACATAGATTTCCACATGATGTAACATTTCACGCCTCCCCGATATGTTTAAGCGCTTCTCTACGACTAAGTGGCGCAAGCGTATGGCTGTTTACAAAAACGCGAACTGCCTCACTATCTACTTTCGCATATTGTCTAAGCGCCCAACCGATTGCCTTCTGAATGAAAAACTCTTTAGAACCTAGCCATTTTTCACAATTTGCAAATAGGAGTTCAGCATTTGTTTCTTCTTTATATTTTAATTGAAATAAAATGGCCGTCCGAGCTAGCCAAATATTATCTCCGTTTATCCATGCTTCATTATAGGTAGGGATTAAATCGGGATATAGTTTGAAATGATTACTTACGACCGTTCCAGCTAAGCCATCTACCGTGTCCCACCATGATTTCGTCGTAACTAATTGCTCATAGATTTCAATTGCTTCACTGGCTTGTTTTTTACCATAGCGACTTAATAAATCAATTGCCGCGTATTGAAGTTCACGCTCTTCTTCTGCAAATAATTCCACAACAAGCTCTAGCAAATCATCCGGCATACCATTTTCTCTTAAAAAATCAGCTACTAATTTTTTTCGTTCAGTGGCTCTAATTCCTAAAAATGGGAATTGGTTTTTCATGTATGCTTCCATTGGCTTCGAATCTGCTACAGAACGATTAGCACGGAATAACGTTTGAATAGTCGTCATTCTTTTTCCCCACCTGTTAAATAAGCTCGTTCTCGTTCAATACTGCTTAAAAAATATTCTAAATCATCTGGGTCTGGCCCAACTCGTTTACCTGTTTCTAGTCGGTCGATTTTTTCCATGTCACTTGCATCCAACTGGAAGTATGAAAGTCGTGAATTTTCTTCAATACGGCTAGACGTAATCGACTTAGGAAAAATAATCGTATTTCGGTTCAAATGCCATTGCAAAATCACTTGGTCAACAGAAGCTTGATGTTTTTTCGCAATTTCTGTAATAACTGGATTTTGCATTAATATTCCTTTAGCAAGTGGCGACCAGGCAGCATGCGCGATATTCTGTTCCGCCAAATATTTTCGAAGGTCATTTTGCGGTAAAAGTGGATGGGTTTCTACTTGGTTTAAAACTGGTTTTTCATTGGCAGCAACCAATAAATCACTTAAATGATGTTGTTTAAAATTCGCAACCCCAATTGATTTAATAAGTTTTTCATCATGTAGTCGCTCCATTGCCCGCCATGAATCACGATATTTCCCTGCAACTGGCCAGTGAATTAAATATAAATCCAAATAATCCAACTTCAAATTTCGAAGCGTCCGTTCAAAAGCAAATAAGGTTTCATCATAACCAAGATCCCCATTCCACACTTTCGAGCTTATAAATAATTCTTCTCGTGGCACTGCACTATCCAAAATCGCTTGCCCAACAATTGCTTCATTATTATAAACTGCTGCTGTATCAAATAAACGATAACCAACCTCAATGGCTTTCTCCACAGCACCAGCGATAAATTCTTGCTCAGTCACTTGAAATACACCAAGTCCAATATAAGGAATTGTCTCATTCCCCGGTAGTATCATTCTGTCTTGTAAAGTTTTTGTCAAAACGAAACCCTCCTCACGAAAACTAATTGTGAACTTTTTCTCTTAAATGAATTATACACTATTTTCGCAAATTTATATTTTAAAACCAGTATACCGAAATGCGCCTTACTCTCCTAATAAAAAGACGCAAAAAATCTACTTTTTTTATTCATTTTCTTAAATACCTAAAAACAGCCATTGGAAACGCTGTCAGGTCGTTTATTTGCGCTTTCTGCAAAAAAAAGTTTCCTATTTATTCCCATCCTATGTTAGTATTAATTTGTGGTAAAGATCTATCAAATTTTTTATTTGTTTTTGTTAACTTATCGTTAAGAAAAAAGCTCCTTTTTTAAAGTAAAAGCGAGCTGATTATTAATGACCAAAAATGATCGGGGGAATTAAGAAAATGGCTTTTAAAAATAAAAAAGACCGTTTTGCTTCGTTGTTGCATGACATTGCAGTAAATTTACATGAAGGTGCAAATTTCTTTGCAACTTACAACATTAATTCGGTGGAGGATTTACATACTTTCTCGAATAAAATCAAAGAATATGAAACAGCTGGGGACTCCATGGTTCACAAAATGATTATGGAATTAAATGACGCTTTCATCACACCAATCGAACGCGAGGATATGTTAGAACTTACTAACCGCCTTGATGACGTGATGGATGCACTTGATGAGACAGCTTTCTCACTTGAAATCTGCCAAATCACTCATTACGATGAATACATGACTAAATTTATCCAAGCTATCCAAGCAAGCACTGTTGAAATTGAAAAAGCAGTTGACCTTGTTTTTGATAAAAAATTAAAAGATGTTCGTAAACTTGCGATTCAAATTAAAGATTACGAATCCCAATGTGATGATGTTTACCGCGAATCACTAATCCAACTTTTCCAAAACGAAAAAGATCCAATTAAACTTATTCGTCTAAGAGAAGTTTATGAAAAATTAGAAGACATTGCTGATAGTTGTCAAAGCGTTGCCAATACGCTTGAATCAATTGTCATGAAAAATGCGTAAGGGGCCTAGATAGATGGAAGGAATGTTTCTAATCACCCTTGTCATCGTACTTGCTGCGCTTGCATTTGACCTAATCAATGGGTTTCATGATACAGCCAACGCAATTGCGACTAGTGTCTCTACAAAAGCCTTAAAACCACGACATGCGATTATTCTTGCAGCAGTAATGAACTTTGTGGGTGCTATTTCATTCACAGGGGTTGCTAAAACTATTACAAAAGACATTGTTAACCCATTTGACTTAGATCACGGGGAACTTGTTATTTTAGCAGCATTACTTTCGGCAATCGCATGGAACTTAATTACTTGGTATTTCGGGATTCCTAGTAGTTCCTCTCATGCCTTGATTGGTTCCATTGCAGGTGCAGCTATTGCATCAGCCGGATTTGCAGCTATCGAATACAGTGGATTTACTAAAATCATTGTTGGTTTATTAGTATCTCCTGTACTTGCTTTCGTAGTCGGTTACACGATATATTCACTCTTCAAGATTTTCTTGAAGAACTTAAACTTAGCCACGACCAATCGGCGCTTCCGGATGATTCAAGTCGGTACAGCCGCGCTACAATCTTACACACACGGAACAAATGATGCACAAAAATCAATGGGGATTATCACAATGGCTTTAATTGCCAGTGGTTTCCAATCAACAGACGATGTGCAATTATGGGTTCAAGTATCCTGTGCGGTAGCTATGGCGATTGGTACAAGTATTGGTGGTTGGAAAATCATCAAAACAGTCGGCGGTAAAATCATGAAAATCAAACCCGTTAACGGTGTAGCAGCTGACTTAAGTTCTGTTATTATCATTTTCGGTGCCACTTTCATTCATTTACCAGTTAGTACAACACACGTAATCAGCTCTTCTATCCTTGGTGTTGGAACAGCTCACCGTGTTAAAGGAGTAAAATGGGATACTGCACAACGCATGATTATTACATGGGTTATCACACTTCCTATTTCTGCAACGATTGCAGCTCTTATCTTCTACGTACTAAGATTCGTCTTATAATTTATTTAGAGCCTTGTTATAGCAAGGCTCTTTTTATACATTTTTTTGAATAAAACTAATAAACACAAGAACAAATCATGTTTATTTTAAAAACTTATTGCATATTTACTCATTTTGATGTATTATAATAAACATCGATAATAACGATTCATTTATCATAAATTACTCAAATACTAGAGGGAGTTGTACTTATGCAGAAGCATGTATTACAAAAGTTCGCAGCAATTTTACTTATTTTTATATTTGTATTTTCTGGCTTCACAACAGTGTTCGCCGCTGATACACAAGATGAAACTTTAACTAAAATCCAAGAAAAAGGTGTTTTAACAGTTGGACTTTCCGCTGATTATCCGCCGTATGAATTCCATCAAACCATCGACGGTAAAGATAAGGTTGTCGGTTTTGATGTAAGTATCGCTGAAAAAATTGCCAAAGATTTAGACGTTAAATTAGATATTAAAGAAATGAACTTCGATAGTTTGCTCGGTTCACTAAAAACCGGCAAGATTGATATGATTATTTCTGGTATGTCACCAACTCCAGAACGTCAAAAAGAAGTTGATTTCTCTGACCCGTATATGTTTGTACAACAGCGCGTTGTGATTAGAAAAACGGATAAAGAGAAATTTACAAGTGTAAATGATTTTAATGGCGTTAAAGTTGGTGCCCAAAAACAAACAACCCAAGAAGAATTAGCCAAAAATGAACTAGTTGGTTCTGACGTTGTTTCACTTCAAAAAGTACCTGATTTAATTTTGAACCTTAAAAGCAACAAGCTCGATGCAGTAGTTTTAGAAGGACCAGTTGCAGAAGCTTATATTAGCCAGGATAAAACACTCGCATTAGCAGATATTAAATTTGTTAATGGTAGCAAAGAAACAGCCATTGCAATGCCAAAAGGTTCCACTGCTTTACAAGAAAAAGTCAACGCTTCTATTAAAGATATACAAGATACTGGCTTACTGAAGAAATATCAAAACGAAGCCAACAAATTAATGTTCCAAGACGGTAGTTTTTACGAGAAGTATGGTAATTACTTTATCACTGGTACATTGATTACGATTGCTCTTGCTGCAATTGGCGTATTATGTGGTGCCATTCTCGGCTCATTACTAGCTCTCATGAAACTTGCAAAAACAAGATGGTTACGCTGGCCAGCAGCTTGTTATATTGAATTTGTCCGTGGTACGCCACTTCTAATTCAAATTTTCATTGTCTTTTTCGGAACTCAAATTATCGGTATGGACGTATCCGCCTTTGTTTCTGGTTGTATCGCCCTATCGCTAAATAGTGCCGCTTATGTTGCTGAAATTATCCGCGCAGGTATTTCTGCTGTCAACAAAGGTCAAATGGAAGCAGCTCGTTCTCTTGGTATGACACAAGGAGCAAGCATGCGTTACATCATCTTGCCACAAGCCGTAAAAAATATTCTTCCTGCACTTGGGAATGAATTCGTTACTGTTATTAAGGAATCTTCCATCGTATCCGTCATTGGTGTAACAGAACTAATGTTTATGACTGGCGTAGTCCAAGGTGCAAGCTTCAAACCGTTTATACCACTAATCATCACATCATTAATTTACTTTGTACTAACATTTAGCTTGTCAAGACTACTAGGTGTTGCTGAAAGGAGAATGAGAACAAGTGATTAATATTAAAAACTTACACAAACATTTCGGTAAATTAGAAGTCTTAAAAGGCATTGACCTTGAAATCGCATCCGGAGAAGTGGTCGTAGTTATCGGCCCTTCCGGAAGCGGGAAAAGTACCTTCTTACGTTGCCTGAACTTATTAGAACAACCAACAACCGGCACGATTCTTTTTGAAAACAAAGACCTAATGGCAAAACAAACAAACGTCAACGAACTTCGTCAAAAAATGGGCATGGTTTTCCAAAACTTCAACTTATTCCCACATAAAAACGTCCTTGAAAACCTAATGCTAGCCCCAATGAAAGTAAAAAATGAAGATAGTACAGCAGCTAAAGAACATGCGCTTTCTCTACTTGAAAAAGTTGGCTTAGCTGATAAAGCAACTAGCTATCCTTCCCAGCTTTCTGGTGGACAACAACAACGGGTAGCCATTGCCAGAGCCCTTGCAATGAATCCTGACGTAATGCTATTCGATGAACCAACTTCCGCACTCGATCCCGAAATGGTCGGGGAAGTATTAAGCGTAATGAAGTCACTTGCTAAAGAAGGCATGACGATGGTTGTCGTCACACACGAAATGGGCTTCGCAAGAGAAGTTGCCGATCGCGTTGTCTTCATGGATGCCGGCGTGATTCAAGAACAAGGCACGCCCGAAGAAGTATTCGGAAACCCGCAAAACGATCGTACTAAAGACTTTTTAGGAAAAGTTTTAGCATAAACATAGATTACGTCTCACCTATTTCTCGGTGAGGCGTTTATCTGCACTTATAGAGAAAAGGAGCTAATTAAACATGATGAATAACTCAAAAATTGCTAAAAAACATCAACAAATGCCCGTTAATATCCTAGCTGATATTGGAACGCTTGCAAAAACAATGCCGGATATTCTAGATTTATCTATTGGCGACCCTGATTTAATCACAGATGCCTCGATTATTAATGCGGCTTTTGAAGACGTACGCGCTGGTCACACAAAATATACAGAATCTGGTGGGGATGTTGAATTAATTGACGCCATTCGTGGTTATTTCAGTCGCAATTATGATCTGTCTTTTGAACGAAGCCAAATCCGTGCCACAGTTGGCGCACTTCATGGTATGTATCTGACCTTGCAAACGATTTTAGATGACGGTGATGAAGTCATTATTCACGAACCATACTTCTCCCCTTATAAAGATCAAGTGTTAAACTCTGGTGGTACGCCAATCATTATTCCAACCTACGAAAAAGATGGTTTTGCCATTAATGTTGATATTTTAGAAGCAGCTATTACAAATAAAACCAAAGCTTTAATTTTAAATTCACCTAATAATCCAACCGGCGCTGTCTTTTCCCCAGAAACTTTTGAAAAAATCGCCAATCTAGCGAAAAAATATGACTTCTTTATTTTATCTGATGAAGTGTATGATGGTTTTAGTTTTTATGAAGACTTCGTACCGATGGCCAAATTCGCGCCCGATCATACAATCACGTTCGGAAGTATGTCAAAAAATTTCGCAATGACAGGTTGGCGCCTTGGGTATATGATTGCCCCTACCTATTTAAATGAAGCAGCAAAAATTATTAACGAAGGAATTACTTATTCAGCTCCGTCACCGTCCCAACGAGCTGCTATTTACGCTTTGAACCATTCTGAGACACTAATTCCTTTAGTAACAGAAACCTTCCAAAAACGCCTAGAATATATCGCAAAACGAGTAGCAGAAATTCCATATCTTTCCTTACACCCGCTAAAAGGATCCATTTATGCATTTATTAATATTTCTAAAACAAAAATGGATTCCGTTTCCTTTACAGAATACGTTTTAAAAGAAACACAAGTACTCGTTATTCCAGGGTTAGCTTTTGGTGAATCAGGTGATAATTACGTTCGCCTAGCCGCAACGCAAGATATTAGCGTACTAGAAGAAGCATTCAACCGTTTAGCCAAATTAACCTTCTAATAAAAAGAGCAAACTCGCTTCATCAGCAAGTTTGCTCTTTTTTTTATTTTAATTTGATTTCTGCAAAAGAAGAAACAACTGTTGCTTCTTTTGGAAAAGTGATATTTTTCGTCGCTTCATTAGGTACGATGTAAACTTTTAAACCCGCCTGTAGAGCTGATAACGCACCATTTTTCGAGTCTTCTATCGCGATTGCTTCTTCCGGCTTTACACCAAGGGCTTCCACTGCTTGTAAATAAAGTGCTGGATGTGGTTTAATTTCATCGACATGATCCGCCGTTTGTATCGTCTCAAAATCAGCTAAAATGCCCAGACGATCCAGCGTAGGCTCAATCCAATCAAATCCCGAACTCGTTGCAAGCCCAATTTTATAATCATTCGCTTTTACTTGTTCAAAAAATTCTTTAAAGCCATTACGAAAACCAAGTGATTGTTGCCCGAGATGACAAGCTTCCGCCACGGTAGTTAAAAATGCTTCTTTATCAAAAGCCCCGTTCGTTGCTTCCATCATATAGCTAATAATTGGTTCTTCACTTGTACCGATAATTTGCTGATAAATTTCATCTGGCAAATCAATATTGTACGTATCTTTCAAATATTTCATTGTCTCCGTGTACCATAAATTCTCCGTATCAAGCATAGTTCCATCAAAATCAAAAACAACTGCTTTCACATGCATCCCCCTAGTATAAGTGATACTTTCATTGTAACATAGATAAACTATTTAAGAAATCTTCCAAAAGGGGTTGCTTTTTTGGTAAAAAACGAATAATATTGAAGTTGTGGTTTTTAATGTTCGTTATTTACCATTAAGCATGATTTTAAAAAAGGAGTGAAACACACGCATGTTTCAATTAAAAGCAAACGGTACAGATGTAAAAACTGAAGTTATCTCTGGTTTTACTACATTCCTAACGATGGTATATATCGTAGTAGTTAACCCAGCCATTCTTTCCGCAGCAGGTGTTCCATTCAATACCGTATTTATGGCAACTATCATCTCTGCAGTCATTGGTACATTATGGATGGCGATTTTCGCTAACTATCCAATCGCAATTGCGCCAGGACTTGGTATGAATGCTTATTTCGTAACAGTAGTTACAACTCAAAAACTAGATTATTCGGTCGCATTCGCTGCGGTCTTTGTAGCAGGTATTATTTTCTTACTATTATCTTTAACACCGCTTCGTGAAAAAATCATTGAAGCCATTCCACATAATTTAAAAGCTGGGATTACTGCTGGTATTGGTTTATTTATCGCTTTCCTTGGCTTCCGTATGACAGGTATTATTGTTTCTAACGATTCTAACTTAGTAGGTTTAGGTGACTTACATTCCAAAGAAGCTATTTTAGCTATTGTTGGTCTTTTAATCACTTTAATCTTGCTTGCTTTAAATGTAAAAGGGGCTTTATTTATTGGGATGATTGCAACTGGTATCATCGCTTTTATCACAGGTGAACTTAAATTTACAGAAGGTATCGTCAAACTTCCGCCAATGCCAGAATTCGTCTTCACTAACCCTATTCACGCTTTTGGTGATGTGATGAGTTACGGGCTCTATGCTGTCGTCCTGTCCTTCTTACTTATAACGATTTTTGATACAACCGGAACAATGATTGGTGTTGCAAAAAAAGCTGGCCTAATGAAAGGCGAATCATTACCAAATGCGAAACAAGCATTAATGGCTGATGCGGTTGCAACAAGTGTTGGTTCTATGTTTGGTACAACTCCAACAAGTGCCTACATTGAATCTTCTGCTGGGGTTGCAACTGGTGGACGTACTGGTCTTACTACACTTACAGTAGCTATCTTGTTCATGGTGTCGGCATTCTTCGCTCCACTTGTTGGTGCTGTATCAGGAATTTCCGCTATCACTGCACCAGCTCTAATCATTGTTGGTAGCATGATGATTGGTGCTGTAAAAGAAATCGACTGGGATACACTAGATGAAGCTTTCCCTGCTTTCTTAGTTATTCTAGCTATGCCACTTACTTCAAGTATTGCTATCGGCTTAGCATTTGGTTTCATTTCTTACCCAGTATTAAAAGTATTTACTGGCAAATGGCGCGAACTTAACTGGTTCTTAATCGTTATCGCCGTATTATTCTTCATCCTCGTTGCATTTTTACCACATTAATAAACGACTAGCGTCTACCAAACTTAGGTAGGCGCTTTTTTATTGGACAAAAACTCACTCTTTTGCTATAAAGAAGAGAGAAACTAATTAGAAATGAGTTGAACTTGTCGTGTTTTTAAAATCACTGCTCGCTGGTGTCGCACTTGCTGTTGTAGTTTTCCTAGCAAGTTTTCTGATGCCTGACTACACTGTATCCACCTTATATTCCATCGTAACAACTATCATTGTTTTTGCCTCCATTATCTTATCTGCATTCGTATCCTTTGGTGGGCGTAGTGGAAATCCAAGTCGAAAAAGCCAATTACGCTGGAGTATCCTGCTTTTAGTTGCAGCAATTCCTAGCTTTATCGGCTTTATTATTACTTTTTACTTTTAAAATAAAAAGAAGCATTCCCAAAACGGAAATGCTTCTTTTTTTAATCTTCTAAAGCGGAAATGAACGCTGGTAAATATTCTGGTAGATCTGGCGGGCGGCGACTCGAAATAATGTGCCCGTCTGTTACAACTGGCTCATTATGCCAAATAGCTCCCGCATTAGTCATATCATCTTTAATTCCTGGCGTACTTGTTACATTTACACCTTCTAAAATTCCGGCAGAAACAAGTACCCAACCAGCGTGGCAAATTTGTCCGATTGGTTTTTTCGCTTTATCAAACGCGCGAACCAAATTAAGTACGCTGTCAAAACGACGCAGCTTATCTGGGGACCAACCACCTGGGACTAAGATTCCATCATAATCTTCTGCGCGAACAGAATCAAAATCATAATCAGAAGTAACAGGAACTCCGTACTTACCGTGATAAACTTTTTTAGCTTCCTCTGCAACTAAATGTACCGAAGCACCTGCCTCGCGTAATCTAAGCACCGGATACCATAGCTCTAAATCCTCAAAGTCTTCACTAACAAGTGCAATAACTTTTTTACCTTTTAAAGTCATATAAATCTCCTCCTATCCTCTTCTATAGTATAACAATAACTAGATTGTTATTAAATTATTCAGCCTATAAAAGAAGACAAAAAAAGACGCTCGAAATAAACATTTCCAGCGTTGCCATCATGTTCGGTCGTCTATGCATAACGGGATGAGGCATAGACATAAACTACACGGCCAATGAGATGAATGAAAACAAATAATGATTTTGGTGTCTAAACAGATGTCTGACTAGTTGCCATTCTATTGGAAGATGGATACACCAAAAGTCATTATAACCATGATAGGGTCTTATCCCCATGAAAATCACATTTATAAAATGAAACTTTCATCGAGGTAAAACTCTATCCTATAACTTATTTTACTATTCTTCTCAAAAAAAGCAAGTAAATAAATATAGATTTTTTGTGACGAACTTAAAAAAAACAAGAAAAGCTTTACTATTATCGCATACTTTTGTATAAAATAATTTTTTATAAATAAAAAGGAGACTATTACAGGCTCCTTTTAACCAAAGATTTCAACAATCATCCATGAAAAAATAGCGACTAATGGAATTAAAACCCATACATTGTGTCCAATCAGGCTAGGACGAGCAGCTGGTCTATCTTCGAGTAGTTGAATTCTTTCACGTAAATCGTGTACTTCTAGCTCTAAATCCTGCACTTTATCTTCTAGTTCATACAAACGTTCTTCCATTTTAATCCCTCCACACCTTTTTCTACATCTCATTATACGCTCAACGAAATGAAATACATCCTTCCATAGGCTGATTTATTGCTAATTTATTGTCATACCGTTCAGCCATTTGCTACAATAAAAGAAAACAATCAACTGTTGGGGTGGAAAAATGGAAATTCAAGTAGAAGAAGCTGTTGTAAAACTCATTTTACATGGGGGAAACACACGTAAAGAAGCATATAAAGCAATTGATTATGCTGAAAAATACCAATTTGATCAGGCAGACAAGCATTTGCAAATGGCCCAAGAACAGTTTCAAGAAGGTCACGTTTGGCAAACAAAACTAGTCTCGATTCGCGACACTGAAACCGTAGCACACCCGTCATTTTTATTAATTCATGGACAAGACCATTTAATGACTGCCCAAGCCGAACTACAACTAGCCAAAAGAATCATTGAACAATATAAACATCAACAAAACTTAGAAAAACGCCTAACAAAATTAGAAAATCAGCTAGCTTAAGCATGAGACGTAGCTGGAAATAAGAAATAAGATTCACTTGTAAGGATTTTCGGGCGCACAAATAATATATCTTCCGTCTCGATAATATATGCCGCGTCAATACGCGTATCTTTTTCAGGCGTAAATAAGAGATGTATAGTCATGATTCCGTCACTAAGCAAATAACTTAAAACTTCCACCACATCTAGTTTTTTGACACTAAAAATATCTAATACATATAAGTCCGTCTCTTCTCGCTCAAATAATACAATTGCATCTATTTCTTCTATATAGTAAATATCATTTTTTAAAGCTATCAATAAATAAAACATAAGCAAGTCTTCACTATTTTTCACAGCAAGCGTACTAGAAAGTGGTACTCGTTCGGATACAATACGCTGAATTAGCTGGAAATCGGTTTTATTATCGGGATTCAGCTTTTTTATTTTGGAAAATTTCTTTTTTAGACTACTAGCATCCACGGTAAAACTACTCTCTTCCACTCGCTCAAATCCAAACTTCGGATAAAAATCAAGCACAGAATCATTTGCAAAAAGATAAAGAAAATCATAGTCATGTTCATACTTAGTAATTACGTGATTCAATAACTGATTCATAAGCCCTTGGCCGCGATACTCTGGATGAGTCATTACTGTGCCTATTTGAAGCGCCTTGCAATCCTTCCCCTGATAAATCAAATCCATTTTATTGATAGAAACATTCGCAATGATTTCATTTTTATCCACATAAGAATAACAAATATATTTATCATTCCAAAACCCTTTTTGAAACCATTCTTCAAAATTAATATCAAACGTACTTTCTGCAAGTTTATTAAAACTATCACGGTACATTTTATTGTCTTTATAATCACTTATTAGTTCATAGTTCATTTAAAATCCCTCGATTCATTCGTATAAAAATAACAGGCACGACGCAACATACGCCCTACCTGTTAATTTTATTTAATTTAACGTATACCAAGTGCTATTTTTGCATAGCGTGACATACGATCTTTCGTCCAAGGTGGATTCCAAACAAGATTCACATTCGTATCTTTTACTTCTGGGATATCACTTAATGCCATTTGCACTTGCTCTGTTAAAATCCCTGCAAGTGGACAACCCATCGTCGTAAGCGTCATTGATACGGTACAAAGCCCATCTTCATCTAACTCAACATCGTATACAAGTCCAATGTTTACAATATCAATTCCAAGCTCCGGATCAATTACTTGTTCCAGCGCGCCCATTAGATTTTCTTTTAGTTGCTCATCCATGAAGCATATGCCTCCTTTTTGCAATTTTGTACATTTATTGTATCATATATGAGAATGATTTTCATTATAAGAATTTCTCAAAAAAGCTAACTCCTTGTAGCATTCCTTCAACTGAAACTTTGTGTTTTGCATTATCATCAATAATAAATTCGACATTGTCTGCTAAGCTCTCTTCAACCAATGTCTGATATAGTTTTTCACTGTACGCAAAGGGAACTACATCATCTTTTTTCCCGTGCCAAAGTAACAATGGGCGGTTATTAATTTTCGTAATGTTTTGGGTTAAATCGTATTTTTGTAAAGCTAAAATCCGTTCATCAACATCATAAGGAAAAGTTAATCCCTGGGCCAAAGCATATTTAGATAATTCTTTAGCAAAGTCAACATAATAAGCGCTTCCCATTAAACTAACTGCCACTTTAATATAATCATATTGTCCGAGTAAACCAAGGGATGTAATTGCTCCCATCGAAACTCCTCCAACACCAATACGGTTGGCATCTGTTTTCCCTGTTTTAATTAATTCCTCTGTAATGAGCGGAAATTCAGTAATATTCGTTTCAATAACATCCCAAAAATAAGTAGCTTGATCTTCCGGATTCGCGCCTTGAAGACGTTCCCCGTGTAACTTAGCATCAGGTAAAACCACCCTAAAACCTCGTTGTGCAAGCAAATACCCGTAATGTAAATAAAGTTCTTTTTGTGAAGTGAATCCGTGATAAAAAATAATAGTCGGTAACTCTTTTTCTGCATTTTCACGATTACTAATATGTAAAACTGGAATTCCCGCAATTAGTTCATTTTCTACTTGAATCATTGTGAAGCCTCATTTCTATAGGTTTTATTGAGTTATTGTAAAGAACGGAATCATTTACAAATAGGTAATAAACGTCTATCATTAACCTGTGCCCTTATTTTAGCATGAAGGGCAGTTATGAACTAACCATATGAATTAAAGGAGCAAACTATGTCTAAAAAATTAATCGTACTAGACCTTGATGGCACAACACTTAGAGATGATTTAACTATCTCCTCGCATACTAAAAACACATTAGAAAAAGCACGAATGGCCGGTCACGAAGTAATGATCGCAACAGGACGCCCTTACCGCATTAGTGGCTCGTATTATCATGAGCTTGAATTAACTACACCTATTGTAAATTTTAACGGTGCTGTTTATCATCATCCAAGACTCACTACTTTTGCTGAAGGCTATCATCACGCAATTGATTTACAAGTAGTTCGAGAATTGCTTGATTTCTCCAATGATTTTGCGCTAGATAATATTGCGGCTGAAGTAGAGGATAATGTCTTTTTGAAAGAACGCAATAATAGTGTACCAGAGACATTCCATTTAGGAACAGAAAATATTGTATTTGGAAATATTCGCGATGCCATTACATCAGATGCAACATCGCTATTATTTTTCGGTCAACTTGATCAACTAGATTTAATTAGTAAACATTTAGATGAATCACTTTCTGGCGTTATTTCTCACCATACTTGGGGAGCATCTGCTTGGCCAGCTGTAGAAATTATCAAGTTTGGCATTCATAAAGCAATCGGTGTCCAAGCTGCTGCAAAAACACTTGGCTTCGACCGTAAAGATATTATCGCTTTCGGTGACGAAACGAATGATTTACAGATGCTTGATTATGCCGGCGTTGGCGTTGCAATGGGTAATGCCGCTGAATCCGTGAAAAACGTCGCAAATGTTGTAACCGCGTCTAACCAGGATGACGGAATCGCTTTATATCTAGAAGAAAACTTAAACCTATAATAAAAAGCTGCAAGTATGGCCTTACAAAAGTTAGAATCTCTAATTTTTTGTTTCAACCATGACTTTGCAGCTTTTTTTACATCATTTTATTTTTATACATAGCTAGTGCTAATTTTTGGTCTGCTTCTGAACGAAAATCTCCAAATACACTCGAAGTTTCCATGACATTAATAAATGCTTTAGGGTCAAATTCTCCAACAATATGTGTAATGTCATATAGCTCATAACGCGTAATAACCATGATTAGCATAGCAACATCCTGTTTTGAATATCCACCCATCGCATCTACCACTGTTATTCCTCGTACCATATTTTCATGGATAGCTTTAATAACTGTTTCAGAATGCTGAGTCATAATCATCACAGTTAACTTTTGATGTCTAGTATGGATAATGTCAATTACTCTACTTTGTACATATAAAGAAATTAACGTATAAAGAGCAAAAGTCCAATCATAAGCAAATCCTGCCACAATAATGATAATACCGTTTAATAGTAAGAAATACTTCCCAAATGAACGCCCTGTTTTAATTGTAATATACATAGCTAAAATATCTAGACCGCCTGTCGAAATCCCAAATTTCAATGCTAACCCAACACCTACAGAAGCAATTAATGCTCCAAAAATCGCATTAAGTAAAATGTCATTTGAAACTTGTACTTCCGGAATAACAATTAAGAAAAAAGACATAAAAGCAACAGTTAAAAAGCTAAAAACAGTAAAGGATTTCCCTACTTTTAACCAACCTAAAATAGCAACAGGAATATTTAACAACAGAACAAGTAACCCTGTCGAAATCGAAATATTCATTGTATCACGTAACATGTCTGATCCTAGCTGCGCAACCCCATTTAATCCAGCAGCATAAACTTGAGCTGGTATTAAAAAGAAGTTCATACCAATTGCATTTAAAAGTGCTGCTATGATAGCAATAGCGGTTTTTTTAGCATATTCTTTATACACTAATTTTGAACTCATTTTCTTCTCTCCTTTTTTGGCCCTAACATAACATACCAACTTTCTAGAGAAAAGAGAAGTCTTTTTTATTATTTTTTTGATTTTTAATTAAATAATGGATAACCGCCTGATAAATAAAAGCCCAGTGATACGGTTATTACTACAACTATAATGAAAATCATTAAGAACATTCCCGTTGGCTTTTGTTGTTTTCTATAACTAAGCAACATTTCCACCACACCAATTACAATAATGCCCATTAAGATTTTAAATATAGCTAAAATCCAGCTTTCTTTCACACCGTACTGCACCATCATAATTCCACTTAATATGACTAAAATATAAAAAACTCGGTTAATCATTTGTAACATGGTAAATCCTTTAACAGATTTTGAATAGATTAGTAACGCTGTGACGGTTAAAACAACAATTGCTACCCAAGAAATTAAATGTACATATCCCCACATAATACTTCCTTCTTCCCTATTAAGATTTTCTAACTGTATTCATTAAAGTACCAATTTTATCAATTGTAATTTCCACTGTATCTCCGTCTTGTAAAAAGGTCGGAGGATTCATCCCGCTCCCTACACCACTTGGAGTCCCCGTTGCAATTATATCTCCTGGAAGTAAAGTATGACCTTTTGATAAATCAGAGATAATTTTCGCTAAATTGAAAATGAATTTTTCTGTAGAATCAGATTGTCTTACTTCACCGTTTACTTTTGTTTCAATATGGAAAATCGTTTCTTCATTAGGTTGATATTCAAGTACATACGGCCCAATTGGACAACTAGCATCAAGGCTCTTCCCAATATAAAATTGTTTATGTTTTTTCTGCAAATCTCTAGCTGTAATATCGTTCAAAATAGTAAACCCAAAAACAGATGATAAAGCTTCACTTTCAGATACATCTCTAATTTGTTCTCCAATTATAACCGCTAGTTCGCCTTCGTAATCTAGTTTTTTTGTTATATCTTGATGCAACTCAATCTCGCCATGATGTGGCAATAAGCTATTCGTACTTTTGGTGAAAACGAGAATATGTTCAGGCACATCCTCTTTACTTCCCATTTCTAATACATGATTATAATAATTTTTTCCCACTGCGATAATATTGTTAGGGGGCATAAAAGGTATTTGGATTTCTACATCTGCTAGGTCAATACTTTCCTTTGTCATCTTTATGTCCTGAACAGCAGGCTTTTCTTTAATAACATCTAATAAAGTAGCTGGCGGATCTTGAAAGATAGCTTGTGCAGGAATAATTTTATTTTCATTTACTAAAGCACCGTAATTATGTTGCCCTTTATAAGAATAGCTTAACCATTTCATTTAAATACCTTCCTCTATGTTTATTTGGCAAATATGTTGTCCGTCGAAAAAATATAAATATGCATGAGAAACTTTTTTTCCACTAATTGCTTGAATAGCTTCCGCATAAAGTTTAATTTGAATTTGATACCGGTCCTTCATTACTTTCTCAGCGGCTTCCCAGTTATCATATCGTCCTTCAATTTTATCTGTCTTGTAATCGATTAAAATAATGGAGTCTTCTTCCTCAATCATGCTATCAACAACACCTTGAATGAGCACGTGTTCATCAAGATTTGTTTGATTATATAATTTTGCTGCAGGAAGTAAGTAACTGAATGGAACTTCACGCTTCACTTTATCTTTTTTCTGCAAAACGGTTTTTCCTAGAGCTGATTCAAAGAACGCAATAATTTGATTAACATTGATAGCTTTAATTTGAGCTTCTGTAAGAATATCTTTTTCTCTCATTAATTGTAATAATGAGACTAAATCTTTTTCGGTCGGTTTATCATCTAATGGTACAGCTTGCATTAACGTATGCATTGCCGTCCCAATTTCCGTAGCTGACAACTTATTTTGTTGCAAAAATTTAGGTCGGTCTAAAGATACTTTTTGGAATTCTTTTAGGATAGATGTATCACTCCAACTATCTTGCAAAGAGAATTGTCTTTTAAGCTCTGTCACAGACTGCTTAGCACGAATTCCAGTGGCTTCCTCATCTTTATATTGGTAATGCATAAAACGCTCAATTTCATCCTTATATGGACTTTTAACTGGCACTTGCTTATGTGCTTTTACATTCTCCATCCAGTTATCTGATTTTTCCTTTTCCAAGTCATCAGTTAGGAACATTTCTTTCGTTTTAATTTCAACTTGAAGCTTCATATTAGTTGGCAGTGTTTTAATCTTTTCTTCGCACAATAATTCTTTAAAATGGCTGTGGCGGATTGTAGCATTTCCAATCCAATCTAAATAACACTTCGCTTTTGCTCGAATTGCTGCGGGTAAAATAGTTTCTTGTTGGTTACTTACTTGTAACCAATTTTTACTTGTTTTTTCAAAATCTGGAACAGTTGCAGTTAAAATTAGTTTTTCTTCCGCACGAGTAAGTGCAACGTATAAAACACGCATTTCTTCCGCAATCATTTCTCGGGATTTTTTTTGTTTAATCGCTTGTTGCATGATAGTTGGATAGACAATCATCTTTTCTATATCTCGATAATTAGAAGCAAAACCATAGTCTTTGTCTAAAAGTGTTTTACTATAAATGTCACGCATATTAAATTTTCTACTTAATCCTGAAACTATAACTACTGGAAACTCCAAACCTTTACTTGCATGAATCGTCATCATACGTACAACATCTTCTTTTTCGCCGAGTGTTTTTGCTGTACCTAGGTCATCTCCACGAACTTCTAATCGCTCAACAAAACGCACAAAACGGAATAATCCACGGAAAGAAGTTTTTTCATACTGATTCGCACGATCATACAAAGCGCGTAAATTAGCCTGACGTTGTTTTCCACCTGGTAACCCACCTACAAATTCATAGAAGTTTGTTTCTTGATAGATTTGCCAAATTAAGGCAGTCAAATTTTCCCGAATAGACAGTTCACGCCAATTGTTTAATTGTGTTATAAAACGACTAATTTTATTTGCGGCATCCGAAACCGTAATATCTTTATAGGCTAGCATCGCATCAAAAAAATAGCCTTTTTTCTTCGCCATCCGAATTTGTCCTAATTCTTCTTCATTTAAACCGATTATTGGAGAACGTAGAACTGCTGCTAGTGGAATATCTTGATATGGATTATCGATTACTTTCATTAGTGCAATCATTGTTGCTACTTCTGTCGTTTCGAAATAACCAGAATTATTATTGGCATAGAAAGGTATATCTTTTATTTTCATTGCTTCTTCCATATCTGGAGCACTCGTCATAGCTCTTGCTAGAATAACAATATCTCTGTATTGAATGGGTCTATTTTGTTGTAACTTTTTATCATAAATTGGGAACTTATTATCTATCATTTCTCTAATTTTTGTCGCAATAGCTCTTGATTCAACTTGATTTTTTTGCAACTCTTGTGGCGATAATTCATCCTCAGATTCTTTTTCTTCTGATTTCATATCAATTAACAAAAGTTCTGTTGCCATATTGTTAGCTTCAGGAAAACTAGCCCCTAAAGTTAACTCAGCCGCCTCATCATAATCGATTTCAGCAATATGCTTATCCATCAACTGATGAAAAATAAAGTTAGTAGCATCAAGAACTTCTTTCCTACTTCTAAAGTTTTGAGATAAATCTATTCGTATTCCGCTGCCTTCTCCGTCTTGCTGATATTCTTGATACTTTGCCATGAACAAAGTTGGTTCCGCTAGTCGAAAGCGATAAATCGATTGCTTTACATCCCCAACCATAAACAAGTTTCCTTTTGTATCATTCGAATTAGTGACAAGCAAAAGAATAGTTTCTTGTACCATATTAGTATCTTGATATTCATCAATCAATACTTCTTTGAACTGTTTTTTATAACTATTTGCCACGTCAGAAGGGGCGCCATTTTTCAAGAGTATTTTTAAAGCTAAATGCTCTAAGTCATTAAAGTCTAATACCCCACGTTGTTGCTTTTCCTCAAAAAAGTTTTCAGCAAATTTTTTCACTAATTCGCTTAACGTTTTAATATCTGGTTTCATTTTTTCTAAATCACTTAAATAATTTTCTTCTTCTCTTGAAAACCAATCTATTAAAACATTTTTCACTTCTTTTTTTGCAGCATCACGGAATTTCTTTGCTTCTTCTACATATTCTTCGTCAAAATCAGCTTTATTTTTAAGGGCAGGTATTCGTTTGAAATCAATGCTCTCAAAGCCAAATTTCACATCTTGCCAATTATCCCAGCTAATACTTGATAAAGTGTTAATTTGTGCTAAATCATTTTCTAGTGTGCTTAAATAAGGCGCTGGTCCATTATTTTCATTTGCATAATCTATCGCACTTAGCAGATAACTTTTAGCTTGGTTAATTCTAAGTTGAATATCCTCTTTAATAATTGGAAAATAAGGTAATTCTGTGATAGAAGCAATCGCTTGTGTATCGTAGAAACTTACCATTTGTTCTAACCATAAATCAGGGTTTGGATTTGCTCTAGAGAAATCATAAAGTTTCGAGATTAGCGTATGCAACTCAGCATCAGATCTATCCCCAGTAAACGATTCAACTAGATGAAAAAAGTCCTCATTATTTTCTATACTATATTCTTTTTCTAACAGGTCCTCTAAAACTTCATCACGAATCATACTGCTTTCGATGGGTTCAATCAAACGGAAATTAGGATCAATGTCGGCTTCAAAATAATGTTTTCGAATGATTTCCAAACAAAATGAATGCAAAGTCGATATGGAGGCATAGTTTAGTAAGGCGACTTGTTTTTTCAAATGTGCAGATTCCGGATTTTGCACTAATGCTTCTTCTAAACTTTTACCTATTCTATACTTCATTTCTGCAGCTGAAGCATTGGTAAAAGTTACAATTAACAATTCATCAACGTTTAGATTTTCTGTTTCATTTATTAGTTTTTCAATGATTCTTGTAACTAAAACAGCTGTCTTACCAGAGCCCGCAGCAGCTGCTACAAGAATATTGTTCCCATTTGCTTGGATGGCTTTCCACTGGTCATCAGTCCATAAAGCATCTTCTGGTTTGCTTGGTATATTTAAGCTCATACTACTGCGTCCCTCCTTCTATATCCATTTTTGTTAAAATCGTCTCTGTTTTTTCATTTGTTAAATGTCTATATTGATTACTCGTTAAAGATGGATCAAATCCACAAAATGAGCGAAATCCACAAAATTGACAAGGTGTTTTTTCTTTTAATTTATAAGGATTAATGGAAACAGCTCCATCTAGTATTTTATTTCCTGCTTCCTGATATTTTTGTCTTACAAATCGGCGCATTTTATCAAACTCTGCTTTAGTCGCGGTTCTGGAACGGGCGCTTAACTCTCCGTTTTGCTTAATTTCAGCTGGAATAATATTAGAAGACTTTCCTTTTTCCAGATTTGTATCCATAAGCGAAACAGCCACAGGATCCGATAAAATTAAGCCTTTCATTTTGGAACTTTTTTGCAGTTCTCGAGCAATTGCTTCATCACTCAATTCTTTCTCTGCTTGGACATATTGATTATGCATATGAAAGTACAGAACCCCAGCAGGCTCAGCAGTTTTGCCTATCATTTTTTGCGCATTTGTTACAACGATGTCTAAGTAAGTCAGCATTTGAAGAGCCAACCCGTAATAAACTTCAGTAAGAGCCAAATCATGTGAACTAGATTTATAATCAATGATTCGAAGGAAAGTACGATCATCTTGTTCAGCTGCATCAATTCTATCAATACGTCCTTGTAAAAGAAGTTCGCTATTTGATTGTAATGGGATTTTTAAAGGCGGAATATCTCCTTTCAATCCAAAATCCACTTCTAAACCAATTGGACGAAACGCACTGCTTTTCGCTTGTTCGTTTAAAACCGTAGTAGCTCTTGTAATAATTTGGAGTAGTTTATATTGAATATATTCCATCCGTTTTGAACTTAATAAAATTTCATGTTGAATCTTCGGAGCTAAAAATGTCATCGCAAGTTTAGCCATTTGCCGACATTCTTCTTCCGTTAAATTACCCCAATCTCGGTTAGTTCGTTTTAATTCAGCGGAAATCCATTCCATTGCCCCGTGGAAAATTTCTCCCATGTCTACAGCTTGTAGCTTATAATGAGCTCTTTCTTCTAATTTCAAGCCATATTGCGCAAAGTGTTGAAACTCACAACTAAAAAACTTCTCCATCCGCGAAACACTCGCATGAATATTTTCACCAAATAGGTTTTTAGCAGTTGTTTCTTGGAGTGGTTTGGTTTTATTTTCATAATAAAGGCTAGAAAGTACTTGTTTTGCTGCCTCGGATTCTTTGCTATCTTCAAAATAACTATTATAAGCATCCCACCATACATTTGATAAAGGATAGCCACGTTTATACATTTGTAATTGGCTTGTTAATAAGCCCAGTGTAGCTTGTTTAGAACGAATATAACTACTTTGTTCATTATCATTCAGTAAACTTGGGTCAGTTAAATAAACCGATTCATTTAAATTTTTGAATTGGCCTTTTATTTTTCTTAGATAATTCGACTCGCTAAGAACTTTCCCTTCTTCATCTGCAGCTGGATAACTAAGAAATAATTTGTCGCTTGGCAAACTCATTATTTTATAGGCTAATAAATCTTCTTCACCAATGTTATTTTTAGCAGATGGCTTTAAATTGCTATTTTCTACTCGCAAAGAATCGCGATCTTGATCTGACAAAATCCCTTTATCTTTTTGACGTAGTGGCATTACGCCATCATTCATTCCAATCGCAAAAATAACTTTCATGTTAAGCAACTTTGCATTTTCCATATCAGCTAAAACTACTTGATCTAAAGAAGGTGGTAGTAAAGAAAATTCTAGCGCATCCAAGCCTGTCGTAATTATTTCAGAAAAACTATTAACATCTAATTCTTCCTCACCTAAAACTTCTACAAATTCATCTAGCAGTTCTGATATTGAACTCCAAGCTTGTTCATGTTCTCTAGCAAGTTCCAAATAACCATTTTCTTCTGCTACTTGTCTCCATGATTCTAAATGTTCTACAGCTTTAACTTGCTCCAAATAATGATATAGAGCCATGGCGAACTCTATGCCTGTTTTTGCTTTTGTTATATTATTTTCTAATGTTGAAAGAGGCTCAACTATAAGATTCCTCATTTCATTAATAACACTTTGGGTTGCTAATTCTTCATCTGTTTGTGGCAAGACATTGGTAGAAAGTCCTCGAATTTTACGATAAATCCAATCGCCTTCTTTTTCCCATTTCCACTTATTTTGAATGCCGTTTTCGAGCACATAATTTTCAAGTATATCTGCTTTTCTTCTCATAATAGTCGCATTTTCAGCCACATCAAAGAAAAATTCTGTTTTAACTGCTTGGAAAATCGGCTCATATTTCCAATTAAATAAAATTGCATCAACACTAGAACGAATAAATTCAATAAATGGATGTTTAGCCATTGCTCGTTTTTTGTCTATAAAAATAGGAATGTCAAATGACTCCATTACTGTTTCACATAAAATATCATAATCACTTATGTTTCTAGTCAAAATGGCTATATCTCGGTATCTATAGCCATTTAATGTTAATTGCCGAATTTCGCGGGCAACACCTTCCATCTCAGCACGCCTATTATTAGCTTGATGGATGGTTAAATCATTTGCTCCACCTTCATATGACGAGTATTTATTTTCTCCCCAAGCGTTGGCTAAAAAGGCTAATGAGTCAGAGTTAGCTCGTTTGTTTTCTAAAAGAATTTTCTCTGGTTCCAATTGAATTTTGTTTAATTTAGCCATCTCTAATAAAGCAAAGTATGCTTCAGTGCTCGCTTTAAACATACTGAATTCTTCCAAACCTTTATGGATTTCAGGCACGTTTAAAGTTAACGATACTGTTACTTTATCGCATTTTTGCATAAGCTTTTCTATTACTGTTAACTCTTGTTTTGAAAAAGAAGTAAATCCATCAATAATTATTTCCGTTTGATTTAAATAATCACTCTCAATAATCTTATCTGCTAACAGTCTCAAATAATCTTCATTTTCAAGGAATTTTCCTGCTAATAATTCTTCATATTTTTGATAAATAAGTGAAATGTCATGTACTTTGCTAGATACACTTGTAGATAAATTTGCCGCACTCTTCTCTAATTCATCTACAGAAATTTCTTCTTGTTTCATTTCTTTAAATAACTTAGCCAGCTCTGAATAAAAGCCTTTTTTCGAAGTAGCTCTAGAGAAAATTTTCAACTTATCTTTTTGATCTAAAGCAGCTTTTCGAATAACCATCTCAATACCTTTTTGACTCAAAAAAGTTTTAGATAAGCCACCAGTTTCTTGAAGTATTTTCCAAGCAAGCCTACTAAAACTAAAAATCTGTGTCCCTAGCATTCCTGCCAAGTTTTGTTTGTTTAAAAAGCTTGTTTCCATTTGAAACGTCATTTGATCAGGGACGATAAAAATATACGTCTTAGAAGTTTTTTTGATTTTTTCGCCTACTTCATCCATCAAATGAGTAGTTTTACCTGTTCCTGCTTTACCAGCAATTATTTGAAGTGTCATACCCTCACCACCGAACATATGTTTTTATTTAGTTTACCATATTTGAGCAATCTGTCCAGAACTTTTTTCGAGGCTTTTTTTTCGTGAAAATTTATAAAACAGCTCAAAAAAACTAAGATAGCTCTTACTATCTTAGTTTTTCATATATTCTACTCAAAAGCCAGCATTTCCTGTTGGATTTTATTCATTTTTTCTGTTAGCTGCATAAATTTCGCTTTGTTCCTATTATCGAGAGCTTTATCAATTTCAGCTCTAAGTTGTTCTAATTTTCTCTCTTCTAGGAGCATCGTCAGGAAGCATTCGATAAAAACATTTGTTAATTCTTTTTCTCCTTTAAGGACACCCACTTGATTCATCAATGAATTAGAAAAATCACGCATTTCCACGACTACCACTCCTCCACTCATATTTATTACAATTTCGAAAAACTGTAACATGGCAAGAAAAAACAGAAAACGGCTTGAAAATACAACTTTACGAAAATCTAATGACTTGTAAATTACCATGTGCTATAATGACAAAAAATAACTCATAACTTACTTTGATGCTTCGTCGTTATTTGAAATTTTGTGCATTACGCAATAATTTCAGATTACTTCTTAGACATAAATACAAACATAGAGGAGTTGAATGAAATGAAAAAAGAACAAATTAGTACTCAGTTTTATGAAGTAAATCCCCACACAATGATTATTTTTCCAAAAAAATCTGGAAGTATAGTCTATTCAGAAATTTATGAAGTTGATTCTCATTATACTTCTAAATTTACCCCATTTGAGTTAATTAAAACCAGCTGTAACTTTTTCGGATCGAGTTATGATGGAAGAAGAAGAAACGAGATACCAAAAAAAGAACATCCTCTCAAAAGGATGTCTTTATTTTACTATTATATAGAAGAAACATTATTTCTGTGACTAATTATTAACAATAGATTGATGTTGTAAATACTCGTCATAGATAGTCTTTAAATCTATTTCATTCTTTTTTATACGCCTTTGCAAGGCTTTTAACTTTCTTGTTTCATATAATTCGGCAAACAGCTTTTCTATAGCTTTATCTTTTCCTTCTACGTAGCAGATGTATCTAAAATCATTAAAGCTATATAGTCTCATGTCATAACCTCGCAAAAAATAATATCTTCTATATTAATGTCAATTATTCGTTCGTCAAATCGCTGTAATTGAACTATATTTCTTTCATGGTCCAAATAAACAGGAACTACATACTTGTATCGCACATGATGATTGTTCTTAAAAAACAGTACTTCTATCGACCAATTGCGTTTGAGAGCATCTGCTAATACTATTGAATGTTCTAAAATATCATCAAATAAGTTATACATTTACTTCACCTCTTGCTAACATTATACGAACAAACGTTCTTAAAATCAAGTCTTAAAAAGTGTTGTGTTGCATAAAATTATATGTAATAATATTCACATGAACGATTTTCGTTCATTATTTCATTCAACTATTAGCTGTTTGACATCCCGTTTTTTACATCTGAACATAACAGCAACCTCGAATAAATTTTCGGGGTTTTTTTGCATAAAAAAAGCCCTAACGGTGGGTTAGGGTAGATTCCTGAACTATGTCATTCTATAACTTCACTGAATACTAAAGCCATATTTACATTAGCATCGGAGTGATTCCCAGTTTTTTCAAAACCAATTTTCTTGTAGAAGCCAACAGCCTCCTTAATTGAATACACTGTCAGTAGAGTTGCTCCTACATTAGGTAGAATTTTCAGTTTAATAAAAGTTATTAAGTAGTTCATTAACACAATGCCAACACCCTTCCTTTGATGATGTTTTTCAATAGCAAAGTGATGTATTTGTAACGCTGGTATAGATTTTCTATGAATCGTGAAATGTGGATGGCTAGGTAATTTCCCAGAAACAATAGATTTTTTTGTAATCTGTGCCCTATCTGATGTTAATGTAAAATAGCCTGCAACACTTCCATCAATAAAAAGAATAAAAGTTCGCGTTAAATTGCAAATGTGGTCACTTAGCGCAT
Source organism: Listeria sp. Marseille-Q6474 (assembly GCF_946902005.1). NCBI lineage: Bacteria > Bacillati > Bacillota > Bacilli > Caryophanales > Listeriaceae > Listeria > Listeria sp. Marseille-Q6474. The sequence goes on along the minus strand of NZ_CAMPPS010000002.1, from coordinate 145,347 downwards.
CATTGTGTAAATAAGAGTCAATATCAACATTTCCGCATGAGAACTCATTTACGGCTTGTTTTTCTGTGTCTGCAAGTCCTGAGATACTCTTCATTTCTATATTTAGTTTCATTAAACTTTATAAATTTCACCATCAATTTTTATTTCTTTGATGGCTTTAAGATTGTGTTTAGTTTTTCTAACATTACTATTACGAGTTGTTGCTTTTCTATCAATTCTACTCATGAATTCGCTATATTCTTTTTGGTTATTAAACGAAAAGGCTGTATTTTTTATAGTTGTAGTTGCCATTTTCATCCCTCCAAGTTTTAAGTTCTTATATACTATATTATACACAATAAGCGTATTTGTAAACCTTTTTTTAAATCCAAATCACCTTAAACGGCTTTTAAATGCTTTTAAACGTGCTTAACAGCTACAAAATGATGTTATCTTAATTTTAGCTTATTTATTAGCTTTTAAAGTATCACAAAAGTATCTTTTTATAAAACAAAAAGACCCCCTAGCGCACTGCTAAGAGGTCTTTAAAATTATTTCAAGAAGTAGTTTGCTGTGTAATACCAGCCATCTTTTTCGTACCAGAGTTCCAAATAACCTTTCTTGTTATCATACCAAGCCAATTTTGTATTAGGAGCATACCATTTAATTTTGCCACTATTTAGTTTTGTGTTATTCCAGACTGGAATACGCAGGTCTTTCGCGCTTTTAATTCGAACTTTGATGCGACCTTTTGCGTCTTTTTTAGTTACAACATCGCAAAAGCTCTTATACATGTAGTATAATTTGTCGTTGATGTACGTCTTGTACCAGTATTGATTATGTTCATATACTAAGAACTCAGTTCCTGATTTATACATGCGCGCTGGATTTGATTTAAAGTCCATTTTTGGCAATAGTGGCGCGCTGTCAACGATTTTCCCATCATGTCTGTTTGGATTTTTAGATGTAATACGCTTATACTCATCGATAATTGCTTGTTGTAGCGACGGCCAACGTTTTTCAGCTAAAACACGATGTGGACAATATTTTCCGCTCCAATCTTGATGCTTTTTAACTGTATCTTTCGAAGCCACAATTCCTTGCTGTACGCATAGCCCTGCAATATACTTGATTGCATTTTGCTCTGATTTTGTATATTTGGAACCTCCAGATTTGCTGTAACAAATCTCTACACCGATTGTATTCCTGTTTCCGTATCCATTTCCACCATCACCACAGTGCCAAGCGTTACGATCGAATGGCACAACTTGAATGGCTTCTTTATCATCTACTGCAACATGAAAGCTAACTTCGTTATTGTTGTTTTTACAGTAATCTGTCTCATTTTGTGCTGTAGCATCATTGTACGTATTGTGTACAGTAATTTTTTTTGCCTTCATCACATTTGGTGCTTTGATGCTATATTTTGAGCTAGAGACTAGATTTTGTCTAAAAGGTACCCCGTTAACTGTAGCCATTCCTATTCCACCCCTTTGATTTCATTTTCTCGGAATCCCTGTGTTATTCTTTCGTTATCAATATAAAAAGAGACAAAGAATAAATCTTTATCTCCTTCATCACGAACTGTCTTTGTGATTATTCCTTTGTACTTACTTTTATCAATGATGTTTTTTGCTGTCTCGTCTAGCTGCTTATCATTCTTTACGCTATCTGTATCAATCACTTTTACTTTTTGCCCTTTACTAAATTTCATTTGTCTCCATCCTTTCTATTTTGAACTAGTTCACTATCACTTGTACCAGGTGTTGTCGGGTCATTAATTACACCTAAAACACCTAACAGCAGAAACACGCTATTAATCATGTCTAGCGCTTCGCTATTCATCGTTTCCGCAGGAATTGTCACACTAAACCAGCCTAGTACTTGTTGTACTAAAACAAGAATTAGCGGGATGACAGATACCCAAAATACTTTTGATTTCAATCGTACTTTCCAGTTAATTTTCATTGTTTTTTCTCACCTCCTTATTATTTCCAAAGCATAGGCGCTAAAGTAATAATCGTTGTGATTACTGCCCCTATCAATCCGATAATTGCTACTGTCACGCCTACATCACTCGTTTTTGCTTTTTCTTCATTTTCCGATTTCGCTTTAATTTCGGTTAGTTCGATATCGTGGTCATGTAGATGAATAGTAGTATCACTTGCAAAGCGGTCCAAAGTTGTCGCTGTTCTTTCTGTATTTTTTGCAATTTGATCTAGCGAGAGCGAGAGCGGTACAACAATATCTTTTAAATCATTCAAATCGTCACCTAATCCATCCACTTTATTCTCTATCTTTTCGATGTCTTTGGAGACTTCTGTTTTCAACTTACTTTCATGCTCTAATAATTCTAATCTTGTTACGTAACCTAATTGTTTTTCAGCTTCCACAGTTCGAAACCTCCCACTCCCGCGATGAATAAATTAAAACACGCACTCAAACCATAGCGAACTGGGAGCAACCACTGCGACTGACCTTCCGCGCTAGCAGATGCATAAAGAAATAATATAAATACACCTATGATTCCCCCAATTAGCATATTTATATATTTTGCTTTACTTGTTTGGAATATCGATATTAAAATCAAAACAGAACTTACTATGAAAAATAAGCCCCATGTATCCATGTTCATTAAACCATCCATCAGCTTGTAAGTATCACTTCCTTCAGCAACCGCGTCCCCTTTTAGTATTAAAAATGCGCCTGTTGCAAAACTAAACAGTGACACTTGCAATGAAAAAAGGATGCTAAAAACATCCTTATATGACTTTTCCAGCAATTGTTTTTTGAGGTTTTCCCACCATTTTCTCATCCACTCCACTTCCTATTTTTTGACATGAAAATAAGCCTATTCGGCTTCTGTTTCTTCTGATTGTATTCGTTCTTGTTCTAATCTCAATTCTTCCACTTTCTTTTTAACTTGATTACGTAATGTGGAAGGCACTTCTTCGATTTCTTTCCTTCCGTTCATCACTAGATTTACATAAATTGGTATCATATACGCCATTTTTTCACCCTAAATTACTTTCAAATAGTGCGGCTAAGGCCTCTTGGGTGAGTAGTAATTCCTCTCTTATTTTTTCGATTTCAGTTTGTTCAGGATGGATTTCATCTTGAAGCTTTTCGTATTGCTCTTGATCAAGAATAGCTTTTTTATTTATTACTTTTACACAAAATAACTTATTTACTGTACTTTCATCCGCTAATACATCAATAGTATTTTCTTCTTTTGAGTTACTCCATCCGTCAATGTATCCGTCTTTACCAACTGTTACATAGTGTATATTCATAGAAGAGCCACTACCTTTCTCATTACCGCCTGATTGTTTGTTCCAGTAGAATTGTCGTCTGAACCAGTTAATTGAGTTGCTGAAACGTATAAATATTTGTGAACTGGACTATTATCCATCATTGCGTCAAAATTATGCCCGCCGTATGTTTCTTTTGTTACTATCTGTGTACACCAATAGTAATCACGTGCTGCACCAGCACTATATTTAGACCAATAAATAATCCACGCCTTGCATTGGTTAAGAGGAATCGACGGTGTTACCGTCTGTGATGCTGACATATAAAATGAGCCAGTCCAAACAGTTTGCGTAATCTTGCTGTCAGAATATGCCTTCGCATCAGCTAAAGCTTGAGCTGCTTTTAAGCTCGCATCTGCTTTAGCGTCACTAAGCGCTTTATCTGCTTTAGACTGTGCGCTAGATACTGTCTCTTTAGCATTCCAGTTCGTTTTATCTGTTGGTGTAACATGAATATCCGCATTATTTACATGTGCATTTAAGTCTGTTTTTTGTGCGAATTGTGCGGGCTGCATAGCATCAAATTGTGTTTTTAAATCATCCGCTTTTTTATCTACGTCATCTAATTTAGTGTTTAATCTCTCGAAAGATTCATCGAATATTTTTTCGTAATCATCCCAGCGCTCTACGTAGTATTCTGATACTGGGAAAAAGTCGCTATCTATTAATGCTTTTTTTATCTCAAAACTGAATTTATACACCCGCATCGCTTGAGTGTTTTTGTATTTTATATATAATTCAGCAATAGCAGTGCCAGCATGAGATATTTGGGAGTCTGTAAGTGCGTATTCTGCAATTCCTCGCACTCCATCGGTGATTGTTGGTTTCACAAGATACTTGCTCTCTGACTCTGTTCCTTTCGCTAAAATCATAGCAAGCTCTAATTCAGCAGCAGACGATAATACTAAATCTTGATTATCTTTATCTATATTAAAAATAAGTCTAGCTGTTCCACCTGTATCTTGCGTATAAAAAACAGCTTTTTGAAGTGGTTTATCTTCTTCTGTTGTGACGTTAAAATCATATATTCCGTTTTTGTGAATAACGTTTTCAGTTTCAGTCATGTTCTAACCACTCCTCCGCCACTAAGACGTGTTGGAATATCCGCTTCCCAAGTTCCGCTATTAAGATTGAAGATATCAGCTGACTGAGGATACAAACCAATCGCACTTTTTGCTCCATGTGTGGTGTTTTGCACTTCAACTCTTGCAGTGTTATAACCGCGAACATCAACGTTCTGCGAAGCGAAGTAACAACCGTTGATATCAGCAGAACAAGCATCTATGAATACGGCTGTAAACGGGTCTATCGCTTTAGTATTGAAAGCCATTCTGCATTTTGTAATCCTTACAAATCCGCAGCGTATAGCCTTGATAAAATAGTTTTTCGTTGTTCCTGCAGTATTTGTTTGTTCTATTCCAGCAATATAAATATATCCAGATGTATCAGATACTGAAATACTTCTGATTTGACAAGTAGTAGGACCAGCCGCAGGATCAACTGTTTCATAATTAGAAGATAGAATATATAATGTTACACCTGATAATGGCGGTATAATCACATCTTCATCATAGCGTCCAGGATTAATCCACAAGCGTAATGTATTACTATTAAATACACGTGGGAAATTCATGGTAGCTTTGTTAATTGTTTTAAATGGCTTATTTTTTTCTCCAGTCCCTGCAGTATCATCCCCTGAAACGGAATCCACATAGACCTCAATTGAACCAGCATCCAGACCATACAGACGATTTAGCATATATAATACTTGCTCATTTGTTAGTTCAATACTCGTTATTCTCGTCATCATGTTCTTTAAACTATCTGCAAGAGAATCTAAGTCACTATCTAATCTATCTTTCGCTAATTCAAATATTTTATTCTGTAACTTAGAAACCCTTAAATCAACAACTTCATTGCTAGAATTACCACCGGATGCAATAACCAAATTTGTAATTCTTTTTCGCAGATGTTCTATTTCATAATCAGATAAATTTAATCCATTCTCGATTATTTCCCAGTTATCATTTATCTTTTTCATAAATTCATATCCTTGCAATAAATCGTCTAATCTATTTAAATCTCTCATTTTTTAACCCCCTTCTTTACTTCTTTTAAATGTGCCAATGTTTTCGATAATGTCCCTTTCACACTATTTATTGATACAACTGGTGTTTTAGTTGATTGAGGATAAAGCGTTATCTTTTGAATTCTACTATAGACATCAATATTTTTTCCGCGAACATATCCTGCATTTCCTAGCCCGACACGCTCCACTTTTTTCTTATGAATATTCCCTTTAGTAAATTGCACATAGTCAAGAGTAATAGAAATATCCGGAACATCTTGCAATGTTTCTTTTAATCTTGCTTTTAAATTTGCTGTAGTAGTAGAATCATCACTATACTTAGCAGCGTCAATAATGCCATAAATATCAGCGTTCGGACTCGTATACGTAGTTGTAACAATAGGATTACCATTATCTCCCGATTTACCATCTCCAGATATTCTAGTTGCTAGGTTTGTACTGTCATTTGTAAATGAAAGTTTATTTATATTAAACCCATCTACAAATATAAATGCATTCTCAATACCTATTTTTTTCCGAATAACAATATGATAATTTGTCACTTCGAATTCTGCTTTAAAATTCACTAAAATATTATTTAAAAGAACATTCAAAGCAAAATCATTTCCAAGGCTTTCAAAATCAAAAGAAGAAAAAGAGTCCAAAATTTCATAGGTGAATTTTGTCCCACTAACAATAAAGTCCATACACGACTTTATTGTTTGGCTTCCCTTAAGTTCAGAAGTGAGTAACTTATTATTTAGATCCTTTACAATGTGAAGACATTGTACATTATAGCCAATCGTGTCTCCTGAACCAATGCATGAAAACATCTCAATTCTATACATTTCTTTGCTTTCCACTTCAGTAATCACACATTTTTCTGTGATCATATCGAATGCTCTTTCGTTATACTTTCTATACACTGTAAAATTTAAATCAGGTACTGTATTTATTTCGAAATTATTTTCTAAAATACTATGATTAGTAAGAGGTTCACTATTACCATATAAATCTGTAACTTCTAACATTTCTCCACCTCTTTACATGTAATAATAAAAACGAAAATCGAACGATATTTCTAAAGGACCCGTACTCCCCATGATTTCAATCTCATTCCATCCGGGAGCTAAACCAATTGTTGATTTTTCAGTGTCGCCATATATACCGGCTCCATTAAGCAAAGAGTAAACTTGATTAATTTCCAATTCATCCGTACGCGTTGTTATTCCTTTGTAAGACCATACTTGACCAGTAGTTTTATTATTTATCCTTAGCCCCTCTGATGCCCCTTTATAGCGAATTATAAAAGGGTATCTTTCTGGATTAATTGCTATATCTGAAGCGTTATATACCTTAAATTTGTTTGTATCAAAAACATATTCTGCTGTTTCGGACGATGGGATATTTTGTCCTAGGCTCCATTTTCTATTGCTAAATTTAAACCCATCTAAAGTAGAACCTACACTTTCAGAAAGACCTTGCGCGCAAACAAAAGTCCCCGCGATATCACAGATTGGTGCCCCTCCCTTTTGCTGAATGTTTAAAGACTCTACTTTTACTGGCCAACGAACCGTTTCATGCCTTTCATCAATGACATAAATTTCTTCTTTCCCACTTATAAATTTAATGAATTCGTTTCTTTTTAAGATGTATTCAGCGTAATTACTACATACTAAGATTAGTTGAAAAGTTATATCTCGCTTTGCTAAAACACTACCCATGTCAATCTCACCGTCAAATGTTTCCATGGAAACTCTTTCCGTTGTGAAGTTGGGACCAGGAACATTAAATTCTTTCACATCAACTTTATTTTCTCTAGTGATATACTTTGTTCCATCTTGTCTCTCAAATATTAGTCCATACATCTATTAACCACCTGCCTTCACTCTCGATATAATTGTTTTAGCGTTTAATAGCGTATCAATATCATTTATTAACCACGATGCGACTGGCGTACTGCTATCATCCGGTAATACTAAATTCACTTGAATAGGTTGTGCATTTGCTACAATGTTTTTTTGATTGCTCACTAATTTATTGCTATCTGACTGATATGCATTTATTGCTTGTGTGTTTGGTGTCACTGGAACATCGATGCGCGGAATCGAATTAGTAAGATTTTTACTCATTCTAGCTGCTTCTATGCTAATGATATTAGCATTCTTCCGCATGCCTACGCCTACTCCCGCAATAACTTGAAAACCTACTTCGTTTTCCATTTTTCTTGAAGGCGAATGAATATCTAGTTCTTTTTTTATTGTATTCTCAATTGTTTTAGCTATATTGGATGATTCTTTTTGTAAAGGACCATTCATGTTTTTAAAACCAGTTATAATCCCTGCAACAGTTTGAGTACCAAGAATTGAACCAGCGGTTTTAAATTGTTTTGCGTCTCCTAACTCTTTTAACCATGTATTTTTTGCACTTGCAATGTCTGTAGTCGCTTTTTTATTAGCTGCTAAAATAGCTTTATCCATAGTAGCCTTTTCAGATTTAGATCCATCTAATCCAATAGCATTTGCGTTTTTATGTTTTTTAGACCATTCAGCTTGATATGCTTGGAGTTCTTTATCAGACATATTTGCGATTGCGCTAATTTGTCCAGTAGCACTTAAACCTTGTTCTCTAAGTTCATTAACCAAGCCATCATTAACTTTACGTTTTTTGAGTTTATTTATTAAAGCGATAAATTCATCTTGTTGCTGTGTCTGGGTCTTCAAATTTGCTAATAAATCACTACCGGCATATTTATCTGTTTTGGCCCTATCAAATAAACTTATTTGGCTATAAGCGCTTTCTTGATTAGCTTTTAAAGCATCGTTGTATGTCTTCTTAGCTTCGCTTATGCTTGCTTTTGCTTCATCGTTAGCTTTTTTCACGTTATCATAGTACTTTTGCGTAGATGATTTAACTGCTTGATTAAGCTTAGTTTTTTGCGTACTAATTTCTTTATTTGCAGCAGCTATATTAGTCCTTATTTTACGTGTCTGCGCCTCATTTAAGGTATATTGCTTATTAATCTGCTTAAGCTTATTAATATATCCTTGTGCATTAATTGCCCCCGTTTTATAATCCGTCTGTACATTAGCAATCTTATTATTTACATTTTTGGCATACGCAGTTTGTTTAGATGTGCCTTTTGCATAACGCGGTACGTTTTTCAAAGCTTTAGCTGTTTTATCCCCTCGCAATACCTCAGTACCTCGTGGTAGATTGAGAAGAACATTGCGTCCCTTTGGAATAAAACTATTACCGTCTGGCGTAGTAATCATTTCTTCGTAATTGCTTCCTTTTGCATCATTTACCAGAGCTGGTCCGCCACTATGGTTATTTGTTCCAGTTGCTAAACCTTGGACACCTGATGGTGCCTTGCCGTTCGTTTTATACGCAATTTCTAAAACTTTTTGTTGTCTTTGAGGTATTTTTCCCCAATCCGCAATCATGTTATTAAGTAAATCTCTAACAGTATCAGCATTAGTAAGCGCAGTAAATGTTTTTTTGCTTACTTTTGTACCATTGTATGAATAAATATTATTTTTGCCTTCTTGAACCTTACTCAATAAATCCCTATTGTTCGCATAAAGATTTTTAAGGTTTATTTTTTGACCGTTATACTCAACAATTACATTTTTACCTTGCTCGATTTTTGTTTTAACATCTGTATTTGTTGCAAGCAATGATTTTAAATCTACTTTTGTACCATTATAATCAACAATCATCCCTTTAGATGAGTTTAGTTTTTTTAACACATCAGAATTATCAACTACTAAAGTTTTCATAGATGGAGGTAATTTGTCCCAAACTCCCATGTCTTGTAGGGCTTTTTGTAGCGCAAGGCTAGTATCTGCATTCGCAATCATACTTTTTTGTTCAGGCTTCAATTTATCCCAAACACCTAAATCTGACAACGCGTTAGCTACATGTATAGAGTCCTCATAACTTACAATTAATTTCTTTTCGTTGAAAGTCATCTTATCCCAACGACCACTTTCAATACTTGCAGTTGCAATAGTTTTCTTTGCATCTGTGGTTAATTTTGCTTCTTTCATGATGAATTTCAGATTATTCCAACCTTCATTAGACTTGGCGGCATCCAGCACAACTTGATTTAAATTTGTTTTTACTTCCCCAGTTTTAGGATCTAAAACTAAGTCGCTCCAAGCTAAATCTGCTTTGCTTGCTCCATCACCAATTAACTTACTAGCATCACTAACCCCGCCTGCAGCTTCTTGTACATTACGAGTGAATTCGTCATAACTTAAACCCATTTCATCTAACGCGTGTTTTATATTTTTTTGAGCTACATCGCTACTTACACCTAATTTATCATATAGTTGTTCTTGTGTTTTAATCCACGCAGTAACACTTGAACGAACTGTACTATCACGTTCCCTATCCATTTGATTTATAGAATCGTTATAGGATTTTTTATCAATCAGCCCGTCATCGTATGCTTTTTTGAGCTCTTTCTTTTGTTTACTTGTTGAGTCGATTGTTTTTTTAGTTATTTTGTTTAAGTAGTCCGATTGTTCAACAAGCGCATCCTGATTAAGAGACTCAACTTCACCATTCATCGCTTTAATAATTTGCTTTTTCTTGCTTTCATTTAATCCCAAGCTCTCTACTTGCTCAATTTGCATTGCTTTATAAATATTATTAACTGTTTTAGATTCCTCAGAAGTTAAGTTTCTGTGTTTTTCGGCAGCCGATTTATAGATATCTTCAATTTCTTTATATTGAGCATTAACATTCGCTTTACGTTCATTAGCTCTTTTCTCAGAGTCTTTCATTGAATTGTCTAAGATAGCTTGAACTGCAGGAGAAAATTCTTCATATGACTTTTTAAAACCATTTAACGCATCATCTGTATTTTTCTTTATTTCATCTGCCATGTTTTTAAATGCTGTTACTACACGCTTGCTGTCATCTGTCGCACCTGTTGCAAAGGTATCTAGTGCAAGCTTACCCTCTGATGCAAATTCATTGAATTTACCCATCGACTTATCTGCCTCGGCACCAATATCATAACCCCATGTTTTTATACGTTCTTCGCTTTCTTCGATTTTGCTTATATGTTTATCCAGTGCATAAATTCCTACACCAATCAAAGCCGCGCCTGCTAAACCAATGACAGCTGGCAACGCTCCAAACGATCCCGCTAATCCTGCCGCTGCCAAACTAGTTCCTTCTACCGCTGTTGTAGTAGCCCCAAACCCAGCTGCCAAAGGAGCTAATTTACTCCCTAAACCTAAAATCTTACCTAAGCCCGCGAATCCTTTTATTAATCCGCCAGTCATTGATACTAGTTTTCCGCCAATCATCAGCACAGGACCAGTGGCTGCTAAAATCCCAGCCCATTTTATGATACTTTGTTGTTGCGCGCCGGAAAGGTCATTAAATTTATCAATCATTTTATTAGCCCACTCGATGATAGGAGTGAGGGCGGGCATTAATTTTTGTCCTACATTCTGTTCTAACACCTCAAGCGAAGCTTTGAATTGATCCACACCAAATTTACCAGCTTTTCGCATATTATCAGCAACTTGTTTAGTATATCCATTTGCTTCATCAGCGCCCTTAGAATATTTACGTAGAGAATCGCCTCCCGCTTCTAAAAGTGTATTAACAGCTGATAAAGGTTCACGTCCGAAAATCATCGTCAAGAAAGAGTTTTTCTGTGTTTTTGTCATTTTCTTTGTTTTATCATTAATGTCATCCAAGAGCGTTGGTAAAGTTTTCATATTGCCGTTGTTATCTTCAATTGTTAATCCAACTGCAGACATTGCTTCTGCAGCTGATTTTGAAGGTTTAAGCAAACTTGTAAGCATCCCCCGTAAGCCGGTACCCGCCTTTTGCCCTTCAATACCGCGGTTAGAAAGCAAACCAACAGCTGCTGCTGTATCTGTAAGTGAATATCCTAGTGAATGCGAAATAGGACCGACATAGTTCATTGCTGTTCCCATATCAGAGAATCCAGCCGCTGTTTTATCAGCTACATATGTTAGCACGTCAGCAACTTTGTTTGTGTATTCCATCTGCTTATTTGTGTCTTTAGAAATCATTCCAAATTGTTCTAATGTTGATGTTGTAACAGACATTACTGTTTCGAAATCATCGCCAGATGCACGAGCAGCGTTAAAAATCGCAGGCATAGACGCCATTGTTTGATTAATATCGTAGCCTTTTTTAACCATTTCTTTCATACCGAGCATAGTTTGCTCAGAAGCTACCCCATACTTGACACTAGCTTTCTGTGCATAATCAAAAACTTGTGTATAACGATCGCCAAACTCTTTCGCTGATTCATCAGATTCACGCAATAAAGAGTTAACTTCTGTCACTTCATTATCAAAATCAAGATACGCTTTTGTTGATTTAACCATGCCAGCAACGATAGGAGCCGTAAATCCAACGGTCATTGCGGTTCCAACTTTAGTTAACTTTTGCCCTGATTTTTCAAGCATATTTCCGAATTGTTCAACTTTGACGATAGATGAATCAAGACCTTTAACATTAATGTTTTTCTTATTGATTTTGTCGATATTGTCAGATGCTTTTTGCCCTTTCTTCGCAAAATTATCCATATCCTTATCGATTTTGTTCATCTGGTTTTTATAGCCATTTTCGCGTATTTTTATATCGTAATAAATTTCTCCCGCTTTACTCATGTTTTCACCCCTCTTTCAGCTTGCTGTTAGCTCTCAAAGCCTTTTCTAATCCTTCTTCATTAGAAGCAGCATCCTCAAAATATCCACGCTTTAACATGATTCGATTTTGCTTTATTTTTTCTTTCAGCAAATGTTTTGGCACTTTGCTTCGTTCAGTCATTCGAATTTCAAGAGTTGTCATAAATGGCGTTTCCCCACCTAAATTCATTAGATATGTCCGGAATTCTGAAAAAGTCATATTTGACAATTCTTTGCGCAATCTGATACCGTAATACGACAAAAAAGAAGACTCGATTAAATCAAAGTCTTCAACTATTCCGTAATACTGTTTTCCTGTGGCTTCCCCTCGTCACTTTCCTCGCTCATATCGCTTTCAAATAATTTAGCTATAATGTATTCAATAAGCCCCTCGTAGACTTTAGTTGGCAATGTTTTAGAATTGATTTCTTCTCTGTCTTCTTTGCTGAAAAAAATAGCAAAAATATCATCGTTCGTTGCTACAATTCCATCTGTGATAGTCATTAACAATTCATGCATGTTTTCATTATTTGGTATTGTATGTTCGTCATCACTTTCATCAGCTTTTAGTTTAGGCGCAAGAACTTGTCCTAAAATTTTGGGGGCTTCATCCAAAAGCGCACTGTACTTAATGTGTGCTTGTGCCGAAATGTCCGCATAATACTTTTTCCCGTTAATTTCCAAAGGAAGTTTTACTTCATTCTCGTTAAAATTAAATGATTTCATTTTTGTCCTCCAAATTAGTAAAAGCCCTCACTCAGAGGGCTTCGTATTTTTAAGCATCCGTTACAGTTACTGAAACATCTTTGAAAATAGAAGGCTTGCTAACTGTCTTAACTTTAACTGTGATAGCACTCGTTGTTTTTGCAACTCCTGTTAAAGTTCCATCACTAGCTACTGTTGCTTTTGCTTCATCAGATGAAGTGAATGTTACATCTTGTGGAGCTCCTGATGGCAGTACTCCTGCTGTAATTTTAATAGTTTCTCCAACTTTTACAGTTTTAGAGGCGCTATCTACCGTTACGCTTGTTGGCTCAATGGTAGGCGCCGGCGTAAAAACCGGCGTACCATTTGAATTCTGTGTGGCAGAAAATGAACCAATATCGTTCGCACCACCACCACCGAAATCATTAATCCCGATTGGTCCAGTGATTTCATACTTAGAGCCTGCTGGGAATTTAACCACAATTGTTTTTTCAGCTTCAGACCCAACTTTATCCCAAGTTTCACGTAATTCATTTTGTCCTGGATCTGATTCATTGTATTTCCCATCCAAACCTAACTCCATAGCAGCACCTGTTTTTACCGCACGTTCAAATACCTCACCAATTGTTGTATATTGTTCCACATTTGAGTTCAGTGAAATGTCTAAAGTTTCTAAGTCTTTGATCGAAACACCATCTCCGCTTTCCCCTGAATCTTTAACCGAAATTTCTAATTGTTTAACTGCATAAGTTGCCATTAACTTACATCTCCTTTTCAAATAATATTGTTAGTTGGTAAATCAAGCGACCATCATCGTCATAATCGACTTGTCCGCCGCTTGCTACATCTGTTGCTACTACCTTCTGATTTTGGATATTCAGCTCAGAAGGGTTTGTTAAAAGAAAGTAGTTACGTAATAAATCGTATGTTCGTTTGCATTGAATTGTGTTTTTGTCATAAATTAAAAAGCCGATGCTCTCACGAACACGACTTTGCGTTTGTACTTGCTTGTTTTGAAATGTCGGTGCTTCATTAATTACTACCATTGAATCAAGCCCTGTTTGTTTAATGAATCCAAGTGTTTTTATATCTGGGAATGTTTTTTTGAAATGCACTACTAAATCCTCAATCATAAGCGCATCCCACCTTCTACAATTTGGTTAATACTCTGAATTCCATAACTTACAGCCATTTCGTACCAACGTGGATTCCGACGATTTTCATAATATTGTCTGCGGGCATAAGGAGTTAAACTAAACACTCTAGCTACAATTGAATTTTTTTGGATGATAATTTTAAAGGCCGAACTTCGTCGCAAGTCTCCATACAAAATCGGAGTAACAGGCTGTGCTAATTCAACCAATTCTTCCCCAGCCTTTGCAGCCGTTGACAAAGCTTTATTATGAATATCATCTATGACTGTATCTTTAAAACTACTAAAGCTCATGCTCGGTCACCTCTCCTACGACAATTTCAAAATGATGTATACTACCGTCGGGATTCGGCGGGAAAGATACGCTCTGGACCTCACCTTTGATTGAACAATAGCCAGGAATAACAAAAGATACATTGTCCCCTTCGTTTACAACAAAATCTAATTTGTTGCAAAATAAGTTAATAATATATCTTATGTTTAACCCTTCCTGTGTTTTATTTACGAGCTTTTCAAACTCATAGCGAAACATTGATTTATTAATTGCATCTGGTAAAAGATTTCCAAAGTCATCGCGCCCACTATTACTAGTTATAGTAACTTCTGTGTTTAGGATAGCTTCTGGAATAGGTGGTAATTGAAAGCTCATTAACAGCCACCTACTCCCGCATAAAGCCAGCCACTAGATAAAAGCAAATCCATCACTTTGTCTGGAACGTCAGGTATAAAGTTGTTCGAGTTTTGTGATTGACCACCCATAGTTAATTTGCCTAGTGTAAAGTTACCAATGCCAATAAACTCACCATATTTCTTGATATGTTCACACTGCCATGCAACAGCTTGCTTAATATCATCATCTACATTGTCAAGGTCTACGATATTCGGCATAATTTGCTTGTCAATTGCTACAGAAGCGGCTTTTATTAAATTATCCGCTTCTGTTGGTTCGATACTTAAGTTTGTTAGACTAGCTAACTCACTTGGTGTAATATACGTTTTCATTTACTCACCCTCTTTATTTTTGGGCTCCTTTTTACTCTTGGGTGGCGATTTTTCTGGTTCTTTTTCTGGTTCTTTATACTCGAACTCTTCAAAACCATCAATTTTCAATTGATTGATTAATACAACATCGTCTGTATTGTAAACGACATTTTCTTTTTTTAATTGCATTTCCCTAACCTCCTTCTCCTTAGACTTCTGTAGAAGCGATTAAGCCATCTTTTTGTTGGTCCAACACAAAAATGTCGTGGTATACACGATATTGATACAACCAGCCATCACCTTGTCCTACAGAGCCAGGTGCGTGCAAATAGATAGAAGCGTGTTTTGCGCCGCCAACAACAGTACCTTTATTTACAAGTAAGAAATTCAGTTTCTTCGCACCTGCAGCTGGTTTGTAACCATCTGTAAAATCAAAAGTATCATAGAAACGATCTTCCGCTTCTACCTCAACAATACGTGTACCATCAATAGCCGTAATACGCGTTTCGATGGATGAAGGACCAATGTTTTGCACATTAATAGCTCGAACAAAATCATCACTAAGTTCTAATGCTGCCATAACATCTGGCGAAACATACATAACAAGATTCTGAGTTCCGTATTTCTTCACTTTTCGAATTGCCGCTTTTAATTTTGTGAACACATTATCTTTAGTGATTTCTTCCGCAACCGAATTACTATTTGTTTTCGCTGCTGTTGCTAACTTAGAAAATCTATAAGCGTCCATTTCTGGTCCAGCATGCCGAGAATTAAACTCTTTAGTAACATTCGCAGCAGAAAGCGCTTGACCTGTTTCGTCCACATCCATAACATCTACAAAGAATTCTACATCACGATCAAAATCAATCGTATAAGATTTATTTGTGTTTGAAGCAGAACCTTCGTTATATCCTTTATTTCTTGTATGTGCTTTAAGTCCTGTTGTTGTGATAGTTTGAATCTTAAACGTTTTTGCATCTAACCATAAAAGGTTAGGTGTTTCTAATTCATTTGTGTAAGTGCCAAAGACTAACTTCTGGTCGAGCTCCTTACCGTACTTGTCTACATAGTTAATAGCCATTTTGCTATCTCTCCTTTTCTAATTATGAATTTAATGCTTGAATGAATGGGTCTATGGCACTTGGCTCACTTGCATTGCCCAGTCCTGCCCCAATCGGTGGAGGCGTGTTACCTTCATCAGATTTTGCAATCCATTCTGGATATTGCTCTGCGAATTTCGCTAAGTTGTCGTCATTTCGCTCTTCATCCCCAAAAAGCTTCGTAAACGCTTCGTAACGTTCTTCTTTTACGCCGCTTTCTTTTAACTTACTGTGCCACTCTGCCGTTTGTTCTTTCTGAACATATTCATCCAGCTTTGATAGTGCCTCGTCTTTCTCTTTTTGAAGTTTTTTCAATGCCTTTTCAGATGAATCATGTTCGCCCACTTGATCGTTAAGCTGATTAATTTGGTCGTTTAACTTCGTGATTTCTTCCTCATGCGCGCTTTTGATGGTTTCAATCTCTCCATTAAATTTCTTTTTTTCAGCCGCTAAGCGATTCTTTACAATTTCATCCAGTTCCGCTTGGGTAAAAGTCTTATCGTCTCCCCCTTCAGCAAAATGTTGGATGTCAAACTTGCGCTGTAAATAATTCTTCATATTTCCTCCTTTTTAAGCTCTGAGTGAGCCATCCCTGTCTATTAGTTGCCGGCAGGTAGGCAAGATTTTTATATCAAGCCAAACAAAAAAAGCGTTCATTTAGACGCTTTTATAATTTCTCTATCCAATTCTCTCTCTAAGAATCGATTGTTATTCAAATGGTCTTGCAAAGCTTCTTCCCATTGTCTTACTTTCCCAGCTGTATATTGTTTAGAGGGACCTTCTGCAAGTATATCTTTTGTTTTCCAATCACGAATGCCGCGCTCGTAGTACCGTTGCTTGCTTTGCGCTTCGTATTCTTCTTCATCATATGGTATAGGCTCGTCTGTTTCGTCACCTTCAAAATACGAATATAAAAAATGGTGGCAATTGGGATGAAACAAACCATCATTTTCCGCTTCTTGTAATGTTTTATATTCATTGCTTTCGTAGTTAACTGATAGCACTTCTCCTTGCCAAGGAGCACAACGCGGACAACTTCTTACGTGAGCTGACACTTGAACTAATTCGTGCTCATATCTTCCAAGAACACGTTTCATGGCATTTAAACCAACATTAAAAAAAGCACCTCTTGAAGCCATTTCCATGTAAGCTCCTGGTCGGTACTTTCTTCCAGACTGATCTATAACATTTCTTATGCCATCACCTAAAACATTAATAAGTGATGTTGCGATAGCATATTTTAAAATTCCATTGCTATCTTTTGTTTCCTTAACCACTTGTTTGTACTTGGAGGGCGCGATTTTTTGCCAATAATTAGCCATATCTTCCGAAATTTGGATAAGTGCATCACTTTCAGATAAATAGTCGTCATTTTGTATATCAACCTCTTTCTTAGTTTGATATCTAGCTTCCATTTCGTCCTCGTATTCATTCACGCAATCAAGATAAACACTATACGTTAGTTTATCTATTTTATTTCTCGTTTCGTCTTTGAAAATACTTATATGTGCTTTCAATTCTCTTTTAAACTTTATCAAACGCGACTGCTGAATGAATTTCCATTTAGTTGGATTCTTAGCGCCATGCATAACATGCTTCTTTATCAGCAAAAGCAACTCTATTTCGGCATTATTAAAGTGGTTTCGTAAGATAGATGCTTCTTTTTCGAAATCCACTGGTGCATGGTGATGGCTCATCTAATCACCCGCCTTTCGTTTCCATTCCCCCAATTGCTTCCGGGTCAGGAACCTCTCCGATTGCGTTTTCTAAATAGATGCGTTTTACTTCCGCTTGAATTTCTTCATCTTCCCATTTTGGGTGGATTAATTTCACCTTTTCTTCTACACTCATAGCTAATGCACTGTTCATATTATTTAATGTGCTAGATAATTCATTCAGATTAACAGACATTGGATCTGGAAACTCAATTATTACCCTGATTTCATCACGCATTATTGCTTTTTCTTTATTGTTTGTTCCGCCAGTTAGCAAATATAGGAAGTCCCAAAGCATCTGTTCGTAAACATTTTGAATAAGGCGTTTTTTCTTCTCAATTTTACGCACTGTCGCGTCTTGTAAACTCCAAATTTCGGTCGCCTTAACTTCTCTATTACCTAGATTAAAAGTAGCGGGATTATAACCAGATTTCGAAACAGCTTTCTGAGCAAAATATTCCATCGTTTCGCGATAACTACCGTCTCGGAAGTCTCCTTGCATGAATTGAATCATGTCATTTAACTTCGCTCCAGCATCTAACGTTCCTTTGAATTGCATAAAGTAGTCTTCATCTACATTCATGGACCATTCTTCTTTATCTGTGCTCTTATTAACTTTTTTCCTAAACATTCGTTCGCTAGCCGCTATTTTTGTTTTTGTTTTCTCTCCTTCGCGCATATAAACAGTGAAAAAGTAATCTACGGCAAATAAATAATTGGTACATTGCGATAAGTCAGATTCCCCAAGATTAAGATGTGGGTATCTAGTATTGCTTGGGCTATTATTTATTAAATAAGCGCCCAAGCTCTTTAAACCAATTGATACAGAATGATTCAATTGAATATCATTTGTGTACAGATAGCTTGTAATCTGTTCTGGTAGTCTTTCCGCACTGATAGGAGTAGTTTTATCGCCATCGATTTTAATAACAGAATATGTTACAAAACCTCCAGATAATTTTTTCCCTTCATTGTCCCATTGTTTTATTTCTCTGCTTTCAACTAAATAATAAATATCTGCTTTATTGCTTGTGGGTATTTCCTCAAAGAAATTAAAACGAAATGGCTCATTGTTTTTAAAATCTATCCAAAATTGGCTGGAGCTATGAACGCTAAGAGATGGTCGCCCATTTAAAATGTTAATCTTTACAGCGGATACTCCGCTCCCCCCTGCTAATTCAACAATTTTCACGCTCTTACTATCAAAATTATCAATCCGTAATGCTTCTTTCAGTTGCTTTGTTAAGTTTTCATCCTTACTGCCATTAACCCCTGTTACATCAATACTTAAAGGCTTTCCAGATATATACTCAGCCGCAACAACAACTATCTCATTGCCTGTTCCGGAATTCATTAACTTATCGTGCACTGTTGGCACATATCCTTGAGCCCACAACGAAGTTAAATAGGAGTCTTTGCTCCATTCTTTTTGATTATCTGGAATAAGCGGCAGATATTTTGGTATTAACTCCGGTTCGCTTCCATTAGGTTTTCCATTTAGCCAGCCTTTAATAAAACGTGTCATTACACTCCAAACACCCATTTAATCACTCCTTTCTATATATCTTCATAATTCCTATAAAAGTAGTTTGTAGCATATCTGCTCGTGTCCATCGCATGGTTATTCTTATCAACTGGCTTTCCACTGTTCTCGTCGCGTACATACATACCAATTTCTTGTAGCCAACTGTAATGGTCATATTGATCGTTAAGTTGTTCAACAAGCAAGTAACGCCTTTCACTTAATAGCGACTGCATCCGCTCAATTCCAACCTCTATACCTTGCGCTTTACCTGTCACATCATGAGCATTGTTGTCTGCTCCTGCCGTATCAACACCAACCTTTTCCAGTTCTTCACGTAGCCAGCGACAGGCAGGGTCAATAAAAACAGGCTCATTTACTGGTACTTCATACTCTTTCATACACCATTGAATGAATTGTTTTATCTCAACGGCATAGGTTGAACCAGCTTTTACTTCTCCTGTATCCCTACCACTGTGATAATAGGATGCAACTTGATTAAATTTGTATTTATAATGTCCGTCAGACGCATGCTCTGTAATTACATAGCACTCACAAACAGTAGCATCTTGTTGTCCTCCATCACCAAAAAAGACCATCTCAATTGGATGCCCTTCTAATTTGGGTATTTGGTTTTTCTGCATATCAAATGTTTCGTAAATAATACCTTTTGGCAAAACTCGTTTACCATACCAGTCACGTTGCAAAAGGTAAGAGGAGTGTTTGACTTCGTTATATATTTCTTGTTTCCGTTCTTCTGAAAGAGCTGGATTATCCTTCGCAGTCCAATGCCGCCATTTGTAGCGACCTGACTTTTCATAGTTAGAAAAGATTTCTAACACTGGATGATTCGGTGCAGGTGGGTTCAATTCAGCTAAATGAAATCTATTTTTCGCTGCAAAGGTCCGTCGAAAACATTCTTCAATAAAATCTTTGTGAAGCAAATTGATTTCTAAAAACGTAACAGTACCCAATGACATACCAGTAATAGCACCCACGCTATTTACTTTCCCGCCACCTTTATAATAGATTTTCTTTGGACCGTTTGGAGAATGTATAAGCAAATGATCCCCATGCTCGTCGTGTTTCATTTCTGCAAGATTACCGAATATGTGCATCAATCCAAATCCATCGCCATCCATGAATAAGCGAAAGGCTTGTTCTTGGTTAAATGCAGCAACTAAGTGATTTTGATCTTCGGAAATAGAATAGATATAAGCCATTTTAAAGATATCGGCAGTAGTTTTACCGGATCGCGGAGTTCCTTCGTTGACTTCAAGCGTCACACCCCGAAAAGGGAATGTAATAGTTTCCTGTTGTTTGGGCGTAAATACTAGCTCATCAATTTTACTCAAGGTCTCCGTTTCCTCCTTTGGCAACATCTAATAGTTTATTAAGCAATGTAGTATCTTTTTCAGCGCCTTTAATAAGAGCTGTGCGGGCCTGTATATTATCTGTTGATGCAATAATTTGATTAAGCTTAGCTTTGCGTTCATCTTGCTCATCAGCAATGGCAATAAATTGCTTAATTAACCCACTTAGTGTAGACATCGCACGACTTTGTGCATTTAAAAAATTCGCCTGTTTATCCCAAGCGAATTGATACTCATATTTATCAGAACCACTATCTCCAAACCCCGCTTGTGTTTGAACTTTAGTTTCATCTTCGGAATTTTCCACCCACATAATTTTCTGTGCTCGAATAATAGCGGCGTATTGTATTTGTATCTGCCCCCAAATTAAATCAGCTGGTTCTTGTTGGTCCATCATACTAATAATATCTATCGTATCATCCGGAAGATATTTAGAATACAGTCCGTGTGTACGTGCGTTTTGATTCCCTTTAGGAGCAGCGCCGCCTTTGTTGTTCTTAGCATTCCCGTTCCCTTTCATTGAATAGTAACGCTCCTTTTGATTCGTAACGTTACTATTACTGTTATCACTCCAGTTATCTTCCGATTTCCATTTCCTAATCTGTGATGGTTTACAATTTAACTTACTGGCAATTTCCACAAGTGGCATTGTCTTATCTGAATCAAGCCACATTTTCTTTGCTATATCTCTGTTTGGGTTTCTTGCTCTAGCCACTCACTTCCACCACCTCGCATTCTGTGTTTGTTTCGCTAATTAATTATTATCTTTAATCGTTCCTACAATGATGCTTAGAGCTTCTAAATAATCACTCTTAGCTTGTTCAAAAGTCTTACCATTTAGCGTAGCTAATCGTTCTATTTTCATGTAATGAATCTGGGCTAACGCAAAGCTTTGTTCTTGTTCTGAACCAGCAATATTTATTTTAAATTCTGGCTCTTTTCCTTTTACCTCTGTTATTCCTGCTTTTATAATTTCCCTCATGTAATTAACCCCTTCTTCGTTTTTTATTATATACTCGGCAAGGATTTGCACCTTGCATGAACTAATTAATTTGTTTTACAGGAGTTTTAAGCTAAGACATACGTTTCTTAGCCACATTAGTTCTATCCTGTGCTTCGTCTACCTGTTCCGCCACGAGTATAAACTGTTAACGTACAGCATAACGCCACAAGCGTGTTTTACATCCAGTGTGGATAGGATATGAGATTGAACAGAAGTGTCGTCATCTGTTGAGACTAGTGGCCAGATACAAAGCCTCTGCCAGGCAACATAGCAATCTCCTGCTATATCATCATAAGATTATAAATGAGAAGTGGAGCGCAGACTCAATATAAGATTTTATTTTTGTAATCATCTTCACTTCTCATATATAGGTGGCAGGTGTGCGGCAAAAATTACTAAATTGCCATGCAGAACAAACTTCCGTCGATTTGTTGTTGTATTTTTTCTTCTCCTCGGTGCAAGTATGATCGTACAGAACGAATGCTTATCTCTAATTCGTCGCTAATTTGAGATAAAGATAAATTTTTTTCATGTTTTAATAAAAATACTTTTTTCTCTTGCACCGACATTGTAGACATAGCATCTTCCATCCGGATTTTATCCCATTCTGAAATCTTCGGCTCATTATCTTCAAACTCATAAGCATTTCCATGCTCTTGTACAAACCATCGTCGCATCGTTTCTACATCAGTAACATTTACCTCTCTTTGTAAGCCAGAACGTCGGTGGATTGCTCTCCGTGGCGCTGGTTCATGTCCTAATTCCATCCAGTCTATTGAGAACTGCAAACTGTCTATAATACTATTTAATTTCGACATCGTATTTTTTACCGGCATTTCTTGAAAAACTCTTTTTTGTCCCGCTTCTAATGGAGGGCGTTTTTCAGCATCAATTCTTTTTTGCAGATTAGCTTTTACTTTTTGCACATCTTGTAAAGCTCCTCTGTACTCATTAATTAATTCTTGCATTCTCGTCACTCTCCCCAATGATTAATAAAAAAAGGACGTCACGACAGATTTAACTGTTCATGACGTCCTTCGATTTTTTCGACCAGACTATTTATTTAGTTTTATTGTTTGTACATTTTCGGCAGTGGTAGGTTTGCCGTGGCTCCATGTTATGGTAGTTTTTCCGAAGCCGTTTTCAGGTGGTTTTGTTATTAACTTTTCTTCTCCATTTACGCGAGTATACACACCATCTTCTTTTTTCATAAAATCGCCCCCTAAAAATCATTTATCCGTCCAATTTTCCCTAGCGATTCTGTGTAAATCGTAAACAAAATTCTTTCGGTAATATGAGCGATTTTCTCTAATTGCTACAAAATTATCCATTTTCGATTTAGATACATTAAAGAAATCAGCTATTTCCGATTGTGTTAGCCCCGCATGTCGCAATTTAACAAATTCAATAATGTTCATATTTTCCCAATTCCTATTTCCGACTATCGCTCTTGCTTCCTTCTTCATCCAAGTACGCATTTTCTCTTCTGTATTAGTATTCATTAAATCGTTTAACTCTTTTTGCAACACTTCCCTGTCAGCAAAAGGTAAATTTTCGTTTATTAAATAACTAATTATCTCCCGTTGCCTCTCTTTATTCTCTGTCATCTCTAATACTTTCTCTGTCATCTCTAATACTGCCATTTTTCACACCTCCACGAAATTTCGTCCTTTCTGTTTCAAACACTTAATTGATTGCATATAACGCATTTCAAAAAGTTTTTGCTTGATTCGAAACTCTTTTGTTAACATGCCTTTGATGTCGATTAATTCCTCGTGACCATCTTTGTATCGAACGAGAAAATCAGCTCTATATTTAATCGCATGATACTTTTTCCCATTCTTTACAAATGAGTCCTGCAAAATAAACTCTGGCTGTAAATCGAAACTCACTACTTCACCAGTCATTTTTAATAGTTTCAATTGCTGATAATATGCTGCTTCTGCTTTGCTATCGAACTTTATATCGTCAATAACAACTTTCTTCGCATTATATTTACTTCGCGTACTCGTTCGCTTCGTTAATGACGTACGCGGTATACTTCGCCTCAATTTCTTCGTCCCCCATTTGTTCGATTTCGCTAATTTGATAGTTTGTGACTTCTGCAATCGCATTAGCCATTTGTCTGATGCCCATTGATCTATTTCTCAACTTTTTTATTGCTGTTTCTGCTGTCATTTTTATTCACCCTTTCCCTTAAAATGGCAAATCATCTTCGTTAATATCAATCGGCTTACCTTCGTTTGCAAATGAATCGCTCTTCTGGCTCGTATCCGCTCGATATGAGCTTGTTTTATTGTTATTTGAATAATTAGCTTGGTTTTGGTAATTATTCGATGTAGCGCCTTCTGTGTGGTTTCTGGACTCTAAGAATTGAACTGATTCAGCTACTACTTCTGTAACGAAAACGCGTTTGCCGTCGCTGTCCTCATAATTACGAGTCTGTACGCGTCCATCAACGCCCGCCATACTTCCTTTCTTCAAAAAATTAGCAACGTTTTCGGCTGGTTTACGCCAAACAACACAATTAATGAAATCAGCTTCTTGTTCTCCTTGTGCATTTTTAAATGGGCGATTTACTGCTAATGTAAAAGTCGCAACTGCCACGCCAGCCGGAGTGTAACGTAATTCAGGGTCTTTTGTTAATCGTCCTACAAGTACTACACGGTTCATCATTTGCCTTCCTCCTCCTTCAAAACAATCAACAATCAATTGATTGTTTTAAATTAGTTACTTCTACAACCATCGCGACATCAGAACTTAATTCATTCGCTTGTCTATCCGCTTCTTTAAACTCAGTAAACTTGATTGCTTCGCTAAAATCGTTTGTGGTTTTAACTTTTTTTGACTCTTCATCCCAAGATTCCAAATACTTTCCTTCTTCAACATACAATGAGTAAATTTTTGTCATTTACCTTCCTCCTCAATATCTTTAATATCCGGTCGTTCTCCGTGAGTTTCAACCATATATTTTTTCGCTTTTTCAACTTCTTTTCTAAATTTATCTAATCCATTTGCTTTAATTTTTTTCTGGATTAAAGGAATCACATTATCTTTATAATATTCGATTGCTTTATCTCGAGTGTCTGAAATAAAAATGTCTATCACGCTGATTGGAATACTTAGTAATTTAGCGCCACTTTCAACCTCACTAACCTGTATAAAATCTTTGTTTTTCTTATTGAACACACATATTGCAAAGTTTATTTCGTCAATAGTCACTTGCATTCCAGTCTGTTCAATCCAGCCAGCTACCGTCGCAATCTGGAACACTTTATCTTTTTCAGATATTTTTATTGTGCTAGTCATTTGCCTTCCTCCTCAAAAATCTCAAAGCACCCTTTTACCTCTTCTACTCCAACGAACATGATAAACGGACCTTTAAATCCTCCGTTCTCATCAACTTCATTTAATTCTTCGATAAAGTCTCTAAAGCCAATCGCTCTCATGCTATCGTCCCTTCCTTCGCCTTATGTTTGAATTTAAATTCAGATAGTTCATACAATCCACACTCGCCATTCTCTTTTTCTAACACAGCATATACGCCCGATTCTGCGTATATTGTTTCTGGGATAGTAACAAATTTGTGAAAGTATGCTATTTCACCTGTTTCTTTGTAGCGATAAGATGGTCTGATATCTGTTTTTTCTTCGTAGTACTCTTCTCTTTTTAAAAGGATTACTTCTCTCATGCTTCACCCTCCTTTCAAATTCAGCAAAGATATAAACTCTATCACGATTTGCCTCAGGATAATGTACTACTTGAAACTGCACGGAAACTGGTCTTTTATTATTTCTGATGATGTATTCATTCAACAATTCCAGCGCTTCCTTATCATCATCCACAAAAGATTTGAAATAAGTAGAAATATCAAATGATTTCATTCTTCTTCACCCTCCAAATCCCTAACAGGAACAGCAAACTGCCAATAACGTTCATCCATTTCTTTGATTTTTGCTTCTGTAAATTGTGTTTTAAAAATGTCATTTTGAACACTATCACTTAAAGACCGACGACCATCATTTCGTACATTGAGATACCCCAAAGAATTAGTAATAAGTTGTACATAATAAAGCGGTTCTTTCTCGACTTCGTAGCCGTCCATCCACGCGCGGGCGAGTAGTTCTTGATTATCAGCTGATGAAATTAACCATCCGTACATTTCATCAGGCATACCTGCATTGCCATAATCTAACAAACAAGCTAAATCGTATTCTCTTTGTTCACAGTGATTTATCCAGTCATCGGCAAATCGCGGAACTATTACCAGTTCTGGTTCTTTCGCTTTCACAAGATACTTTTGTGGCTTCGTAACTGTCACCGGAAATTCGTCAATCTGCACTTTGCACTTTTGCGTGTCGTTATATACTTCTTCTACTGTCCCAACGCGCTTTTTGCTTCTTAAAATGAGTTCTACTCTGTCTCCTACTTTTAAATTCATGCTTGTTCCTCCTTGATTTTTTTAGAGTTAATATAATGCGAATAGGTCGCATCTGCTTCTTTTCGCCAACCATTTATCTCGTTTTTTGATTCCCTTCTATAATTGATTCTGTGATTTCTTATATAGTTTTTAACTAAGCAATAAGACAAATTCATTTCTGCTGAAATCTCTTTGATTGTGTACCCTTGATTTCCAAGATGACGAATCATTTTGTCATCTTCTTTAGACATGTGTTTGTTTGTCAGTCCTAACAGTACCTTTCTTGCCGCTACAGAGGCTTTTGTTCTTCTTAATCGTTCAGCTAATTGGTCATTCGACATAATAATATAATTATTTTTTAGTATCTCATCTTCTTTTTTGGTCCACGGACGCCTAATAAAAGAAACTGAAGAATCTCTTTTTCTTAACTTCACTAGTCTGTTTATAACTGCATCTTTTGTACGTCCTAAAAATTCGGCAGCTTTGCTAATATTGTCGTCGTTTTCATAAACAAAATACTCTAAATAAATATCCTCATCTTCTGTCCACTCCGAGTTTTTACTGATTCCAAGTCGCGCCGCTTTGTTTTTTATTGAATGATAAGAGCGATTTAAAAAATTAGCTATTATTTCAGTGTCTACGTATTCGTAATTATTCTGTAAAACTCTGATTTCCTCATCCGTCCAATTTTTTCGCATCTAATCACCTCACTACGCAATCTGCATCAAAACAGATAACATTTTTTGATCATCTTTCTTTTGTAATTCGTCTAACACATGCGCATAGGTTTCTTGTGTGACACCTACATCAGCATGTCCTAATCGTGCTGAAATCGTATGAATCGAAACACCTTCTGCCAGCAATACGCTTGCATGCGTATGCCGTAATGCGTGAAAGCTAATCTGTGTAATTCCTGTTTCTTTGCATTTAGCAGCTAAAAAATTGTTGATGGTTGAATTGAATTGACGTTTGTAAGTGCCGTCTTCAAATTTTTCAACAAAAATGGGTTCGTTTTCTGGTAAATCTTTTATCAGTTGTTTGAACTGCCCGACAATCTGCCAATCAATTTTAATGGTCCTTACTGACGACAATGTTTTCGTTTTAGCAAATCCCTTGTTATATTTGTAATCCCATGTTTTGTTGATAGATATAGTCTGTGCTGTCCAATCAAAATCTGCTGGAGTGATAGCTAAAGCTTCTGCATAGCGCATTCCGGTCTTAGCTACGAGCATTACGAACCATCCAAATCCAATTTGGCTCGTATCGAGTGATTGTAATAACTTCGATAACTCCTCTTTCTGTAAGAATTTCTGCTTTTTCGCTCTTGTCGGTTCTGCTCCTTTTATAACAACTCTATAAGTCGGGTCTTTATCTATTAATCCATCGTGAAACAAATCTTTAATGCACGCTTTCACATGATGATGAAAATCTTTAACTGTCTGTTTCTCATGTGTTTCAGCATAAACATTAATAATTCGTTGATATTCTCGTCTGTCAAAATCTGAGATAAAAAGTTTTGGGCATATATCTCGAAGTTGTTTTGCTGCATTATAATATTTAGCTAGTGTTATTTTTGCAATTGCTCCAACTTTATACACTTCGACCCACTCTTCAAAATAGTCACAAAATAGTATTTCTTTTTGCTTCTTAGTCATGTTCTCCCTCCTAAAAAAGTTTCAATTGTGATGCTTCTTCGTCCTCTATTTCTAACTCATTTAAATATCTATCAGCTACTGAAAGAGGGCTTTCTATATGTTCGATAACTGGTTCTAGCCATTTATGAATATTAAATTCCTTCTCTACGGTTTTACTGTGTGGCATGATGTTAAAAGAACTAAAATTTAATAAATCGTCTTTATCGTTTTGAATGAAATACACTTGTTTCGCTTCTCTTGTTAGCGCATCCCCGTGAATAACTGTTGCGTTCATTCCTCTAATTAATAAATTGAAAAGAAGGAAAGGTAACGCACGATCTGATAATTCTTCACATTGATATAGATACATAGATGGCAGATAATCAAACGGCGAATATTTCAGACAATCTTCATACCATTTGCAAATCGTTAAACTACCTGTTCCGGCAGCAACGTCTAATCTTGTTCCGCCCTGACTGTCTGTTAATCCTCGTACCAGTTGTGAGGCAACATTACTTATTGCAGTTGGTGTAAAATCTTGTGCATATTTCTTTTTATTCGCATGCTCTTCTTCAAAATAGACGTGAAACCAATCTTTTTCTAAATGCGTATCATGTTGTAAAAACTGCTTAAATATCTCTTCTCGCTTTTCTCTATCAAACAATATTTTCATTAGCGCATCAGATGCTTGATATGATTCTTTTATTCCGATTAAATTATTAATTGTTTCCGTTGTTAGTGTCACGCTTGCACCTCGCTCCTAGCCGCTAATTTCGCTTTAATTTCAGCGACTTTCTTTTCTAAGTCTTCGCTTGATTCTGTTGTTGAAGTTTCTTGTTTTGTTTGTTTCTGCTCTTTGTCGAACCAATCTGGCAATACTTCTTCTTTAACTGGTTTGTTGTATTTGTTGTAAGCGGGCTTGTTATATTTTTGCTCTAACTCTATCTGTCGTTGTTTTTCCGCTGCATCAACATCAGCAATTGTTTTAAATCCTCTGCTTTCCCAGTTTTTAAGAATCTTATTAACGTAAGCGTAATTTCGTTTGTTTGCTCCTTGTTCAGAAGTAACCTCCAAAGCCTTCATGACAATTTCTCGATTACCTGCAAAATCATCTACCCAAGCAAGTAGCTTTTCCATTTCAACTGGAAGCATCATTCCGAATCCATTTTGTTCCCAAAAATCTTTGAAATTTAAATCGCTGTTGTTGTTAATATCTTTCTTTAATTCTTTAATTCTTAAGTTCTTTAATTCTTGTTTATGTCCCTTTCGTTGTACCATTTGATGTTCTTTCGTTGTATCTTCCGTTGTGTCAATCGTTGTCCCTTTAGTTGTTCTTATTTCCTCAGAAATACCTTGAAAGTCGTTGTAATTACTGATTTCATACGTTGTCCCTTTTTGTCTACTTTTAGTTATCGTTATCATGTCATTTTTTTTCAATAGTTCTAAGAACTTTCGAACCTGTTTTCTGTCCGCATTCCATCGATTTGAAAGCCATAATTCAGATGTATGTTTTTGTCCTCTTTTTATCGTTATTAACTCTCCGTTTATCAAAATATCCCTATCTTGGTGATTGGCTAAAAGGAGCAAATCCAACCACCATTTTAAATATTTTTCATTCTCCCAAATCCAATGTTCTTGTAGAGAACGATAAATTTTTATCCAACCACTAGACATGCTCCTTTTCTCCTTTCATTTAGATCATTGACCCTTGAACCTCCGAACCAGCTTCTAACGTGTCAGACGGCGTTATGGGCGCATCTATGATATCTGGTATTGATTCATCTTCTGTAACGTCTTTTCGTTCTCTCGGCTCTGCTTCGTCCTCTGTAACCGCTGTTTGCATATCGATGGATAAAATCCCCCATTTACTTAACATGTTTCTAAGAACGGTCTTTTTAGCCATCGCATCATAATCTTTTTTCCATCCAAAATCTGATTTACTAAATTTCTGTTTATGTGCTTCAATTTCTTTACGAGTCCAATAGACCGTTTTTTCAAAGCCATTAATTAACTGGAAATAGCCACAGTAGCCAACCACTTTTTCACTTGTATTGTTGTCTAAATCTAGTTCGATTTCTTCCGTAAGTCGGTTCCATTTCAGTAGCTCACCTTCGCGCACTTCGATAACATTAATGCTTTTATATTGTCCTGTGCGTAGTGCTAACTGGATGTATCCTTTATAACCAAGCTGAAACTGTGCTCTGCCTTTGTAAGGAACAATCCACGCATAGCCTAAATTTTTGTCAATTGGTAAATCTAGTGTTGCAGCAACCATGGCGGAAGTAACAACTGTCATAGGGTCAGTTTTTTGTAAATAGTCGTCACCATTATAAAGATTTAAAAGGGAAGTTAAAAATTGAGGCGCTTTTTTATCTAGTACCTTTTCGAATTTCTTACGCATTGTCGGTGCTTCTAGCAAACCTTTTAAGTCTAATGATTGTGCGCTTGCTACTTGCCCTCCATTTTGTTTATTTGCTAATTGATTTTTTAATTCATCGTTAGTTGCCATTATTATTTATTCTCCTTCACTGCAAATTTTCTATAACTAGTTTCTTTACGTAATTTTTTGTAAATGTCTGGATGTTCTTCTTTTAAACGTTTAGTGTCTACTCTTGAGGTAATAACAGGCTTCCAAGTAATCGTAAATTCGTCTGCGATGCCTGTTTCAGCTTCTTTTAAATCATTCTTGATATTATTATCAATTTCTTTCTTTCGTGTCTCTAAAAGCTTTATATCGCGTTCTAAATTTGCTCTTTCAGCCAAAAATTCGTTGTATTTTTTTGATAAAATAACTTGTTTAGCTTCTGACTTAGCAAAACGATCTTTTAAATATTTTTCTGCGGCACTTGAACCGTCTAGTGCCGGCGCTACATGTCCTTTTACGTTCGTTTCCCAAAAATCTAACTCAAAAGCAATTATTTGATTGATTAACTCGTCATCGCGTTCAATTTCTTTCCAAATGAATTTATTTCCTCCAATTAGAACAGCTACATAGGCTTTACTTTTACCTGTGACCGCTAAATAGTGTTGTATTTGCACTAGATAAGTCGCTGGTACTTCGTCAGCTTCCCATTCTTTTGATAAGTATGCTGATGCTGTTTTACATTCCAAAATAGCGTCTTCACCAACCACAAACCTATCAACGTTTGCCAACATAAAATCATGCTCTGGATGTTGATACATCATGTTACTACGTCTTACTTTCTTTCCAGTTCGCTTTTCGAATTCTTTTGCTACAACTTCCTCCATTTGATTTCCCCAATATGCAGCTTCGCCCGCTGATTCATCGGGCAAAACTTGGTCAGTCTTATCTAGCCACAACTCAAAAGCTGTTTTATATTGATTTAAACCCATGATAATTCCTGCATCGCTACCGCCAATGCCTAGGCGCCTAGTCAGCAACCATTGTGTTCTATTCATGTCTTTCACGCTTGCTAAAACGTTCATAGTCTTTTCTTTTGCCACAGCCATATATGTTACCTCCATTGATTTTTTAATGGACCTGAGGTATAATTTTCTTAAGGTAATATCTCAAATCCTTAAAGCGCGCACTGCTATGCGTGCTTTTTTAATGTCTAAAACCATCATCCCAAAAATCGTCCACAATCATCGGATTCTCAACCATGTTTATCACTTCCTCTCAGCCAATATCCCGCAATCACTGACATAAACGACACGAAAATCATTACCATAAATACATCCATTATCTTGTGACCTCCTCGTAACCCTTTAGTTTTAATTCTTCGATATAGTCCGTCATGTTGTCGCACCCTGTTTCGGTTAATGGGATTTTCTGCTGAAATGCCGGGTTAGCTATCATTTTTGTTTTACTATTTGTATGAATTTCGCTATCTCCGAAGTTTGTTGTCTTTCTGAAAACTCTTTCTGTCATTGTTGTAGCCCTCCTAAATTAAAATTAGAATTAAAATCAAATTGCATAAGTTTATTAATGCTAACGCCGATGCTATTATGACTAAGATGCTGAATATAATTTGACCTTTCATAGTGCGCGCCTCGGTATAATAATTTCGCGCAAATGCCCATTTACCAGCTCTTTAGTGACTTCATACTTTTTATTAAATGTTTCAGCTCTTTTTTTACGCTCAGATTCATCAATCTTTTTAAATCGCTCTTTTACAATGTTGTTTATTTCTGTGAAATTAATACCCTTCGACTCGTAACCTTCGTAATTAGCCGATACTAAAACTTCGCTCATTTTCCACAACTCCTTACTAGTCCAGATTTTTGATAATATTGATCACGTTTGTTTAAAACTTGTTGTAAATCTATGTTGAAAGCTTTCGCAATACTTGCGTTCAGAGTTAAAGCAGATGCAACTACATCTGTTATTTCTGAAATAGCTTGTTTTGCGGCTTCTCGTTGTAGCATGTCACCTTTTCTCAAGCTATATGTCATCGTTTCTAAGCCGTTTTTTAGCGTGTTTATTGCTTCTTCAACTTCTAGTTCAAAGCGGTTAGTTAACGAAGCGTGGTGATTGTCTAAGCCGTCGAAAAGTGGAGGTATCATTCCGTTTGAAAATTCATGTGCGAATAAATAGGTGCTTTCTGGTTCATTGTAGCTATCAATTAACTGTTCTGCTTGTTCAAGTGAAACTGTTCGTTTTCCTTTTATCTGATTACTTATTAGTGCTGGTGTTACATAACTATCAATCGCTAGCTCTTTTTGCGTGCGAGTTTCTGCTAAAACTTGCATCGCGGTTGGCGCTGATGTTGATTTTTGAAACATAATATCTCAATCCTTTTTGTTTATTTTTTAACCACTAATTAACAACTTATCGTTATATACTATTGTTAGTCGCTCCCCGTGACTATTAGTTGTTTGCATGAGCGTCGTTGTGGTAGGCGGCGCTTAAATTATGACTTGATTGTTCTAAGAACTTATTTACAAAGTAAAGTTGTCCTTTGCCTGTAACTTTTGCTGTAATTGCTGTTTGCGCTCCACTTGACCTTACAATCGCTGTTTCTTTAATCTTAAACAGTCCCAGTTCCATACTTTTTTGCGTAGGGCGATTGTAATCCGTGCCTTTTCTCGAAATGAGATATCCTCTTTGGCGCATCCATTCAAATAGTCTTTTCTCCCCAATATCGATGCCGTTTTGTTGGATTAGCTTAGCTAAATCTCTTATTAAAATGGTTCCTCTTGCATCGCTTACAGCTTCAGCAAACATCACTTTCGGCTTTTGTATTTCTAATCTTTGTTCCGCTTCTATCCGCTTCGTTTTTTCTTCTTTTAAATTTGTTGCTAGTTTGATTAGAAAATCAGGGTCAGTGATTGCTTTTTCTATTGTGTCATTTGTCATGTAAGCACCATGCTTACGAACAGATGGCAATACTTCCGAAGTAACCCAGTCTTGAAATCTTTCAGCAGATTCTAGTTTTGATTTAAAAATCAACTGATATAGACCCGCTTCATTTATAGCGGTTAAATTCTGGCTTCCTCCAAGGGAGTCGTGTTTCACGACCCCCTTGTTTTTAAGGAAAACATGGCGTTTTAATGCATCGCGGCTATTTGAATATCCCAATACTTTTGCCACGTCTTTGCCGATAAAATGAGGCTCGTTTTCAATAAATACTGTTCTTACTTCATTTCCTTCAAAGTTGAAGATTTGTAAATTTGACATTTTGTTCTCCTTTCTGTTCGCCCTTTCACAATGTTATAGTTTTATAAGGGGAGGTGATACATATGACGTTAAAAATAATGACTAAATCTGGTAGAACAATTGATATAGCGGAATTCGTGGAAATATCATATTATTTAAATGAAAGACGCTCTATATCAAAAGAGAATTTTTCTCAGTTGCACCTAAGTGATTCTACTACTTTCAATTTTATTGGCACTAATTGCGCTTCATTAAAAGGAGCGGAGATCGAATCCATTATTTTAATTGGTTAGTTTCTCAATGCTAAAGCTCTTTACTTCATTGAGCTTTAGCATTACTTTTTCTTTACATAAGTCCACTTAAAGCATGTTCACCTCTTCCTACACTCGTCCTATTCAATATGAATAGATTTGGTTTAAAATTTTTTCTGGCTCAACATTAAATTCTTTTGCAATAATCATTAATTGATCTGCTTTCAAAGCTGTTTTCCCTTCTTCTATCTTCTGATAACTGCTAACACTTTTATATCCAAGTAATTTTGCCATGTGCACCATCGTAACGCCTTTTTGTTTCCGTAAATTTTTCAAATTTGACATTACCATCACCTCTCTATTCAATTTGAATAACTTTATATTTATATAATACTTATTCTAAATGAATAAGTCAAGATATTTTTATTCTTTTTGGGTATATTTTTATCAAAACGGCGTAATATCTACTCGTTTATGCTATTATTTTATTCGTAAGGAGTAAATTGGGGGAATTATTATGAAAACTTTATCAAAAAAGTTAGAGTACCTTAGAAATAGTAAAGGATGGTCTAAGGTAGAAGTAGCTAAAAGATTAGGCATGAAAGCGTCATCCACCTACTCTAATTGGGAGTATGGTAACAGAGAACCTGATATTGATACATTAAAACGTATAGCGGACTTATATGGAGTAAGTGTAGATTACTTGATAGGTAGAGATAAAAATAACCTCGCTGACACAATCGCAGCTCATATAGATCCCAACGCAACAGAAGAGGAATTGGAAGAAATACTCGCTTATATAGAAGAAAAACAAAAAGAGTACAGAAACGAGAAAGAAGTAAACATTACAGAGAAAGCCGCTGAAAAGGATAAAGAGGTGAATAAATTCGTGGAGGAAAACCCTGATTTTAAAGCGGTAGCTGCTCGAGTGATGGACGATGAAGAAGCTGTTAAAGCAGTCAAGACATTTATAGAATATTACGAACAACAAAAAAACAAGTAATATGTAATTTATTTACTCTCAAGCTACTTGACATGTAACTTAATTGCTTGTTATTAAAGTTAATTATTAACATTGTGTGAAAACGTGATATATTTCACGAAAATTATGTATAATATAAGTGCAACGTTGCAATAAAAAACAACGGGGTATAAATACATGAAAACTTTAGATGAACTGAACGTAAAACATGATATAGTGATACTAGAACACGAATTTACTTCTTGTTCATTCACTTTAAAAAAAGAAATTTTCATAGTTATTGATAGTAGATTAAGTCGAAGCGAAAAATTGGAAGACATCGCAAGGCTTTTGAATAAAATATAACTATGTAACCAGTTCGCGGCCGCGGGTTGGTACATATAAAAGGGAGATGGAAAAATGTATTGTCCGAATTGCGGTCATGCATTAGATAACAGGGAAGCTGAATGTCCTGGCTGTTTAGCTCCAATAACTTATCAAACAAGCAACAACGAAAAAGCGCAAAAAGTCGGCGCTTTTATGGAAGAATCTGGTAAATTAATGTCAGGATGTGGTTGTTTAATGACATTATTAATAACTGTTCCTGTCATAGTAATTTTAATAATTATGTTTTTATAAAAGGGAGATGCGGGATGAGCAAGTATAGACGCTTGTTAAAAAAATGGTGGTTTTGGTTAATTTTTTTAGTAGTTATCATTGGCGTTGTTTCTTTATTTTGGTATACTCAATCATATAATTCTGAATGGGGAAAAGGGTTATCAAAGGAAGACAAAGAGGTATTGGAAAAGGCAAATAAATCAACAAACGAATATAATAAATTTGCAAAAGAAGCTAAATCGGGCATCAAATCGTTTAATAATGATGCAACAATTAATCCACAAATAGTAATTAAACCTTTTACTAAAATGGGAGACAAGATTATCGAAAACTCAGATGAATTTATTAAACATTACGATGAGTATTCTGTCTCTATCCAAAATATCTTAAAAGATGATTATAATAATATACAAAAACTTAGAGATGACGTTGTTGCACAACAAGAAGAAATTATAAGTATTTACTCAAATGCTCATAATTATAACAGAGAATTATCCGCAGTTGAATCTAAAATAGTAGAAAATATATATCAAGAAATGAATAAAGAACAAAAAGAAAGCCTAGGATTAAAAAATCATGAATTTAAAAAAAATGCTGAGTTAAGTGATAAAGCAAGAAAATTAATATTTAGTGGTAATTAAAAGAGAGCCATTAGGCTTTTCTTTTTACCAAAAAAAAGAACGTATGTGCGAAAGGAGAACGGAAATGAAGGCAGCTATTTATATACGCGTATCTACTCAAGAACAAATAGAGAATTACTCTATACAAGCTCAAACTGAAAAGCTAACAGCCTTGTGCCGCTCGAAGGACTGGGACGTATACGATATTTTCATAGACGGCGGATACAGCGGTTCAAACATGAATCGCCCTGCATTAAATGAAATGCTAAGTAAATTACATGAAATTGATGCTGTAGTCGTATATCGATTAGATAGACTATCCCGCTCGCAAAGAGATACGATAACGCTTATTGAAGAATACTTCTTAAAAAACAATGTAGAATTTGTTAGTTTGTCTGAAACTCTTGACACCTCTAGTCCATTTGGGCGCGCGATGATTGGTATATTGTCCGTGTTCGCTCAATTAGAGCGCGAAACTATACGAGATCGAATGGTAATGGGTAAAATTAAGCGTATTGAAGCAGGTCTTCCTTTAACGACTGCAAAAGGTAGAACATTCGGCTATGATGTTATAGATACTAAATTATATATTAATGAAGAAGAAGCAAAACAATTACAAATGATTTATGATATTTTTGAGGAAGAAAAAAGCATTACCACTTTACAGAAGAGGCTAAAAAAATTAGGATTCAAAGTGAAATCATATAGCAGTTACAACAATTGGCTGACTAATGATTTATACTGTGGCTATGTATCTTATGCGGATAAAGTGCATACAAAAGGTGTTCATGAGCCTATTATTTCAGAGGAACAATTTTATCGAGTTCAAGAAATTTTTTCTCGCATGGGTAAAAATCCAAATATGAATAGAGATTCAGCATCACTTCTAAACAATTTGGTAGTGTGTGGAAAATGTGGGTTGGGTTATGTTCATCGGAGAAAAGATACTGTTTCCCGTGGAAAAAAATATCATTATAGATATTATAGTTGCAAGACTTACAAGCATACTCATGAACTCGAAAAATGCGGGAATAAAATTTGGAGAGCTGACAAACTAGAAGAACTAATTATTGATCGCGTGAATAACTATAGTTTCGCTTCTAGGAATGTAGATAAAGAAGACGAATTAGATAGCTTAAACGAAAAACTTAAAACAGAACACGCAAAAAAGAAGCGGCTGTTTGATTTATATATCAGTGGTTCTTACGAAGTTTCAGAACTCGATGGTATGATGGCTGATATTGATGCTCAAATTAATTATTATGAAGCACAAATAGAAGCTAACGAAGAATTGAAGAAAAACAAAAAGATACAAGAAAATTTAGCTGATTTAGCAACAGTTGATTTTGACTCTTTAGAGTTTAGAGAAAAACAACTTTATTTAAAATCACTAATTAATAAAATTTATATCGACGGTGAACAAGTTACTATTGAATGGCTCTAGTAGCTTGTTTATTTAGCTTATTTAGTACCTCGTTTTCTCTCGTTGGACGTAAAGAGGGAACAAAGCATCTAATAGGTGTCACTCATAAGCCGCCTATTATTATTGACCCTGTCACTTCTACCTATGTATTCCCTACTGTCGCGCCAAGTTCAACAGATTGTATTTGGATTTTCCCACAGCATATTAAGGATTATCATGCAATTGGATATAACCATACGTTGATAAAGTTTTCTAATTTACAGACTTTTGAAATTGATATGTCGTTAGCCTCTTTCAATAACCAAATTGCTAGAACCTCCATGCTACATATGAAGTTCTCACAAAAAATGCGAACAATGGAGAGCAATTTCCCTTCGATGAATATGTTTTTTCCTCCAGCTACACTCGCCGCTGAATCCAGGCGTTATTATAACACTATGCTTTCTGAAAAAGACGATTCAAAAGACCCGGAACAATAAAATTAAAAACCAGATATACGCATTGTATATCTGGTTTCCTTCTTAAATTATTTCTTATTCTCAATCGCATCTGCAATTCGTTTTAACATTAATAATTCTTCTTCTGAATATGTATAAGGCAATTCCAGATACCATTTCTCAAGCTCTGGGTTTCCAATTAAAGGAAAAGCATTTACTGAATTTTTTTCCCGTAAACCCGCTACATCATCTAATAAAAAATCTGTTGTAGTCCCAAGAATTTCTGCTAATTTAGCCAAAATAAAGATTGGCGGTCGGTGGTTATCATTTTCATATTTACTGATAGTTGAAGCTGTAGTTCCAATTTTTGCCGCTAATTGTTTTTGAGTTAATCTATTTTTCTTTCGTAAATGAATTAATTTTTCTCCAAATTCCAATACGCCCACCTCTCTTCCTTTTCATTATAGCAATTTTTTAGGAAGAATTCGAGAAATCACATAAAAAGAAATCGCCTTTTTAAATTCAAAAGACGATTCCTCTCTATTATACTGTTGGTTTTTTGCGTAATACTCCGATTAATGCTGCACTTATTATAGTTCCAATCACGATTGCGATAAGGTAGAACCACGGTTGAGATACTAAGAAGATAACAAAAACGCCTCCGTGTGGTGCTAATACTTTAATATTTAAAAACATAACAATTGCCCCAGTTATTGCACTTCCTGCGATAAAACTTGGAATCATTCGAAGTGGATCTGCTGCTGCAAATGGGATGGCACCTTCTGTAATGAATGACGCGCCTAAAATAGAGTTCGTTAGCCCTGCATCACGTTCTTGTGCAGTAAATTTGTTTCTAAAAATAAGAGTTGCTACGAATGTTGCTAGCGGTGGCACCATACCAGCAGCCATTGTAGCCGCCATAATCGCGCTACCACCTGTTGCAACACTTGCTGCAAGCGTTCCAGTTGCAAAAATATAAGCCGCTTTGTTAATTGGTCCACCTAAGTCAGCAGCCATCATTGCTCCTAAAAGTAAGCCTAGAATAACCGCATTTGTTCCACTTAAGCTATTTAAGAAGTCATTTAACCATGTATTTAATGCACTCATTGGAACGTTTAATAGTAACATCAATAGTCCGACAATTAGTACAGATAGCACCGGATAAAATAGTACTACTTTAATTCCATCTAAAGTTTTTGGTAATTTTTTCAGCATAACTTTAATTAACTCGACTGCATAACCAGCAAGAAAACCACCTACTAAAGCACCAAGGAAACCTGCTCCACCAACAGATGCAACTCCACCTGCTACGAAACCAGCTACAAGACCTGGTCTATCTGATATACTGTATGCGATATAACCCGCGAACACTGGAAGCATAAATCCGAATGCAACATCACCAATTTGTTTTAATAATGCTGGAATTTCGTTATATGATCCTAATTTTGCAAGTTGATCTTGTGGTACACCTAAAATTTGATCAAGCATAAATGCGATTGCAATTGCGATCCCGCCACCAATTACAAATGGTAACATATGAGAAACGCCGCTCATTAAATGTTTATAAATTTGTTGACCAATGGAAAGGCCATCTGTACTTTCTGTTGCTTCGCTACCCGATTCTGCTTTATAAACTGGTGCATTCCCTGAGATAGCTTCTTTAATAAGCTCTTCTGGTTTATGAATTCCTGCTGCAACTGGTTTTGCAATTAAATGTTTTCCATCAAAACGAGGCATATCAACTTGTACATCAGCTGCGATGATAACTCCATCAGCCTCAGCAATTTCTTTATCAGTTAAGCGATTTTCTACTCCTCTTGAACCATTTGTTTCTACTTTAATTCGAACGCCTAATTTGTTTGCTGTTTCTTGTAACTTTTCTGCAGCCATATAGGTATGTGCAATACCAGTTGGACAAGCAGTAACCGCGACAACAGTTTTGCCAGTATCATTAGAAGATGTAGGAGCAACAACTGTTTCTTCTGCATCACCTTGCTCGTTGTTGAAGAGAGTGATTACTTCGTCTGGTGTTTTTGCATCTTTTAACGATTGAACAAATGCTGGATGAACTAATAACCTTGAAAGTGCTGCCAGCGTTTCTAAGTGAGTTGCATTTGCACCATCTGGAGCCGCAATCATAAAGAACAAATGAGCAGGTTGACCATCTAAGGAGTTATAATCTAATCCTTTTTCACTTTTCGCAAAGACTACAGTTGGTTCATTAACTGCTTTTGTTTTTGCATGTGGCATTGCAATTCCTTCGCCAACTCCAGTAGAGCTTTGGGCTTCACGGTTCATTATCGCTTCTTTAAAAAGTACCTCGTCATTAATTTTCCCGTTGCTTTTAAGTGAAGCAATCATTTCATCAATGGCAGCTTCTTTTGTTGTAGCTTGTAATGACATAATCATAACGTCTTTGCTGAGTAAGTCTGTAATTCTCATTTTAGTGCCTCCCTGTTATTTTAGTTATCTTCACTTGCGGTAATAATTCATTAATTAAATCTTTTTCTGCTAAATCTGTTGAAAATGCTGTTGCGCCCCCAGTTGCAACGCCTGCAGCAAATGATTTAACTGGATCGTTAGTTTTATCGAAAGTTCCAACGAATCCGGCAATCATTGAATCACCAGCTCCAACTGAATTTTTAAGTTCTCCTTTTAAGGCATCAGCGAAATAAACATCTTCTCCTGTAAAAAGTAGAGCTCCGTCGCCAGCCATGGATACGATTACATGTTGTGCGCCTAATTCTAGGCATTTCTTTCCATAAGGAATGAGATCTTCTACACTATCTAACTTAACACCAAATAGTTCTGCCAGTTCGTGGTGATTTGGTTTAATAAGGATTGGACGATTTGGTAATGCATCTAGTAGTTCTTGTCCAGTCGTATCAATCATGAAGTTAGCTTGTTTTTCTTTACAGATTTGGATTATTTTATCGTAGAAATCATTTCCTAGTGAAGGTGGTACACTTCCAGATAGAATAACGATGTCACCAGCAGTTACCTTATCCATCACTTCTAAAAATTCTTTGATTTCATTTTCAGAGATTGCAGGTCCTAAACCATTAATTTCTGTTTCTTCTCCGTGTTTTAGTTTGATATTAATACGAGTATCATCTTTTACTGTTACAAAGCCAGTTTGTATGCCTTCATTTTTAAGCCAGTCTTTGATAAATCCACCTGTAAATCCACCTAAAAACCCTGTAGCAAGGCTCGGTACATTCAATTGATTTAGAACTCTGCTGACGTTGATACCTTTGCCACCAGGTAATTTATAATCTTGTTTCATGCGATTAAGTTCGCCAAGTTTTAGTTGGTCGATTTGCACAATATAATCAATTGAAGGGTTTAAAGTAATTGTATAAATCATTTTTCTACCTCGATTATTTTAGTTTTTTGGATAAAGGATTTTCTTACTTCTGAAGGAATATAGTCTGTTACAATAGTAGCTTCATCTATTGAAAACATTTTTGAAAAATTAACTTCATTGAATTTCGTATGGTCTGCTACAACAAAAACGCGATCAGCACGCTCTTTGGCAGCACGTTTTACAAATGCTTCTTCCATATCTGGTGTCGTATAGCCATGCTCCGGATGCATAGCGTTAGTTCCAATAAAAGCTTTGTCAAAATGATAATTTTTAATATTATCCAAGGCAACTGCGCCAATAATTGCTTTTGTATGCACTTTCATTTTGCCACCTAAAAGATAAGCATCAATATTTTGACGAACTAGTTCTTCAATATGGGTTAGTCCATTTGTAACTACAGTAATATTTCGATTTGCTAAGTGAGTAATTAATTCCAGTGTCGTGGAGCCTGCATCTAAATAGATACAATCATTTTCTTCCACTAAACTAGCGCAATATGCTGCGATTTCTTTTTTGCTTTGAATGTTTTTGAATGATTTCTCATTCATGCTTGGTTCTTGGTTATGAGAAATAACAAGTTTTGCACCACCGTGTACACGTTCGATTAATCCTTGTTCCTCTAATTCGATTAAATCACGACGAATAGTTGACTCCGAGGTATCCAGTCCTTCAACTAATTCTTGTAATTTAATAACACCAAGCTTTTCAATACTCTCCATAATAAGTTGTTTTCGCTCTGCATTTAACATTCTTACTCCTCCATCCAAAGTTAGTTTATCATCTTTATCTTTCAAAATCAACCGTTTTCATTCAAAAACATTCATTTATAATCAAATTCATTCATATTATATCATGAAAACCGCCGAAAACCTTCATAATAGTTCAGATAGTTGTTTTCTTATACACTTTTTATTTTTAGCAGTATACTTAATTAGAAGCAATGTTCTATAGAGGAGGAATAAAAATGAGTACTGAAATAACGTTTGATCAATTAGAAAGTTTTTCCAAAAAATGGCGTGAAAATCCTGATAAGTTGGTTTTCCAAGCTAGCATTATGAAAAATGGGATTAAAGCAGCAACAGAAAATCCTGTATCAAAAGCAACAGTACAACCGGTTTTTTCTCATGAGGTTCATACAGATAAAGTTTCCAACCAACAGCAAAGTGGAAGATGTTGGATGTTTGCAGCATTAAATACGTTTCGACATAAATTAAATGGGACACTTGGTCTAAAAGATTTTGAGTTGTCGCAGAACTATACTAACTTTTGGGATAAATTAGAGAAAGCTAATTATTTTTTAGAGAACATTATTGAAACAGCGAATGAAGATGAGGATAGCCGATTAGTTTCATGGTTACTTGATACCCCTCAACAAGATGGCGGTCAGTGGGATATGCTTGTTTCGATTATTGAAAAATATGGGGTTGTTCCGAAATCTGCTATGCCTGAAACTTTTCAAAGTAGTAAGTCTGCGGATTTAAATCACCTA
This sequence comes from Listeria sp. Marseille-Q6474, assembly GCF_946902005.1. Classification (NCBI taxonomy): domain Bacteria; kingdom Bacillati; phylum Bacillota; class Bacilli; order Caryophanales; family Listeriaceae; genus Listeria; species Listeria sp. Marseille-Q6474. Next base: position 102,908 of record NZ_CAMPPS010000002.1, on the reverse strand, counting down.
TTAAATGAAAGACTTCGTACGGATGCAGTTATTTTAAGAAAAGCTGTTAAAGAGCAGAAAGATACTGCTGGATTGAAGGAAGAAATGCTTGCTGAAGTTTACCAGCTTTTAGTTATGACTCTGGGTGAACCGCCGAAAGTGTTTGATTTTGAATATCGAAATAAAGACAATGAGTTTAAACAAGATTTACAAATTACGCCTAAAGAATTTTATAAACGCTATGTAGATATGGATTTGAAGGATTATATCCCGCTTATCAATGCGCCAACTAAAGATAAACCTTTTAATCAAGCATTTACAGTCGATTATTTAGGAAATATTGTAAATGGGACGCCTATTAAGTATTTGAATGTGGAAATGGATGTATTAAAAAAAGCCGCCGCAGATCAAATCAAAGACGGTGAGACTGTTTGGTTCGGTTGTGATGTAGGTCAGCTTTCAGAACGAACTACTGGTATTATGGATACTGATATTTTCTTACTAAATCAGGCTTTTGGATTTAAAACAGCTATGACGAAAGCAGAACGCCTCGATTATAAACATAGTATGCTCACTCACGCGATGGTTCTAACTGGGGTTAACATTGCTAATAATGAAGTTAATCGTTGGAAAGTGGAAAATAGTTGGGGAGAAAAGATTGGTAACAATGGATATTTTGTTGCTAGTGATGCTTGGATGGATGAGTTTACATTCCAAGTGGTTGTCCATAAAAAATATTTATCTAAAGAATTGATTGAAGCATTTAGCAATGAGCCAATTGCGCTAAAACCTTGGGATCCAATGGGCTCGCTTGCACTTTAAATTGTAAATTCTGAGATGATTTTGATTCCATTCATTTGAAAAAGAGCTGCTGCTACGCCGGTACCATCTTTTATTTTTCCAGAGAAGGTGCCGTCGTAAATAGCACAGCTTCCACAAGAAGGACTTTTTTCCTTCATAATTATTTGAGTAATACCGAGTTCTTTCATTTTAGTCAAAGTTAAACTCGCTCCGTTTTTATATTCTTCTGTTACATCTATTCCTTGATTATCCATTACTTTAGCACGACCTAGCCAGACGTCTTTACCATCTCCGCCTACTATTTCAGCTGGATTTCTTGGTATTTCCAAACCACCTGCAACTTCAGGACAAAAAGGAATCGCCTCTCCGTTTTCAACCATTTGTTTTATTTTGGTAATTTCTTTATCTTTCCCGTCATATCTACAAGCAATTCCTGCCAAACATGCGCTTACGGCAATCATTTATATTCCTCCTTTATTTTTAAATTTATTTTAACATAAAAAAGCTGCCACCACTTAAAGGCGACAGCTCTATTGATTATTAGATATTTTGATAAGCTACGGCGATTTGAGTACCGATTAGTGCGTTGTGTTTTACTAGTTCGATATTTGCTTCTAAGCTCTTACCGTCTGTTAGTTCTTTTACTTTGCCAAGAAGGAATGGTGTAACGTCTTTTCCGTGGATGTGGTTTTCTTCTGCTTCTTTAAGTGCAGTTTGGATAACATCGTTAATTACTTTTTCATCCATTGCAAATTCTTCTGGGATTGGGTTTGTGATTACAGCGCCACCTTCAATTTTTAGATCCCATTTTGCTTTAAGGGACTCAGCGATAACTTCTGGAGCATCTGCACGTAATGTTAATTCTACATCGCTTGAACGAGTATAGAATGCTGGAAGTACGTCTGTTTGGTAACCAATTACTGGAACGCCTTTTGTTTCTAAGTATTCCATTGTTAAGTTTAAGTCTAAGATAGATTTTGCTCCAGCACATACTACTGCTACATTTGTTTTCGCTAACTCTTCTAAATCAGCAGAAACGTCCATTGTTGTTTCGGCACCGCGATGAACTCCGCCGATTCCACCAGTTACAAAGATACCGATTTCTGCTAATTCAGCACAGATCATCGTTGCAGCTACTGTTGTTGCTCCTAGTTGTTTTGTAGCAATAAGGTAGCCAATATCACGACGAGAAACTTTTGCTACATTGCTGCTTTTTGCAAATAGTTCTAGTTCTTCATCAGAAAGACCGATTTTAATTTTACCGTCGATTAAAGCGATTGTTGCAGGTACCGCGCCGTTATCACGGATAATTTGTTCTACGTCACGAGCCATTTCAACGTTTTGTGGGTAAGGCATGCCGTGAGAGATGATTGTGGATTCTAAGGCTACGATAGCTTTTCCTTCTGCTTTTGCTTGTTTTACTTCTTCGGATAATGATAGATAATTTTTCATTTGAATTCCTCCAGATCTTTTTGTAGTTGGGATGTTGATAAATTTTGGCGAACAGTGTATTCAGATTCGAGTGTTCGCGCAGCATTTACGCTCCCTGCTTTTAAAATTTCTTGTAAAGATTTTCCTTCTAACCATGCATAAATTACCGCAGAACAAAATGCATCTCCTGCTCCTGTCACATCTACAATGTTTTCAATGACAATAGCGGGTTCAAAGATAATGCCTTCTGCGTTGTTTGCTGCAACCGCACCTTTACTGCCATTTGTAACGATGACATTTTTTACGCCTAAATCTAGCCATTTTTGTGCAGCTAAGCGCCAGTCTTCATCGTTTTCAATGGTCATTTCTAGGTGAGTTTCTGATTCATCTCGGTTGCATATTAGCCAAGTCACGTGATCCAAACGTTCTGGTAAATGAGACATTTTAGGTGAGGAAACGGGAACTAAGACTAATGGGATGGAATTAATTTCGGCAAAACTTCCAAGGTATTCTAATGTTTCTTTTGGACAATTTAAATCGGCAATAATGGCGCTCGCTTGACTTAGCAAGCCTTCGTTTTTCGCTAGTACATCTGGGGTTAAGTGATCGTATGCATCCATGTCCGCTAGTGCAACGAGCAAATCTCCATTGTTTTCGAGTACGGCTGTATAAGAACCTGTTGCGATGCTTGGAAATGCAGTGACATAATCTAAGTTCATATATGTATTACTGGCATTTTTGACAGCTTCCCAGTCGGAGTCTGTTCCACAAGCAGTGAGTAATATAACTTCTTTTCCAAGGCGACCAAGGTTTTCACCAACGTTCCTAGCAACTCCGCCAGCACTTTGTGTTGAGCGCACCGGATTAGATGTAGCTAGCTGGGCCTTGTCTTTAATGTAAAACTTCCGATCGACGTTCGCTCCACCTATACAAACGATTTGTTTTGCTTCATTTAAAATATAGGCTTTTCCTAAAATACGACCTTTTTTAATAAGGCCAGAAATAAGGTTCGCTACTGTCGGTCTTGATAAATCAAGTATATCAGCAAGTTCTTGTTGAGAAATGTAAGGATTTTTACGGATGGAATTGAAAATTATCTCTTCCTTTTCGTTCATTTTCGCTTTATTATTCTCCACGATATAATGCACCTCCATTCCAAACTTTTGTTTTAATTCCAAACACATGTTTATTATATATGTAAATGCTTTCTTTTGCAATCTAAAAAACGAAAATCTACTTCTTTTAGGAAGAAAATTTTCGTTTATCGTTATTTATTTTGAAGGATAAGCAGCTCGTTTTCAGTCAGTGGGCGGTATTCACCGAGTTCAAGAGATTCATCTAGTTGTAAGTTCCCCATTGAAATTCGTTTTAAATAGCTGACTGTTTTCCCGCGAGCAGCGAACATTCTTTTTACTTGGTGGAATTTTCCTTCTTGGATAGTTACTTTTATTTCGTTCGGAGTGATAATTTCTAAATGAGCTGGTTTACAGGTGTAGCCGTCATCGAGAGTGACGCCAGCACTGAAGGCTTCTACATCCTCCGCTGTAACCTCGCCATCAATTTTAGCATAATATGTTTTATCAATATGCTTTTTAGGTGAAAGTAAATTGTGAGCGAGCGTGCCATCATTAGTTATAATAAGTAATCCTTCTGTGTCTTTGTCCAAACGACCGACCGGAAATGGATTAGTGAGCGTGTCTTCTTGCTCGAGTAAATCAATGACGGTTTCTGACAGATTATCCTCGGTTGCACTCACGACATTTTGGGGTTTATGAAGCATAAAATATACGAATTCTTGGTAAATGACAGGAGTTCCGTGAACAGTAACTTGATCTTTATCTGGATTCACTTGGGTCTTACTGTCTTTTTGAATCGTTCCATTTACGACAACTGCCCCGGATTTAAGCAGTGGTTTCACTTCTTTACGACTCCCGAAACCTGTGTGGGACAATAATTTATCTAAGCGCATGGTTTGGCTCCTTTTTTCTTTTATTGTAACAAAAAAACGAAGATCCTTAAAGGCGCTCCGTTTTCTTTCTATTATTTGATCTTGACGGCTTGTTTATTTTTTGGTATTTCAAGACCTAGGTTGCCTCTTAAGGTTGTGGCTGGATATTCGTTTCGATACAATCCTCGACTTTGTAAAAGCGGAATAACTTGCTCGACAAATGTTTCAAAAGTACCTGGGATGTCAGACGCGATGATAAATCCATCTGCCGCCTCATTTTGAAACCAAATTTCGATTAAATCAGCTACTTGTTCTTTTGTTCCTATAAAAGGTGTTTTCGGGGTGGCTGCTTCGGTCGCTACTTGGCGCAGGGTTAGATTGCGCTCTTTTGCTTCTTTTTTGATTCGATCCGTCGTACTTTGAAAAGCATTTTTACCGATGTCGCCAAGGTCGGGGAAAGGTTCATCTAGTTCAAATTGGCTTAAATCATAATCATCGAAATAACGCGCGAGATAGGTGACGGCATTTTCAATCGGAATAAGATTGGCAAATTCGGTGTATTTCTGCTCGGCTTCTTCTAGAGTATCCGCTACAATTGGGCTAATTCCTGGGAAAATCCTGATCTCTGCTGCATTTCTGCCAGCTTTTTCAGCACGAGTTTTCACATCTTGATAGAATTGAATAGCTTCTTCAAGCGAATCTGAATGCGTAAAAATAGCTTCTGCGTTTTGGGCTGCAAAATCCCGACCTGTGCTAGATGCTCCCGCTTGAAAAACGACCGGTTCTCCTTGTTTGGAGCGGCCGATATTTAACGGTCCTTCCACTTGAAAATACTCACCTTGATGATTCAAACGATGTAATTTTTCTGGATTAAAAAATTCGCCGGTTTCTTTATTATAAGTAAAAGCGTCTTCTTCCCATGAATTCCATAGTCCGCGAACTACCTTTAAATGTTCTGCCGCAATGCTATATCTGTCGCTGTGGGTCGGGAGGTTTTTCTTGCTATGATTTCGTGCTGCTCCTTCTTGCGGAGAAGTGACCAAATTCCAGCCAGCTCGACCACCACTAATATGATCTAATGAGGAAAGTTGCCTTGCGAGCGTGAATGGTTCCGTAAATGATGTCGAAAATGTTCCAACTAGACCGATATTTTCTGTAGACTCTGCTAAAGCGGATAAAATAGTAATCGGCTCAAAACGATTAAGAAAATGCGGAATAGATTTTTCAGAAATAAAAAGACCATCCGCAATAAATACAAAACTAAATAGGCCTTGTTCTGCAATTTTTGCACGAGTTTTATAAAAATCTAAATCTGTACTTGCTGCTGGGTTAATATCTGGGTGGCGCCAACCATCTGTTGTGCCGCCAACGCCGTGAATGATTGCGCCAAACTGGATTGTATCTTTTCTAGTCATTTTACTTCCTCCTTTTGTAGTAAAGCTTTTTCTAAGTATTCGATACCGATTTCGGTTACTGCTTGGTAAGTCCCTTTTTCTATGTCACCAATTTCTACTACTGGAACGTGGCGGATACCGTATTTGGCTTGCAGTACTTCTCGTAAGTAATCATGATCTGTGACGTCAATATCTTGGAAGACAATATTTTGCTCGGTTAAATAATCTTTCACATCTTTACAGTAGTGACACCCTACTTTACTCCAAACAACGACATTAGCCATGGACAACTTCCTCCTTTATCGATTCACTTAATAATTGGTACGAATAGCGTTTGATTTCCGCAGATTTGACAGGTGTTAAAACGACAAAATCTTGAATATTATATTTTTTTGAAAGTCGGGTAATTTCTTCTCCAACGTCTTGTTTCGTTCCAGTTATTGCTCCAATTTTTTGTGTAATAAATCGATATGGTTGGCTGATGTCTTTCACGTAGGCTTCTGCTTGTTCACGTGAACCGACATTTACTCTCCGCCCGTCCGAAAGCTCTACTTTAATTGATTCTCGCTCTGGAATATGACGGTCTGCAGCAGCTTTTGTTTCAGCTACAACAACAATTGGCGCTAATTGAAAACTTGCTTGTTGGTTAATTTGATACTGCTCAAATGTATCCCGTGCTTCTTTTAAAACTTCCTCTTCGCCGTTAATAAAATAAGCAAACACAAAAGAAATCCCAAGTTCTGCAGCTTGCCTTGCACTTGCTACACTTCCGCCAAGTAAAAAGATTTCCGGATTATTTTCTGGTAGTGGTTTTGCTTCGACTTTGGAATCATTTTTCCGTGTAACAAAATCGACTAATTCTATCAATTTAGCATCAAATGTTTGAATAGGCTTTGCAAAGTCTTTCTGAAGGGCATCGGTCGCTGGTTGAAATCCGCCGGGCGCTTTGCCGACACCAAGGGAAATCCGTCCTGGCGCTAAGTTTTCAAGCACGTGAAATTGTTCAGCAACTTTATATGGACTATAATGTTGCAGCATTACGCCACCGGATGCGAGCTTAATAGTAGTTGTTTTTGCCGCAATATATCCTAAAAGAACTTCCGGCGCAGCTCCGGCTATTTCGTCTGAATTATGATGTTCAGCAACCCAAAAACGATAAAAGCCAAGTTGTTCTGCAAGCTCTGCAAGTTCTACAGTGTTTTGTAAAGCCTCACTAGGACGGTCGCCGGGATTAATAATACTTTGATCCAAAATGCTAAGTCGAATAGTCATATGACACGCTCCTTTTTCACTTCTTTGATTTCATATAAGTAATCGGCCGAAACTCGGTGTAAAAAGCGTTTTGTTCGTTCTTCTTTTGTGTGATTGAATACTTCATCTGGCGTGCCTTGTTCGACAATGAGACCTCCGTCCATAAAGACGACTTGATCTGCGACGCGTTTTGCGAACTCCATTTCATGTGTGACAACAATCATTGTCGCACCGGCACGAGCGATTTCTAACATTACTTCTAAAACTTCACCGACAAGTTCCGGGTCAAGCGCTGCGGTAGGTTCATCAAATAAAATTACATCTGGATTAATCGCGAGCGCACGTGCAATGCCAACGCGCTGTTTTTGTCCGCCTGAGAGTTGGGAAGGATATGCGCTAAACTTATCGGCTAGCCCTACCTTTGTTAGCTCCCGCTCAGCAATCTCTCGCGCAATTTTTTTCGGAATTTTTCTAGCAACAGTGAGTCCTTCCATTACATTTTGAATGACAGTTTTATGGGAAAATAGATTGTATTGTTGAAAGACCATTGCGGTATTTTTTCGTAATTGTAATACTTCTTTTTTGGAAGGTTTCTTGCAGTTAATTATTTGGTCATGCATTGAAATTTCACCGTTTTCAGGACGTTCCAGTAAGTTTAAGCAACGTAAAAAAGTGGTTTTCCCTGAGCCACTTGGACCAAGAATCGTCACTACTTCTCCTTTTTTTACGGTTAAATCTATTCCTTTTAAAACTTGATTTTGTCCAAAGCTTTTTTGAATATTTTTAATGGTAATCATACTGTCCCTCCTTGATATTTAGCGATATTCTTTTCCAAAATATAATTAATTGCTTCTATTAGAATAGTTAAGAACCAATAAATCAGTGCTGCACCAATGAATGCTTCGAGAAAAGCGTAATTATCAGAAGCTACAATCGTGGCCATTCCAGTGATTTCTGGGACCGCGACGATAGCTGCAATCGAAGTTGTATGCAAAAATCCGATGCATAAATTAGTAAAATTCGGTAGCGAAGTCATAAACGCTTGAGGTAACAGCACTTTACGAATCGCTTGACCATGCGTATATCCCATAGAATAAGCGGCTTCCATTTGGCCAATATCAACAGCAATAATACCAGACCGTAAAATCTCCGTTAGGTAAGCTCCCGCCGTGAAGGATAACGCGATTATCACAAACACCACAACCGGGATTTTATTTGCTGATATGCTTAAATCAAGCGACTTACTTAAAAAATCGACAATGAGCGGAATTCCTAAATAAATCAGCATTATATGTAAAATCGCTGGTGTGCTTCGAAAAAAAGACACATAAAACTTGGCAATTGGTTCCAAAAAACGGACATGGTACATCCGGATGAGCGTTAGTAAAATAGCGATTATAAAACCGAACAATATCGGAAAGAATGTCATCGCAAGTGTTAATGGTATCGTTTTTAGCATCGCCATTACGGCTGTTCCAATAAAAGGCACATCAAGCGGCATCATCATCTCTCCTTTAAAGTTCTATATCAAAAATACTGGTAAATCTGGTATTCTCTTTTTTAACTCGTTTTTCAATCCATTTGAAAGAATATTCAAGTAGCACTGCGGTAATATAGTAAATAATAGATAACGAAATATAAACTTCAAGGGCGTGATTGCTCAGCGTAATTAAGGTTTGGCCTCTACCTGACATATCCATCACACCTATCGAAAAAGCTAGCGAAGTATCTTTCAAATACCCAATTACTAAATTCCCAAAATTCGGCAATGCTTGATAAAGTGCTTGAGGCAAAATGATACGTAAAAATGTTTGGCGTCCGTTCAGCCCGACACTATAAGCTGCCTCCGCTTGGCCAGCATCTACACTATTTACACCAGCCCGAATCACCTCTGCAATGGTCGCCGCACTACTTAATGCATACGTTGCAATGGCGGCATAAAGTGGATCCATTTGCGATAAATCAATCCCAAATACGCTAGAAAGTGCTGGAATTCCGTAAAAAACAATAAATAATTGCACCATAATCGGTGTTCCGCGAAAAAATGAAATATATACGCGAGCAAATTGATTTAAAACAGGGATCTGATAAATTCTTGGTAATGATAAAATAACCCCTAATATAAAACCGAAAATAAGCGAGAGTGCCAAGATATATAACGTAATTGGTAAATAACCCGCTAACGTCGGAATAAAATCAGCAATCATTTTCACATCAAACGCTTTATCCATTTAAATGGCACCCCCTATTTTTTAATATTGTTCTTTTGAATAATCTGCACCAAGCCATTTTTCACTCAATTTTTTTAATGTCCCGTCATCAATGATGGATTGAAGTGCTTTATCTACGTCTTTGCTCAATTCAGTTTCATTTTTACCAAGCATGAAATATACCTTTGCATTCGATAAAACATCGCCTACTACTTTTTCTTTGATGGGGCTTGTTTTATTTTGGAAATCTACTGCAAAAGGTGTGGAAATCGTTGCATCAGCGCGACCTGTTTTTAGTTGGTTGGCTGCATCATTAGAACCTTGTCCTTCATAAGCGATTTCAAAATTATTGCCTTGTTCTTCATTGATTTTCTTTAAAACGAGTGCGCCATTTGACGTCGCACTTGTGATAACACGTTTTCCAGCTAAATCTTTTGTGCCATTTATGCTGTTATTACTATCTAATACGGTTAACTGTAATGGGAAATTATTATAGGCTACATCGTTAAATAAAAATTTCTTCTCGCGTTCTTTGCTTTTTTCCATTTGATGCGCTACAATATCTACTTTTCCGGCACCAAGACTAACGAGTAAATTAGAAAAATCCATCGTTTTAAACTTGAATTTATAGCCTGGTAAACGTTTATCAATTTCTTTCACTAGTTCAACGTCATAACCTGTTAATTTGCCATTTTCATCTAAAAAGCAAACATTAGGAAACTGCGTGCCTGTCCCGACCGTAATCGTTTGAACTTTTTTATTAGCTGCTTCTGGTTCATCTTTCGCTCCGCATGCGCTTAATGTTAACGCGGCTACAAGAGCCAGTGCCAAAACTCCATATTTCTTTTTCATTCTTTCTCCCCCTTTTTTATGTCCAGCTAGGTATTCCGAGTAATGTGGCATCGAATTTTTCCGGAATTAAAATTTTCCGCATCATCACGCCGACATCGCCGTCCTCTTCATGTTCAAAATAAACTTCATAGCCGCGGCGCAAGTACATATCAAGTAGCCACGGATGTTTTCTTGCAGAAGTACCAAGCGTAAGTGCCGGAGCTTTAAGTGTATCGCGAAGTACCCGTTCTTCTACATACGTTAATAATTTATCACCAATCCCTTGTCCCGCTAATTCTGGTGCTGTTGCAAACCACCAAACAAATGGATATTTAGAGGGAGGCGAACTACTCTCCCATGGAAAACGAACAGTAATTGTAGAAATTAATTTACCATTCCGCTCTAAAACAAAAGCCGAAGAATTAACGATATTTTCGGTAACCATCGCTAAATCTGCATTAGTAGAAGGCCAATCGATTCCCAGTTCTTTCACGGACTTAAAAGCACTCGATAACAATTCCAAAAACTCCGGCGCATCTTCCACAGTCGCCACTCTAAAAATATCTTCTGCCATTTTCTACTCGCCTCCTTAAACTTCCACTGAATTTTGATTTAATAACGAAATGAACTGATTTAATGCACTATCTAGTCGTTCTTTCGCCGTAATTTCAATTTCATAAAGCCCGTCACCAAGCCGTTCAATTTGCTTATCGACCGTAAATTGACCTTTTAAAATTATTTCAGCCCCCAGCTCTTTTAAAACTGGATCTAGCGCGTATTGTAATGCAAGTAAATGTCCATTTGATCCGCCAAGCCCGAGCGGTAAAACTACTTTCCCTTTTAAAGCCTTAAGCGGCAAAAGATCTAAATAAGCTTTTAACACGCCTGAATATGCGGCTTTAAAAATGGGTGTTGCGATAATAACGCCAGAGCTGGACTCAATTTCACTATTTGCTAAATGAATATCAGGATGCGTGAAATCGGCAGTTACTAACGCTTCTGCTTGAATTTTGTGCACTTCGATGATTTTAACTTCCGTACCATTATTCGCTAATTGATTTGCTGCTAGTTGAATTAAACCGTTCAGCCGAGATTCCGTTTTGATTCCTCCAGCAATAATTGTCACTTTTCCCATCAAATCGCCCCTTTTAATTCCCATCAACTTACTTGGTTTTTAGATATTAGCTATACTATAAAGTAAAAGATTCTGTTTGGCTAATCAAAAAAACTAATAGCTAACCACAGTAATACTAATACTTCTGCTCTAATCCGCATTATTCCTATGAATTTTATCAGATTAATAAATTGCTTCTGGCTATTTTACGGTGTATACTGTTAGAAATATCAAAAAACTCCAATATGAAGGGGGAATTATATTGGAATTTAGAACCATCAAAACTTTTTATACGGTAGTAAATACGGGAAGTTTTCAGCGGGCCGCAGAAGTATTAAATTATTCGCAGCCGACTATTTCAATGCGAATTAAACAGCTGGAACAAGATTTGGACGTGCAGTTATTTGAACGGGGAAAAACCTTAAAACTAACCCACGCTGGTAGATTGTTTTATGAAAGAGCGGGTCAGCTAATTGCTCAATATGAAGTGCTGGATCACACAATATTTGATTTAAAAAATGGCAATGCCGGCCTTATTAAAATAGGAATCTCAGAACCTAGCGCGAGCCTCGTCTTACCACAAATTTTAAAACAATTTTTAACCGATTTTCCAAAGCTAATGGTGAATGTTTCTGTAGATGATGCCAATACATGTAGCCAAAAACTGATTGATGGGGAAATTGATTTTGCCATTTGCGGGGAACCTGAGCTAATTTTGGAGAATTTTTATTTTCCATTTTTCCATGATACGCTTGATTTGATTGTGTCAGAAAACCATCCTTTAGCTTCTCGGGAATCTGTAGAATTGCTTGATTTACGCGATGAATGCTTTATTTTCACGCCAGCAAATTGCCCGATTCGCATCCAAATTGAGCAACATTTAAAACGTGCCATTGGTAGTGATTATAAAAAAATGGAACTCACTAGTAGCATGTCTCATAAGTATTTTGTCCGCGAAAACGTTGGTGTTTCTATCTTTACGAGCACAGCACATTCCGAGCTCCTAGAAGGAACCGTTCGTATTCCAATTAAAAACTTACCTATTTCACCTCCAATTGGTCTTTTAACTAATCAAAAAGAAAAAGACTTTGATAGTACAACAAAAGAATTTATTGATCGAATTATTTATTATTTTGATGATAAAAAAAGACAGTTAGACTAAATAAATAGTCTAACTGTCTTTTTTCGTTAAAATTCTAGTTGGAAACTTGCTTCGATTGCAAGGAGATTATCTCGGTAAACTTTCATTTCCTTCCTCGTAATCGTCCCTTTTTCAAAATAATGTTGAATTGTTTCCCGTTCAATTTGAGAAGCTAAATCGATTGTTGTTTGTAGTTCTTCATTATCTGTTTCTTTTTTATGTTTGCCGCTACCTAATGCTCGTTCAAAATTCATTAAATAGATGGAAATAACTTCAGGGTTAAATTCGTTTTTATCGAGCTCATTTAGCTTTTGAACGACGAATTGATTATTTTCAGTTTGAAGTTTAGCTCGCTCCTTCCTACGTTCTTCAAAAGAAAGAGGTACTATGCGAAAATCACGAATACTATGACTTAAAAGCTGACGATATCTCATTCTCGCCCGATATTTTTGAGCTCTTGTTTGGACATAAAGTCGTTTCCCGAGCCGCATCATAAGCGACAACCCAACCCCAGTGTCAATTTTCCGCTCAAATACGAGTCTTCTTGTATTTTCAAGTTGCCATTCTTGCGTTAAACGTCGAAGTTCTTTCTCAGTAGCACTCACTTCTTTATGTTCCATTAACGAAAAAATTCGGCCGTTATACATTTTTAATACATTATTCATTTCTACTTCATTCTCGTCTGTTTTATAACGTTGTAATTGGCCGACAACATCTCGTAATAGCGCAATTGCAGTAGTATGATCGGCTACTACAACATCTTTTTTAGCTGCAAAAAGAGGCAGTGTGAAGTTAGCTAAAAGTAGTGTCGTAATAATTACTCCAGCAGCAATAAAAATCAATAAATCACGTTCAGGAAAAGCATTGCCCTGACCTAAGACAAATGGTAAGGATAGCGCACTGACTAACGTAATCGTTCCTCGTACACCTGCTACAGTATACAAAAACGTATTTTTTAGCCTGCTCACTAAATCTGCATGGGGATTTTCCTCGTAATTGCGGAAAAACAAAATCCATAAGAACCGAAGCGCAAGTAGTAAAAACGTTATTCCGAAAATATATAGGAACAACATGCTTTTATGTATCCCTGTATCTTCCCAAATAGCTGTCATAATTTGCGGCAGCTGAGTCCCAAGTAAAACAAACACAAGGCCATTAAGACTAAAAATAATTACTGACCAAGTATTTTTAGAAAGCAAATTGAGTTGCGCCATTTCAGGATTGATCCTTTTATAACTAAACGAATGCACCATTCCCCCACTGACCACAGCCAAAATACCATTGACGCCAATATTTTCTGCCACCATAAAAATTAAAAAAGGCAGCAAAATTTCCATTAACATAAAAGAAGTCATGTTTTCAATACCGAGTTGGCGCAGACCACGCATTAGCATGATTTTCAGTAAACTAAGCACCACTCCAAGCGCAATCCCGCCTAGCGAAAGCAGCAAAAAACTAGTTCCAGCAGACATAAAGGAGAATGTTCCCGTCACAAGCGCTAAGACTGCGAATTGAAAGGAAACAAGTCCAGAAGCATCATTGATAAGCGATTCTCCTTCTAAAATATGCATAATTTTATGTGGAACCCTTACTTTTTCCGCTAGTGCACCAACCGCGACCGCATCAGTTGGCGCTAGTGCTGCAGCAAGTGCAAATGCAGCCGCAAAAGGTATCGCTGGAATTAAGTAATGAATAAAAGCTCCTAAAACCCCAACCGTTACAAACACTAGGCCAATTGATAATGATAAAATTGCTTTCCGATTTTTCCATAACGATTTTTTATCCGTCCTAGCCCCGTCATTAAAAAGTATCGGAGCCATAAATAGTAATAAAAACAACTCAGGATTTATATCCATCGTATGATCCCCGAGCGGAATCGCCAAAATAATCCCTAGTAGTACTTGAATTAAAGGTACCGCAATACTTGGCAAAAATCGACTTAACACATTTGATAAAAAAACTGCACTTAACATTAATAAAATCAGTTCAAAAATCTCCATTAATACATCCCTCGTTCCCGGTTCCACGCCATGCTAATTCGTCCTTTAGCAAGGCATTTGATCCGTTCTCATACTAACAAAAATATTTTCCGAGAACATCCGTCTCTGTATGGAGTTTTTCGCGTTTACTTACTTTTTTTTATAAACTACTTGTTCATTTACAACTGTCATCATAACTTCTAGATGACGAAGATTCGCAGGTTTTATTTGGAAAGGATCTTCTGCTAAAATCGTAAAATCCGCTACAAATCCAGGGGCAATTTGACCACGGGTAGTCGTTTTATAACTTGCAAACGCAGCCCCTTTTGTATAAAGTTCGATTGCTTCATATACGGTAAGTGACTCTTCCGGCCAATATTTCACACCATTCAAATCCGCATTAGCCGTTCTTGTAACAGCTGCATGGATCCCCCAAAACGGATTAGGCACTTCAATCGGAGCATCACTACCTCCAGCTAATGGAAAGCCTGCTCGTAAAAGCGAATTCCAAGCAAAAGCAAGTGGCGGATGATTTTCACCAAGCACATCGATAGCCCACGGGAGATCACTAGCCATAAACTGTGGCTGTACATCAAATAATATCGATAAGCCCTCCGCTTCTGCTATTAACTCTTTTGTAAGCCAAGGTGTGTGAATTAATCTATCGTATTGTCCTTCTTTGGGTGGGTTTGCTCGTAAAGTTCGAATAACATTAGCAAAAGCTTGGTCGCCTAAAATATGAATTGCTACAGGTAAACCCGCTTTTCTTGCTGACTGAACTAAATCCTCAAAAGCCTCATCGGAATGAATTTGTAGTCCTTTTTCATTCGGGTTATCAGCGTATCCCGCACTCATTAGCGCCGTACGCGAACCAACTGTGCCGTCATAGAAAATTTTCATTGCCCCTAATTCTAAAAAGTCGTCGCCACTCATAAAACTTTCTTTAGATGCTGAAAAATTAGCTAGTTCGGCATGGTGAATTAACAAATGTGCGCGAAATGGCAATCGATTTGCTCCCACCGTATTCCGAAAAGCAGCAAAAGTAGATTCAAATCCCGTAAAATAATGTAAGTCTTCCGAATGCGCACCGGTTATACCTTTAGACCATAAATCGGTTATCGCAATTTTTAACCACGCGTTTAATTCAGCAGGTGTCGCCGCCGGAAACGCATCTATAGCAAGCGTTGTCGCATTATCTCTTAAAATACCAGTAAAATTCCCAGCTTTATCACGAACAATTTCACCACCGCCATCAAAACCGTTTTCCGAAAAGTTTTCGATATGCGCTTTTAAAGCCGAATTAATCGACACACTATGGTAATCAATCCGTCTAACTAAAATTGGATTGGTTGTACTTACCCCATCCAAATCAGCTAAAGAAATCAATGTTTGTTCATCTGACCATTTATTTTCATCATAACCTTCTACAAACAACCATTCTTCACTTGCAAGCTGCTTTGTTCGTTCAAGAATAAGCGCTAATGCCTCTTTTTTAGTGGTTGTCTGGTTTAAGTTCAGCCGTTCTAAAGCTTGTCCGTACCATAACAAATGGATATGCGCATCAACAAATCCCGGAAAAACTACTTTACCTTCCAAATCGATTGTTTCATCAATTTCAGTAGCATATTGTTTTTTGAGGTCCGCTACTTCACCGACCGCATGAATTTGACCATTTTGTGTTAACACAGCAGAAACTTGCTCCCCTTCTGCTGTCATTTGATAAAATGTGCCGTTTTCCCATAATTTCATTTTCTATTCCCCCTGATTGATGGAAATTTTCAAGGCAGCTTTTTCTTGTTGATCCTTTTTCTGTAAAATTTGTTGTAAGGTAATGCTAACAAGCGCACATCCGAGTAAAATAAATGCGCCAATGAATAAAGCTTTGATGCCGCCTAAATGTTGAACTACAATCGCTCCTAAAAATGGCGCGAGCATGCGAGCGGCTGTAGCCATTCCGTTCACTAAGCCTTGATATAAACCGGCCGCTCCTTTTGGTGCAAGTTGATAAGCAATGGTTGGAATCGCTGGCCAAGCAAACATTTCGCCGAGTGTTAAGAAAATCATCCCTAACACAAAACCACTATATACGCTTGCATTCATTGCGACAACAAAAGATAAAATAAATAAGACAATACCGATATAAATTTGTGCCAGTAAGTATTTTTTAAATCTATTAACAACTGGAATTAAAACTAATTGCCCCAGTACAATAAGAGCGCCGTTTAAACTCCATAAATTACCGTATTCGCTAGATGTCACACCTTTTATTTCCGTCATATAAGTAGAAAGATTGGACTGCCACTGTACGTGTGGTAATTGGCAGAGTAAGTATGTCAGTAATAGTAGCACAAAAGAACATAATGCGAGCTTCGTTGGAAATTCTCGTTTAGCTCCTTTTTTACGATGTTTTGTCTCTACATTAACTTTTTCTGATTTCCAGTCAATTTTGTGGAAGAAAAAGAAAAAATAGCCAGCAAATATAATTGCAAATACAAAAGAACCAATATATACGTGGCTCATTCCTTGTTTTGCTAATAGTCCTGCAAGAAGCGGTCCTACTGCAACCCCGATATTTTGAGCAACATAAATCGCATTAAATCCTGTTCTCCCACCAGTTGGATGCGTTAATCCTGCCGCTGCGTAAAGCCCTGAGAATACCATTCCCATCGCAATACCAACCGCCCATAAATTCCAAATAAAGAACGGAAATCCGTGGAAGAAACATAATGAAGCTGTTGAGAGTACTAATATTATCGTACCAATTGTAAGTGAAATAAAGCCTGAAAAACGGTCAAAAATAAGTCCGCCGATAATACTTGAAATAATTCCTACACCTGAGTTAATCAACAATACCAGTGAAGCATCCGTGGTTGACATACCCAACTCTTGCGTCATATAAATCATATTAAAAGGCCAAATAAATGATAGCCCTGTATATAGTAACACCATTCCAATAATAACAATCCATAAATCCTTTGGTAACCATTTCGTCATTTCCTACACTTTCCCTTCTTAAAAACTAACCTTTTTTAGGTTATCACAACCACGCTCTTTCGAAAAGAAAAAGTTCATCAAAAAACCACCTAGCAAATTTTGCTGGTGGCTAATAAGGGACTGGCAATAATTCCCTATCATGGTTATTCTAAGTGTACTATGAATTGCGTCATTTGTCTGTGAAAATGTTAGAAATATTTTAATTATTTTTTTCTAGTAT
Source organism: Listeria sp. Marseille-Q6474 (assembly GCF_946902005.1). Classification (NCBI taxonomy): domain Bacteria; kingdom Bacillati; phylum Bacillota; class Bacilli; order Caryophanales; family Listeriaceae; genus Listeria; species Listeria sp. Marseille-Q6474. Next base: position 85,615 of record NZ_CAMPPS010000002.1, on the reverse strand, counting down.
TAAATCATATTCTAAGTTTCTTAAATAAGAGTGAAATTGAGATACATTTATTTCAAAATAATAGCCTAATTCAAAAAGAATATGTCGCTCTTTCAATTCATTTAATTGGGCAATATAGGACTCTTTGGGAAGTATTTGCATAATCTCTTGACGAAAATACCCTTGTGCGATTTTCCAAGAAGTAGTATGAAGTCTATCCGGCATTTTTTTAATGAACCATTGGATACAATCCTTTGTTTCCCGTTTCAAAAAGTTCATTTCTATTGCTGTTAGATCTTCCAGCTTCACTTTATCCATGTTTTTCACTATATCAGCAACATATGTTAAAGGAATTTTCCAAGCAACGGTCTTACATAAGGGGTGGATTTTTGTCTTTTCTCGAATAAAACCAAGAACGCTTCCTTTCCCCCAAGAACTATTTTTTTCTGCGTATTGCGTTACGCTACCTTCATCAATCGCGTAAACAAATTCATTATTTTCAGGACAATCAATAATATCATCCTTGTTCCAATACACCAATTCAGCTACTTCTTGAAACTTCGGATTACTAGTCAAAGTAAAAATCAACTCCGTAGTAAACATTCCCATCATTTATCCCGCCTCCTCAAAATCATTGCGAAATTGCAACTTCTTTAATCATAATAAAAAAAGAGCGAGAGATAAGTTCTTAAAGAACCATCTTCTCGCTTCTTATGTCTATTTTGTGACAGAATTACCACTCCACTTTTAAAAATGTTATATTTTTAACATTTTTAGATAAAACAGGATAAAAAATTAGCATTATTTCCGATGTTCTCCTTTTCTAATAACCCACCAAAGGGATAGACAAGTGATTCCTTGGAAGACAAAAAACAGTCCTAAAATAATTCCGATTGCAATCGCTACTAATGTATTCGTGAACAACGAAATAACAGCAATAACAATTCCTAAAATCCCCATTATGAGCAGTAAAGTCCAGCCCGGGAAACCTTTTACAGCAAAAGCAGTTAAAATTCGTAAAATCGCTGAGGCTAATATCCAAATGGCAAAGATGATAATAAAAATACGTTCGGCCATATTCGATTCAAAAATAGCAAAACCACCTACCAAGATCGATAATATCCCATCTAGCATAATCCATTTAGAAATGCTCCAATATTTACGTTCGCCAAAGTAAGAAATTACTTCATTAATTCCATTTAGCACTAAAATAATTCCGATAAAAATAGTTAGCGCTTGAAGAGAAGTACTCGGGTTAAACATTAAATAAATGCCAAGCCCAATCATTGCTATGCCGAGAATTAATACAAAATAAGTATATAATTTCCTCATATTTCCACTCCCTTTTAATGGTTAGTAAGTAAAGATCCAGCCGCCTCATCAATAATGAAGACAACGTTTGGATGGTTTCGTAATATAGAAGCCGGACAATCTACGCTAATAGGACCTTCTAACAACCCTTTAACCGCCTCTGCTTTACGTTCACCAGAAGCTGTTACTAAGATTTGTTTTGCATCCATCATATCCGCAAGTCCCAGTGTAAGCATTTGCGATGGTGCTTCATCTTCTGTTAGATTGTTATACATGATAGTACTTTTAATAGTAGATTCATCGCTATCTGCTAAAAATAAGCGGGCATCAAATGGTGTACCAGGCTCGTTTGCACCAAGATGGCCATTTACTCCTAGTCCTAAAATTTGTAAATCCCGCTCGTTTTCTTCTAAAATTTTCTTGTAACGAGCAATCTCATCCGTAAAATCATCTAAGCTTCCATCTAATAATTCTACTCTTTTTGGCATTTTGGTTATTAAATCATAAAATTTTTGATGCATATATGTATAGACGGTAAAAGATGCATCTCTTTTAGCCACATATTCATCAAGATTCATTAAAAATACTTTTTCAATCGGGATTTCACCAGCGTTAATTTCTTTTACAAGCCCTGCAAACATTCCATCGAAACTCGCTCCTGTAGTTGTGTTAATGACTGGGTTGTCATTTTCAGTAATTACTTGTTTTACCACTTTGAGAGCTTCTCGTGACATTTCTTCATATGTTTTTGTTTTAATTAATTTCATCAAAAATCCTCCTCCATACTACTCATTACCCATACAATATATTCTAAATCAAACCATGTTTTTCGAAACTTAAATATAATCCATCTTCATCAACCGATTTAGTAACTTCATCAGCAAGGATTTTCAACTCTTCTTTAGCATTTCCCATCGCAATACCAGTTTCACAATACGTAAGCATTTCTGCATCATTCATACCATCGCCAATAGCCATGGTATCTTTTTTATTCGCACCAATATGTTCTAACAGAAACTCAATCGCTGTTGCTTTATGAATATCCGGAACCATCAATTCGCCACTGTCATCTCCAAAAATTGGAACCGTACAATGTAAGACTTCAAATTTACCACTAAATTCTTTTTTAATTTCTTCAAATGGCACATCTTTATTTTCTAAAAAACATGCTTTATTAACATCTGAGCGGTAAAGGTTCGTTTCACCGTAAGTTAAACTTTCCATAAACGGATGTGGGTTATTAATTTTTTTCTCACGTGCTATTGGATCATTTTCCACATCGCCGTAAACTAAATTATCTAAGTGGGCTTCTAAGTTTTCACTAGCAAACAATCCACCATTTGATTCCAAATAAAAATCTAAATTCTTTTCGTGGAAAAAATCAACCATATGAACGACATCAGCATCTGATACTTTTTTATGATAAATAGTTTCATTGTCTACTTCGATATAACCCCCACCAGCACCAATAATTCCATCAAATCCAATGGATAAAATTGATTCATAAAGCTCTGGTTTGGACCGACCAGTACATAAATAAACTTGATGCTCATTACTTCTTGCTTTTAATATTGCTTCTCTTGCCGATTCTGGTACAAGCCCATCATCACTCACTAGTGTGCCATCTACGTCTACAAATACTATTTTTTTCGTCATGTAATACCTCTTTTCGTCTGTTAATAGTTTAATTATAGCATTTCTTTCATAGGAAGGCGTTCAATTATATAACAAAAAAACATCGAATAGTAAAAACTGTTACCATTCGATGTTTTTTTATTTTATTTTAAAACTGGCCAAAATGCTTTATTTTCAATAATCATTTCATCCAACACTTTTTTAGCTACTGTTGCATTTGGAACTGATTGATTAAGTGTAAATGCTTGTAATGCTTTTTGATAAGAATTTTCAAAGTAAGCATCTACGAGTAATTTTTCTGCTGCAACTTGTGCTTCCATTAAACCCTTATGGAAATCTCCAATCGCAGGTAAGGCAATAGCTTCTACACCTGTCGCCCCAACATAAGCTGGTACTTCAACAACCGCATCACTTCGTAAGTTTGGAATAGAGCCTTTATTTTCAACAATTAGCATAAAGCGACTTTTCTCGTCATTTAATAGGGACGTAGCAATATCAACAATATATAAACCATGCACGCCAAAGTAGAAATCAAGCACATCTTCTTTTTCTTTATTACGGATTTTATCGGCCATTTCTTGAGTTTTTTGCTCGCGACCGTCCATTACTGTGTTAGCACGCGTATAGTTTGGATCTGCATAATCTACGTACATATCCGGATACAAATAATATTCTAAATAATTATTTGGTAAGTTATCTGGGAAGTTTTGCACCATGAAGCGAATCATATTAAATGCGCGGTTCCAACTTGGATCTTCTTCTTTAATTTCTTGCACTTTTAATTTCTCTAAAAGCTCTGGCATAATATCACGTTTCAATGATTTATCATAAATTTTTGTATACCAACCAAAGTGATTCAAACCGTAGTAAGTTGCAACCCAATTATCGCGGTCATATCCGTAATTTTTCGCTAGCGTGTCTTCAATACCAATTGTCATATCACAAACATTAATCATTCGAATGCCCGGGAATTGTCTACGTACCGCTTCAGAAATAATTGTTTCCGGATTCGTATAATTTAAAATCCAAGCTTCTGGAGCGTATTTTTGAATAAAGCCAACTAATTCTAAAAGTGGGCCAATGCTGCGAAGTCCATATGAAAATCCGCCAAGTCCACATGTTTCTTGGCCGACTAAGCCATGTTTAAGTGGGATTTTCTCATCTTTTTCACGCATTTTAAGTCCACCAACACGAATTTGTGAGAAGATAAAATTAGCGCCAGTAAAGGCTTCTTCTGGGTTTGTTGTCTGAACTAGCTTAATACTTGAAAAGCCTTGTTGTTCTAGCATATATTGCAGAATTAGAAACATGTTTTCATTTCTAGATGCTTCAATATCGTATAAACGGATTTCACTTACTGGAAGTCTTTCTTGTCCATTAAGCACTGCTTGAATAATTCCTGGCGTATAAGTACTTCCACCACCGGCGATAGTAATAATTTGTTTTTGCATGCCTTTCACTCCTTAAAAAACTTACTCATTATTGTTATAAATAGTTTGTAATAACTCCACGCATTCACGATAAGTGCTACATTTGCTTATTTGTTCTACATACGATTTATTAGAAGCTATTAACGATAAAAAATCATTGATTAATGGCGCTTCCGTTCCATCTAATTCTTCAATCATTGGAATCATAATTAGACTAACCTTGTGATTATCCCAGGTAATTGGCTTTTTCATAATGCAAATAAAAATACCACTTTTAATCGCAACATTTTTAATTGGATGAGGTAAAGCAATCCCTGTTGGTATAGCCGTTGAAAATAACTGTTCCCGGCTAAATAATTTTTCTGTAAAACTAGTTGGTACATATCCTTTACTTATACAATATTCACTTAAAAAATCAATTGCATTATATTTCTGATCATATTCATAATTGGTCAAAAATAAATCTTCATGTAAATATTTTTCTTTAATATAAGCAAATTTTTTCATTTTATTAGCTTCTATCGTTGCCGAAAGCTGTTTTTTTATTGTTACTTCCTCAATTAAACCGATATTGTTGGATAAGACAATACACGGGACTTCCGCAGGCAAATCAATTTTTTTAGTAGAAATACACAAATCAACATCTACATTTTCTGATAGTAGTAATTGACACTGTGTATTATCGGTAATCTCTATAACTTCTACGTTTACGGGTCGTAGTACTTCTGCTAATTGCTCTCGTAAGTAATACATCGCAGCTTTACCTTCTAGAACAATGAGTGCAATCCGTACCACTTGGTTAAGTTGATGTTTAGCTTCTATTTTGCGGTAGTATTGGTATAAATACATTACGAGTAGAATAATTTCTTCTTGATTGAGAATTACTCCTAGACGCTCTAATAACTTTTCTCCGATGAAAATGGCAATATCTAGTAAGTAACTGTACTGCTGCGTGATGATATGTGTCACTTGATTTTTAATGACAATACCTCTTTTAGCCCTCTCAAGTGCGATAAAAATATGTTTTGTCATATCGCTAGTTACTTCTAAGTCTGTTGTAAAATCTATGAGATAAACGTGCTTAATTTCTTCCAGAATTAGTAAAATTTCTTGATAAAGTTCGCCTTCTAAAACCATTTTCGTAGTGACTTGATTTTCAAAATTGTTCATCGCAACAATTTTTTCATATTCAGTCAAAATAAATTGTTTCATTTCAACAGAAATCCCATAACCCGCTTCCTGCTCTATCGCATCAAAGAGCTCTCTCAAAAACGGGTTATCGATTTCTGTAACAGTTGATTGTTCTGGATGTTTTTTTAAGAAGCCACTGCTATAAATTATTTGCGTTAGTAAGATTGTTTCATCAAAATACTTTAAAACAATCTTATGTTTATTGATTATTTTTGATAATATTTGGTGGATTTTTTCATTATTAATTTCTGGAAAACAATTGGTGATTAAAATCGTTTTTAGCGACTCATCTAGCTTTGCGATACGGTTTAATAATTCCATTTTCGTAGTTGGTGTGGCACTTATAGCATAAATACCGTCACTAGAATGAATGACTACATCTAAACCTAATAATTGTTCAAAGTAGCCCCGCAACCACTGAATATCACGTTGGATGGTAGATTCTGATGTGTATGTTTCGGTTGCATATTCATATATATCTACTCCATCATCTACAAGTAATTTCTTAATTAATTGCGCCATCCGGTTTTGTTCAAATCCAGCTTCTTCCTCAACGTCAACCGGAAAAGGTTTCTCCATATTATAGGCATATCCTAACTTTTTAGAAGTAAAGATAAAGTCCTCTCCTATATTTTCTTTAATAACGCGTATATCATTTCTAATTGTCCGGTCACTTATTTGGAATAAATCCGCTAATTTTTTTCCAAGCAACCAATTATTCTCATTATATAGCGTGCTTAAAATATTTTTTTGACGTTGATTAAGCATTTTTAATCACCTATTTCATTTTTTTGGAATATCATGATAGGAAATTAATTCTACATTATTTTCGTTTAAAAACTGGCGCATTCTCGGTGAAATTAAACTTTCTAATTCATTCGCGCGTGGCGTAGAGAATGTTGAATTTTCCAGAATAAAAGTATCTAGATAACCAGGATGTGTCATGATTTCAACATAATCATAACACAAAATAGAAGCTGCATTGTCATAAATATAGTCTAAGTTATCATATGCACCGTACGGGATTTCAAGCGGTTTTTCCCACATAAATTCGACATGTTCAAAACCTTTTGTATCATGATTTCTAAGTGGTATCCCAATTTCTTCTGCTAGCCTTTTCGCGGCACTCGTAACGGCTGGATAAATATCTGTTGAAAATAAATGGCTATCCAAGTGGCTTGGCTTTTTCTTCATAAACTCCGTAAAACGATGATATTGTGCTTTAAACTCTTGGTAAACCTCTTCTTCGTTGTAAGGATATTCAGGAGTAGTAAATTTAGGCTTTATTAATTCGCCGTCTTCATTCACTAAAGTTGCTCCATTTGTTAGAGGTTTACCAAGCGTCAAATTAAGATGCAAGCCAATTCCGAGCATAGGTGTTTTTTTAGATAACTCTACCGCATGTTCAAAAGCTGGCATAGTAACCATTAACGTTGTAGAAGTTAATACACCTAAATTATGCGCATCAATAATTCCATAATTGATAGCTCTTGTGAACCCAAAGTCATCTGCGTTGATAATTAGCTTCATAGCTTTTCTCTCCTTACTTTTCATCTAAACGCTTATACAGATTAAGCACGGATTTAACTAAGTCAGAGTATACAAAAGCATTCATTAGATGATCTTGTGCGTGAATCAGCAGTAAAGAAAGTTCTTTAGAGCTACCGTTTGCTTCTTCTTGAATCAAAGACGTTTGAACATGATGTGCTTCTCTTAAAGATTGATTTGCTTGCTCGATACATGCTTCTGCTTCTGCAAATTCACTTTTTTCAGCGTGTTGAACGGCTTTTAGAAACAAGGAAGACGCATCTCCTGCACTTGATATTATTTTAAAAGATTGTAATTCAGTGCCTTCCATTAGTTTCCCTCCGTCGTAAATGTATTCGTTCCAGCTTCTTTAATTTTTTTAAATGCAGCAATAAGAATTGGTACTGCATTCATATTGCCATAATCTTCTTTATCAATTACTTCTACAGGAACTTTTAACCCGCGTTCTGTTGTAGCTTCTATTACTTGTTCATATGCCATTGATAATTGCGGTCCGAGTAAAACAATAGACACGTTATCTAGGTGGTCAGAATATTCATCTTTCCCCCAAGCTTCAATTGTAATTCCTTTATTCTTAAACTTTTCTGATGCCGCAATAGCCTCTTCCATCTTTTTCACTAAAATGGAGGTGGATAATCCGCCAAAACATACTAACATAATTTTCATGTCTATCGTCCTTTCATACTAAAAATCAAAATCATCTAGACTAGCTTCTTGGTCCCCGCTATTTTCTTGTACAAGCGCTTCTTTTTCAGCAATTTTAAAGAATGGATAGTAAATAAGCGCTGAACAAATCAAGATAAGTCCAAGTACAATAATGTATCTCCAGTCAAAAGATGCAACAATGGCACCGATTGGAACTGGTACATATGGAGAAACCATCGTAAATGGATTCATAAGACCTAGCTTGATTGAGAACCAACCAATTAATGCTGCAATTTGTGGCGCAACCATCATTGGAATAAAGAATCTCGGGTTTAAAACAATCGGAACACCAAACATTACAGGTTCATTAATACTGAAAAATGTTGGAATTAATGCCAATCTTCCAAGCGTCTTATAACGTTTAGATTTAGAGAACATCATAATAACAACGAGCGCGCCTGTTACTCCTGCTCCTGTTACCCCAACGATACTCCACATAAAGTCTGGAGTGAAAATAAGCATGGAAGAAAGTGGTTCACCTTTTGCAAGTGCTGCTGCATTCGCGTCTACGTTTTGGAAAGCTACACTTAACCAAACCGGCGCCATTACAGAATATCCGTGAATACCAAACCACCATAATAATTGTTGGATAAAGATAATCAACATAATTCCAGGTAGCGTGTTTACAAGCGAAGTCAGTGGTGAGAATAACGTTTGAATAAGCTCAACTACGCGAATACCGCTAAGTGTTTCAACCCCAAAGCTTAAAATCGCTACGATTAAAACCGAGAATAAAATCGGCCATAAATTTTCAAAAGATCGTAAAATCGGCGTTGGAACACCCTGACCTAAATTAATCGTGAATTTCAATTTATTTTTAAAAATGTGTAGAATTTCTACAGATAATAAACTAATTACTAAAGCTACAAAAATACCTTCGCCGGCAAGATAAGTTACATCACTTCCGCCAGCTTCAAGTGGTCTTACTGCTACTACAACAAAACTCATTAAGGCTGTTACAATCGCCCCAATATCCCACAAATTGCGTTCTTTTGCATAATAATATGCTACGAAAATTGCTACATAGACAGACATCAATCCAAAGGTAGCAAAATGAATCGGGGAGGTAATGTTATTAATATATTCAGCAACAGCAGCAATCCAACTAGGTAGTTTTGGGATTCCTCCTAATTGCTGGAACAATACCGGGACTGCACCAACTAAAGTTATTGGAACAAGTGCCATCATTCCTTGACGTATTGCCTTCATCTGGGTGTTACTTTCTAATACTTTTGCAAATGGTAATAGCCATTTTGACAGAAATCGTTCTAATGCTTTCATTAATTTTCATTTCCTTTCACTAAGCTGTTATACGTTCATGATAGCGCATACAAAAATACCTCACAATTAATCTTATTTCCTAAGCATAGGAAATCCTTTTTAATACAAAAAAATCCCTATAAAGTAATTGCTACTTTATAGGGATTTCGCTATTTTAGTTTTCTAAAGCCATTAATTTTTGATTATCATCAAGTGCCGATTCATGTGCATCATGGCGTTTTTTCAAGTGACTCATTGATAGGTATAGTAAACCGATACATGCAATCATAATAATTGTAAGAACGAGCATCGACATACTGTATACATTTGGTCCCATACCTGCTGCCAGTGACTCTCTAAAGGCATAAATCGAATAAGTCATTGGTAAGAACGGATGGATTAAATTGAAGAACCATCCAGTAAGTGGCATTGGGAATGTTCCGCCTGAACCCGCTAATTGAACAATGAGTAATACCATCGCGATAAAACGACCTGGATTATCAAATGTCATAGCAAGAAGCATGATAAGGAACATGTAAGCAAGTGCCGTAATAATCGCTGTTCCGAAGAATTCAACAATGCTATCTGGTCTTAGTCCTAGTGCAATCATGATACCACCTTCAAGAAGTGCCATCGCAACTGCTGCGACAAAACCAAGTGATACTTTACTTAACCACCATTTATAAGCTGGTTGCCCTTCCATCGAAACACGTCTAATTGGCATGATGAAGTTAAAGACAAGTGCACCAACATATAGAGCTAGTGATAACACATATGGTGCTAATGCGTGACCGTAATTACTTACGTGCGTATATTCATTATGTGCAAGTTTTGTTGGAGCTGCAATCATGTTAAATGTTTTGTCTGTTGCTTTTGTATCTTTCACTTGTTGTGCTCCGTCTGCTAGTTTGTCTGTTAATTCTGTGCTACCGTCTGTTAATTTAGTTAGTCCATCACCTAATTGGAAGGAACCGTTCGCTAGTTTAGAAGAACCATCAGCAATTTTAGAAGATCCGTCTGCTAGTTGTCCTACGCCTGAAACTAGTTTAGGTGAGTTAGCTGATAATTGGTTTAAACCGCCTGCTAATTGGCTTGAACCTGCTTGTAGTTGATTTACGCCTCCAGCAAGTGTTGGAACTTTAGCAGCTAATTGGTTTGTTCCGCCTTGTAACTCTTTTGCACCTGAACGTAATGCGTCTGAATTGCTTGCAAGTTTATTACTTCCATCATTTAACTGACTTAAGCCGTTTTCCATATTTGAACTACCGGCAGCAAGTTGTCCTACGCCTGAAGTTAAAGTTGGGATTTGGTTATTAAGTTCATTTGTTCCTGCAACTAATTTTGCATTGCCGGCTTGTGCAGATTTTAGTCCAGCTGTTAATTGGTTCGCGCCACCGAGTAAAGTTTGACTGCCTGAACCATTAATTGCTTGATGGATACCATTAAATGCTTCGGTAGTTCCACCATGAACTGCTTTATAACCAGCTGAAATTTTCGCTACACCAGTTTGCAATTCAGTTACTTGTGTTTGAATTGTCGCTAAATCAAGACCTGATAAGCCGCTTTGTAGTTTTTCTACAGTCGCTACTTGAGTGGCAGATTTTTGTGATTCTTTGTCTAAATCAGCTTGAATTGCATCAATAATTTTTTGTTTATCTTCTGCGCTCACACCGTTTGTTGCATTAATTTTTGCTTTAATTGCTTCGGCATCGAAGTTCGCATTGGATTTAATAAAAGTTAAACCATTTTGTAAATCAGTTAAGCTTTTTTGAAGAGCTTGTAATTGTTTAGCGAGTGCTGCATCTTCACCGTTTACGTTTTGATTTAATTGGTCGATACCTTGTTGTAAATCATTCATACCTTGTTTTAATTGAGCTATTTTACCTTGGCTATTAGTTAAATTACCATCTAGTTCTTTTAATCCTGCTGAAAGTTTATTACTACCATCAACTAGTGAATTTAAGCCAGTTGCCAGACTTTTTTGACCGTCGTTTAATTGCGTTACACCAGATGCAAGAGCTGGTACGCTGCCATTCATTTTGTTTAAACCATCAGAAAGGGCAGTAGAACCATTGTATGCTTGGTTAATTCCACCAGAAAGTGTATCTACGCCTGATGTGTATGTCGAAACTCCGCTTGATAATTTTGTTGCTCCACCGTCAAGTGCAGCCACACCGTCTTTAAGTGGTCCTACACCAGCAGCAAGCGTTGAAACACCAGCATTTAGTTTATCGCCACCAGCGGCCGCAGTGTTCACGCCATCTGTGTAAGTTTTTAAACCAACTTCTAACGTATTAGCGCCATCTTTGAACGTTAAAGAGCTATCTGCGAGCGTTTTTAAATTAGTAGAAATCGTTTTATTACCTTCTTGTGATTTCACGAGGCCATCTTTAATTTTTCCAGAGCCATCAGCAGCTTGGGCGAACCCGTCACCAGACTCTTTAATTTTATCAAAAATTGCTTCCGCGTATGATTTTGTTACCTCAGCAGAAACCTCGCTTTTCAGTTGTTTAGCTCCTTGTTCACTCACAACTTGACCTAAATAGTTAAGCGAGCCGTTTGTTTTATAGGATAATTCCATTTTTTTCGGATCTTTATCTAAAACGGATGCTGCATTTTTAGAGAAATCTTTTGGAATTGTGACAACCATATAATATTTGCCATCTTTTAAGCCTTGTTCAGCGTCTTCTTTGGAAAGGAAATTCCAATCGAGTTCTTTGTTGCTTTTCAGTTTTGTTACTAACTGATCGCCAACATCCATTGTTTGACCGTTATAATCAACTGGTCTGTCATTGTTAACTACCGCTACTGGTAAATCCCCTGTTTTGCCGTACGGATCCCAGACGGATTTTAAGAAAAAGCTTGCATATAAAAGTGGAATAAACAGAATAACTACAAATGATAAAAGTAGTATTTTGTTTTTAAATAATTTTTTCCACTCATTTTTTACCATATCCATTTTATTACCGCACTTCTTTCTTTTAAAGATTTATTACGCTTCGTTCCAATCTATGATAGTGGTTCGTTCTTTCCCAATAACTTGCTCTACTAAAACAGATAATTTTTGTGAGTATAAATAATTAGCGTATTCTTTATCAGCGTTTCTAAAAGCACTTGTAATGGTGTGAATACCGGACTCGGCAAATTCATGATAGTCAGAGAAAACAGTGTGGATTAAGTCTGAATCTGGGTATGTATCGATTTTCCCTTCCACTGCCTCTACAATGTCCAGCAAATTAATTTCTTCAGGGTCTTTAGCAAGCGTGAAACCACCGTTATTACCCGAAACTGAATTAATCAGCCCGCTAACGACTAGCTTCCTTAAAATTTTACTAATATAAGACGGCGACGAATCACGCAAACGGTGATGAATAGTTACGGAAGAAATGGGAACATCTACCTTCTGGGTGTACAACATCGTCATAATACAAAAAACCTGATCCATACTTTTGCTCAACTTCATAATAAAAATCCTCCCTCTTCCCATTATTACCTTTCAATATCTTTAATGGACATTTAACATCTATATACAATACACCCATTTTTTTTAAAGTGCAAGAGTTTTTTACTGAAAATGGAAAAAAATTTAATGAATGCGTTTGCCGTGAATAAAACAACCGCAAGTACTGTCTCAAAAATTTTCCTTAGCTAAGAAAAAAACTGGAATAATTTTCGAAAACAAACGTGCTAATCTTATACATGTTCCAACAAACAATGACTTAGGAGGTGCTTTTCTCGTGTTAACTGATGATGTTCCAAAAAAATCACATTTACCATTAATTAAGCATCATTCTAATTATCTATAGCTTGGTTTAGCAGTGTTCGCAAACAAAATTTATGGAGGTAATACACAATGTCTAAACAAGCAAAGTCTTTAACCTTATTCGGTTTTTTTGCCATTACGGCTTCGATGGTTATGACAGTTTATGAATATCCAACATTTGCCACTTCCGGCTTTCATCTCGTATTTTTCTTACTTCTTGGCGGATTTTTATGGTTCTTACCTGTCGCTTTATGTGCAGCAGAAATGGCGACAGTTGATGGATGGCAAGAAGGCGGTATTTTTTCTTGGGTCGGTAACACGCTCGGGGAACGTTTTGGTTTTGCCGCAATCTTCTTTCAGTGGTTTCAAATAACGGTCGGATTCGTGACAATGATTTACTTTATTCTCGGCGCGCTATCGTATGTATTTGATTTTCCCGCGCTCGAATCGAACCCTTTTATTAAATTTATCGGTGTTTTAATCATTTTCTGGGGCCTTACTTTTTCTCAACTGGGTGGTACGAAAAACACTGCTAAAATCGCGAAATTTGGTTTTATTATCGGTATTCTCATCCCAGCAATCATTTTATTTATCCTAGGTATTGCTTATGTTGCTGGCGGAAATCCCCTTCATGTCACTTTTTCCAAAGAGGCGTTTATTCCGGATTTCTCAAAAGCTTCAACATTAGTCATCTTCGTGTCATTTATTCTCGCTTACATGGGTGTTGAAGCTTCCGCGAGCCACGTAAATGAAATGACCAATCCAAAACGCGATTATCCACTAGCAATGATTATGCTCGTTATTTTAGCCATCGCGCTAAATACAATCGGCGGCTTAACAATTTCCGCTGTTTTACCTTTAAAAGATTTATCACTTAGCTCCGGCGTCGTGCAAACATTCCAAGCATTAATTTTACATTTTGGTTCCGGCTTAGGTTGGGCAGTAAAACTGATTGCCATCATGATCGCGCTAGGTGTCATGGGTGAAGTCAGTGCATGGGTAGTTGGCCCGTCACGCGGAATGTATACTGCAGCAGAACAAGGCTTACTTCCTGAAAAAATGAAAAAAGTAAATAAACACGGAGTCCCTGTTCCACTTATTATGGTTCAAGGTGTCGTCGTTACTATTTGGGCAGCTATTCTCACATTTGGTGGTGGCGGTAATAATTTATCATTCCTAACTGCGATTTCCTTAACAGTGGTCATTTATTTAGTCGGCTATTTACTCTTTTTCATCGGCTACTTAGTACTTATTTTCAAAAAATCGAGCTTAAAACGTACCTACCAAATCCCTGGTGGCAAAATTGTTAAAGTGATTGTGGCGCTAATCGGCTTAGTAACATCTATTTTCGCTTTATGTATCTCATTTGTTCCACCAGCATCAATCGCCGCAAAAAGCGACACGACATACATGGTGATCTTATCAATCAGCTTTATCGTCACCGTACTAATTCCATTCATCATCTATGCTGTGCACGATAAAAAAGACATCTCACCGAAAGATATTACTCACTTAGACTCAAGCGACATCAATAAATTCACCCACCCAAGAGCTCGCGGCGAACACATTATTAACCCTGATGATAAACATATTATGAATCAAGACAAATTATAGGAGGAAAAAATCATGTTATATAGTAAAGAAAATAAAGAAAGTTATTTAGAACCAGTTTTCGGATCAAGTGCAGAGGATCGTGATATTCCTAAATATACCCTTGCGAAAGAACCTCTCGAACCTCGAATTGCTTATCGTTTAGTAAAAGACGAACTTTTAGATGAAGGTTCCGCCCGTCAAAACCTAGCGACCTTCTGCCAAACATATATGGAAGACGAAGCAACCAAATTAATGTCCGAAACCTTAGAAAAAAATGCGATTGATAAATCCGAATATCCGCGAACAGCTGAACTTGAAAATCGTTGCGTCAATATTATCGCTGACTTATGGCATGCACCTAAAGACCAAAAATTCATGGGAACTTCCACAATCGGCTCTAGTGAAGCGTGCATGCTCGGCGGAATGGCGATGAAATTTGCTTGGAGAAAACGCGCCGAAAAACTCGGTCTAGATATTTATGCAAAAAAACCAAATCTAGTTATCTCATCCGGCTATCAAGTGTGTTGGGAAAAATTCTGTGTCTACTGGGATATCGATATGCGTGTTGTTCCAATGGATAAAGACCACATGCAACTCAATACCGACCAAGTGCTTGATTACGTAGACGAATATACAATCGGCGTTGTCGGCATCCTCGGCATTACTTATACAGGCCGCTACGACGACATCTTCGCACTTAACGAAAAATTAGAAGAATATAATAGCAAAACAGATTATAAAGTTTACATTCACGTTGACGCAGCAAGTGGCGGTTTCTTCACTCCATTTGTCGAACCTGACATCATCTGGGACTTCCGTTTGAAAAACGTTATCTCCATTAATACTTCCGGTCACAAATACGGTCTCGTTTATCCAGGTATCGGTTGGGTCTTGTGGAAAGATGAAAGCTACTTACCAGAAGAACTCATCTTTAAAGTCAGCTATCTTGGCGGAGAAATGCCAACCATGCAAATCAATTTCTCTCGTAGCGCCAGCCACATCATCGGCCAATACTACAATTTCTTACGCTACGGCTTTGAAGGCTATCGCACCATTCACCAAAAAACAAGCGACGTCGCCCAATACCTTGCCCACGCAGTTGAACAAACCGGCTACTTCGATATATACAACGACGGCTCCCATTTACCAATCGTTTGCTATAAATTAAAAGATAATGCCGATGTAAAATGGACACTGTACGATTTAGCCGACCGTCTACAAATGCGCGGCTGGCAAGTTCCCGCATATCCACTACCAAAAAGCTTAGAAAACATCATCATCCAACGTTACGTTTGCCGCGCCGACCTCGGTTTCAACATGGCAGAAGAATTTATCCAAGACTTCCAAGCTTCTATTGAAGAACTAAATAGCGCCCATATCCTTTTCCACGATACCCAACAATCCGGCGTTCACGGTTTTACACATTAAGAAAAAGGCTAGCCTCTCAAATAGGCTAGCCTTTTTTCATGTTCTTTTCTTCTAAGCGACTGAATCGCATTTTCCACATCTATTAAATCCCGGTCAAAAAAAGCCAGCGAAACCGGAATAACAGTCTCTTGCACCGCCTCTTTCAATTCCATTTCGCAGTTCGGGTGACAAAGCACAATCGTCGGCTCATCTATTTCCGCCAAAACCTCATTTAACTCCCTCGTCGAATTAAACATCGTCTCATGCACCTTCACCTTCCGCCCAAGTTCCTGCTCCACCTGAAACTTACACGACTCAAAATTAATCAAATTAAACGAGAAAATACAGACTTGCACTGGATTATTCCATTTATAAATAAGCGGATATAAGTGAATCGTCAAATAATTAATATGTGAGTCAATTAACATTGCACGATGCCCACTAATTTCATTCCAACGCTCAAGAACATTTTTCACAACCAAATAAAGCGGCTGATATTTTTTATCCAACAACCGCTCATTACTTGGAATAAGACCTTGCAAATTAAATAACGTCTTCTTCAAAAAATAACAAAGCGCTGCCCGAAATAACGAGTGATTGACCACTTCTGACCCAAAATACTCCTCAAACAAATCTATTAAAGATTGTAAATCAGCATCTTTCAATATCAATTCATTAAATTGCTCCAATTCCACCTTTTTCATAGAAGCATCAATAATACTGAAATTAGTCGAATAATAAATCAACATCAAATACAAATAATCATTATAAGAAAATGCCAAGCCGAGCTCTTTTTCAAGCGTTTCTTTACTACTTTTGCGAACCATAACAAGAAACCTTGAAGACTCAATATATTTCTGGCACTGTTCATCCAAAATAATCGCACTCGTCGGAATATCCCTTTTAAAAACCATCGAAATAAGCGACCTAAAATACTCGTGACCTTCCGCATTATGCGCTACTGCATCAATATTAATCCGTAAATTCAAAGTAGCCATAAAATCATCAATCATTTTCTTTTCATGATCCAGTAACGGATAAATACGAACACCATATTCTGCTTGAAGAAGCGCAATCAAATATCGAACCCGGTACTCCTTTCCAGTAATCCGATTATTTTCAAGCGATAAATCAATATCCCTCAAAAACTCCTCCACCTTATGTTTCAACCGATACGCATGCGAATGAGAAATAAAATATTCATCCATAAAATCGGTAAACTTATGCTCCTCCACATTCGTAACAAAAAACGCCAAACACTTCAAAAACATCGAGTTATCATAAAGCTTATATAAAACTTGCCGCTCGGTTGCCCCATTTTGCAACCTACATTGATACACCCAATTATCCGCACATTCTTTCATCTGAATAACAATCAAGCCATCCAATTCTTCATTTAACGTATGAATATCCGATCGCACCGTCACACGCGAAGTCCCCATATATTCCGCAATTTCATCTAAATTCGTATGCTTATTCTTAAGTAGAAAATCACAAATCAAACATTTTCTTTTGATATCCTTTTCAATATAATTCGTAAGCATAACTACCCTCTCCATGGACGATTAATAAACAATAACTTTTCCAACATTTTTCATGTTAAAACAATCACAAAATAATGTCAAAGAAATAATCATTCTCTTTTGATGAATAAATATTATCATTTTTATTTGCATTCTACTTCTACAGATAGAAAAACATCAACGTAAATTTACGTTGATGTTTTATCAATACCGGCGGCCGGGGTCGAACCGGCACGCCCTTGCGGGCACAGGATTTTGAGTCCAGCGCGTCTGCCAATTCCGCCACGCCGGCGTAACAATATATTAAATTATAACTTTAAAACATTAATTATGCAAATGGAGGCGCCAACCGGATTTGAACCGGTGATAAAGGTTTTGCAGACCTCTGCCTTACCACTTGGCTATGGCGCCGCACAATATTCAACTAAAAAAGCGGAAGACGGGGTTCGAACCCGCGACCCCCACCTTGGCAAGGTGATGTTCTACCGCTGAACTACTTCCGCATTAACTGGGCCAGCTGGATTCGAACCAACGCATGACGGAGTCAAAGTCCGTTGCCTTACCGCTTGGCTATGGCCCAACAATTATAATAGTTTTATAAAAACAAAAAGGGCGGATGATGGGAATCGAACCCACGAATGCCTGAACCACAATCAGGTGCGTTAACCACTTCGCCACATCCGCCATTATTTTATATATGGCAGGGGCAGTAGGAATCGAACCCACACTGGAGGTTTTGGAGACCTCAGTTCTACCTTTAAACTATGCCCCTATAATAATGGTGGAGGGGAGTGGATTCGAACCACCGAACCCGAAGGAGCGGATTTACAGTCCGCCGCGTTTAGCCACTTCGCTACCCCTCCATATTAAATAAAAGAAAAAAAGTGGCTTGGGACAGAATCGAACTGCCGACACCTTGAGCTTCAATCAAGTGCTCTACCAACTGAGCTACCAAGCCATAATGGCGGTCCCGACGGGATTTGAACCCGCGATCTCCTGCGTGACAGGCAGGCATGTTAACCCCTACACCACGGAACCACTCTATTGCGGGGGCAGGATTTGAACCTACGACCTTCGGGTTATGAGCCCGACGAGCTACCAGACTGCTCCACCCCGCGACAATATTATTATAAAACTAATGGTGGAGGTTAACGGGATCGAACCGCTGACCCTCTGCTTGTAAGGCAGATGCTCTCCCAGCTGAGCTAAACCTCCATAATTACTATTCTACTCTAAAAACATGAAATTGTCTCTAATAGATTAGTAAAAAATGACCCGTACGGGAATCGAACCCGTGTTACCGCCGTGAAAGGGCGGTGTCTTAACCGCTTGACCAACGGGCCTTAGTAAGAAAATGTTACTTTATTATTACGTGTAAACGGAGAGCAAGGGATTCGAACCCTTGAGACAGCTTACACCGCCTACACGGTTTCCAACCGTGCTCCTTCGGCCACTCGGACAGCTCTCCAGAAAATGGCTCCACAGGCAGGACTCGAACCTGCGACCGATCGGTTAACAGCCGATTGCTCTACCAACTGAGCTACTGTGGAATAATAAATTGCCCGGCAGCGACCTACTCTCGCAGGGGGAAGCCCCCAACTACCATTGGCGCAGAGAAGCTTAACTACCGTGTTCGGGATGGGAACGGGTGTGACCTTCTCGCCATAACTACCAGACAATATGAAGTTGTTGAAAGATTGCTCTCTCAAAACTAGAGAAGAAAGGGTTCAGTTAGGTAACTTCGTTTCATTTTTTGGTTAAGTCCTCGATCGATTAGTATTTGTCCGCTCCATGTATCGCTACACTTCCACTCCAAACCTATCTACCTGATCATCTTTCAGGGATCTTACTTTCCGAAGAAATGGGAAATCTCATCTTGAGGGGGGCTTCACGCTTAGATGCTTTCAGCGTTTATCCCTGCCACACATAGCTACCCAGCGATGCTCCTGGCGGAACAACTGGTACACCAGCGGTGTGTCCATCCCGGTCCTCTCGTACTAAGGACAGCTCCTCTCAAATTTCCTGCGCCCGCGACGGATAGGGACCGAACTGTCTCACGACGTTCTGAACCCAGCTCGCGTGCCGCTTTAATGGGCGAACAGCCCAACCCTTGGGACCGACTACAGCCCCAGGATGCGACGAGCCGACATCGAGGTGCCAAACCTCCCCGTCGATGTGGACTCTTGGGGGAGATAAGCCTGTTATCCCCGGGGTAGCTTTTATCCGTTGAGCGATGGCCCTTCCATGCGGAACCACCGGATCACTAAGCCCGACTTTCGTCCCTGCTCGACTTGTCAGTCTCGCAGTCAAGCTCCCTTGTGCCTTTACACTCTGCGAATGATTTCCATCCATTCTGAGGGAACCTTTGGGCGCCTCCGTTACTCTTTAGGAGGCGACCGCCCCAGTCAAACTGCCCACCTGACACTGTCTCCCCACGCGCTTAGCGTGGCGGGTTAGAATGGTCATACAGCCAGGGTAGTATCCCACCATTGCCTCCTCGTATGCTAGCGCACACGTCTCTTCGGCTCCTACCTATCCTGTACAAGCGGTACAAACATTCCATATCAGGTTGCAGTAAAGCTCCACGGGGTCTTTCCGTCCTGTCGCGGGTAACCTGCATCTTCACAGGTACTATAATTTCACCGAGTCTCTCGTTGAGACAGTGCCCAGATCGTTGCGCCTTTCGTGCGGGTCGGAACTTACCCGACAAGGAATTTCGCTACCTTAGGACCGTTATAGTTACGGCCGCCGTTTACTGGGGCTTCAATTCGTACCTTCGCCGAAGCTAAGCACTCCTCTTAACCTTCCAGCACCGGGCAGGCGTCAGCCCCTATACGTCACCTTACGGTTTTGCAGAGACCTGTGTTTTTGCTAAACAGTCGCCTGGGCCTATTCACTGCGGCTCTCTCGGGCTTGCACCCTAATAGAGCACCCCTTCTCCCGAAGTTACGGGGTCATTTTGCCGAGTTCCTTAACGAGAGTTCTCTCGCTCACCTTAGGATTCTCTCCTCATCTACCTGTGTCGGTTTGCGGTACGGGCAGTACTACTCTTCCTAGAGGCTTTTCTTGACAGCGTGAAATCAGGAACTTCCGTACTTAATTTCCTTCCCCATCACAGCTCATGCTTCGCAAGAAGCGGATTTGCCTACTTCTCACACTCACTGCTTGGACGCACATTTCCATTCGTGCGATTCCCTATCCTTCTGTGTCACCCCATCGGTTAAACAATTAGCACTGGTACAGGAATCTCTACCTGTTGTCCATCGCCTACGCCTATCGGCCTCGGCTTAGGTCCCGACTAACCCTGAGCGGACGAGCCTTCCTCAGGAAACCTTAGATATTCGGTGGAAGGGATTCTCACCCTTCTTTCGCTACTCATACCGGCATTCTCACTTCTAAGCGCTCCACCAGTCCTTCCGGTCTGACTTCACCGCCCTTAGAACGCTCTCCTACCACGAACCTCCGAAGAGGTTCATCCACAGTTTCGGTAATATGTTTAGCCCCGGTACATTTTCGGCGCGGGGTCACTCGACCAGTGAGCTATTACGCACTCTTTCAATGGTGGCTGCTTCTAAGCCAACATCCTGGTTGTCTAAGCAACCCCACATCCTTTTCCACTTAACATATATTTGGGGACCTTAACTGGTGGTCTGGGCTGTTTCCCTTTCGACTACGGATCTTATCACTCGCAGTCTGACTCCCGAGTATAAGTACATGGCATTCGGAGTTTATCTGAATTCGGTAACCCGAGAAGGGCCCCTAGTCCAAACAGTGCTCTACCTCCATGACTCTTTACCTCGAGGCTAGCCCTAAAGCTATTTCGGAGAGAACCAGCTATCTCCAAGTTCGATTGGAATTTCTCCGCTACCCACACCTCATCCCCGCACTTTTCAACGTGCGTGGGTTCGGACCTCCAGTAAGTATTACCTTACCTTCATCCTGGACATGGGTAGATCACCTGGTTTCGGGTCTACGACCTGTTACTTATGCGCCCTATTCAGACTCGCTTTCGCTACGGCTCCGCTTTTTCCGCTTAACCTTGCAACAAATCGTAACTCGCCGGTTCATTCTACAAAAGGCACGCTATCACCCATTAACGGGCTCTAACTACTTGTAGGCACACGGTTTCAGGAACTGTTTCACTCCCCTTCCGGGGTGCTTTTCACCTTTCCCTCACGGTACTGGTTCACTATCGGTCACTAGGGAGTATTTAGCCTTGGGAGATGGTCCTCCCGGATTCCGACGGAATTTCACGTGTTCCGCCGTACTCAGGATCCACTCTGGAGGGAAAGCCATTTCAACTACCGGGCTGTTACCGTCTTTGGCGGGCCTTTCCAGACCGCTTCATTTATAACTTTCTTTTGTAACTCCGTATAGAGTGTCCTACAACCCCAAGAAGCAAGCTTCTTGGTTTGGGCTCTTTCCGTTTCGCTCGCCGCTACTCAGGAAATCGATTTTTCTTTCTCTTCCTCCAGGTACTTAGATGTTTCAGTTCCCTGGGTCTGCCTTCCTCACGCTATGTATTCACGTAAGGATACTATCCGACTAAAGATAGTGGGTTCCCCCATTCGGAAATCTCTGGATCAACGCTTACGTACAGCTCCCCAAAGCATATCGGTGTTAGTCCCGTCCTTCTTCGGCTCCTAGTGCCAAGGCATCCACCGTGCGCCCTTTCTAACTTAACCAATTTACTTCTACGAAGTAAAGGTTGTTTTTCTGATGTTCCGTATCAGCGATGATACTTCTTATCAGATGAAAGATTCACTTTCAGATGATTCTCGGTTACTTGTGTCATAAATAATAAATTATCTATGCTAACTTTACTAACTTTCTTATCTAGTTTTCAAAGAACAATTTTGGTGGAGCCTAGCGGGATCGAACCGCTGACCTCCTGCGTGCAAAGCAGGCGCTCTCCCAGCTGAGCTAAGGCCCCTAAAAGGAATTAAATTGAATGTTTTCTTCGTGTCAGAAAGAAAAAGTGGGCCTAAATGGACTCGAACCATCGACCTCACGCTTATCAGGCGTGCGCTCTAACCAGCTGAGCTATAGGCCCGTCAAAAATGTAGTGGCGCTATGCTCCATGCATGTTGCCTTGCGTACTTTATCTGACATACAAGAGAGTGACCTCTCAAAACTGAACAAATAGAGAAGAACGAAAACTCACAGGTTTCCTTTTCCTTAGAAAGGAGGTGATCCAGCCGCACCTTCCGATACGGCTACCTTGTTACGACTTCACCCCAATTATCTGTCCCACCTTCGGCGGCTGGCTCCATAAAGGTTACCCTACCGACTTCGGGTGTTACAAACTCTCGTGGTGTGACGGGCGGTGTGTACAAGGCCCGGGAACGTATTCACCGTGGCATGCTGATCCACGATTACTAGCGATTCCGGCTTCATGTAGGCGAGTTGCAGCCTACAATCCGAACTGAGAATGGTTTTATGGGATTGGCTCCACCTCGCGGCTTCGCGACCCTTTGTACCATCCATTGTAGCACGTGTGTAGCCCAGGTCATAAGGGGCATGATGATTTGACGTCATCCCCACCTTCCTCCGGCTTGCACCGGCAGTCACTTTAGAGTGCCCAACTAAATGCTGGCAACTAAAATCAAGGGTTGCGCTCGTTGCGGGACTTAACCCAACATCTCACGACACGAGCTGACGACAACCATGCACCACCTGTCACTTTGTCCCCGAAGGGAAAGCTCTGTCTCCAGAGTGGTCAAAGGATGTCAAGACCTGGTAAGGTTCTTCGCGTTGCTTCGAATTAAACCACATGCTCCACCGCTTGTGCGGGCCCCCGTCAATTCCTTTGAGTTTCAACCTTGCGGTCGTACTCCCCAGGCGGAGTGCTTAATGCGTTAGCTGCAGCACTAAGGGGCGGAAACCCCCTAACACTTAGCACTCATCGTTTACGGCGTGGACTACCAGGGTATCTAATCCTGTTTGCTCCCCACGCTTTCGCGCCTCAGCGTCAGTTACAGACCAGAGAGTCGCCTTCGCCACTGGTGTTCCTCCACATATCTACGCATTTCACCGCTACACGTGGAATTCCACTCTCCTCTTCTGCACTCCAGTCTTCCAGTTTCCAATGACCCTCCCCGGTTAAGCCGGGGGCTTTCACATCAGACTTAAAAGACCGCCTGCGCGCGCTTTACGCCCAATAAATCCGGACAACGCTTGCCACCTACGTATTACCGCGGCTGCTGGCACGTAGTTAGCCGTGGCTTTCTGGTTAGATACCGTCAAGGGACAAGCAGTTACTCTTATCCTTGTTCTTCTCTAACAACAGTACTTTACGATCCGAAAACCTTCTTCATACACGCGGCGTTGCTCCGTCAGACTTTCGTCCATTGCGGAAGATTCCCTACTGCTGCCTCCCGTAGGAGTCTGGGCCGTGTCTCAGTCCCAGTGTGGCCGATCACCCTCTCAGGTCGGCTATGCATCGTTGCCTTGGTAGGCCATTACCCTACCAACTAGCTAATGCACCGCGGGCCCATCTGTAAGCGATAGCCGAAACCATCTTTCAAGAGCGTGGCATGCGCCACACTCTATCATTCGGTATTAGCCCCGGTTTCCCGGAGTTATCCCCAACTTACAGGCAGGTTGCCCACGTGTTACTCACCCGTCCGCCACTAACTTTGGAAGAGCAAGCTCTTCCTCCGTTCGTTCGACTTGCATGTATTAGGCACGCCGCCAGCGTTCGTCCTGAGCCAGGATCAAACTCTCTTTAAAATATAAATTGAATTTGAATACTTATTCAACACCGTGAATAAGATTCCTTGCGTCAAATTGACTTCGCTAGCAATTAAATTACTAGTTTGTTTTTGTTGAAAACAGCTTTCTGTTTTCTGCCCTGCGATTACCAGTGAGACTTTACGTCTCATTGCTTTTCGTCTTCTTTTTTGTTCAGTTTTCAAAGGTCAGTTTCTTTTGCTGCTAAAGCGTTTGTCCGTATCAGCAACGTTTATAAATATACCAAGATTTTTGCCTTTCGTCAATACTTTTTACAAAGTTTTTTAAATAAAGATGAAAAAAGATTAATTTAGTGTATAAATTGATGTTAGGACAATGTTTTTTAGTCAAAACTAAAAGGCTTTAAGTTGTATAAATTTGCATTCCTTTTTCTTCAAATTGTTCTTTCAAGACTGGATCTATTTCTTTTCCAGTGATGATAGAAGATATTTCATCTAGAGCTGCGTATTTGTATAAGGAGATCCGACCGAACTTGGTGTGATCTGTTACTAGGATTACTTCATCGGCTGAGTGGAGCATTTGTTGTTTGGCTGGGATTAGATATTCATCGTAGTGCATTAACCCCTTATCAATATCAAGCGCCGGTGTGGTTACGAAGGCTTTATGTACGTGAATACTCTGTAAGGTTCCGCTCGTTATCATACCGTTAAGAATGAATGTTTCCGGATAAATGACTCCACCTGTCACGATTACTTTGGACGGGGAAAAGCGCATTATGGAAGCTACGTTAATATCATTTGTTATTACGGTTAATTTGGAGCGGTCTTTTAATGCTGTTGCGATATGGCCGGTTGTTGTGCCGGCGTCTAGGATGATTGTGTCCCCGTCTTTAACCATTGTTGCTGCTAATGTAGCGATGCGTTGTTTTTCTTCATAGCGCACTTCACTACGTTTTTTCCAGTTAGGTTCAGAAACTACTTTTTCTTCTATCATAACTCCGCCATGGGTTCTTTTTAGTTTTTTGTCTTTTTCAAGTGATGTTAAATCGCGGCGAATGGTTGCTTCGTGAACTTCAAAATGTTTAGCTAGTTCGCTAACGGTTGCTATTTTTCGGCTTTTGACATATTGGACAATGGCGCGTTTACGTTCGATAGATAGCACTTCTTCCCCTCCTTTTGTTTAACTATATGGTAACTCCAATAGAAAAAAATCGCAAACAATCAAAAAACCTTGGAGCGATTGGCCCCAAGGTTTGGAAATGAAAATTAATCGTTTAAGCGTTTTTCTAGTTCTGCTTTTTTGTCTTCGAAGCCTGGTTTGCCAAGTAATGCGAACATGTTAGCTTTATATGCTTCTACTCCTGGTTGGTCAAATGGATTTACGCCATTTAGGTAACCGCTGATAGCTACAGCTTTTTCAAAGAAGTATACTAGGTAGCCGAAAGTATAAGCATCTAGTTCTGGTACTTCTACAACAAAGTTTGGAACTTCGCCGTCTGTATGTGCTAAAAGAGTTCCTTCGAATGCTTTTGTATTAACGAAATCAACTGTTTCGCCAGCAAGGTAATTTAAGCCATCTAAATCTACTTCTTCTTTATTGATAGTTAAATTGTGGCGTGGTTTGTCCACTTTGATAACTGTTTCAAAAAGGTTACGACGGCCGTCTTGGATATATTGACCGATAGAATGTAAATCTGTAGAGAAGTTAGCGCTCGATGGGTAAATTCCTTTTTTGTCTTTACCTTCACTTTCGCCGAATAATTGTTTCCACCATTCGTTGAAATATTGTAACCCAGGTTCGTAGCTGATTAGAAGTTCAGTTACTTTTCCTTTACGGTAAAGAACGTTACGAGCTGCTGCGTATTGGTATGCAATGTTATTTTTCAGTTCAGGTTTGTCGAAATCTTTGCTTGCTGCTGCTGCTCCGTTCATAAGCGCATCAATATCTACACCACTCACTGCGATTGGAAGTAAACCTACTGCAGTTAAAACGGAGAAACGTCCACCAACGTCATCTGGAACGACAAATGTTTCGTAGCCTTCGTTGTCAGCTAATGTTTTTAGAGCACCTTTTGCTTTATCAGTTGTAGCGTAAATGCGTTTTTTCGCGCCTTCTTCGCCGTATTTTTTGATTAGAAGTTCTTTGAAAACACGGAAAGCGATTGCTGGCTCTGTAGTTGTTCCGGATTTAGAAATAACGTTAACAGAGAAGTCGCGGTCGCCAACTACTTCGATTAAGTCATGTAAGTAAGAGGAACTAATGCTATTTCCTGCAAAGAATACTTGAGGTGTTTTACGAGCACCTTTTTCAAGTACATTATAGAAGGAATGATTTAGAGTTTCGATTGCAGCACGTGCTCCAAGGTAAGAACCACCGATACCGATAACGATTAATACGTCAGAATCGCTGTGGATTTTTTCTGTTGCTTTTTTGATACGAGCAAATTCTTCTTTGTCGTAATCTGTTGGTAAGTTAATCCAACCAAGCGCGTCACTACCAGCACCTGTACCATTATGTAATGAATCATGAGCTGCTTTTACTGCTGGTTCAAGATAATCAAGTTCGCGTTCTTCAAAAAAACGGAGCGCTTTGGAATAATCAAATTTAATATGTGTCATTGTTTTCCCTCCAAATTTTAAAAAAGTTTCTTTATTAACTTTATATCAATCAATGCTTTTTAGCAAGGATAGACCTTGTGAAATTTAAGCCTTTTTGAAAAATTAGGTATAGTTTTCATATAAGACTCCCTCGCTTCTGACTAGTTCATTTAAAGATAATTGGTCTATAGGTAATAGATCGTCAGCAAGTGGAATTGGTATCCATTTTACTCGGAAGACATTGTCGTCGTTTGAAAAAGTCGCCATCTCACCAACTGGTTTTGCTCGAAAAACAAATGTACAAACGTGTTCCCATGTAGCACGGCGCTCTTTGCAATGTAAAATTGACTCTATTTCTATATCAATATTTGTTTGTTCTTTTACTTTACTTGCGAGTGCTTCTTCCATCGTTTGGTCTGTTTCGACATGTCCTCCTGGAAAAGTCCAAGCTAAATTGCGGTTTCTAACTATTAATATCTCATCTTTCTTCTCGTTGTACACAAATGCTTGCACATGAATAGATCTTTTCACGTAAATCCCCCTTTTTTGACTATTTTATACAAATGAATAAATTGAAAATTACTACTAACTATTCCCTTTTTCTAAAATTTTAGTCAATTAAATTTATCAGCCTAGCAATTTATCCCAAAAAGGGCATTATACCAAGCTGATGGAGATTTTTATTTATCTGCTTTTTTAATCCATTCTTCTAATTTATCTCGTAATGTGTTGAAACCTTCATCATTTTCGCCAGATGATACGGTTTTTTTCTTAGCCGGTTGTTCTTTTGGTGCTTCTTCAGTCGCTCTAATAGAAAGACTGATTTTGTTTTTTTCTTCATCAATGTCGAGTATTTTTACTTTTACCTCTTGGCCAACTTCTAGAAAATCATGGATATCTTTTACAAAACCATGTGTTATTTCTGAAATATGAACTAAGCCTTGTGTAGAATTATCTAATGCTACAAATGCACCGTAGCTTTGAATTCCGGCAATTTTCCCAGAAACTACTTCTCCCACCTTGAATGTACTCATCCTCATTCCACCTACTTTCAACCTTACAATATTTTATAAATTATAACACTTAGGCGAAACTTTAACAATTATTCTAAATCCTTGTATGGTGAGCTTTAAAGGTGAAATTTATGCTATAATTGAGTCGAATGAAAGAGAAGGAGCGTGACATAATTGAGTCAATTTGATGAAGTCATTCCGCGGATTGGAACTAATTCAGAAAAGTGGGATGGGGCAGAAGAATTATTTGGCAGAAAAGATATTATTCCAATGTGGGTAGCTGATATGGATTTCCGTGCGCCAAAGCCTGTACTTGATGCATTCCAGCGTCAAATCGATCACGGGATTTTTGGTTATTCAACAAAATCAGCGGCACTTGTCGAAGCTGTTATTGATTGGAACAAAGAGCAACACCAATTTGAAATTGATCCGAGCACTTTGTTTTTCAACGGGGCTGTTGTTCCAACTATTTCGCTAGCAATTCGTTCGTTAACAAGTGAAGGTGACGCTGTTCTAATGGTTTCGCCGATTTATCCGCCATTTTTCAACGTAACCAAAGCTACAGAACGAAAAGTAGTTATGTCCCCACTCATATATGAAAACCACCAATATCGAATGGATTTTAATGATTTGGAAAAACGGATGAAAGAAGAAAATGTAAAATTATTCCTTCTATGTAATCCGCAAAACCCTGGTGGTCGTTGTTTCACAAAAGAAGAACTAGTGGAACTTGCTAATCTGTGTGAAAAATACCAAATTCCGATTGTTTCAGATGAAATTCACGCTGATTTAGTGATGAAAAATCATAAACATGTACCAATGATGGTTGCTGCGCCATTTTATAAAGATCAAATTATCACTTTGATGGCTGCTACAAAAACATTTAATTTAGCTGCTATTAAAGCTTCCTACTATATTATTACGAATAAAGACTACCAAGCAAAATTCGCCGCGGAGCAAAAATATGCTACAACTAATGGGCTTAATGTTTTTGGAATTGTTGGTACTGAAGCTGCCTACCGGGATGGCGCTGCTTGGTTAAACGAACTAAAAGAATATATTTATCGTAATTATGAATATGTAAAGGCTACAATCGAAAAAGAAGTACCTGAAGTTGGTGTAACGGACTTAGAGGCAACTTACTTGATGTGGCTTGATTGCCGCGCGCTTCCTAAAGATGAGAAAACGATTTATACTGATTTAATCGAAGCCGGCGTTGGTGTCCAAATGGGTTCTGGATTTGGTCATTCAGGTAAAGGTTTTGTCCGCCTCAACATTGCTTGTCCAAAAGAAACTTTAGAAAAAGGTCTAAAACTTCTGATTCAAGGCTTAAAAAAATAGCTTATTCTGGGAAACTAAGTAGCAAATACTTAGTTTCTTTTTTTAGGAAATTGAATATAGCTTTGGTATACTATTCTTTGGAAAGTGAAATAATGTTCATTTTCCGTTTACATAAATTTAAAGGAGTTGGTATAACCGATGTTTTTAGGGCTTCGTGAATTAGTTTATTCTAAGTTGCGCTATATTTTAGTAACAGGCATCATGGTCTTAATTATGTTACTATCACTTATTTTATCAGGGCTGGCAAACGGGCTTGCTTACGATAATGCTTCATCTGTAGCAGATAACGGGGTTCCATATTATGTTCTCAGCAAAGACGCCCAAGACAAATTATCTAGATCTCAGTTCCCAGAATCCAAACTCGCTGACGTGAAAAAAGATGCGAACGTGAAGGATGCTGCGGTTCTCGGACAATCTATGCAAACGTTAAAACGGGAAAGTGACGATAAAAAGTTTAGTGTAGCACTTTTCGGTATTCAACCAGATAGCTTTCTCGCTCCCAAAATTTCTGATGGAGCTAACATACAAGTAACAAAACCTGACGAAATCGTTGTCGATTCTTCCTTGAAATCAGACGGAATCAAAATTGGCGATGTTTTAATGGATGATATTTTAAATAGAGAATTAACAGTTGTCGGCTTTACAGAAAATCAAAAGTATAGCCATGCTCCCGTTGTTTATATTAATATCGCAACTTGGCAAGAGATTAACCCTGTTTTATATCACCAAAAAATCCCACAAACAAGTACTATTGCGATTAAAACAGACAACCCTGATAAAGGTGTAACACTCTCGGATAAAGATTTAACGACAATCGATCACAAAGAGTTTTTAAATCAAATTCCAGGTTATTCCGCGGAACAAATGACGCTTAACATGATGATTTTCTTCCTAATCATTATTGGTGGATTTATTTTAACAGCATTCTTCTATGTAATGACGCTCCAAAAAACAACGCAATTTGGTATTTTGAAAGCACTTGGAACGAAAACTAGTTACTTAGTGAAGAGCATTATTACTCAAGTGGTGATTATTTCGATTATTAGTATTTTAATTAGTGTCGGTGTGACGCTCCTACTTCCAAGTATTATGCCAGCAGCTATGCCATTTAGATTGAGTCCAATGACGATTGCGCTTTATAGTGGCCTATTCTTCTTAGTTGCTCTATTTGGTGCTCTTTTATCACTTAGACGAATCGCTAAAGTAGATGCATTAGATGCTATTCGAGGAGGTGATGAATAATGGAAACTCTATTATCTTTTGAAAATGTATACAAAGATTACCCGTCTGGCCCTTCAATTATTCATGCACTGAAGGAAACCAATTTCGAAGCGAAAAAAGGAGAATTAATCGCCATCGTTGGTCCAAGTGGTTCTGGTAAAAGTACGCTACTTTCTCTTGCCGGAGCGCTATTAACACCAACTGGCGGAACGATTTCCATAAACGGCAAGTCAGTCGGAAACTTATCTTCTAAAGAACAAACGGCTCTTCGTTTAGAAGAAATTGGCTTTATTTTCCAAGCTGCTCACTTAGTTCCTTATTTACACGTAAAAGATCAAATCAGCTTTATTGGAAAAATGGCAGGAAAAAGCGCGGCGGAACTTGAAAAAGATACTGCTTCCCTTCTAAGCCAACTTGGAATTAGCGATCGCGCAAATTTCTATCCAAAAGATCTATCTGGTGGGCAAAAGCAACGTGTCGCTATTGCGCGAGCACTTATCAACCAACCTTCCGTTATTTTAGCCGATGAACCAACTGCAAGTCTTGACACAGAAAGAAGTCGTGAAGTTGTGGAGCTCATCCGAAACGAGGTTGTTCAAACGAGTCGAACTGCGATTATGGTTACACACGATGAACGTATGTTAGATTTAGTGAACCATGTGTATCGTATGGAAGACGGAATACTTACCCAAGAAAGCTAAAAAACCTGCGTGGCTTAACTGCCACACAGGTTTTTTTACTGTTTATTTTTGGAACCCATCAATTAAATCTAATGCTTGACCGAGTACTTTTTCACCGTTCATTGTACCATAAGCTGCCATGTCGATAACATCTACTGGAATTTTCCCAGCAGCTAGTTCATCAACTGTTTTTTTCTGATAACGTACTTGTGGTCCTAAAAGTACTACATCTGCATCATCGATTAAGTTACTTACTTCAGCAATGGAGTATGCTTCGATTTCGCATGTTTCTCCACGATCTTCAGCTGCTTTACGCATTTTTGTTACTAAAAGGCTTGTTGACATCCCTGCCGCACATACTAAAACAATATTTTTCATCGTAATCTTTCCTTTCAGATTAAGGCTGCTTTTTTTGTACACTCTTATTATAACTACCTTTAGCTTTTTAAACAAGTAAACTACTGGTGCCAAGATAAAATTATTAAAAATGCGAAAAAACATTGCGATTTCACGTAAAAAGAGCGATAATAGACAATAACTTTATCCGAAAGCTCAGAAAATTTCGCATCATCCAAATACAACAGTTTCGGGAGATAAAAATTCAGATCAGGAGTGTGTTGCATGAAAGTAATTAAATTTGGCGGAAGCTCTTTAGCATCAGGGATTCAATTAAATAAGGTTTTCCAACTTGTAGCGGAGGATTCTGAACGAAAAATCGTCGTTGTTTCTGCACCTGGAAAGCGTTTCAAGGACGATACAAAAGTGACCGATTTACTTATTGATTGTGCGGCAAAAGCACTTCTAGGCGAAGATACGAGCGAACTATTTGAAGCCGTCATTGCGAGATATGCTGGCATTGCCCTTGATACAGGAATGGATGACGCGATTATCACACAAATTCGCGCCGACTTACAAAAGACTATTTCGTCTGATAAAAGCGATCCAGATAAATTTTTAGATCGAATGAAGGCTAGTGGAGAAGACAATAATGCGAAATTAATCGCTGCTTATTTTAAATTCAAAGGCTTAAACGCCAACTATGTTAATCCAAAAGATGCCGGGTTATTTGTGACGGATGAACATGCTAGCGCCCAAGTTCTTCCTGAGTCTTATGACCGTTTATTTGCGCTTCGAGAGCGAGAAGGTATTATTGTTTTCCCAGGATTTTTCGGTTATACGAAAGACGGTGAAATCAGTACATTTTCTCGCAGTGGCTCTGATATTACTGGAGCGATTGTCGCAAACGGGGCTCAAGCTGAGTTATACGAGAACTTTACTGATGTTGATGCAGTGTATGCGGTCAATCCCGCTATTGTGAAAAATCCGAAGAAAGTTCTTGAACTGACTTACCGGGAAATGCGCGAACTTTCTTATGCAGGCTTTTCTGTTTTTCATGATGAAGCGCTGATTCCGGCGTTCCATGCGGGTATTCCTGTGCATATTAAAAATACGAACAACCCTGATTCTTGTGGTACACGTGTCGTTCATGAACGCGAAAACAATAATGGTCCTGTCGTTGGTATTGCTAGTGATGATGGCTTTTGTAGCATTTATATTAGTAAATATTTGATGAACCGGGAAATTGGCTTCGGACGGAAAGTGCTGCAAATTCTGGAAGATGCTGGGTTGAACTATGAACATATGCCGTCTGGGATTGATGATTTAACGATTATTATTCGTGAAAATCAATTTGGTGAAGATACCGAACGGACGATTATGACGCGGTTAAAAGAAGAATTAAATGCTGATCAAGTGATTATGCAACATGGTATCTCCCTGATTATGGTCGTTGGTGAAGCTATGCGCCATAATGTTGGAATAACCTCGCGTGCTTCGAAAGCTTTATCCGACGCGAAAGTGAATATTGAAATGATTAATCAAGGTTCTTCTGAGGTGAGTATTATGTTTGGTGTGAAGGAAGAACAGGAAAATGCGGCCGTTCGCGCACTATACAATGAATTCTTTTCAGAAGTTTTAGTCTAAAAAAAACAAGTTTTTCATCCTGATTGATGAGAAACTTGTTTTTTGTTATTTATTTGCTTCTTCTAATTGGTGGTCTTTGGCGATTACGTCAATAATATAATTATAAGTGCTAACGCGGTAATGCTTAAAATCTTGAACGTTATAATCATTTCTTATTTTCACTCGTTCATGGATTAAATTAGACTGCTCGATTATTTCAAAATTGCTCTGACTTGTTAACCAACTCGTACTCCATTTGCTTTTTTCGTAGGTGTCGAGTTCGGTGGATGAGTAGAATAATAATCCAGAGAAAATTAAATTCAGTTGACTGCTTCTAGTTTCGAAGTCAATTTCAAGCAAAAGCGTAAGGACATTATCATTTTGTTGTAGTCCATTTAACCAAATCTTGTCCCTCCCATAAATTATTTGTTGGTTTATTTTTATAGGTTTAGATTGCTCTATTATTTTGTCCACCTTCTCCATATGATATTCAAATTCTTGTATAAAAGATACCATACCACTCCTATAAAAACAAAGTTCTCCTTAGTAATCATATGTATCAACATTCAAACAAGAATATAATGAGAGTATTATTTTATAAGTTAGGAAGTGAACTATTTGAGAGATCCGAATTATTTTGAATTAAGATCTATACTTCATGAAAATGAAAAAGAAAATATTGTTCATTTTAGTTTAGGTAAACTCGCTGAAGCTTGGTATTACTCCAAGAAAAATGCTAAAAAAAAGCTACAAAAATATGAAGAAAACAATTTAATAAAGTATATTCCTGGAAATGGCAGAGGTAATTTATCAACTATTATTTTCCATAATGATTTTTATTCAGAAGTTCACGAGGTATTAACTAATTGCATTGAAAATAAAGACATTAAGTTTGCACTTCAACTTTCTCAATTGTCCATACCTCAAGAATGGTTTACTCCTTTCTTAGAGGAAATACACGCCCTTTTTAATCATAGCAGTGAAAATGGAAATAATGTTCTTAGGTTTGTAATTAACAGAAAAATCGAGGTATTAGACCCTAATTTAGTTTCTTTGCACTTTGAAGCTTCCTTAATCAAGCAAATCAGCAATACGTTAGTTGACTACAATGAAGAAGAAGATACATTCACCTCTTCCGTTGCAATTGATTGGTCTCATACTGAGGATTTCACAAAATGGACTTTTAATATTAGAAGAAACATCTTTTTCCATAATGAGAAAAAAGTAACTGGCAGCGATGTTATTTTTACGTTTAAGGAAGCTGCGAAAAGTAGTACCGGTAAATGGCTACTCTCTAATTTAGAAAAAGCTTACTCGGAATCTGAAAATATTGTTCACTTTATCTTTAGACAACCAGAGCCATCATTTTTAAAGTTGGTAACTCATTATTCGCTTGTAATCAGACCTGCGAATTCAAATAGCAAAAAGCTTATCGGTTGCGGTCCTTTTATGCTTGTGGAAAGCAAGAATAATTATGTTTACTTAAAAAGTTTTTCAAAGTATTTTAAAGAGCATCCATTAATTGATGGGGTAGAATTCTGGCTGATAAATTCAAATTTCAAAAAATGGTTAATTGTTCCTCAAGAAAAATACATTCAGCTCAATAATGATGGAATTAAGCCTATTGAAGTAGCTCGGTCCGGAGCAGCTTATTTAATTTTCAATAAAAATAAACAAAATCCTACAGATATGCTTTTGATAAATTATTTAAAATTAATCTTTAATGTAGCTGATTTTGTATCTGAGTTATATCAAGCTAGCATCCCAAAGGCTTACAGTTATTTTTATGAACTTTCGAAATCACTGGAACCAGTACAAAACAAACAATTAGTAACTCCTTCCGATGTCTCAAGCTACATAGATAAGCCTTTAAATTTAGCAGTTTTTAATCATCCTAGACTCATTCAAGAAGCGTTATGGTTTAAAGAACGCGCGGCGATGTTTAAATTAAAAATAGAAATAATAACATATACATTTGACGATGATTTTTTCAAAGAAAAGATTTTAGTTGATGCGGATATAGCCTTAGCTATGGATGTGCCCGTTACTGATGTTGAATTAGGTTATCTCGATTTTTTATTAAATAAAACTTTACTCTTTCAGCGATTTATCAATACAGAGCAAACCGCTACTATAGTTTCGCTCACGGAAGAATATAGAGCAGCTGTCTCCTTTGAACAAAAAACAACCTTAATCAATCAAATTGAAGATTATATAAAGCGGGAAAATATACTTATATATCTTTATCATCCTTTAAAGCACTATAATATTCACACTTTCATCAATGGAGTTGAATTTGATAGTAATGGCAATATTGCTTTAGGTAAATTGTGGTGGTGAATACAAAAAGAGCACTTTCTTAGAAAGTGCTCTTCATTCATTATTTAATATTAATTTTCTCAATCACAACGTCATTTACTGGTTTGTCTTGCATGCCAGTTGGTAGGTTGGCGATTTCGTCTACTACGTCCATGCCTTCGATTACGTGACCGAAAACTGTGTGGCGGCCGTCTAACCATGGTGTTCCGCCTTGTTTGTAAGCTTCGATAATTTCTACTGGGAAGCCAGCTTGTTCCATTTGGCCAAGCATGTCAGCAGGCATATCTGGTTTTTGAACGATGAAGAATTGGCTGCCGTTTGTGTTTGGACCAGCGTTTGCCATTGATAGAGCTCCGCGTAAGTTGAAAGCTTCTGTAGAGAATTCATCTTCAAAAGATTCGCCCCAAATACTTTCGCCACCAGTACCGCGGCCGTCTGGGTCGCCACCTTGGATCATGAATTCAGGAATAACACGGTGGAAAATAAGGCCATCATAGTAGCCGTTTTTGGAATGTGTAACAAAGTTTTCTACTGTTTTTGGTGCAATTTCAGGGAACAGTTTGATGCGGATAGTTCCTCGGTTTGTAATCATTTCTGCTTCGATTTCATTAGGTGCCACTTCTTTTGATAATTGTGGGTATGTCATATTGTAAAAACTCCTTCTTTTGTTTAAATTTATTGTTTACTAACGTAGCCAAATAATAAGCAAATTAACAACGACAGCAATCAGATACAGTACTAGTATAACAGCTGAAACCCAAATAACAATTTTTTTAACCAAAAATGCACATCCTTCACTTTATTTTTCATTCACTATCTTTTATTCTATAATGAAAAGGACAGTTTTAACAATAATACGAATAGAGATGATTCTTTTATGACAACTCGAACACGGAATTTATACATCTTAATGCTGGCCAACCTGCTGATGTCAGCCAGTATGACAATGATTATGCCCTTTTTATCTCTTTACATTGAAACCTTTGGTGATTATAGCAATGCCTACGTCCAAAGGTGGGCCGGTTATATTTTTGGCGTGACATTTTTAGTTGCCTTTATCTTTTCGCCGATTTGGGGTCGTATTGGTGATAAGCACGGTTATAAAGGGATTTTGATTCTGACTTCGGTTGGTTTATCAGTTTGTATTTTTTTGATGGGATTTGCGCATTCTGTCACTTATTTACTGATATTGCGAATTTTCATGGGGGTTGTAACTGGCTTTATTGGCGTTAGTAATGCCTTTATTGCAAGGCAAACTCCTCGTAATGAAGCTGGTAAGATTCTTGGTACGCTGCAACTTGGCGGGGTTACTGGGATGCTTTTTGGGCCACTTATTGGTGGTGCGATGGCGGATTTATTTGGTTTTAAAGACACTTTTACAATTACTGGGATTGCGATGATGGTTGCGGCATTGCTTGTTGCTTTTGGTGTCAAAGAAATTCGGACAGAAGAACAAAAAGAAGCTGCCAAAGTAGTGTATTCTCGTCGTGCGGTGTTAAAACAAATTTTTACGCTACGAGTACTTTTTACTGTGATGGTTATTACTGCTCTTATTCAAATAGCGAATTTTAGTGTGCAACCGCTTCTCGCACTGTATGTTGGAGATATGACGAAATCAGATAATATTGCGTTTTTATCGGGATTAGCGTTTTCTGCGACGGGGTTTGGGAACTTGGTGATGACGCGAAAATGGGGACAGCTTGGCGATAAATATGGATATGAGAAAATTTTAAATATCCTATTGATTATGGCGGCGGTTTTCGTTATTCCGCAAGCATTCGCGACAAATCTTTGGGTGTTTATCTTCTTTCGCTTTTTATTCGGTATTGCAATTGGTGGAATGGTTCCTTGTACGACAGCCTATATTCGGCTTGCGGCGCCTGGAGTTATGCAAGGAGAAATGCTTGGATATAACCAGAGCGCTCGCTTCTTAGGAAATGTTATCGGACCTATTCTTGGTGGAACGCTTGCTGGCTTTACTGGGATTCCAAGTGTTTTCTTATTTATGAGTTTTATGTTTCTTGTCGCGTTTTTCATTTTACTTTACGCCCTTCATTCTGACCGAAAACGGCAAGTTAATGTTGATTAATCTTTGCAAACCTAAGTTTTTTCTTAGGTTTGTTTTTTTATTCTTCCTATTTAATTGTTTTTTAACATTGCGTAAATTGATTTATAAAGTTAAGTTTCCTGCCTTTTTTTCAGATAAAAAAGTATGTTATAATAAAAAATATAAAAAGTACGGCGTTTATTTGGGTACTTCGTGAATAGTAAGGTTGTTGAAATTTGATGAGTTAGCGCAATTTTTTAAAATGTTAATTAGAGCTATGTTTCATTAAATGTAAGTACTTGCTTAAAAAATAATGATTTCCTGTTCTTATTTTCACATTTCCAGGATGAGTTTCCGTATAAAAATTCTTCGAGGAGGAGCCGATATTGTCATTTCTTCATCTAGCAATTGTTCTGCCATTTATTGTGGCACTGCTAATTCCACTTTTTTACCGGTGGACTAAACAAGTTCATACTGGCTGGTTAGTACTTCCGATTCCAGTGATTTTGTTTATTTACTTCTTAACATTTATTCCCAAAACGATGGACGGGGCAACGATTGTTTCAA
Organism: Listeria sp. Marseille-Q6474; assembly: GCF_946902005.1. Taxonomy (NCBI): domain Bacteria; kingdom Bacillati; phylum Bacillota; class Bacilli; order Caryophanales; family Listeriaceae; genus Listeria; species Listeria sp. Marseille-Q6474. Next base: position 47,830 of record NZ_CAMPPS010000002.1, on the reverse strand, counting down.
TGCCTTGGATTCCGCAACTTGGGATTAATTTTACAGTAGTAGTAGATGGGCTAAGTTTACTGTTTGCGCTACTTATTACTGGAATTGGTTCACTCGTTACATTTTACTCTATTTATTATTTAGGGAAAAAGAAAGAACGACTTAGCAATTTCTATACATTTTTATTTATTTTTATGACGGCAATGCTCGGGGTTGTCTTAAGTGATAACTTGATTGTCCTGTATCTTTTCTGGGAATTAACTTCGATTAGTTCGTTCTTATTGATTGGGTATTGGTATCATCGCGAACGTTCACGGTACGGTGCTCGTAAATCGATGATGATTACAGTCTTCGGTGGACTAATGATGCTCGGCGGGTTTATTTTGCTTCATATTATGAGCGATTCTTATTCCATTCGCGAGATTATTAGTAACGCGGACGTGATTAGTAATAATAGTTTATTCATTCCTGCAATGATTCTTGTGTTGCTCGGGGCATTTACGAAATCGGCACAAGTACCATTTCATATTTGGCTACCTGATGCAATGGAAGCACCTACTCCGGTCAGTGCCTACCTCCACTCTGCTACGATGGTAAAAGCAGGGATTTATATTGTAGCTCGCTTTACGCCTCTATTCGCAAGTTCGGGTTTCTGGTTTTGGACGGTATCACTCGTTGGGATTACGACGCTTTTCTGGGGTTCACTGAATGCCACAAAGAAAAACGATTTAAAAGCGATTTTGGCTTACTCGACAATTAGTCAACTTGGACTTATTATGTCACTTCTTGGTGTTGGAGCGGCCTCGCTTCATTTTGACACGCTAAGTGATGATATTTATGTGATGGCGATTGTAGCGGCTGTCTTCCATCTGTTTAATCATGCGACATTTAAAGGAAGCTTGTTTATGATGGTTGGGATTGTCGATCACGAAACCGGCACGCGGGATATTAGACGGCTTGGCGGATTAATGCGAATTATGCCTATTACAGCAACGATTGCATTTATCGGAACATTTGCGATGGCTGGTATTCCACCATTTAACGGATTTCTAAGTAAAGAAATGTTTTTTGAAAGCATGGTAAATATTACGCAATTGCAATTGTTTGACGCAAGTACTTGGGGCGTTCTGCTTCCTGTTGTTGCTTGGGTTGCTAGCGTATTTACATTTGTGTATAGCATGATTATCTTCTTTAAAACATTTACTGGAAAACTGAAGCCATACTTACTTCCGAAAAAGCCACATGAAGCTCCGTTTGGACTACTCTTGCCACCAATTATTTTATCAATTTTTGTGGTAGGGATTGGGCTTTTCCCTAATTTAATTGCAGAGCCGATTTTGGAACCTGCTGTAAGAGCGATTGTTCCAGGACTTGCTACTGATTTTTCTATTCATATTGGTTTATGGCACGGATTTACACCAGCTTTATTGATGACTTTCGGGGTTGTCGCAGTTGGTATTGGCTTGTTCCTTACACATAAATACTGGAAACCTTGGATTACTACTCGGGTTCCAAAAGCACTTCGAATTGGCAAAACATATGATAATGGGATGTATTATTTAGAACAAGGTTCGTATCGGATGACGATGTTTATTATGACTGGTTGGCTACGAACTTACTTAAACTATATGTTATCGGCCTTTATTTTAATGATGGCTTCGGTCATGATTTTCACACAAGCACTTGATTTCAATTTCTCGAGTATGACGAAAGTAACAGTTGTTGATTTTGTTTTAGCGGCAGTTATTTTAGTGACGTTGGTTGGGATTGTCTTTTCCAAGTCGCGGATTACTTCGATTATTTTACTTGGAGCAATGGGATACACGATTAGTATTTTCTTTGTTATCTCTAGAGCACCAGACCTTGCTTTAACACAGCTTATTATTGAAACTATTTCCGTTGTGCTTTATCTACTTGTGTTCTATCACCTTCCTCAGTTTAGTAATATTGAGGAAAAGCCGAAATGGTTTTCAATGAAGACGATATTGAGTATCGGGGTTGGTGTGATTATTACACTGGTTTCCCTTTCAGCGTATAATACGACTTTTTATGACTCAATTTCGAAATACTATGTCGATAATGCTTACGTGGAAGCGGCGGGACGAAATATTGTTAATGTTATCTTGGTTGATTTCCGTGGTTTTGATACGATGTTCGAAACTGCTGTTCTGTCAATTGCCGCGATTGGTATTTACGCGATGATTAAATTACGACTGACGAAACGAGGTGAGAATGATGAAAACGAATGACGTTCTACTGAGAAATGTAACAAAAGTTGTTGCTTTCATTATTTTCTTATTCTCGCTTCACCTCTTCTTCGCAGGGCATTATAATCCAGGTGGCGGGTTTGTGGCCGGGCTTACAACAGCTGGCGCAATTACGTTAACATTACTTGCTTATGATACAAAAACAGTCGCTAGTATGCTTAATATCAATACAATTATGCTCACTGGTGTCGGTCTTGTTTTTGCTCTTGGTACAGGAATGATTGGGATTTTCACGGGTGACCCTTTCTTAACACATAAGTTTGGTCATGTTGATTTGCCCATTTTAGGAGATACTGCGTTACACACGGCGACTTTGTTTGACCTTGGCGTTTACTTAGTTGTTGTCGGTGTAACACTTACGATAATTCAAACGATTGGGGAGAGTGACTGATGGAACTATTAATGTCTATATTAATCGGCTTGATTTTTGCAGCTGCTGTCTACTTAATTCTCTCTAAAAGTTTGTTACGAATTATCATTGGAACAGCTGTCCTAAGTCATGGCGTCAATTTACTTGTACTAACGATGGGTGGACTGAAAAAAGGTCGCGTACCGATTCTTGGTACACCGGGATCTGGAACATACAATGATCCCCTTCCACAAGCACTTATTTTAACTGCGATTGTTATAAGCTTTGGTGTAACTGCCTTTTTCCTTGTTCTTGCTTATAGAGCGTATCAGGAGCTTGATAGCGAGAGTGTATCCAAGACGAGAGGACATGAAGCCGATGATGAATAATTTAATTTTAATGCCGATATTGATTCCTTTCCTTGGAGCAATTACGTTAATGCTACTGCCAAAACGGGTCATCGTTCAACGAGTTTTCGCCCTAATATTTAGTGGTATTCTGGTTGTGGCAACACTTGGACTTGTGTTTTACATTCGAGAAAATGGTATCACAACTGTGAATATTGGTAACTGGGCTGCTCCTTTTGGGATTACGATGGTTGGCGATATGCTTGCGATTTTACTTACGGCAACGACTAGTATTATCCTTTTCTGCGTGATACTTTATTCCTTTTACACGATTGGGAAACCGCGTGAAAAATTTCTTTATTACCCAGCGATTCTCTTTATGATTGTTGGGGTGAATGGTTCGTTTTTAACTGGTGATATTTTCAATATGTTTGTGTTCTTTGAAGTAATGTTGATGGCCTCTTATGTACTTCTTGTCATTGGTGGGACCCAAGTTCAACTGAAAGCAACGATTAAATATTTACTGATAAATGTGGTTGGTTCTGGATTTTTCGTTGTAGCGATTGCACTGCTTTATTCGATGATTGGAACACTCAACATGGCGGATATTTCACAAAAAATTATGGACTTAAATGGTGCCAATACGGGAATGATAAGCGTTGTCGCAGTTTTATTCTTGTTTGTATTCGGACTAAAAGCAGGACTCTTCCCGCTTTATTTCTGGCTTCCGGGATCTTACTTTGCTCCACCAATCCCAGTTCTCGCTTTATTTGGCGGGCTTCTGACAAAGGTTGGGGTTTACGCAATTATTCGAACGTATACACTATTTTTCAGTTCACTAACTGACTTTGTTGTTCCGTTACTTGGAATACTCGCGATTGTGACGATTATCCTTGGCGTTATAGGGGCAATTAGTTATTATGATATGAAAACAATTGTGATTTACAATATTATGATTGCGATTGGCGTGATACTATTTAGCGTTTCGATTATGACACGCGAATCGATGACTGGTGCCGTATTTTACTTGATTCACGATATGATAATCAAAGCCGCACTCTTCCTCATTGTTGGGATTGTGATGGCGATTACTGGTTACTCTAGCGTGAAAAAATTCAGTGGCTTAATGAGCGTGAAGCCGTCACTTGGTTGGATTTTCTTTATTGCCACATTAGGCCTTTCAGGGATTCCACCTCTTAGCGGATTTATCGGAAAACTTTTGATAGTCGAAGGTGCTTTCTCTGCTGGTCAAATTGTTGGTGGGATACTCATTTTATTATCAAGTTTATTCGTCCTCATGTCCTTAATCAAAGTCTTTACAAGAGGTTTTTGGGGTGAGAAAAAAGGAGTATTCAATCTACAAATTCCGTATAAAAAAATGCTCGTACCTGTAGTTATTCTACTTGCGATTTCTATTGGTTATGGCGTGTTTAGTAACGCAATCTATCCGTTTATTGAACAGGCGGTTGACCCACTTGTTGACCCTTCTGTTTATATCGATGCGGTGATAAAGGAGTGATAAAAGATGGCTTTTCAACTTATTCTTAATATAATACTTGCTTGTTTGTGGATGTTTCTTGAGTCATCATTTAGTTTTGCGACATTTATCATTGGCTTTATTATCGGGATATTTTTGCTTTTATTTATGCGACGCTTTCTTGGGTCAAGATTTTACCTTTTCCGGTTATTTGCCCTCGTTAAACTAGTTTTCCGTTTCTTACATGATTTAATAGTTTCAACGGTTCATGTAAGTCGAATTGTTTTGAAGAAAGATATGAACATTCGTCCAGGGATTTTCAGATACGATACAACACTTGAAACTGACTGGGAAGTAACTATGCTTGCGTTATTAATTACATTAACTCCTGGTACACTTTCGATTGATATTTCGGATGATTATAAAGCAATCTATGTTCATTCACTGCACGTTCCGAATATCGAAGAAGAAATTGCGACGATTCGTAAATCTTATGAAGGTGCGATTATGGAGGTGTTCCACGGATGATTATTCAAATAGCTTTATCCATTGGTTTACTTCTTTATTCGATTTCTACTTTCTTATATCTTTACCGTATTTTAAAAGGACCAACTACTTCTGATAAGGTCGTGGCGCTTGATTCTATTGGCATGAATTTAGTGGCAATTGTTGCCCTCCTTTCAATGTTTTATGACACCCATGCCTTTTTAGATGTTATATTACTTATTGCGCTCCTTGCCTTTATTGGGACGGTTTCCTTTGCTAAATTTATTGAGAAAGGGAAGGTGATTGACCGTGAACGTGATAATTGAGATTATTATTTCTATTATGATTTTAATTGGTGGCTTGCTTAGTATTCTGGCGGCAATTGGTGTTATCAGACTACCGGATGTTTATACAAGAACACATGCTGCTGGGATTAGTAATACATTTGGCGTTAGCTTGCTTCTTTTTGCAACGGTTGGTTATTTTTTCCACTCAGGTGAAGGTTTTAATGCGCGAGTGCTTCTGGCAGTGCTGTTTATTTTCTTAACGACTCCAGTAGCTTCCCACCTTATTAACCGGGCCGCTTATGATACTGGTGTGCCGCTAGCTATTCGAATTCGTGACCAATTGCGTTCGGTGAAAAAAGACGACATCAAGAAAAAGAAAAGCCTTATTATTCGCCAAGAACAAATTGAAAAAGCGCGACAAGAACGAGAAGAATTGGAAGAACGAATGGAATGGGAACGACGCGAAGAAAAAATTGATGAGCGTGAAGATCAAGAAGAACAAGAACGCGAACGTGAGGAACAAACGATTGAAGAACAATCAGATGATTCCGAGCATGAAATCATCGAGCAAGATGAAAATGAAACTGAATCAGACGATGATAAAACAGAGAAATAAAAAAAGCATGGCGCGAGTTCATCAATTGACCTCTGCCATGCTTTTTATTTTCGTTTCTTTTTGACTGCTATGGTACATCTGCTAATACAAATTAGTTTTTCCGTTTCGTCAGTGATTTTAATTTCCCAGACTTGGGTACTTCTGCCAAGGTGGATTGCTTCCGCGGTTGCTGTTACTATTCCTTCTTGTTTTGAAGCAAGGTGGTTGGCGTTAATTTCTAAACCAAAGACGATTTCATCAGGTTCAATTGATTTCGCAGCACCAATACTCGCAGCATGTTCCGCCAAAACAACAGAAACTCCGCCATGCAAATAGCCAAATGGTTGATGAACTTTTTCTGTTACTTCTAACTGAACGACTGCTTTTCCTTTTTCTACTGAAACAATTTCAATGCCAATAGTTTCTTGGAGTCCCATATGTTCCCTTCTTTCCGAATTTGATTTATACTTTATTATATAAGAGTTAGAAGAAAAATTCTAGAAAAGGTTTTTAATAAGCTCATTGTGGTAAAATAAGAATAGACTTTTTGACAGGAGAGATTTGATGTCGATATTTACGAATACACCATTAATTGCATCTATTATTGCGATAGTGTTTGCTCAAGTGGTAAAAGTGCCGATTCATATATTAGTTTACCGGAAGTTTAACCTCGGACTAATGTTTTCCACTGGTGGTATGCCTAGCTCTCACTCGGCTGCGGTTACTGCACTAATGACAACACTCGCAATTGAATACGGGCTAGATTCACCTTATTTCGCGATTGCTGTTGTATTTGGTATTATCGTGATGTTCGATGCGACTGGCGTTAGAAGACAAGCCGGTGAACAAGCAGTTGTTTTAAACAAATTAGTAACGGATTTTCAAGACTTCGTGGAGCATGCAAAAGGGCTCGCGGCACCTGAACAAGAAGAAAAAACGAAGCATTTAAAAGAATTACTCGGCCATAAACCAATGGAAGTTTTCTTTGGGGCTTTGACCGGGATAGCGATTGGATTTATTTTAGAAATATTTATGTAAATAAAAAGCTGACTCATTGTAGTCAGCTTTTTTTCATGAGCAATCCCAGTTATACATAATGTTAGAAAAGTCTCGATTGATTAAATCTTGTTTATTAATGAAGAAGTTCGCAACACCGCAGTCGCCCCACATAATCGCCATTCTATTTTCATCAAAGTCTTCGGACGCTAATTGGAACAAAAGCGTGTCGTGATGAGGATTTTCTGCATACATACGCGGATCTTCTTGCGTGAAGAACGGATACCCGCCGAGCTGACTGCCTTCGCTAGCTAGGTTGTATAACTGATCTGCTTTATCTTCCTCATCAGCGAAAATTTGATCAGCTAATTCATAAAAATTATTCCCAAATTCATTTTCAAAATCAAAGCTATCTTGTAATAGAATTTGATCTGAAACTTGGCCAGCAATTTTAAATTCACCATTTACAACAGGGTAAAAATCTGTTTTCGCTACATCTTCAAAAAATGCATCTTGTTCTTCGGCAGTTAAGCTCTCACTTCCCAAGTCATCAAAGAAAAACACCCGAAAACCGTCTTGGCTCGTAGGATTTTCAAAATTAAGTCCGTATAAATCATCTTGATAATCCACATAAAAAGCAAGCAAGCCAAATTCTGGATAATTTTCCATTTGCGGCATTTCCGAAAAATTAATTTGCGCTAATAACGAAAGCGGCTTACCTTCTTCCGTCACCGGATAGCCTTGTTCTTTCGGCAAATAACCGCGGCCACCAGCTTTACTTTGTAACAAGGAAAGTGTACCCGCATCTTTAAAATGCAACTCTATCCGCTCTTTTTCTGTTTCCAAAAAGCGTTCGGCCCATTCACTTGGAAGTATATCAAAAAGTTGTTCCATTATTTACCTTCTTTCTTTTTTGTAACGTGATTCTTTAACAATCCCAGTTAAAAATAACATTGGAAAAATCCCGATTAATTAAATCCTGTTTATTAATAAAGAAGTTGCCGACTCCACTCATGCCCCACATGATATTTATTTGGGCACCTGGCTCTTCACTGTACTCACTATCTAATTGAAACAGCAATGTGTCGTGATACGAATTTTCTGTACGCATTCGCGGATCTTCTTGGGTGAAGAACGGAAAACCACCAATTTGACTACTATACGTTGCAAGGTCAAATAGCTCATTCGCTTTATCTTCATCATCACCAAAAATTTGCTCCATGATGTCATAAAAACCACTGCCAAATTCTTTCTCAAACTCTAGAATATCATTCATCAAAAGCTCTTTCGTTACTCGACCAGCAAGTTTATACTCCCCTTTGACCACAGTATAAAGGGCTGATTTATCAATACCTTCAAAATAAACAGCTTGTTCTTCTGCAGTCATGCTCTCTCTGTCTATATTCTCAAAGAAAAACACCCGAAAACCATTTTGTTCTGTCTGATCATCAAAATTAAGACCGTATAAGTCATCATGATAATCAACATAAAAAGCAAGTATTCCTGATTTTGGATAATTCTCGATTTGCGGCATTTCCGCAAAATTTATTTGCGCTAAAAAGAAAAGTGGTTCTCCTCCTTCATTCACTGGATAACCTTGTTCTTTCGGCAAATATCCTCTCCCACCAACCTTACTTTCTATTAAAGAAATCACGTCTTCATTTGTAAAGCTTAACTCAATACGTTCTTTCATTGTTTTTGAAAATTTTTCTGCCCACTCACTAGGAAGTATCTCAAAAAGTTGTTTCATGGACTTACCTACTTTCATTTTTCCTTCATTATAACATAACAAAAAAGCAATATCTGCACTAACAGATATTGCTTTTAGAAGTCTTATTTATAAAATTTAAACTTACCTTTACTAGCAAGAACGCCTGAACCACCAATAAGTAGTAACGCGCGGTCATCAATGACTTTTTTCATAACGGAAGCTGGGTAGCCTTTTAGGTTTTTGCCGAAAACAACACCGATTGCGTCGTTATCACCTAGTGAGCAAACTGTTCCTTTTTCATGATAAACAAAGTCTTGTAGATCTGTTTCGCCTTTAACTAATTTAGCTAAGTTCACTGCAGCCACATCTGCTTGTTGCATTGCAATTTGAGCAGTTGGCGGGAATGGACGGTCGTTTGCAGGGTTGATGATTAGTGAGCAGTCACCAACAATTAAAATTTCTTCATTACCAGGAACGGTTAAATTGTTGTTTACTTTCACACGACCACGACCAGCTTCAAAACCAGACGCTTCAATAACACTGTTACCACGAACTCCGGCAGCCCAAATAATTGTCGCTGCTTTAATTTCGCGTACTTCTGTTTCACTTTCAGCATATTTAACGCCGTCAGCTGTAGCTTCTTTAACTGGTTTACCAACATGGAATTCTACGCCGCGATCTTCTAGTACACCAACACCATAATCAACGAGTTTCGCATCAAATTGTGGTAATACTTTTGGAGCTGCTTCCATACAATAAATGCGCACTTTTTCGCGAGGCACATCGTACTCTTTCACTAGTTCTGGAATGCGATTAGTTAATTCCCCAAGAAACTCAATTCCAGTAAAGCCAGCGCCACCAACGATAATTGTTAATAATTCATCGCGTGGATCTGTTTTCCATTTAGCAAATTGCGCTTCAATGTGCGCACGGATTTTTTTAACGGATTCTACACTTGTAATAGTGAAGGCATATTCTTTCAAACCACTGATTCCAAATGTTTCTGCTTCTGACCCAAGTCCAATTAATAAATAGTCATAGCTGATATCGCCATTTGCATCTAGTGTGACTGTTTTTTCGTCTTTATTAATTTTTACTACAGTATCTTGGATAAATGTAGTTTTCGTATTGTTTACGACTTTATCAAGTGGATACATTAGTTTTTCTGGCTCAATTGTTCCAGCTGCTGCTTCATGTAACCAAGTCGTTTCGTGGTGGTAGTCATTCTTATTCACTAGAACGATTTCGGCATCCAAGTTTCTTTGTTGTAACTTACGTAAAGTTTTTAGTCCCCCGTATCCTGCTCCGAGAATGACAATTTTTGGTTTACTCATCTGTTATCACATCTACTTTCCCTTATATTTTTCTTCACAAAAAAAATTGCATTAAGAATTTCTTACTGCACCTATGTAGATTGCGCTAAAAATCTACTGCAACCAGTGAAAAAAGCGGAACTGGTAAGTACCAATTATATTCCCTCTTTCACAGCTTACAAACTATATCATAGACTTTTTAACTTGCATTTTCAAGGAAGGGAACTCAAGGGTTTATGCTTCTTAGCGGTAAGGTTAGAGTGGTATATGATTTTTTTCACAATAAACCTCTGAGATGACTTGGTTTTCGTAAAAATCTTTTATTTGAGTGGTAATTGGTCTAGTTCATTTTTCCGGATTTTTTAATACCACAATCCCGTAAACATTCTTTTTCAAAAATATATGCTAAAATATGCTTATTGCAACTTTAGCTATTTCATAGGGAAATTAGGAACTAGGGGGTGATGTATTTTGGATGAAAAAACAAAAATTTATGATATCACGATCATTGGTGGCGGACCGGTTGGGCTATTTGCCGCTTTTTATGCCGGAATGCGCAATGCGAGTGTGAAAATAATAGAAAGTTTACCGCAATTAGGTGGACAACTTTCAACGCTTTATCCTGAGAAGTATATTTATGACATTCCAGGCTATCCTTCTGTTCGCGCACAGGAACTCGTTAATAATTTAATACAACAAATGAAACCATTTGATCCGACAGTTGCGCTTGAAGAAGCAGTTCAAAGCGTTGAAAAGCAAGTCGATGGCACATTTGAAATCATCACGAAGAAAGATACACATTATAGTAAAGCAATCATTATTACTGCTGGTAACGGAGCATTTGAACCAAGACGTTTAGATCTTCCGGAAGCTGAACAATACGAAGGAAAAAACATTCATTATTTCATTAATGATCTTAGCCGTTTTTCCGGTCGTCGCGTTGCTGTTTGTGGCGGCGGGGATTCTGCGGTTGACTGGGCTCTAATGCTTGAAAAAGTGGCAAGCTCTGTTTCAATCGTTCATAGACGTAATGCTTTTCGCGCGCACGAACATAGCGTTAACAATTTAGAAAAGTCATCCATTGCGATTAAAACTCCATTCATTCCAACAGAAGTTCTTGGTAACGGCGATAAATTAACGCATATTACGCTTCAAGAAGTCAAAGGTGATACTACAGAAACGTTGGAAATTGACGATTTCATTATTAACTACGGTTTCGTTTCCTCGCTCGGACCTATTAAAAATTGGGGCTTAGAGTTAGAACGTAATTCGATTATCGTGAATTCCAAAATGGAAACAAATATCCCAGGGATTTACTGTGCTGGTGACATTTGTACTTATGATGGTAAAGTAAAACTAATTGCGACAGGATTTGGTGAAGCGCCGACTGCCGTAAATAACGCAATGAATTTCATTGATCCAAAAACCCGAGTGCAACCAATGCATTCCACATCTTTATTTGAATAACAGCAAAAACCACGAGGCAACTTGTGGTTTTATTTTTTACTCACCGGGAAAAGTTCTTTGTAGATATTTTTTAGGAGGAGATTAGCAATGAATGTACTCGTAATTGGCGCAAATGGCAAAATCGGTCGTCTTTTAGTAGAAAAACTCGCAATGGAAAAAGGCTTTTTCGTCCGAGCAATGGTTAGAAAAGCAGAACAAGTAAGTGAACTTGAAAAACTTGGCGCAAAACCAATAATTGCCGATTTAAAAAAAGATTTCCACTATGCCTATGATGAAATTGAAGCGGTTATTTTTACAGCTGGCTCAGGTGGTCATACGCCTGCATCAGAAACAATTAATATTGACCAAAACGGCGCCATTAAAGCAATCGAAACTGCCAAAGAAAAAGGTGTACGTCGTTTTATCATTGTTAGCTCTTACGGTGCTGATGACCCAGAAAGCGGTCCTGAATCTCTCGTCCACTATTTAAAAGCAAAAAAAGCCGCCGATGAAGAACTCAAACGAAGCGGTCTAGATTACACCATTGTTCGACCAGTCGGCCTTTCAGACGATCCGGCTACAGGTAAAATCTCAGAAGTCTCAGGAAAACCTAAGACAAACATTCCTCGTGCAGATGTTGCAAACTTTATTAGTGAGGCTTTAACTGAGAAATCCAGCTACTATAAAACCTATACTATCGAAAGCGGCGAAACACCAATCAGCCAATTTTTTGATTAATAAAAAGCGATGAGCCAGATTACGCGCTCATCGCTTTTTTCTATATTAAAACGGATTTTCTTCCAAAAATGTATATATATTCGCAACCAATTCCTCCGCTGTTTCTCCGCGAACCACTTCTCCGTCCACTAGAGCAAACAAACTTGTCGCGCATAAATCACAATATGTCAGACAATCATATTCAATCACGTCTAAACTATCATCCGCATCTAATTTCGCAAACGCCGCATCAGCCCCGCTCGCCAAATTATTAACGCAAAATTCCACAATCGGATTCATTTCCACTTGCCTCCTAGACTGTTACATCGTTGCCAAGTAACCACGGTCGGTCATTACTTGATAAATATCTTTCAACCGAGGATTGCCTTCCGCGATAATTTCACCGTCAACCACAATGACTGGATACATATAATCTTCATCAACAATCTTATTCGCCATATCTGCTAAAGCCGCTTCATTTGGCGGATTAAAAATATCTACATATTCCACTACAAAAGGCTGTCCAGAAAATTTCCGACCAATCGCAGCTCGAAGCCATTCCTCTGTTTCTTTCGAGGACGGTGCTCCGACACAACTCGCACAAATAGTCGTTGAACCATATACATATAATTTCGCTTCATTTACCATCATGCTTCACCTCACTATCATTGTACAAAAACCTACCCCAAAAAGCGACTAAGCTGTCTCATTTAGCATAACTATTAAACTTTATGAATTTTTATAAAGATATGAATTGACACAAATTTCTAGATATATTATAATATTTCCAATACATTGCAAATCTTTAAAGCAGTAGTGTATTAGCATGATAAACCATCTCCAGGTTGTACCCGTGATTTCACGGTCAACATATAAGTAACACTCCCTTTAACAATTGGGCGCGCAACCCAATTGTCTTTCAACCTTACCAGTTGAAAGAGCACGTTCCTTTCTGAGCCTTAGGAACGTGTTTTTGTTTGGCCCGTTCGAAGCAAAGCGAGTTACGGGCCAAATATGCATGCGAGCAAAGCGAGCATGTAATCCTTCCAGAAATGTGCGCCCTCCACACAAGCTTTCTTCCTCCATCAAAATCCATCCACCCTCAACCGAAAACCCACATTCCCATTCGCCCGTTCGAAGCAAAGCGAGTTACGAGCCAAATATGCATGCGAGCAAAGCGAGCATGTAATCCTTCCAGTAAAGTGCGCCCTCCACACAAAAACTTCCCTCCCATCAAAATCCATCCACCATCAATCTAAACCCTTCATCCCATTCGGCCCGTTCGAAGCAAAGCGAATTACGGCCAAATATGCATACGAGCAAAGCGAGTATGTAATCCTTCCCGTAAACTGCGCCCTCCACACAAAAAGCCCCCACCCATCAAAATCCATCCACCATCAACCTAAAACCCTCCATCCCATTCGGCCCGTTCGAAGCAAAGCGAATTACGGCCCAAATATGCATACGAGTAAAGCAAGCATGTAATCCTTCCCGTAAACTGCGCCCTCCACACAAAAAGCCCCCACCCATCAAAATCCATCCACCATCAACCTAAAACCCTCCATCCCATTCCACCATTCAAAGCGAACCAAATCACCCCCAACCAAAAACTAACCATTCAATATTTTTAGAAAAATTTAAAACCTAACAACTAATTTATATGTTATATATATCCAAAAACCCTCTTCCCACACCAACAAACAAGCGAAACCCTTTCTCCCACCTACATCCTCGCCCTAAAAAACAAATATGTCCAATTATTGAACCTCCCTCTACTTTCAATAAATTTCTTTTAGAAAACCCATGATTTATGAAGAGCCCTCATGGTATTATAACTTTGCTTTGAAGTGTATTCGATTGAAACCACTAGATTCTCGACTAATTTTGTTGCTGAAATAGTCAGTTTTAACGAATAACTAATTACGAATACATTCCAAAAAACAAGGAGGAAATTAGACATATGCAAAAAGCAATCAAAATAATGTTAGCTTTATTTTTAATCACAACCGTATTTTTACCTTTTAGTAATGTACGGGGAGCATCAACTGATGTAGTAAATATCCCAGATCCGTATTTAAAAGAAGGTCTTAAAACCATCGTAGGAAATCCGTTGCTAGACGAATTAACTGAAGCACAACTTGAGACGATTAGTACGGCCGATATTTCCTATATGTTCGGTTCATCTGGATATGCTGTCACTGGATTAGTTAGAGATTTAACTGGGCTCGAAAAAGCGGTCAATTTGACTAAATTATATTTTTCAAACCAAACAGGAATCACTAATTTAAATCAGATTAAGAATTTACCTAAGCTGAAAAAAATCGTTGGTATTACTACTGGATTGAATGATATTAAAGCTCTTGGCGAAATGCCAGCGCTCGAAGAAGTAGAACTAGGCGGGGATTATATTACTGATTTCACTCCCTTACTTGAAAAAGAAAACTTAAAATCATTTTCTTATAATTCGTATGCTTGGTTAGATCCAGCATATCACCAAATCGATAATGAAGAATTTACAAAATTTGCAAACCTTAAATCACTCGAAACTTTAGATGTAACTTGGAATAATATTTCTGATTTAGCAGCATTAACTGCAGATGATCATATTACACACTTAAATCTAAGTTACAACAAGTTCACTAATGTAGCTCCAATTGCTACGATGAAAAAACTTAAAGTCCTTTATTTAAACAATAACAACTTAACTTCCATTGATTCTTTAAATACACTTAGAGGATTATCTATTGCTTACGCTGATAATAATAGCATTACTGACTTAAGTAAGTTAAAAGACTTTTTTGAAAGCATGGCAGTCGTTGGTGATTATAAAGGTTTACAAGTTAACAACCAAACTATCACACTTCCAACTATTAATATTAAAGAAGGGGCAACAGCTATTTCAAACAACCCTACTTTAGATATTGATGGAGAAAAAATGCCTATTTCTAGCATTTCTGACGATGGAACGGTATCCGCTGATAATAAAACAGTCTCTTTCTCAAACTTACCAATTGGAACTAAGACTGTGACTTACAACGCGACATTCACAGCTACTTCCGCTAAAGGAGTACCGCTTAGTTACTCCATTAAAGTATCACAACCAATTAAGGTATCTGAAAAAACCAATTCAGCTGTAAACGTATTTTATAAAGATGAAAATGGCGATGAATTAGCTCCAAGTGAAACAATTTCTGGTAAATCCGGAGAAAATTACCAAACAACAGAAAAAACAATTACTAACTACAAACTAAAAGAAATCGAAGGCCAAGCTTCCGGACAATTTGGCGACAGCGATACAACAGTCACTTATGTTTACGAAAAAGCAGATGGCGCTCCTGTTACCGTTAAATACGTTGATGGTGATGGCAACGAACTTGCTACTTCCGACACACTGAATGGCAAAATCGACGCTTCTTACCAATCGACAGCCAAAAGTATCACAGGTTGGGCAGTTAAAACCACTCCTGCCAATGCTAATGGCGTATTTACAAATGCTAACCAAACTGTCACTTATGTTTATGAAAAAGCAGACGGCGCTCCCGTTACCGTTAAATATGTCGATGGTGATGGCAACGAACTTGCTACTTCCGACACACTGAATGGCAAAATCGACGCTCCTTATCAATCAACAGCCAAAAGCATCACAGGCTGGGCAGTCAAAACTACGCCCGCCAATGCTAACGGCGTATTTACGAACGCTAACCAAACTGTCACTTATGTTTATGAAAAAGCAGACGGCGCTCCTGTTACCGTTAAATATGTCGATGAAGACGGCAACGAGCTTGCTACTTCCGACACACTGAACGGCAAAATTGACGCACCTTATCAATCGACAGCCAAAAGCATCACAGGTTGGGCAGTTAAAACTACACCTGCCAACGCTAATGGCGTATTCACAAACGCTAACCAAACTGTCACTTATATTTACGAAAAAGCAAGCGGCGCTCCCGTTACCGTTAAATACGTTGATGAAGACGGCAACGAATTAGCTACTCCTGACACGCTGAACGGCAAAATCGATGCTCCTTACCAATCGACAGCCAAAAGTCTTTCTGGTTGGGCAGTTAAAACTACGCCTGCCAACGCTACAGGAGTATTCACAGACACTAACCAAACTGTCACTTATGTTTACGAAAGAGTAGATGGCGCTCCTGTTACCGTTAAGTACGTCGATGGCGATGGCAATGAACTTGCTACTCCAGACACACTGAACGGCAAAATTGACGCTCCTTACCAATCGACAGCCAAAAGCATCACAGGTTGGACAGTTAAAACTACTCCAGCCAACGCTACAGGAGTATTCACAGACACTAATCAAACTGTCACTTACGTTTACGAAAAAGCAGATGGCGCTCCCGTTACCGTTAAATACGTTGATGAAGACGGCAATGAACTCGCAACTCCTGACACACTGAACGGTAAGCTAGATACGTCTTACGCGGCAACAGCTAAAAACTTGAGCGGTTGGAAGTTAACAGCTACACCAGCCAATGCCACAGGTGTATTTACAACAGATGCTCAAACAGTCACCTTTGTATATACTAAACAAGAAGATAATCCTAAAAAAGAGGATAAAACACCAAGTAATACACAACCAGATAAAGACAAAAAAACTATTAAAATCAATGAAAACAAACCAACCACAATCAAAAAACAAACAAAATTACCGAAAACCGGCGATAACCAACAAGAAAGTATATTGTTCGGATTAATTGGTACATGTTTCGTTCTCTTAGGAATTTACTCAATTTCTAAGAAAAACAGCTAAAACAAACAACTAAAACTCTCTTATCCAGCTGATAAGAGAGTTTTTATTTGGAAATTATTCCAAAGTACACTACTTTCCACCTTGGAAAAACCCAATTTAATTTCTTTAATTTTTTCCGTATCCTGTTATAATAGAGAATATGATAGTGCCTCGCGAAAGGAGAACTATATCCTATGGAAGAAATTAGTTATGCCGAAGTTGATAAAGCTTTAAAAAAGTTCCGACCGTTTTTAGTTCGTGATGGCGGGGACTATGAGCTTGTGGAAGTGACCCCAGACGGCATTGTAAAAATCAAATTACTTGGTGCATGCGAAACTTGTCCAAGTTCTGATATGACTTTAAAAATGGGAATCGAATTGACTTTAGCAGAGAAAATTATCGGATTTAAAGAAGTCGTTCAAGTATTTTAAGAACTACTATTTTAGCGACCAAAATAAGCGGTCGCTATTTTTGTATAAATATGTTTAGAAATCCTGTAAACGTCTATCATACAATATACATACAGTTAGAAGGAGGTAAGGACAATGGTAGAAAAACAAAGCGCCCTAGAAGCTAAAGCTCGGAGTTGGCTGATTGAACGTGGCGTAGAAATAGATGACATCGCAGAATTGGTATTATTTTTACAACAAAAGTATCATCCCGGATTAGAATTAGAAATATGCCGTCAAAATGTAGAGCACGTGCTTCGTAAACGCGAAGTTCAAAATGCTGTTTTAACGGGCATCCAGCTTGATGTCATGGCCGAAAAAGGTGAACTCGTCCAACCGCTACAAAACATTATTAGCGCTGATGAGGGGCTTTATGGCGTAGATGAGATATTAGCACTTTCTATTGTTAACGTATATGGTTCGATTGGTTTTACAAATTATGGTTATATCGATAAAGTAAAACCTGGTATTTTGGCAAAACTAAACGAACATGATGGCATTGCTGTTCACACGTTTCTGGATGATATTGTGGGAGCTATCGCAGCGGCTGCAGCAAGTCGTCTTGCCCATAGTTACCATGATGATATTGTTAATTAAACAAAAACCAGTAAAACTAGAGGTCATTCCTCCGTTTTTACTGGTTTTTCTTTGCCACGTTTTACTTCCACTTGCCTGATTGAGTTTTTATTCATCGAACGAACGATAAACCGATAACCTTCATGTTCAATCTCGTCCCCTGTTTCTAAGTCAAAGCGTTCGAGCAGCATCCAACCTGATAGCGTATGGACACCCGGACTTTCAATCGGAACGCCAATTGCTTCCTCTACTTCCAAAAGCGGCTCAGATCCCTCTATAATGAAATGATTTAATGCCACCTTACGTATTCCTTTAGGTCCTTTTGCTTCTTCCATATCGCCGACAATCACTTCCATGACATCTTCAAGAGTCACAATACCTGAAGTCCCGCCATATTCGTCTGTTAAAACGACAAATGGTTCGCTTTCTTGTTGCATTTTTACGAGTAATTCTTCTAAAACCATCCCTTCAAATACTTCTAAAACTGGCGATATAAAAGGTTTGATTGATTGTTCTACAATGGCTTCATCTTTTCCAAGTCCAGCCATAACCGCACTGACACGTAACATGCCAATGATATGATCTTTATCTTCATCTTCTGTTACCGGAAAAATATGATATGTATGCTCGGAAGTTAATTTAAGCAAATCTCGCACTGTCGCTGTTTGGTCAATGGCAATCATCGACATCCGCGGAATCATGACTTCTTTTGCCGGCACATCCCCAAGCTTGAAAATATTTTTCATATAACGAAATTCTTGTGGATTTAAAAGACCTTGCCGGTAGCTATCTTCAAAAATAATTTTGAGCTCAGTCGGTGTCATTTGATCTGCATCATCAGTACGTTTCACACCAAACATCCGCGTAATTAAATTTGCCGAGTTATTTAAAAGCCAATTGAGCGGAAAAGTTAGGCGATACCAATAAACTAGCGGGCGCGCGATGAATAACGCTACTTTTTCGGTACTTTGAATGGTGAATGTTTTCGGGGCTAGTTCCCCAAGTACCACATTTAAAAAGGTAATTAAAATGAACGATACAAAAATCGAAATCGGTTTTTCTAGTGATTCGGGTAGTGGCAGCATTAAAAAAAGTGGTTCTAGCCAACCGCGCATTGTTGCTTCACCGACCCACCCCATCGCAAGTGCTGCGAGTGTGTTTCCTAGCTGACAAGCAGCCAAATAATCATTCATATTGGAAGTTACTTTTTTAACGTATTTCGCTCGTGGGTTATCTGAGGCAAGTAGTTGTAGGACAGTAGGTTTTCGAATTGCAACAATGGCAAATTCACTCGCTACAAAAAAAGCAGTCGCTGCAATTAAAAATACGACAAAAAAATCATTAAATACGTCCATTCCCAGTCCTCCTTATCCCCATTCTATACCCTTTTTCATCGTTTAAACCACAAGTCTGCAACTGCCTCACCATCGATAATTTCGCCCGTTTTCTCAAACCCATATTTCGCATAAAATTTCTCTGCCACATGGTTATCTGGTTCGTAAGACAAGCGTAATCTTGCAGGTTTTTCTGGCAAATTTTTCACCATTTCGATGATTTGCTCCAAAGCATCCCCGCCGTAGCCTTTACCTTGGTGCTCTTTTCCAGTCATAAAACGTACTAGCCAAAATTCGCCGTCATCCGTATCCATTCCGTACATTGCATATCCAACTGGCATATTATCAGCATAAATGACAATAGAATGATACGTTTCTTCAAAACTTGCTTCGATAATCGAGTACCAATTTTCTGCTACAAATGTTTTCTGGTGAGGATGTACTTGTAATTTAGCCGTTTCATGAAAATTATCTTTCGTTAGCTTTTGTATTGAGACCATTTTTCTAACCTCCTAATTATTAAAAAAAGAGCAGAAAAAATCCGCTCTTCTAGTTAAATTTCCAATCAGTTAGCTTCGTTACAGCATATGTCGGCTGGACCTCTTTGGTTGTTAGTGCCTCTTTTGAAGTGAAACCAGTATGAACGATTAAAGTATCCATACCGTAGTTGATTCCCGCCATAATATCTGTTTCGTAGTTATCGCCAACCATAATTGCTTCGTCTTTTTGAACACCGAGTTTTGCGAGTGCTTGCTCCATAATAATTGATTCCGGTTTTCCGATAAAAACAGGCATCGTTTCTGTCGCGACAGAAACAACCGATGTAATCGAACCATTTCCCGGAAGCAAACCGCGTTCAGTTGGGATTGCCGCATCGCCATTTGTGGAGATAAACATTGCGCCACCTCGAACCGCAAGAGCTGCCTTAGCAAATTTTTCGTAATCTACTTCTCGGTCAAGTCCAACAACAACAAAAGCTGGGTTACTAGAAGTTATTTCAAATCCATTATCAGTTAGTTCTTGTTTTATTCCACGTTCACCGATAACATAAACCGATTTCTCACGTTTTTGTTCAAGCATAAATTGCACAGTTGCTTGTGAAGTTGTAAAGACGTCACCCGATTCCGCTTGAATGCCCATGCCAGTTAAATGTTCGGCTACTTGATCTGGTGTCTTTGTAGAATTATTAGTTACAAATAAATACGGAATTCCCGCACGTTTTAAATTTTCGATAAAAATGATTGCTTCGGGAATAACTTCTGCTCCGCGATACATTGTGCCGTCTAAATCAATTAAATACGCTTTATAATTCTTCAATTCCAAATTACCTCGTTTACTATTTTACTTTTTTAATAACAAAATAAGCACAGCCAAAGTTGCAGTATTCGTAAATATATTCTTTTAACGTGCTAATCTTGTTGTCGTATGCGGCTTTACGGTTGTCGTCTTCAAAGAAACCTTTCAGTCTAAGTTGATCGTAACCCCAGTCACCTACTATATAATCATATCGCCCAAGAATATCGCTAAATCGTTCGTTCAATTTTTCCTCGTCAAAAGCGTCGCGATAATTGGTGATAATTTCGTAATTTAAATCTTGAATCGTAATCGTCACGTGTCTTCCTCCTGTCCGTACATTTTTTTGAGTTTCCATTTTAAAATATCTCGGAGTAATTCTGGTGTATATACTTCTTTTCGTTTAATTTGCTTCACTATCGGGAAAAATGGCGCGAATACAAACGTATCGTGTGTCGCAATCCGGTATTCCCGCGTTTTATCAATCGGTTTATTATCAAAAAGTGCCACTTGATTTTCCGAGTCAAAACCAGCTCTGTCCATCAAAACAGTACCAAAATACTCGCCTCGGAAACCAAAACCTCGAAGCGGAATATCTTGCAGTTCTGCTTTCTTTCGGTAGATTCCGTCAATAAGTATTTCAAGTTCCTCACCAGACATCGTTAAAGCAATCGCATTTAACGGATGCGGTAACATTTGGTGAATATCAAAATCCGTCACAATCCCAGCTTCAAAATCAGTCATAAAAATGCCCGCGTTCATCACAAACGTTTCCGAACCAGTCCATTCACAAACAGCCTCATTCAAAATGTGTGCAATTTCCGAGTCATCAAACCAATTATGCGCTAACTTCCCGGGAATCGCAACTACTTTTTCAGATAATTCATCTCGTCCTTTCTCAAAGAAAGCTTGAATTTCTGCCGTTTCATTTGGAGGAATCGGAAGTTTTTCGGTTGCAAAAGTTACTGCTTTTTTAGAGATGATCTGATTATTTTCATCTAGCTCAATAGTAACTTTCCCTACATGCTCTCCCCATCTTCCGGCAGCAGCCAGTAATGCATTTCCTTCTATTTTTCCATTTTCAAGTAAATGATGGGTATGCCCACCTAATATAATATCAATTTCTGGTAATTCTAAAGCAATTCTTTCGTCTGTCGGCAAACCGAGGTGACTCAGTAAAATAACTACATCTGCGTCCGCGTCCAAGCCAGCAATTTGCTTCTTAATCGCACTAATTGGCTCTTCTACTCCCCAGCCCATCTCTTCGTAGTACTCTCTAAATGGCGCCGTCGCACCGATAATAGCAATTTTCACTTGTTCTATTTCTTTATACACAATCGATTTCACCCAGTCCGGCTGCTCGGTGCACTCTTTATCCGCATAAAAATTACAGCAAACTACCGGGAAAGCCGCGTGCTCGTATAAATTATCCAAGTCTTCATGTGCCAAAGTCGTTCCTTCATTATTGCCAAAAGTTACTGCGTCATATGGAAGCTGATTAAGTAAGTCCGTATTCGCAAGTCCATTTGTCCCTTCAGTAAGCGGATGAACCCGGTCTAAAAAATCGCCAATATCAAAAAAGAGCG
Source organism: Listeria sp. Marseille-Q6474 (assembly GCF_946902005.1). NCBI lineage: Bacteria > Bacillati > Bacillota > Bacilli > Caryophanales > Listeriaceae > Listeria > Listeria sp. Marseille-Q6474. Next base: position 25,875 of record NZ_CAMPPS010000002.1, on the reverse strand, counting down.
CCGCCTTATTTTCTTTATCTGCAGCTGTTCTTTTCTCTTTTAAGAAATTAAAAATACGAGGCCAATGCTCCAAGTGACTATGAACATCATTTGTATGCCATAAAGTTAAATGTTTCATCAATCCACCTCACTCCTCACATATAACTATTGTAGCTCAAAATAGCTTTTTTTACACGCAGTAGGACCGTTTGAATCGTTCAACCTTCATTTTATGTTATGATAGGATATATTGTTTTAAAGGGAAGTGATTTTTTTGGATATTACGCAAACAGTCGAAATTCTTCTAATCTCTGTTTTTGCAGGGGTTGTTGGCTCTTTGCTTGGGCTTGGTGGTGGAATTATTGTAACGCCTGCCTTGACTCTTATTTTCGGGATTGATATTCAGTATGCGATTGGAGCGAGTATTATTTCCGTTATCGCAACAAGTAGTGGTTCCGCCATCGCTTATATCAAAGACGGCATCACCAATCTTCGTGTCGGTATGTTTCTCGAGATTGCCACAACAATCGGTGCAATAACCGGGGCTTTCGTCAGCGGACTGCTCTCGGCTACAGCCCTCTACATCATCTTCGGACTTTTACTTCTATATTCTGCTTTCAACATGATTAAAAAGGTCGGTTCAGAATTTCCTACCAATGTGAAACCAGACCCACTAGCAACAAAATTAAACTTACATGATTCTTATTACGATAAATCTTTACGGCAAACAGTTGACTACCAAGTAGCAAATGTTCCTGCTGGTTTTGGTGTAATGTACGGCGCAGGTATCGCTAGTGGCTTACTTGGAATCGGTAGTGGCGCATTTAAAGTAATGGCACTTGATGTCTTTATGAAAATGCCGCTAAAAGTAAGTAGCGCAACGAGTAATTTAATGATGGGTGTAACCGCGGCTGCCAGTGCAACTGTGTATCTTTTCCAAGGTGACATCCAGCCCGCTATTGCAGCTCCTGTTGCGATTGGGGTACTTGTCGGCGCAACACTTGGAACGCGCATCATGCAACGTTTAAAAAGCAAAGTTATTCGGATTATTTTTATTCCCGTCATTTTATATGTTGCCTTCCAAATGATTTTAGAAGGATTGGGGTGGATTTAGATGGCAGAGAAAAAAGAAGAAATGTACCGCGTGGAGCTAATTGTTAGCGCACTGCTACGAATCGGTGTTGTCCTTAGTGCGATCATTATCGTTTTTGGCCTCGTTATGCTATTTATTACCGGCGAAAGTGGCTATCCTGGGGAAACTTATCCGACCTCACTTACAGCGATTTTTAGCGGGCTAGGATCGCTTAAACCATACGCGATTATGATGTTCGGTCTGTTTTGCTTGATTTTAACGCCAGTCCTTCGTGTCGTTGTATCATTGTTTACTTTTTTGAAGGAAAAAGATTACTTATACGTTGGCGTAACTGGGATTGTGTTAATTATTTTAGTTATTAGCTTTTTAATTGGAATTAAGGCATAAAAAAGATGGCGCTGCTTACGCGCCATCTTTTTTATTCTGAAAACAAATCCATTTGCATCGGAGCTAAACCTTGAAACTCGACTTGGAGCGCCTTTTGTAAATGTTTCGCATTATCAGCCGCATCCCCGCCGCTGTTATTATTAAAAATCACGACTACCTCTTTGGACAATTTTTGTAAATGCTCCACATATTTGGTCCATTCGTTAATTTCTTCCTCATTATAACGATAAAGCGTGCGAACCTCACGCCATTCCGGACTACTCGCTTTCATCCAACCATACTGATTCCGACCATGCAGTCTTACTAGCGTCATCTCACTATTTGTCTCACGAAGCACAATTGGTACACTTCCAGATCCAACTTGTGGTTCATCAACAACCGTATGAATAAAACCTAATTCGCGTAGTAAATCTAACGTCTTTTCTGTATTTTGTTCGCTATACCATGAGTTATTACGAAATTCAATTGCTACAGGCAAATCACCCATTTTCGAAGCGATATATCTTAAATAAGTCACATTTTCTTTCGTACAATTAAAATACGGTGGAAATTGATATAAAATTGCCTGTAGTTTTCCCGTTTCACTTATCGGCGCAATCATATCCATATAAGCCGTATACATCGCATTTTCACTATCAAAATACTGCGACCATTCCTTATGTTTTGTCATCGCCGAAAAAGCCTTTATCACAAAACGAAAATCATCCGGAGTTTGCGCCGCCCAGTTTGCCGTTGTTCGCGGAGAAGGAATCGCATAAAAACTCGTATCTACTTCTACCACAGGAAAATGTGCCGCATAATCAGCCAACGTTAATTTTTTTGATTGTAATAAAGAATCATGATCACTCCATCCAGTTAATCCGATTGTAATCATCAACCGCCACCCTCTCTATCGTTTTTGATTTATGTTTATTATAACGCAAAAAGGAGGGAGAATCTTTTAATTTGGTTGTTGCTTTACCTTGGATATTTTATGTCTTATACTTTAATTAAAAAAAAGGAGAAAACAGATGAAAAGACTTATTATAATGACTTCAGTTTTTTTCGGAACGATATTAATCGGTTCAGCCTTTACTGGTAGGAAACCTTTTGACGGATCAGATATATCTTTAATAGGCGGATTATCTATTTTTATACTATCTTATTTTATTGCTGGCTTTTTAAGTAGAAAGAAAAACAGCTAAAATTAAATGTAAATAAAAACCCCCTTCAACCACAAAGCTGCAGTTGAAGGGGATTTTTTTGTTATATTAACCAATCGAGCCTTCCATTTCAAACTTAATCAAACGGTTCATCTCAACGGCATATTCCATTGGTAATTCTTTCGTAAATGGTTCAATGAAGCCCATAACGATCATTTCTGTCGCTTCTTCTTCGCTTAAACCACGGCTCATTAGGTAGAAAAGTTGTTCCTCGGATACTTTGGAAACTTTGGCTTCGTGTTCTAATGAGATGTTGCTGTTTAGGATTTCGTTGTACGGGATTGTGTCCGATGTGGACAGGTTATCCATAATGAGCGTATCACATTCGATATTGGAACGTGCTCCGTCTGCATTACGACCAAAATGAACAATTCCACGGTACGTTACGTTTCCGCCTTGTTTCGAAATCGACTTCGATACAATCGTAGAGGACGTATTAGGCGCATAGTGCATCATTTTTGCTCCTGCGTCTTGACGTTGCCCTTTACCGGCAATCGCGATAGAAAGGGTCGTTCCGCGCGCTCCTTCGCCACGTAAATGTACAGCTGGGTATTTCATTGTTAATTTCGAACCAATGTTACCATCAATCCATTCCATTGTCGCATTTTCTTCACAGAAAGTACGTTTTGTTACTAGGTTATAAACGTTATTTGCCCAGTTTTGGATGGTTGTGTAACGGCAGTAAGCGCCTGGTTTTACAATGATTTCCACGACAGCTGAGTGAAGGGAATTCGTTGTATAAACGGGAGCAGTACAGCCTTCTACGTAGTTTACGCTGGCATTTTCGTCGACGATAATTAGTGTCCGTTCAAATTGCCCCATGTTTTCCGAGTTAATGCGGAAATAGGCTTGAAGCGGCGTATCTACTTTGATACCTGGTGGTACGTAGATGAATGAGCCACCTGACCAAACAGCCGAGTTTAATGCTGCGAATTTGTTATCGCTTGGTGGAATTACTTTTGCGAAGTATTCTTTGAAAATATCTTCGTTTTCTTTTAACGCGGAATCTGTATCTTTGAAGACAATACCTAAATCTTCTAGGTCTTGCTTCATATTGTGATAAACTACTTCGGATTCATACTGCGCAGATGCACCAGCCAAATATTTTTGTTCGGCTTCAGGAATACCTAATTTATCAAAAGTACGTTTAATTTCTTCAGGAACTTCATCCCAAGAGCGCACTGTTTGTTCAGACGGTTTCACGTAGTAAGTGATGTCTTCAAACTTAAGTTCTGACAGGTCGCCACCCCAAGTCGGCATTGGCATTTTATAAAATTGCTCCAAAGACTTCAAACGGAATTCAAGCATCCATTCTGGTTCTTCTTTAATATTCGAAATTTCTCTTACTACTTTTTCTGTTAATCCGCGTTCTGTACGGAACACAGAGGTATCTTTGTCATGGAATCCATATTGGTATTCGCCAATTTCTGGAATTTCAGTCATGTCGTATCCTCCTTTTCGCTACTTATTTTGTTCCTTCTTTTTCAAAAATCGCTCTCTCCATTGCTTTCCAAGAAAGGGTTGCGCATTTGATTCTTGCTGGGAATTTCGCAACCCCGGCAAGTGCCTCAACGTCGCCGTATTCATCAATTGTTTCATGGTCGTGACCTTGCACCATTTCTGAAAATTCACGGGACATTTTTAATGCTTCTTTCTCGGTTTTCCCAATAATGCTTTGCGTCATCATCGAAGCAGAGGCCATCGAAATTGAACAGCCGCTACCAGTGAATTTTGCCGCAACGATTTTATCACCGTCCATTTTTAAATGAAGATGAATTTGATCACCGCATGTTGGGTTGTTAAGGTCGATTGTTACATCGCTATCTGGGAGCTCTCCATTATTGCGCGGATTTTTATAGTGATCCATAATGACTTGTCTATAAAGCTGATCTAATTTCCGGCTTGTCATAATCCAAAATACTCCTTTGTTAACTTGAGGCCATCTATAAGCGCATCAATTTCTTCTTTTGTATTATAAATATAAAAGCTTGCGCGAGCTGTAGAAGAGACATCTAGCCATTTCATCAACGGTTGTGCACAGTGATGACCAGCTCGAATTGCAATTCCATCTTCGTCCAAAATAGTCGCAATATCATGTGGGTGTGCGCCTTCTAAATTGAAAGTCACTAAGCCACAACGTTTACTCGCATCTTTTGGTCCATAAATGGTAATGCCTTCGATTTTGCTCATTTCTTCTATCGCGTAGCTGGCTAATTCTTGTTCATGTGCGTGAATATTTGCAAGTCCGACTTCTGCCAAATAATCAATCGCCGCACCTAGCGCAATTGCTCCGCCGATAATTGGTGTTCCAGCTTCAAATTTCCATGGCAGTTCTTTCCAAGTCGAATCGTATAATTCAACAAAATCAATCATTTCTCCGCCAAATTCGGTAGGTTCCATCGCATCGAGTAATTCACGTTTTCCATACAAAGCGCCAATGCCAGTAGGAGCCATCATTTTATGTCCAGAAAAAGCATAAAAGTCAGCATCTAAATCTACTACATCGACTTCCATATGAGGCACAGCTTGCGCACCATCAACGAGAATGACTGCTCCAAATTTATGAGCAATTGCTGCGATTTCTTTAATTGGCGTGATAGTTCCGAGTACATTAGAAACATGAGCTAATGCAACGATTTTCGTTTTTTCACCAATCGTTTTTTTGGCTTGTTCCACTGAAATCGTTCCATCTTCTTCTAACTCAATATATTTCAAAACCGCACCCTTACGTTTAGCTAGCTGTTGCCATGGAATCAAATTGGAGTGATGTTCTAAATAAGAAATAACTATCTCATCGCCCGCTTCAATATTTGCTTCCGCGTAACTATCTACAACTAAATTAATCGCTGAAGTAGTACCTCTTGTGAAAATAATTTCTGCAACTTCGCGAGCATGAATGAACTTGGCTACTTTAGAACGAGCTGATTCATATGCATCCGTCGCTCTTGCCGCAAGTGTGTGCACACCGCGGTGAACGTTCGCATTATCAAATTCATAGTAATGAGTTAAAGCAGCAATAACTTGTTTTGGCTTTTGTGAAGTGGCAGCATTATCTAAATAAGCTAGCGGTTTTTCATTTATTTCTTGATCTAAAATTGGAAAATCCGCCCGAATTTTTTGGATATCAATCATTTAGCGCACTTTCCCTTCGATTACTTCACGAAGCATCGTTTTTACACTTTCGATTGGTAACTGACGAACAACAGGATCCAAGAAGCCATGAATAACTAATCTTTCTGCTTCTTTTTGAGAAATCCCACGGCTCATCAAATAGAATAATTGTAGTGGATCAACGCGTCCAACAGAAGCCGCATGTCCTGCAACTACGTCATTTTCATCAATTAATAAAATTGGATTCGCATCGCCGCGTGCTTCTGGGCTAAGCATTAATACACGTGACTCTTGTTGTGCATCAGACTTAGAAGCACCATGTTTAATGTGACCAATTCCGTTAAAAATAGTTGTTGCTCTTTCTTTCATAACACCATGAGATAAAATCGTACCGTTAGAAGCTTTTCCGTAATGTGTCACGCGAGTTGTTACGTTTTGCGTTTGCTTACCGCGACCAACTGTCACTGTTTTAACATCAGCAGAAGAGCCATCACCCATCAGGTTTGTTACGTTCTCATTAATTGTGTCGCCATCATTCATTAGGCCAAGTGCCCATTCAATTTGGCTATCTGTTCCAATGTGTCCACGACGGTTCACATATGTCGTAACGCCACTTGCAAGATTATCTACACCGCCAAAAGTAATACGCGCATTTTTCTCAGCGATTACTTCTTCAACAATACTAACAATCCCTTTAGGTGCGTTGTCTACTGTTACATAGTTTTCCACATAAGTGACTGCGCTATTATCATCCGCCACAAGCAACACATGGTTAACAAGTGGAGATTCTGCTTTTTCTTGTACAAAAACAGCTTGAATTGGCGCTTTCACTTCAACATTTTTAGGAACGTAAAGGAAAATCCCACCGTTCACTAGTGCCGCATGAAAAGCAGTAAGTTTATGTTCGTTCACTTGAACTGCATCTGTCATGAAGTATTTTTTCACAAGTTCAGGATGGTTTTTCACAGCGGAAATAATATCTGTAAAAATAACACCTTGATCAACTAATTCTTGTTGCAACTGAAGTCTCGCAGGTCTTTCATCCATTTGAACGTAAAAATTGGCTTCTTTATTATCTAAATCAACTAAATTCGCTACTTTTTCAGGCAAAGTTTCATTTGTTACGCCTTCTTTAAAAGGTATAAACGTCTCAAACTTCGTGAAATTCCAGCGAGTAATTTTTGTTTTATCCACAAAAGGCAAGTCCAGTTCCCCGTAAGCTTTAAAAGCATTGCGACGGATTTCTAAAAACCAATCCGGTTCATTCGCATTACTTGAAAAAGCGTGGATAAAATCATCTTTAATTGTCATATTTTCTGCCATGATTTTAACCTCACTTCCTTATTGTTGGTCTACTGCTTCTTCTTCCTCAAGTTCAATACCAAGTTCTTGTTTAATCCAGTCATAACCTTCAGCTTCTAAACGTTTAGCAAGCTCAGGTCCACCTTCTTTAACTACTTTACCTTGCATCATTACGTGCACAAAATCTGGTGTAATGTAGTTAAGTAAACGTTGGTAATGGGTAATGATTAAGCAGCCGAAACCTTCGCCGCGCATTTCATTTACACCTTTAGAGACAACTTTAAGTGCATCAATATCAAGACCAGAGTCAATTTCATCTAAAATCGCTAATTTTGGCTCGATCATTAATAATTGTAAGATTTCATTACGTTTTTTCTCTCCGCCTGAAAATCCTTCATTTAAATAACGTTCTGCCATTTCTTCGTCCATATCTAAAATGTCCATTTTGGCATCTAATTTACGGATGAATTGCATTACTGGAATTTCGTCGCCTTCTTCGCGTCGGCTATTGATGGCTGCACGAATGAATTCAGCGTTTGTAACACCACTAATTTCACTTGGATATTGCATCGCTAAGAAAAGGCCAGCACGAGCGCGTTCATCTACTTCCATCTCAAGTACATCTTCTCCGTCAAGCGTGATTGATCCTTGTGTTACTTCATATTTCGGGTGCCCCATAATTGCTGAGGACAACGTAGATTTACCTGTTCCGTTTGGTCCCATGATAGCATGGATTTCGCCAGTTGAAATTTCAAGGTTAACGCCCTTCAAAATTTCTTTTCCTTCTATTTCAACATGTAAATCTTGAATCTTTAAAGTTGCCATAAAAAAGTCCTCCCTAGTGTAAAATTTGCATAATCCTAGTTTAGTATAATTCTAATCTGATTACAACTATAAAAACCAGCACTCTTCGCATTCTCCCCTTCATTCTACTATTAATAGCCGTTTTTTACCAGTTTTCGTGCATTATCACTATTTCCATTTTATTTGAGAATCCATGACATAAAAGAAAGAGCGCTCTATATCAATAGAAGAAAGGTCCTTTTTTACTATAAAAAAGGATTGTATATCTTATTTAGATATGGTATTGTTGTAACGTAACAAATTTGCAACATAATAACTTATTTGTAATAAACGATTATTTATTGAAGGAGAATTTAAAATATGAAGAAAGCAATAATGGCTCTGACCATCTTTGTATTGCTTTTAGCCACATTATCCGGGTGCAGCTCCCCTAAGTCCGACTTCACATCTACTTTAAAGAAAACAGCTGAAAATAAACAATTTACAACGAACGTCACATTCCAAGTAAACAACCTATCTGATAACTACATTAAAAAACTTGGCTCTGATATTGACTTAAATCAACTTAAAAAATCTAACATTCAATATAAAATTTCTGTAGATAGTGATTCTTCCTCTTCCTATAGCGCCTATTCGCTTCACTGGAAAGGCAAAGAACCACTTGATTTAACCTTACACGCGCTCCAAAACAGTGAGGACGGGAAAGCTTATATCCCTGTAGCTGATATTTATGACGCAGCAGACAGTTTTTCAAGCCTACTATCCGATTCAGCAGCTCAGATTTTCAACAAAGTACTCGCGCAAAATAAGGACTTAGAATCTAAATATCTCAATGTATTCGAGACATTCCAAAACTTCTCCAATCAAACAATTGATTCAGAAACCGTTGATCGTCAAGCGGAAGAATTGAAAAAAATTGAAGAAGCCAGTGGTATCGCAATTTACAGCTATTTAAATAACTTAGATGACAAACATTTCACTTCCAAAGATAATGGAGATATTGTTTTAAACCTATCCAAAAACGAAATAAAAGATTTAGTCAATGACGTCTTTACAGCACTTGATAATGACGGAAACATCATCACACTTCTTTCAGAAATTGATGGTAGCTCGCAAAAAGAAGCTCAAAAAAAATGGAATTCCGGTGAAAAAAGCGTTCGTTCTTCGCTAAAAAACCTTACTTCCAATAAAAATCAAACACTCGATTTCAAATTAACGTTAACACCAGATAGTAAGAAAGGTTTCAGTAAAGCCGTTATTACTACAAACTTTGAAGATAGCAAAACAAAAGATTTAATCAACTTAACAACAACCGTCGATATGCTTGATTACGAAAAAGTTCCTCCAATGCCAGAAGGTAAAGACATTGTTTCTAAAAAAGAACTTGATAAAGCCATTTCTGATGGACTGAAACTATATTTAAGTAGTGCTAATTAAAAAAAATCCTTTTACCAAATCGGTAAAAGGATTTTTTTGTTTACTTATCAACTGGAACAACTGCTCCGTCCCATTCTTTCGTAATGTAATCTTGAATTTCTTTTGAATGTAACACTTTAACTAGTTCTTTAATGTTTTTGTCGTCTTTTTTCTTGTCAGTAGTTACAACAATATTAGCGTAAGGAGAATCTTTGCTTTCGATTGCAATAGCATCTTTCGAAGGGTTTAAGCCTTGGTCTACAACAAAGTTTGAGTTAATAGCGACAACATCGCCTTCTTCATTATTATATGCAGTCATCAAGTAAGCTGGGTCAAAATCATATTTGAATTTCAAGTTTTTCGGATTGTCTTTAATGTCGTCAAATGTTGCATCTTGCGGTTTCACGCCATCTTTAAGCGTTAAAAGTCCATTATCTACAAAAATCCCAATAACACGCGGCCAGTCAGATTTTGAGTTAGAAAGTAAAACTTGCGCGCCGTCTTTTAAATCTTTAATATCTTTTACTTTTTTAGAATAAATGCCCATTGGTTCGATGTGAATAGCACCGACATCAGCAAATTTGTAACCTTTTTCTTTTTCTTCTAATTCAAGATATGGTTTATGTTGGAAGTAGTTAGCATCTAAATCGCCTTCTTCTAGGGCTTTATTAGGCATAACGTAGTCTGTATATTTAACAATTTTCAAGTCAATCCCTTTATCTTTCAGGATTGGTTTTGCTTGTTCTAAGATTTGAGCATGGGGTGTATTTGACGCACCCACTACCAATTTATTATCGTCTTTACTAGATGAAGCTTTATCTGAGGAGCCACCGCAAGCTGTAAGTACTAAAACTAAACTTAATGTGAAAATTAAACCAAGAACCTTTTTCATGAAATTCTCTCCTTTTTTGCGGGGATTCCGCGTTTTTTTATATAAATTTCTTCATATACATTGGTTAGCGTTTATCGGTTCGTTTTGTTAGGAAGTCGCCGATAAATTGGAAAATAAAGACGATAATTAAAATAATAATTGTCGCAAGTACTGTTACATCAGGTTGTCCACGTTGGAATCCTTCAAGATAGGCAGTATTCCCAAGCCCACCTGCACCAATGACGCCGGCCATCGCTGTGAATCCAACAAGTGAAATTGCTGTCACTGTAATACCAGAAATAATCGCTGGTAAGGCTTCTGGGATGAGCACTTTACCAATAATAGTAAACATGTTCGCACCCATGGATTTAGCGGCTTCAATAACGCCTTTGTCTACTTCACGAAAGGCAATTTCTACCATTCGACCATAGAACGGAGCTGCTGAGATAATTAAAGCTGGAAGTGCTGCTTTCGGTCCAATTACAGTCCCGACTAACGATTTTGTCATCGGTAAAAGTAACACGATTAAAATAATAAAAGGAATGGAACGGAACACATTAACAAGGATTGCTGTGATCCAGTATAAAATGCGCGCTCCGGCATGTTTTTTATTATTGGTTAAAAATAGTAATAATCCTAGCACGATTCCTAGTAAAAAAACTGCAAATAATGAAGTAAGTGTCATATATAGCGTTTCTTGTGTGGCAACCCACATCATTTGAAAATCAACATTTGGAAATAACTCTTGTAATTTCGTCATCGTTCTAACACTTCCGTTTCTACTTTAAGTTGACGTAGCTGTGTTAGACTGGCATCTATCGCTTCTTCAGTGCCTAGAACTTGGACATACAATGTTCCGTATGCACCGTTTTGCGTTTGAGTTAAGTTCCCATGAAGGACATTTAGCATAACATCATTTTCTTTTGCTACTTGAGAGATAACTGGCTGAGTTGCATTTTCACTCATGAAGAGTAGTTTAACGATTTTACCTTCTGCGTAATTATCGAGTAATAGATGGATTAGTTCTTCCGTTTCGTCTGAATCAGTTACTTGGCGGACGAAGCGCTGCGTTACTTTTTCTTTAGGATGGCGGAAAACATCTAGTACGTCACCGAGTTCAGCAACTTTCCCGTTTTCCATGACTGCCACGCGATTACAGATTTTCCGGATAACATGCATTTCGTGGGTGATAACGATGATAGTTAGGTTGAGGCGTTTATTTATGTCTAGCAGTAATTCTAAAACTTCATCAGTTGTTTGTGGATCTAGTGCGGATGTAGCTTCATCACAAAGCAATACTTTAGGATTATTCGCGAGAGCTCTTGCAATACCTACGCGCTGTTTTTGCCCACCACTTAGTTCAGCTGGATAGGCGTTTTCTTTTCCTTCTAAGCCAACGAGTCGGATTAGTTCATTGACCCGAAAACGTCTTTTCTCACCGCGAACACCAGCAATTTCTAATGGAAACGCGATATTTTCTGCAACAGTTCTAGACCATAATAAATTAAAATGTTGAAATATCATTCCGATTTGTTGGCGCGCTTTTCTTAATTTACTACCACGAATTTGGCTAATTAGTAGGTTATCTACTTCAACAGACCCTTCTGTTGGTAGTTCTAATCCATTGAACATTCGGATTAGTGTACTTTTACCAGCGCCTGAATAACCAACTACTCCGAAAATCTCACCTTGTTCAATTTCTAAATCGACATGGTCGACTGCGAGAACTTTGTTATTTCTAGACGTATATTCTTTTACGACGTTCTGTAACGTAATCATCTCTATCACCTTTTCTACATTCTGATATACAAAAAAGCCTTCCTGCTAATGAGCAGAAAGGCAGCATTTTTTCAAATGGGCTAACTTCCTTCTCATCTTTCAGAACAAATCGTTGTTCTGCATGACTTAGCACCTTAAACACATAATGAATTATTGTTTAGGTTGCTGGGTTTCACAGGGCATTTCCCTCCACCACTCTGGATAAGATTTCTACATATTATTATATCACTTCATTTGTGACTATAGTGACGTTTCTTGTTTTTTCATATTACCTTTTCCGTCACACTTTGTCAATAACTTTTTTATTTATACGCATCTATTTGTAATTTACTTCACTAATAATACTATTTTCTCCCGAATGTTCCTGGCTAGCTAACTGAGAGGCTATTTTAATCTGAGCTCTATTTTGATATTTAAGTTCGCTACTATTGACTTGAATTATGTACATAAATACCGCAATGACTGTGATACAAGCAACAACAATTAAAACAATATGTTTTTTCATTTTTCTCTCCTCCGTGATTTATATTCTACTGAAAGAACATAAATCACAAGGAAAGAAACATTTAAGAATTTTTAAAGATTAAATGAGAGGCAATTTGACGATAAAACTTGTTTTGCGATGTTTGCTTTCTGCGGTAACAATTCCGCCGTGTTTTTCAACGATAGACTTAGCAATTGCAAGGCCTAAACCAGTCCCCGTTGTTGTCCGGTTTTTATCTACTTTATAAAAACGTTCAAATAAATAAGGCAAATCAACGGTTGGAATCTCTTCACCGTAATTAGTGACCCGCACAACAGCCATATGATCTTCTTTTTTCGCGCTTACATCAATTTGTTTATTTCCTTCTCCGTATCTAAGCGCATTGGAAAATAAATTCTCAAACAAACGCATAATTTGGTTACCATCGCCACCAATAATGAGTTTATTAGCATCAAAATGTTCGATTATCTGCATATTTCGTTCTGCAGCTCGTCCGTCATATTCTGCTACTAATTGTCTGAGTAATTCAATGATGTCTAGTTCGTCTTTTTTCAATTGGTAATCAACACTATCAAGCCTAGTATAAGAGAATAAATCATCAATCAGTTTATGCAGATGACGCGCTTTTCCGTAAACAAGTTCCGTATAATAACGCAGCTCAATCTCATCACGATAACGATCCTCATGAATATAACTTAAATATCCTAAAATCGACGTTAAAGGCGTCCGCAAATCATGTGAGACATTCGTAATCAAGTCATTCCTAGCTTGCTGCGCCTGTTCTTCCTTTTTCATTAATTTATTTTGTCGTTCACGCATATTTTCAATGTTTCGCTCAAGTTCTTGAATTTCCGGGACAAAACTTTCTGTATCAACCGGCTTTTCATCATTTAAAGCAAAATTAATCGTTCGTAGTTGTTTTTTTAATATCCGCTGACGCATCAATCGATAAAAGAATGCAAAGAATAAACAAGCAATCAAAAAGATAATTAAAAACTTCAGCGATAACATCCAAAACGACTGCATTATCCGAGTATATTTATTCGGCCCAAAAAGTTGAACCATAGATTGCGTCACTTCACGTAAAAACAAAGAATCATCACGAATAGAAATACTCCACAAATAAATAGTTTGGACAGTAATCAAAGCAAAAATCCAAGACACTATTGCAAAAAAAGTCGCCTGCCAAACATTCATCACATGGCTAATTTTCGTAAACAACACTTCCAGCCTAGATTTCAATTTTGTACCCTACTCCCCATATTGTCTTAATCACATTTTCTCCGCCCATAGCATCTCTCAATTTATCACGCAAGTTGCTAATATGGACCATGACCGTTTTACTCGCTCCGAGTGCTTTCTCCTGCCAAATTTTCTCAAAAATATATTCCGAACTGAAAACGCGACCTGGTTCACTCGCTAGTAAAAATAAAATATCAAATTCTGAAGTAGTTAGATGAAGTTCTTTTTCTCCAACAGTTACAACATGAAGCCCGCGATCAACTACAATTGGTCCAATAATGACCTTATCTTGACTAACTGGCTCCGCTTGACTCATTTGTTGCATACGTCTTAAAATCGCTTTAACGCGAACAGAGAGCTCTAAAGGATTAAACGGTTTGACCATATAATCATCCGCTCCAGTTAATAGTCCCATAATTTTATCATTATCTTCTGCCTTTGCACTAAGCATTAAAATTGGCGTTAAAATACCATTTTTCCGCATTAATCGGCATACTTCAAGGCCATTCATTTCTGGCATCATTATATCTAAAATCACTAATGTTGGCTGCTTTTCTTGCACTAAACGCCATACTTCCGCACCATCATAAGCTTGATAAATTGTGTATCCTTCATTTTGTAAATATAATTTTACTAAATCAACAATTTCTTTATCATCATCGGCAATCAAAATAGATGTTGTCATACTCATTGTCCTTTCCATTCTTATTTCTACCTATTGTAACACTTTAGAAACAAATCGAATAGAAAGAGCTGATTTTTAATTTCTAGTTAGCACTCGCTCTTCTTCAGGTTCTAAGTGAATCAAAACTTCTGCTTTCGCGTAGAAATTCATAATCTCTGCTTCAATTTCATCACAAAGCGAATGAGCACTTTCAATTGTCATCGTGGAAGATACTACTAAATGAAAATCAATATATTCTTCCGCTCCTGCTCGTCTAGAGCGAAAATCATGAAATTCAATAAATTTATTTTTATGCGCTAAAATAATCTTTTTAATCGCCTCTTCTTCATTATCTGAAAGACGTTTATCCATTAATGGTGGAAAAGATTCTTTTAAAAGCTTAAATGCTTCGTACATAATATAAAATGCCGTTAAAATAGCGATAACTGGGTCTAACCACAACCAGCCAGTTATGTATACTAAAAATAAACTAAGCGCAATACCAAGCGATGTGAAAACATCTGTATATAAATGTAGCGCATTGGATTTCATTGCCACTGAATTGGCTTTAATTGCCGCTCTTTTAATAATTCGTGACACAATAATATTAACAATCGCCCCAAAAAGCATGACAGCAATACCGAGCGCTGGAAATCTAATTTCATGCGGATTTAAAAGTTTATTAACAGATTCAACAATAATCCAAATACCCGCTACAAAAATCAATAAAGTTTCAATAGTCCCCGCGATATTTTCCGCTTTCCCGTGCCCATATGGATGGTCCTCGTCTGCTGGCTGATTCGAAATTCGAATAGAAAAGAAAGTAATGACTGATGCAAATAAATCCATTGAAGAGTGAATTCCTTCTGAAATCACAGCTACTGATCCCGTGAAAAAGCCGACAATTAATTTAAGTACGACGATAACAAAATTACTACACACCGATAAAATAGTAAGGTTAGAATTGTTCATAGAAAAGCCTCCGATATGTTTATGTTTCACTAAAAATTTCTCTTTATAAAACACTATTTTAACAACTCGAATTATCTTACCACGAGTAGCCAAATTGTGTCTATAGCAATGTTTTTAGCTAAATGCAGTTCTATATGAGAAACGAAACTTTTTTGCGCACGGGCAAAAATTAACACAGAAAAAATCCCTGTATCACTCACTATACAGGAATTCAAAAATAGCTGTTGCATCATGTAATTTATACGTTAAATCCTTTGGTTCGCCGTTCTTAAATTTCACTAACGCGGGGACTGACGTGATTTCCAAGCTTTGAGCAATATCTGGCACATAATTCAAGTCTACTTTTGCGACGTTGCTGTGAATACTGTCTGCTTCTAAAACCACGTCTACTAAGCGGCTTGCTATCTGACAGCTGCCACACATTGGTGTAAAAAAGAAAACGACAAAATCCGCGCCATTGTTTTGCGCCTCGCTAAAAGTCTCTTTTTCCCAAGTTTCCAGAAAAAACGCCTCCTATCAAAAAAAGCCAGCTTCGGTTGTCCCAAGCCGGCTTCTAATAAATTAATCTAATCCTTTTTCGTAATCATCACTTGATAAAAGAGCAGTTACATCTGCTTCTTCTACTTCAGTAAGTTTTAAAATCCAACCTGTGTCATACGGGTTGCTATTAATTAGTTCTGGCTCATCTTCTAATGTTTCATTAACAGCAACTACTTTACCAGTTACTGGCGCATAAAAATCAGATACTGTTTTAACGGATTCAATGCTACCGATTGAATCACCTTTTGTTACGGTATCGCCAACTTCTGGCAATTCAACAAATACAATATCCCCTAATTGATCTTGGGCAAAGTCAGTAATTCCAATAATATAACTACCGTCTTCTGCTTTCACCCATTCATGTTCTTCTGTGTACAATAAGTCTTTTGGTAAACTCATTTCAAAACTCCTCCTTTTACTTGCAATTATCTATATTGACTATTTCCAAGTTGCTTCAAATTCTTCTTCTTTGAAACCAAGTGTTACTTCTTTACCGTTAGTTGTAAGTGGGCGTTTGATTAACATGCCATCTGAAGCAAGCAAATTATAAGCCTCTTCCGGTGAAAGTGTATCAAGTTTATCTTTTAGTCCAAGTTCGCGGTATTTAATACCACTTGTATTAAAGAAACGACGGATTGGAAGCCCGCTAGCCTCATGCCATTTTTGTAATTCTTCGGCAGTTGGGGTTTCAGTCTTAATGTCTACTTCGTTAAAATCAACATGCTCATTTTCAAGCCATGCTTTTGCTTTCTTGCAGGTGCTACATTTTGGATACCAATAAAAATTAATCATTTTGCCTCTCCCTCCGATTGCATTCTATTACTATCATAGTGCATTTTTTCTTAAAGTACAAATAGCAACCCTTAGAAAAAAACAGAGATTTTGAAAGCGCATTCATATCAGTTCAAAAAAATACAAAAGCCACTTCGACTTCTGTATTTTTCTTTTAAGATGCGTGATTTTCTTCTTTTACTTCAAACATCGATTTCTTAAAGTTAAACCTTATCCCGAGAACGAGCCCGACTGCCATCATATTCCCGAGCAGAGCACTACCACCGTAACTAATAAACGGAAGCGGAATACCTGTGATTGGTAATAAACCAATATTCATTCCAACATTTTCTAGCACGTGGAACATTAACATCATTACAACACCCGTACAGATATATGAATAAAATGGAACGCCCACATCAAGCGCCACCCGAATAATTTGATAAATTAGTAAGAAATAAATCGCCAGTAGAATACTCGCTCCAATAAAGCCATAGTCTCCAGCTACAATCGTAAAGATAAAGTCATTATGATTTTCAGGAATTGCGATGGCATCATATCCCGCCCCGTTTCCAGAAATCTGACCAGAACCAATTGCCGTCATCGCTCGCAGCACTTGATAGCCCCCGCCTTGAGGGTCATTTTCCGGATTTATCCAAGTCGTAATCCGGTCAAATTGATATGGTTTAAAACCAAGACTCGTTAGCCAATTCTGATGATAAATAACCATCCAAATAAGCGTAGTACCGATTGCTGCTATCGAGCCAAAAAGCGGTACGATAATTTTCCAAGTAATACCTGAAATAAGAATCATCCCCGACATAATGGCGATAAATACAAGTGCTGTCCCTAAATCGGGTTGTAGCATAATTAAAATAAGTGGCATTAATGTAAATAAGCCGATTTTCAGCAGTAACCAAGCGTCATAACTAAAGCGATGAACCTTATACGTTCTATTATGATCCCAGATTACTTTTGCCAATACGATAATTAATATAACTTTTACAACCTCGGAAGGCTGAATATTACCTAAAAACGGAATAACAATCCAACTCTTCGCTCCTTTTACTTCTTTACCAAAAAGTAAAACAAACACGAGTAAAAATAGACCTAATCCGTAAAAGTAATAAGCCCATCTCGTGAGTCGATCATAGTCCAGTTGCATCACGACAATAATTGCAAATGTCGAAACCACAAACCACATAGCTTGTTTTACAACAAAGTTTGCATCATATTGATTATTTGTTAATTGCGCACTATAAATGGACACCAAACTGATTATCATAAGTAACATCATTGATAAAACAATCCCGTAATCAATGCGTCCAGCTAGTTTATTTTGTTGATTCATTATTTAATTACTCCTTACTGGTTGGTTTGTGTATACTAACGCTTTCTCCCAAACAGTTTAAAAAAGAAAATCATACGCGATTCCCTTTTCCTAAGTTAACTTCTGGGGCATTATACCTCGCAGATAACACGAGTCCAAGTGCCATAAATGCGCCAAGAAGAGAGCTTCCCCCATAACTGACAAAAAGTAGTGGAATACCGGTAATTGGAAGAAGACCAATTGTCATCCCGATATTTTCTAAAACGTGAAATAAAATCATCGAGCAAACACCCGTACAAATATACGAATAAAAAGGAATACCAATGTCTAATGCCACTCGAATAATTTGGTAAATCAGTAAAAAGTATAACATAATAAGTACGCAGCCACCAATAAAACCGAAATTCCCACCAATAATAGAAAAAATAAAATCATTGTGGTTTTCTGGAATAGCGATTGCCTGGTTGCCAATACCATTTCCTTGTAACTGACCAGAACCAATCGCCTGCATTGAACGGAGCAGTTGCATACCGTCCCCAAGCGGATCTTCCTCAGGTCTAAGCCAAGAAGTAATTCGTTTAAATTGATATGGTTTAAATCCTAGTTTTTGTAAAAAATCTTGATTGTACATAACTAAATAAATTAACGTCCCACCCAGTAAAGCAACTGAACTAAATACTGGTACTAAAATTTTCCATGTAACGCCACTAATAAAGACCATTCCGATGATAATAGCTATAAATACTAAAATCGTTCCTAGGTCTGGCTGAAGCGCAACTAGTCCAAGGGGAACGATAGAAACGATGCCTATTTTAAGCAATAATTGCATATCTAATTTTACCGAGTGTAATTGATATTTTTTATTATGGTCCCAAATTACTTTTGCAAGCGCGAGAATTAAGAAGCTTTTCATTAACTCTGATGGTTGCAGACTTCCTAGTGAGCCAATACTAATCCAGCTTTTAGAACCTTTACGCTCATCGCCGACAATTAATACAAGCACTAGAAGTAAATTCCCGATACCATACAAGTAATATGCTGCCCATTGAAGCCGATCATAATCGAAAAAAAGTACAATAACAACGACTACTCCAGTAGAAATAACAATCCAAATAGACTGCTGCAGTAAGAAATTATTTGTGTACTGGTCATTAACAAGTCCTGCGACATAAATAGCCATTAAACCAATAATACAAAGCAACATCATCAAGAATATAATTGCATAGTCAATTCGAACTGCCTTTTTTCTATTTCTAGCCATTGCTTTCCGTCCTTTATGTTTAGATTTAAATGTAAAAAAGCTGCTATTCTTAAAAAGAGCAACAGCCTTCATCTATTATAATAAAGTTTACCTTGGATAGGAAGCTTTTTCACCAAATTCTAATCTTCTTTCTGTTTTCTTTAATATTCAAATCTAGTCGAAGCAAGTGGATGAATGTGTTGTTTTCCATCTTTTTCAGTAATATCTGCTGTAATATGAAAGACATTTCGCAAAAGCTCCGTTGTAAAAACTTCTTGAGGCGTACCATTTTTGACTAATCGACCATTTTCGCAAACAAAAACATAATCACTGTAGATTGCAGCTTGATTTAAATCATGTAACACTAACACAATCGTTAAATTATATTCTTTATTTAAATGAACTAACAAATCTAAAAGCTCAAGTTGATGGGCAATATCTAGATATGTCGTTGGTTCATCAAGTAGTAAAATAGGTGTTTTTTGCGCAAGAGCCATTGCAAGCCATGCGCGTTGACGTTCACCGCCTGATAACGAGTGAAGTGGTCGATACGCCAGATTTTCTAAGTTACACACTTTAATTGCCCACTGAATAACCGCCTCATCATCTTCTTGTAAAGTAGAAAGCCAACTTCTGTGAGGCAAACGTCCATAAGCCACCAAGTCATGCACCATCACATCGACTAAACCTTCAGGCGCTTGAGATAACATCGTCATTTTCTTCGCTAAATCTTTAGAAGGAATATCCGTAATATTTTTTTCATCAAGCAAAACTTCTCCACTATCAGGTGTCAAAAGGCGCATCATCAAACGAAGCATAGTTGATTTACCTGAACCATTTGGACCGATAAGTGTTGTGATTTTACCTTCTGGAATGCGTGCGCTCACGTCTTTCATTTCAAAATCTCTTTTACGTGAGAAAGAAATATTTTTTAGTTCTAATGCTGGTTTCATGAAGCAACCCTCCCTCTTTGAAGTAGGAATAAGAAGAATGGTGCGCCAATCATCGCAAGCAGAATCCCAACCGGAAGCTCAATCGACCCAAACCAACTTCTAGCAGCCGTATCAGCAAAACCGACTAATAGTGCGCCACCTAAGGCAGATAATGGCAGTAAATATTTGTAGTCATTGCCGATAATCAAGCGGAAAATATGTGGCACAACCAGTCCAACAAAGCCAATTAATCCAGCTACACTCACTGCGACCCCACTTAAAAATGCCGCTAACATGATAATGAAAAAACGATGTCGTTCGACGGAAAAACCAAGTAATTTTGCAGCATCGTCCCCAAGTAGCAACACATTGGAAGAGCGAATAGCAAAACCACTTAACACAAAACCAACCAACATATACGGCCAAATCATATCCAAGTGATACCAACTTTTCCCAGAAAGCGTTCCTGTCATCCAAGAAATAACACTTTGAACCCGATTACTATAAAGCACCATAACTCCAGAAGTCATTGCGCCAATAAAAGCATTAATAGCAACACCAGATAAAATGACACGTAATGGAGAAACGCCACGATCCCACGCTAATAGATAAATTAAAATTGCCGTACCAAAAGCCCCTAAAAATGCGCCAATTGGAACAAAAGAAGCCAAAGCAGGAAATGCTAACGTCATTAAAATTGCTACAAATCCGCCGCCCGCTGAAACGCCGATTACACCTGGGTCAGCTAATGGATTTCGCATTACGCCTTGGAGCAAGCAACCTGCTATTGCAAGTGCAGCGCCTACTAAGAATGCAATCAATAGTCGTGGCAAACGCAAATTCCATATTAATTGATTCGCAAGGTCACTCCCGCCGCCAGTCAAAGTTTGCCAAGCGTCACTATATGTAACTTTCACGGACCCAGTAGTCAGCCCGTAGAAAAAAGCTAAAATAAGTAAAACGATTACTACAATAAAAGTTATCCGTCTACGTTTTCGCCGCGGATCATGCGCCTTCACAGTTGTCATTAGTTAGCCACCTTATTTATTTCATCTGTCATATAATCCAATGCTTGATCAATTTTCATTCCGGGATTTGTTCCGAAAAGTTCTGCTGGAAGTACGACAATATGATCATTTTTAACGGCGCTTGTTGAATTCCAAGCTTCATTTTGTTTCATTTCTTTTTTAAAGGCTGTTTCTGTTTCTTTTTCATCTCCGCCGTGAATCATTAAGAAAATCACTTCTGGATCAGCAGCAACAATTTTTTCAACATTCATCGAAGCGTATTGCGGAAAGTTTTCCACACCCTTAAAATCTTTCGCCACGTTTTCTCCACCAGCGATTTCTAAAACATTTCCGCTTAACGAGGATGGTAACGCCGCGTAGTTACTTCCTGGAGCCCCAAGTACTAGTAAAGCGCGTACTTTTTTACCTTGCTGTTTTTGCTTCACTTCTGCTACTTTTTTGTCAATACTTGCTTCTAGTTCTTCTGCTTTTGTTTCTTTACCTAAAAGCTTGCCAAGAACGGCTGTCTGTTTTTTTATTTCATCGATCGAATTCGCTCCAGTTAGCACAACTTTCGGTCCTACGCCTTCCATTGCAGGCACGTCTTTTAAGTTTTGTTCTGAACTTGCTACAATAGCATCAGCCCCCAGAGAAGCAATTTTCTCTAAGTTTAAATCATGCGTATTGCCCACTTCTGTTGCTTTTTTTGCGCCATCTGGAACACCACTCGCATCTGTTGTTTGACGACCAACGACTGTCCCACCGAGCGCATAGATAATGTTCATATCTGCATTTGTAAGTGCGATGATTCGTTCTGGTTTTTTATCAAAAGAAACATCACGACCAGCCATATCCGTTACCGTTAAGGCTGCTTGCGATTTATTTTCTGTTTTTACTGTTTCGTTATTCGTATCAGTTGCAGTATCATTTCCACACGAAGCAAGGAGTAGTGCGGCTGTTATACTTAACGTCAATATAGTTATTTTCTTCATAATTCCCCTCCACAATACTGTCCTTTTCATTTTACTAAATTATACCACGATATTCAAAAAGTCGGACCCCTAATTGAGAATTATTTTCATCTATATCCAATTAGTCGATATTTTCACGTTAATACTTTATAATTAAATCAAGGAGGCGATGAAAAATGACTGATAATCTTTTTCCTAATCTAGCGCATGAAAATTGCAAAGAACCGATGCCCCCAGTCACAACAGAACAATTCAAAGAAGCAGCCATTCTAGAAAAGAATCGCAAGCTTGAAGAAATTTTGAACATCGTGGATAAAAAGAAACCTAGTATAAAAAAATAACGAGGACCTGTTCGCGCAGGTTCTTTCTTTACACTTTAATTCCGAGTTAACTCATAAGATAAGTTATATTTATTTTATTTCACTAAAAAATCATGTATACTAGAAAAAAAGATAGGTCAGGAGGCCCTTACATTGGCTATTTTAGAACTAAATTTCAAATCAGAATGTTTAGCCATGCAAACAAGTGTAACGGTGATTTTACCCGAAACAGAAACACTTTACCATGGTTCAATTCCTAAATATAAAACATTATATATTCTGCACGGCTTGTCTAACAACCACACTACTTATGTGCGCAATACAAATATTGAACGTTACGCTACCGAAAAAGGACTCGCTGTCATCATGCCCGCAGCAGACCATAGTTTCTATTCTAATATGGTTCACGGTCGCGATTTTTTCCAATTTGTCAGTACTGAACTTCCTCACGTGATGAAAAACTGGTTTCCACTTTCGGATAAAAAAGAAGATACTTTCATAGCTGGGCATTCAATGGGTGGTTACGGTGCGTTCAAAGTTGCACTTACTTTCCCAGAAAAATTCCAAGCCGCTGCAAGTATGTCTGGTGTCATGGATATTAATTATATCATTAAAGAAGATTGCTTCGAAAATTTCAGTACACGTGCCATCACAGGAGAAATGACTAGCCAAACTGGTACGGAAAATGACTTATTTCATTTATTAGAAACAAATCTAACGAACAACGTGGAGTTACCAACTCTTTTCCAAAATTGTGGTACAGAAGATTTTCTTTATGAAGACAATCTTCGTTTCCGTGATTTTGCACTTGCCAAAAACGCTCCCCTAGAATACCGCGAAGGTCCTGGTGACCATGATTGGGATTTTTGGGATAAAAGCTTAAAAGAAATTATCGACTGGCTTCCACTTTAATAAAAAGAAGACTTGGACTCGCATCCAAGTCTTCTTTTTTAATGCGTAAATCCGTATGAATCGTTTCGTTCCTTATCATGATAAAGCACTCTAGCATGTTCTAAATTATGGAGTGCATCCGCGAAATCAGCTGCAAATTCTTCCGCCACATTATAACCTAAGTCCGCCCGGCAAACAAACCGCTGAATAATCGTATCACTTAAATCAGCCGGCAGCGGATAAGCCGGAACTTGCCAGCCTTTCATAAGGAGCTGGTCAGCGAGATCATAGAGCGTCCACTCAACATCAATATCATCTTTCAACTTATAACAGACAATCGGCAAATTAGAGCCATTATTAATAATTTCAAAGTAGCCACTTTTTTCTACCGTTTTTGAGAGATATAGTGCTGTTTTCTTTGTTTTTTCGTGAATTTCTCGGTAGCCTTCAAAACCATAACGCAAGAAATTATAATATTGACCAATAATTTGACTAGCACTACGCGAAAAATTAATCGCCATGGTTGGCATTGAACCACCTAAATAACTCACTTCAAAAATAAGCTCTTTTGGTAAATATTCTTTATCTTTCCATAAAATCCAACCAACACCCGGATAAACTAAGCCATATTTATGACCAGAAGTATTGATTGAAACCACATTTTTAAGCCTAAAATCCCACGGTAATTCTGGATTTACAAATGGAGTAAACATTGCGCCACTTGCCCCGTCAATATGAATCACTAATTGATGCTCGTTTGCTTCATTATAAGCTTCTACTTTTTCATCTAATAAAGCAATATCATCGAATTTCCCTGTGTAAGTAATACCTAAAATCCCAACGATACCAATCGTATACTCATCCACTAACTCAAATACCTTCTCAACATCAAGGCTTAGATGCTCTTTATCCATTGGAACGACACGCATATCAACATCCCAGTACACACAAAATTTTTCCCAACATACTTGGTAGCCTGATGAAATAATTAAATTTGGCCGTTTCGCTTGAATATCTAGACCACGTTTTTCAGCATTATTACGCCAACGAAATTTCATTGCCAAGCCGCCAAGCATACACGCTTCCGAAGAACCAACAGTGGAAGTGCCTAGATAAGACATTTCTTTTGGCGCATTCCATAAATCCGCTAAAATATTAACGCAGCGATTTTCTAGTTCTGCTGTTTGTGGATACTCAGATTTGTCGATAGCATTTTTTTCCAGTGTTTCTGCCATCAATATTTCGGCTTCTTTTTCCATATATGTCTGACAAAAAGTCGCCAAGTTCTGTCTCGCATTTCCTTCATCCATCAGCTGATCTTTCACTAATTGATAAGCAATGCGTGGTTCCATTGGTTCCTTTTTTAATACGTATTTCGGGATGCTAGTACTTTCTTCTTCAGATCCAAAGAGCGGGATTCGATAACTTTCATGTTTTCGCTTGTCGTTTTCACTATAAAGCATCTTTTTTCCTCCTTTAAAATAACTGATCATCTCTTTCACCAATACCCATTAAAGCAAATAGGCAAACCGTTCAATTTTTCACAAGAATTTGTTATACTACGGTGGTACGTAAAAGGAGGTTTGCTATGTTTGATTTAATTTTTCCGCTTTTATTAATTATTATTGGTATTATTTACAGAGTTAATCCGCCCAAAAATAAAAATGGCCGCTTTAGTTACCGGACGAATGCTTCTTTAAAAAACGACGCCAACTGGAAAAAGGCTCATCGATTGCTTGGAATTTACTGGATAATCATTGGCGTGTGTATTCTAGTTTTTTCACTGATACTTGCATTTATCTCAATGTATGCCATGATTCGCAGCTCCATTTTATTAACTACTAGTGTTTTCGCAGTGTTATTTTCGGTCATATTAGTAGAGAAAAAATTACAATAAAAAAAGCACCGCGATAAGCGGCACTTTTCTGTAATCCATTACATATAAGTCCAAAAAAATTATTCTTCTTCTTTTGCTATTGTGTTTCTTTCAGTAACGCGGTAAATATGAATTGCGAGGTAGACACGTTCGTCTCTTGTTAATTCCGTATGATGCGTATTAATCAGATATGCATCAATTTTTTTCGTACAATTAAAAGCTTCTGGATACTTTATTTGCACTTGTTCATATAAAAAGTCATCGCCAGAATCGACAATTTCTTTTCGAAGTAAACGTTGTGCGAAATACTGTAAATGAGTAATAAAACGTGTATAGTTCAGTGAAGTTTCATCTAAAACCATACCATAATGATACGTGACAATGCTTAAAATATCTTGAACAATTTGGGTCATTGCTACTGTCATGTGCATTTGTTGTCCGTCTTGTCTCGCATTTACAATGTGGAGAGCAATAAAACCAGCTTCATCTTCGTCTAGCCTAATTCCTACTTCTTTCTCAATAAAATCAAGGGCCTTCATTCCAACTAAATACTCTGCGTGATAAAATCGTTTTATTTCCCACAATAGTGCATTTTTCAAGTTAATACCTTGATTATACCGTGATACTGCAAAATTAATATGATCTGTGAGAGTTAAATAGATATTATCGCTTAAGTCTGTTTCAAGTGTTT